>NZ_LBMJ01000001.1:0-600000 GCF_001413925.1 Nonlabens sp. YIK11
AGCCCAAGCCTGGTAACCATAGTAGGACCAAGAAATCATGGTGGAAAAGGCAAACATTACTACTGCTAGGGTCAATACATATGGGAACCAACTTATTACAGAACAAATGCATCTGAAGTCAACAAGATGGCATCTGCATCTGCAAGACCAGCGTTTGCTGGATCGACATTTCCAGTGATAATCAATACCACCGCTGTCATCGTACAAACTACTACGGTATCAATGAATGGCTCCAATAATGCTACGAGACCTTCACTTGCAGGATATTTTTGTTCTTACCGCAGAGTGTGCAATGGAAGCAGATCCAACACCAGCCTCATTTGAGAATGCTGCTCTTCTAAATCCTTGTACTAAAACACCAATGGCTCCACCAGCAACACCTTCTGGACTAAATGCTCCATCGATGATCTCTGTAAATGCAAATCCTATTAGGTCATAATTAGCTATGATCACCCAGATGGCCGCCCCAACATAAATTACTACCATGAATGGTACAATTTTTGTCTGTCACTTTTGCAATGGATTTGATACCACCAATGATGACGATACCCACAAAAATGGCCATCAATAATCCAAATACCCAACGATATCCAAACATGAAGGATTCTGATCCACCTGTAATATTTTCGACCATTTGTGCTGCCTGGTTGGCCTGGAACATGTTACCACCACCAAAGGATCCACCAATACACATAATCGCAAAAAGAACAGCAAGAACTTTACCTAATCCAGCAAGACCCATGGATCTCAAACCTTTAGTCAAATAATACATGGGACCACCATAAACGGTTCCATCTGGACCTACATCACGATATTTTACACCTAGAGTACACTCTACAAACTTAGAAGCCATCCCTAGAAATCCTGCAACGATCATCCAGAAGGTTGCTCCTGCACCACCTACAGAAACTGCGATGGCAACACCTGCAATATTTCCTAAACCTACGGTTGCAGAGAGTGCCGCGGTTAAAGCTTAGGTAGGACCAAGAAATCATGGTGGAAAAATCAACATTACTACTGCTAGGTCAATACTATGGGAACCAACTATTACAGAACAAATGATCTGAGTCAACCAGATGGCATCTGCATCTGCAAGACCAGCGTTTGCTGGATCGACATTTCCAGTGATTTAATAATACCACCGGCTGTCATCGTACAAACTACTACGGTATCAACTGAATGGCTCCATAATGCTACGAGACCTTCCACTTGTCAGGATATTTTGTCTACCGCAGAGTGTGCAAGGAAGCAGATCCAAAACACCAGCCTCATTGAGAATGGCTGCTCTTCTAAATCCTTGGTACTAAAAACAATGGCCACAGCAACACCTTCTGGACTAAATGCTCATCGATGATCTCTGTAAATGCAAATCCTATTAGGTCATAATTAGCTATGATCACCCAGATGGCCGCCCCAACATAAATTACTACCATGAATGGTACAATTTTGTCTGTCACTTTTGCAATGGATTTGATACCCCAATGATGTGACGATACCCACAAAAATGGCCATCAATAATCCAAATACCCAACGATATCCAAACATGAAGGATTCTGATCCACCTGTAATATTTTCGACCATTTGTGCTGCCTGGTTGGCCTGGAACATGTTACCACCACCCAAAGGATCCACCAATACACATAATCGCAAAAAGAACAGCAAGAACTTTACCTAATCCAGCAAGACCCATGGATCTCAAACCTTTAGTCAAATAATACATGGGACCACCAATAAACGGTTCCATCTGGACCTACATCACGATATTTTACACCTAGAGTACACTCTACAAACTTAGAAGCCATCCCTAGAAATCCTGCAACGATCATCCAGAAGGTTGCTCCTGCACCACCTACAGAAACTGCGATGGCAACACCTGCAATATTTCCTAAACCTACGGTTGCAGAGAGTGCCGCGGTTAAAGCTTGAAAGTGACTAACCTCACCATCAGAACTTTCATCCCTAATGGTGTCCTTAATATCTCCATCGACAGTGATCTCGTCACTTACCTCGTCAATATGATCTTCAAGACTGTCTACCTTATTAATGTCAACACCGTTGGCAATACCATCTTCTCCATAAAGCATTTCTGCTCCATGCTTTTCAATGTCCTCGTATTTACCACGAACCACCTGAATGGCTCTCCAAATCCCTGAAAAGTTGATAAATTTAAAATATATCGTAAAGAAGAGCGCTCCTAGGATTAATGGGAAAAGCACCCAATAAACTCTAGTAAATGGTGCAGAGGCTACAATTTCCCACACTAGAACCTGGAACTATATCCGTTGTTGCGATTTTGAATGTACCGCCGTCAACAACAATATTTGGATTAGCTGTTTTGAGCTCAATCTCCTCTGCGATTTGATCTCCAGAAAGAGAAATTCTGTTGACGTTAAGAGAATCGTTTTCTAAAGTATATCTAACACCATCTGGGGCATTGAAACTAGGTACCGCAAAACGATCATCTGGATCACGTATCGCGAGTCTATCAAGAACATCCAGTTCAATAGTCATTTCATCTTCAACCGTTCCCATTGGAATTTGATAAAAGACTCCTGCGACATAATCACCAGTGGCCCAACCAAAGGCGTCATCTATCTTTTCGTCAATTCCTTTTTCTTCTTGTTGCTCTTGTGCAAACACAGCCGTTGAGAGCATCAATGCCATTAGCGATAGGACAATTTTGTTAAGATTTTTCATCTATTAAGAACTCGTTTTTTTGATTAAGCAAGCAAGATGCATAAAAATCTTGCCTTTTAAAAGTTTTGTTAAGAAATAGTAAAGCTATAGCAGGCTACTCGTGAATTCGATAAGATTTTTGTAGCTGGGCAATCTGTTGGGAATTTCCCACAACGATGATTTTAGACCCAGTACCAATGACGGTTTCTGGACTTGGATTTACTACATATTCTCCGTCAGGAGATTTGTACCCTATAATAGTACAGCCCGTTTTTTGACGCAGGTTGAGATCGATGATAGTACATTTATTCTGGTGGTCAAACATCTGCTCAAATGAGACCTGTTCCAGATTGACTCCATCATCACCACCATAGCTCAAATTATCCCAGAATTCAATCAAATCCGGACTTACAATTAGTGATGCCATATGCTGGCCTCCTATTTGGTCTGGAAGTATGACATTGTCAGCACCAGCGAGTTTTAGTTTTTTATAACTGGTTTCTTCACTGGCTCTAGAAATGATTTTGAGATCCTTATTTAGCTGTCTAGCACTCAAAACAATAAAAAGATTGTCTGCATCGTCTGGAAGTGCCGTAATCAGAACAGATGCCTTATCTATCCCAGCAGATTGTAATACCTCATCCTCATTAGCATTACCGCGGTAGAAATACTTGTTATCGAGCTGGCAATCATCAATCACCTGTTGATCCTTTTCAATGATTATGAAATCACGCTTGTAATCCTGTAGTTTAGCCACTGCCTGTTTCCCATTACGGCCGTAGCCGCAAACGATGATGTGATTTTCCATAGAGTTAAGATATTTTTTCTTTTCGCGAGCTCTTCTTGCCTGTAGCGAGTTTCTAGTTAGCAGATATTCGGAAATTACAGATACTGAATAACCCACTATCACCACACTAGTCAAGATGATGAATATGGTGAATAGTTTAGCTTCTGGACTAGGATCTCCTATCTCACGATAACCAACGGTTGTAATAGTGATCACCGTCATGTACAAGGCATCAATCCATGACAAGCCCAGCATGAATTTATACCCTAAACAACCCGTTACCATGACCGAGGTTAGAAGGCTTATCGCTATCGTTATTTTGTTACGCATAGTGGTGCCTATAAATCAAAAACAGAACTGCGTTTGACATAAATCAAATCCTTTATGCGCAACCAAAACGCCATGATCAAATAAACTGCAAATCCAGCTCCTAGAGTAGCAAATGTAAAATAGATGAATGTGATGCGCACATTACGTGCACGCATGCCCAATCGGTCTGCCATACGTGTGCTCACATAGAAACCATACTTTTCCATGTAATGCCTTAATTCTGTAACAACGCCCATATGTCAAATGTACTCTATAGAACCTAATATTTCCTAGCTATTGACCGCTCATTAATCGTACACCTATATCGCATTTAAGACATAAATTCAGATCACAATAATTGGGTTTGAGCTGCAGCACAGCCTGAGATTCCAGAGCAGTTTTAATGCCAATCAATTTTTTGAATCCTTGTGTCACGGTATTTTTTTCCATAGGGATATCTCTTATGATTCCCAGCAATTCATCGGTTGTATCTTTTCCATGATGGCGAGCATAGGCAAATTTGATGGGCACGATGCAATTGATGATCAACAGGTCGATAAAGGATTGTGTTAAGACCTTTTCTCTAGATTCGGTTTGTTTGTCAAATACATGATGTGTGTCCCAATATTTTGCAGCTTTCACGTCAAACAGCGCGCTAATTTCTGCTTTGGATTTCGCCAAAATGACCTGAGCAAGCAGCATAGGATTTCTATGATACAACATAGCAAGTTGAGATAGGCGAATGGTTGGATAATTTGCTGGTCGCAACCTGAAAAACTTTAAATCTGTTGGTATAGGTTTTAATCGAAATTTCGCTTTCGCGAAAGCGAACTCCTTCTCAAGTAGGCTAAAATATCGATCTTCTCGCGGTGTGTCCAGCAATCCCGATAAGCCCATCAAAACAGATTCCAGCTGGAAAGCGTCGGCAGCCAGTTTACGCACTACAGATTGATCCATAGCCGTTGCGATTTGCTCAAAAGCATCTGCATTTACCTTAGTCCCAAAACTGCGCGCCAGCATTTGGAAAAAGGTGGCTTCCCAGTCATTATTGTTCTGTTTCAGGCTTTTCTCTATGCGACGGTAACGCTGCTCCAGTCGCTGAATGTAGACCTTTTCCAGCCACATATCAACCTGAAAAGAATCCACCTGATGGATGAGTTTCTCACAATTGATGAATTGATCATTTTTGTAGGCGAATAGCTTTGTGTAGGTGAGAATCGCGTCATCAGGCACGTATGTCGATACCTCAAGGACTGGTATATCGATCTCACTGCGCCTCGTGATCTCTGCATCGTGCTTCCAGACCACGTGTAGGATGACGTTGTCATAAGCTGGATCATCATCATGGCCATGCTTATACCAGTCACTGGATTTTACATGCATCTCTACATTTCCAGCCCATAACTGACCATCGATCTCGACCTGTGCATTGAAAAAATCTGGTCCGGAATGGTGGTTATGATGCCCTAGGGTCTTGATCACTACCAATTGATCCTTAGTGGTACGCAGCTGTAGACCACTTAACTTTTTGAACTTCCAGAGGTAATGGATAAAATCTTCCCGCATGTGCCACTAGGTGAATGGACTAAGTTAAGAAGTTTTAGGATTTACAGCTCGAGGTATGAGGAATGAGGAATGAGGAATGAGGAATGAGGAATGAGGAATGAGGAATGAGGAATGAGGAATGAGGAATGAGGAATGAGGAATGAGGAATGAGGAATGAGGAATGAGGAATGAGGAATGAGGAATGAGGAATGAGGAATGAGGAATGAGGAATGAGGAATGAGGAATGAGGAATGAGGAATGAGGAATGAGGAATGAGGAAAATTTAAAAAATCGTGCTCACAAACTTGTGCTTAGCTCTAGTGAATTTGAGAGTTATGCAAATTTTTGGGCTTGGGAACTGAAAATAGACAATCGGCCAACTGGCAACAGGTAACCGACAACTGGTAACTGATAACTAAAAACTGGCAACGGGCAACAGGCAATTTACTCCAGCCAGCCTTTCTCTGCCATCCATTCATCATTAAAGAATTTACCAACGTATCTGGAACCATGATCATGGTAAAGAATGACGACAACATCATCTTTGGTAAATCCAACTTCTTCATGAATTTGCAACAATCCTTTGATGGCTGCGCCGGCACTGTTCCCCAGAAACATTCCTTCTTCTTTGGCCAGACGACGCGTGTAGACAGCCGCATCCTTGTCAGTGACTTTAGTAAAGCCATCGATCACTTCAAAACGCACGTTTTTGGGCAAGATATCCTCGCCTATTCCTTCGGTGACGTATGGGTAGATCTCATTCTCGTCAAAAATTCCGGTTTCGTGGTATTTTTTAAATACAGATCCATAGGTATCGATTCCCCAAATCTTAATATCAGGATTCTTGCCTTTCAAATAGGTCCCTACACCAGAAATGGTACCACCAGTACCGACTCCTACTACAAAATGCGTCACTTTACCATCAGTCTGTTCCCAGATCTCTGGACCAGTATTCATGTAGTGCGCTTTACAATTCGACGGGTTGTCATACTGATTCACGTACCAAGAGTTAGGAATTTCCTCGCTCAACCTCTTGCTGGTGGAATAATAGGATTGCGGATCGTCTGGAGCTACATCGGTTGGGCATACATGCACCTCTGCGCCTACCGCGCGTAGTATGTCCATTTTTTCTTTGGATTGCTTATCGCTCAACACACAGATCAATTTGTATCCCTTTATGATCGCAGCCAGCGCAAGACCCATTCCTGTGTTACCGCTGGTTCCCTCAATAATTGTCCCACCTGGTTTTAGACGGCCGTCAGCCTCTGCATCTTCAATCATCATGAGTCCCATGCGATCTTTAACGCTGTTGCCTGGATTGAAGGTTTCATATTTGGCCAGAACCAGACAAGGTAGGTCCTCAACCAACTTATTCATTTTTATCAAAGGCGTGTTGCCTATAGTTTCCAGTATATTTTCAGCGTACTTCATGATCTTATTTTGCGCTGCAAATTTAGGATTTTGCAGCAAGGTTTGCAGGTAAAACCTACAGCTTATTTCTATGGTTAGGAAGGTTGATGGTTTCGCTTTCCTGCCTGACCGGCAGGCAGGCGCGAAAGCGAACTAAAAACTTTCTATTCAAAACGCATCGCCTTGACTGGCGAGATGCGACTAACGATATAGGTAGGAATGATAAGCACCAGCAGGCAAATCACAAAAGTGCCCGCGTTGAGCACCAGCACGTGCCACCAAGAGATGTACACAGGAGCTTCGGTTACGTAATAGGTCGATGGATCCAGCGTGAGCGGTGCAAAAAAGTATTGTAATCCTACCAAGCCCAACCCAATCAGATTGCCCCAAAACAAGCCTCGCAGAATCAAGGTCATGGCATTGTAGAGAAATATTTTACGTACGGTCCAGTCTGTAGCGCCTAACGATTTAAGCAATCCAATCATACCAGTACGATCTAAAATAAGCACAAGCAAAGCGGTAATCATATTGATGATTCCAACGATCAAAATAATCGCGATAATCCCGTAGACATTACTATCCAATAAAGCTAACCATTGAAAGATGGTTGGATACTGATCTTTAATAGTCCTGGCATCGAGAAGCTGCGGAACCTGTAAAAAGACGTTCCTTCCTATCTCATCAACGTTTCCAAAATCATCAATGAACACCTCAAATTTTCCTATCTCACTGTCATCCCATTTATTGATTTTTTGAATGTTGCGTATGTCGCCTACAATGAATTTGGTATCATATTCGGCCAGGCCACTATCGTAAATGCCTATGACATTGAACGCCCGTGCAAGAGGTTCTTCATTTTCCTTCATGAAATAGGTAGGTGCCTTATCTCCTACCTTGAGCTGTAAACGCCTTGCGATGTCATCAGAGATTAAAATATCTTTTGAGGTAGCCTCTTGAGATACATCTGGTAAAGATCCTTCAATCAGAAAATCTTTGAAGCTTTCCCAGCGGTAATCGGTTCCAACACCTTTAAGGATAACGCCTTCAAAATCTGTCGCCGTCCTGATCATGGCTCCTTTAGTCGCCACGGCTTGTACATGCGTGACCTGCGGCACACTTGTAAAATCAGGATAAAATTCTTGGTTGATATCAATAGGCCTGACGGTCGTGATGGAGTTATTGCGATCAAATAGTGATATGGTAATGTCGCCATTGAAAGCGCTCACCTTTTCCCTAATCTTTTTTTGTAGGCCTACACCGGTCGCAACGGCGATGATCATTACAATCATTCCTATGGCAATGGCTGCAGTGGCGATTTTAATTATCGGCGCACTTACGCTATTTTTATATTCTGTACTATGCTGTACGCGACGCGCTATGAAATACTCTAGATTCAATACTTTTCCTTCAATTTTCAAATATACCATAATAGCTTTTGCTTTGGTGCTTACTTCCTGCGATGCAGGCATCAATAACAAGAATAAAACGCAGCCCAATGATATCGTAGATCTGGATAACAACACAATTGATAGTACTAGATTGTTAAAGCCCTTGCAAAACAAACCTATTCCTGCTGCAGACCAGCTGGAAACCTGGATTCAAAAGCTGAATGGCAAACGCGTTGCCATCGTGGGCAATCAAACCAGCGTTGTTAGCAGTAGTTCCATCAAAGAGCGCCGTACATGGGATCAAGCCATTAAAGTACGTTATGTTCATCTCGTGGACACGTTATTATCCAGAGGTGTAGCCGTAAAAAAAGTCTTTGCTCCAGAACATGGTTTTAGAGGTGATGCAGACGCTGGTGCCGCGATTGCAGATGGTGTGGACAAAAGGTCTGGCCTACCCATTGTGTCATTATATGGCAGCAATAAAAAGCCTACCGCAGCACAGCTAGCAGATGTCGATGTGATACTGTTTGATATTCAAGACGTAGGCGCCAGGTTCTACACCTACATTTCTACCTTACACTATGTAATGGAAGCAGCTGCTGAGCAAAATAAAACGGTTTACATCCTAGACCGACCTAATCCCAATGGCCATTATGTAGATGGTCCTATTCTCGATAGCGATCATAAGAGTTTTGTAGGCATGCATCCCGTACCAGTGGTACATGGCATGACCATAGGCGAGTATGCGCAAATGATCAATGGTGAAGGCTGGCTGGAATACGGTAAAAAAGCAGATCTAATTGTGTTGCCTATAAAGGATTATACTCACGACACGCCATACGAGCTGCCCATCGCGCCATCGCCTAATTTGCCTAATGCGCAGTCCATCAACTTATATCCCAGTTTGTGCTTTTTTGAGGGTACTGATGTAAGCGTAGGTCGCGGCACAGACATGCAATTCCAAGTGTATGGCTCACCGTCACTGGCAAAATACCGAGACTTTGCTTTCACACCTACGCCCAATCGTGGTGCTAAAAGACCATTGTTCAACGGTAAAAAATGCTTCGGTGTGGATTTGAGGGATTATCCCAAGCTGGATCGATTGAACCTGGAGTTTGTGGTAGACGCTTTCGCGAAAGCGCCCTACAAACAATCCTTCTTCAATTCCTTTTTTACAAAACTCGCAGGTACCGACCTATTGCAAAAACAGATCGAGAAAGGAATGAGTGCGGAAGAAATTGCAGCCACCTGGAAGGAAGGCCTTGAAGATTTTATGATCACCCGAGAGAAATACCTATTGTACGACTAACCAAAACTTTGTGCCTATGGAATCCTTTTTTAAAGAATCCACCTATCGAAAATTGCGGGAACGGTTGCAAAATATAGATGCCAGCAAGTCGCCTGAATGGGGCAAAATGGACGCGGCGCAAATGCTCAAGCACTGTCAATTCCCTATTCAAATTGCCATGGGCAAGGAAAAGGTTGGTTTAAAATCTAATTGGCTAGCAAAGGTGTTTTTCAAAAAATCACTGTATTCCCCAAAACCATTTCGTAAAAATCTGCCCACAGCACCTTCCTTAAAGGTGGCTGATCCTAAGGATTTTGAAAGCGAAAAAGAAAAACTGGATCAATGGATGCAGGAACTTTGGTATGATCGTCACAATGAGAATCGTAGACCGCACCCTGTTTTTGGAACATTTTCTAAAGAACAATGGGGCATGCTGCAATGGAAGCATCTGGACCACCATTTCAGGCAGTTCGGGGTTTAGAATCTTTTTCCAACAAATCATGGTGAAATGTTAGTATGGTAGCGATACTTCTTTGATCTAAGCGTTGCAAGTGGTTGATGGCTATATCTAGATTCTGCATCATCCTATCAAACTTACCGGTCTTAAACATTGACCTGCCGCCATTCTCAAAATTACCGCCATCGATAATGGCATTTTTGAGATCGTTCACCGTGTCAATATTAGGTAGCGGGATGAATCCTTCATCATCAAATGATAGCAGTCCTTTATTAAGGCCTTCAAAACAAATGGCTACCTCATCACTTAATTCATCTACCTGAAACTGTGTTGCCTCACTATCATTTTGCAAGGCATAAAGTTTCTTATAAATATCATTTTTTGAGGTAATTAACCTTTTATAAAACTTACTTATTTTGTTATGCTGCGCGTAGTAGGCCAGCAACTCATCCTCATTCTTATTGCTTCTTGCTATTTTATAATAAACCGCAAAAAATTCTCGATCCCAGTCGGTAAACGTGCTCGACATAAGATCTTCCCTATCAGTAAAAACTTTGTCGAAGAGCTCCTGCATTTGTCTCTTCTTGTAGGTTTTATCTCGATAAGTAAATGTTTTATGCTTGCTTGTTCCAGATGCAATTTCCTGAATACTTATTAGGTTTTTTTCCAACTCGTCAACTGGTTTCATCAAATCTTGAAGTCTTGTTTTAAGTTGTTGAATAACCATTTCAGCATCTTCAATTTTACTGGATAATGTGATAAGTTCAGTTCTATCAGGTGGATTTACAAATCGATCTCTGAAAGTGTTACAATACTCTTCCAACAATTCTGATCCTGCAGATTCTGCCTTGATGAAGTACTGAAAGTCGTTTACCGACAATTCTTGACTAGGTGTCTTGTTGAAATAATTCTTATAGATCAAACTAGTTAGAGCTTGCTGAAGCTCTTCTTTTTGCTCAAACAGTATCCAGGCAGATCTATCATCAATATCACATTTGATAAATGGGGTTTTTGCATTGGTTTCCCTGTGATCATTGGGTGGATGACTGGCATACATACTCACCACGGAATGTTTTGAGCTCTCAAAAAAGAGTTTGCCACCTCTTGAATCCTTTGGCATTTGATCTATAGATTTGACCATTACCTGTTTCGCTTTTGCTAAAGCAATATCATTATGTGTGTAGATATTATCTACATAAAGATCTTTTTGGCTTGCCAGATAGGCATTCTGTACGGTGACGTTCCAACAGGCAGAACCGTGATCGAGTTTCCACAAAGAAGATATTATTGGCTCGCTACCCGTAGTGCTAATAGCCACTTTGTCGGCATTGAATTCCATTTCACGGCTTAGGGACGAATAAACAAAACTCAACAACTGATAGAATAATCCTAATAGTTGGCGGATCAACCAAATAAGAGGCGTTATTATCCAGGCAGCAGCAGCGAGTCTTAAGTCGGTTGAACGCCATTTATCCAAGGCTTGATCCCAAGAATCTCGCGTATAGATCATATCGTGAATAATAGTGTTTGCCGAAATAATATAACTACCAATTTTCATACTGTTCTGTGCAAAATGACCAAACTCGTGAGCAATAACCGCTTTAAATTCTGTCATGTTCAAACATGCCACCAACCCGAAACCAATTGTCAAATTCTTGCGCGTGGGAAATATTAAACTGAGCCATAGGTTTGAGTACGATACATAAGCATTGACGTCTGGATCGATGTAGACATATTTAGGTTTTGGCGCTCCAGTCTCTTTACATATTTGCAATACAAATTCCTTAAGTTTTGGGTTTTTGATTAACTCTACTTTTATTCGGTTTTCAGGCTGTACATTCCTCAGTTTAAAAAGGAATTTGAGGGTAAAAGCAAATAACATCCCGGCGCCAGCAATGGCGCCCAATTTGAGCAGTATAGGGTATAAGCTTATACTTACATCAATTATAACTGCTTGATAAAATAGCCATAGGGTGGCAGCGATAAGACCCAAATACAATAGAAAAAAAACAATAACAGCTAGGATAGCTAACGCGGCTTTAACCTTATAACTAATAGGTAGCTTTGTAAAGTTTTTAGGTATAGATAACGGACTAGGTGGATAGAAGTTTGCTGTAGAACTCATTATAATTGCAATGGTAAAACAACAAACATAACTAATCAATCGGAGAGTTTCTTACTGAAAGATTGGATCAAAGTGGTTGATATTCGATGTGTCTCTATTCAAAAGTCGATTTAGACTAGACGAGTAGGAGCATTTCAACACAACGATTTAAAAATGGTAAAATCTGATATCAAAATCTAAATTATCATCTACTTATAAGAATTTGATAGACATGATACGGCAGCAGAAAGACAATCGCCTCCTTTCACTTGGTTTAAAGATCATTCATTCAACATCTGCCACAATCGATCTTTCAATTGCTGGATGTTGTATTGGCTTATGGCGCTTATGAACATATATGGAGCGCCGTCAAAAGCGCCTTCATTGTCTAAATGTTCCTTCATCTCAGCCATTAATTCCTCATCAAGCATATCAGATTTGGAAATCGCAACGAAGCGTTCTTTATCCAGCATTTCTGGATTGTATTCACGCAACTCGTTAAGCAGAATTTGATACTGTTCGTTGATATCCTTAGCATCTGCCGGGATCATGAACAATAAAGTATAATTACGCTCAATATGACGCAGAAATCGGTGGCCTATACCTTTACCTTCGGCAGCTCCTTCAATAATTCCAGGGATATCTGCCATGACAAAAGTCTGAAAATCCCGATACTCCACGATTCCTAAATTGGGCTTTAAGGTCGTGAACTCATAGTTGGCAATTTTAGGCTTTGCCGCGGTTACAACAGACAATAATGTGGACTTACCGGCATTGGGAAATCCAACCAATCCAACATCTGCCAGAATCTTAAGCTCAAAAGTTACTTCTAGTGCTTCACCTTCAGTTCCTGGTTGTGCGTATCGTGGCGTTTGTCTGGTAGAACTTTTAAAATGCCAGTTTCCCTTACCGCCCATGCCACCTTCTGCAATGATGAATTCATCACCGTCATCCAGTACTTCATGAATGATCTGACCGGTCTCTGTATTCTTGATCACGGTTCCTAAGGGTAGGTCGATATAAATGTCCTCACCATCTTCACCAGTACGGCGCTGTTTAGCACCATTACCACCTTGCGAAGCCTTAAAATGTCGCTTGTACTTGAAATGATACAAGGTCCATAAGTTTTTATTACCTCTAATGATAATGTGTCCTCCACGACCGCCATCACCACCATCAGGACCACCTTTATCAATATATTTTTCACGATGCAGGTGCGTGCTTCCCTTACCGCCACGACCGGATTCCAGATGAACCTTAGTATAGTCTACAAAATTTCCTTCAGTCATGGTTGTTTCTTTATCGTCCGTAAACAGAACGTGTATTAGTTAGAAATCACGAATCGCAATTTCGGAATATTTATGGTCTATAATTTATCAAACTCCGCACTCAAGCGATCTGTGATCTCGTCTATCGAGCCTTCACCATCAACACCGTAATATTTGTCTTGAGCTTGATAATAGTTTTTGAGTGGTGCGGTCTGTTTGTAATATACCTTGATGCGATCGCGTATGACCGTCTCATTGGCATCATCAGGACGACCACTACTCTTGCCACGTTCCAACAGACGCTGGACCAAGATCTCGTCATCCACTTCCAAAGCTACCATTCCACTCACTTGCGTATCCTTGCTCTCCAACAACTCGTCTAGCGCTTTTGCCTGTGCATCTGTTCTAGGGAAACCATCAAAAATAAACCCGGCCGCATTTGGATGCTTTTCCACCTCTGCATTGAGCATTTTAATAGTCACTTCATCAGGCACCAGATTGCCTTTATCCATAAAGGATTTAGCAAGTGTTCCCAGCTCTGTGGCATTTTTGATATTGTATCTAAAAACGTCGCCGGTAGAGATATGCACCAGTCCGTATTTTTCCTTCAAGCGCTCGGCCTGTGTTCCTTTTCCTGCTCCTGGAGGTCCAAAAAGTACGATGTTTTTCATTGGTTTGGTCTGTACGTATAATTCGGGCAGGTTGCGCCCTAGGTTATTATAATCCATGCCGTATCCCACGACAAATTTGTTCTCAATATTCTGTCCCACATAGTCTATTTTCAAATCCCGGTTGTAAACCTCTGGCTTGAGGAACAAGGTAGCTATGTAAAGAGCAGCAGGATTGTGGATTTTCAGCTTTCGCGAAAGCGCCTCTACCGTCAATCCACTATCCACAATATCTTCCACGATAACCACCACGCGATCTGTCAAATCAATATCCAGTTCCATATCCAGCCTGATCTCGCCGGTCGATGCGGTTCCAGAATAACTACTGGTGCGCAAAAAACCTATCTCGCAGTCGCCCTTGAACTTGCGGGTCAAATCTGCCAGGACCATGTAACTACCATTAAGAATCCCTAGAAAAACAGGCGTTTTATCCTTTAAATCCCTGTTGATTTGGTAAGCAAGATTCTCTACGGCACTATCGATCTCATGAAAGCTTAGGAACGGCTTGAAATATAGATCATGAAGTTGGATCACTGTGGTAATTTTCTGCAAAGATAATGATTTGACCGCACGAGACTTTTTGAAGCCAGCAGTATTTGTAAGCACCTTGAACTCTCTATTATGATCGTATTTAAAAGTTTTAAGGGCGTTGCCTGCGGCCGTGCTTTGCGTTACAATCTTTTTGATAGTCGTTGCATATGATGCACGACTATAAAAAAGGATTTTCACTACAATCACTAACGCAAGGTTAGCTCGTCAAGAAATGTAGTTTAAATCCAAGTGGGAACTTGTATTTTTATCCCATGGAACAAACACTTTTCTCTTCAGATTTTAGACTTGGAATTCTTGGTGGTGGACAGCTGGGCAAGATGATGTTATACACCACGCGCAAATGGGACATCCAGACCTACGTGATGGATAAAGACGATACCGCACCTGCGTTTGAGGGTTGTTCCGTTTTTTTTGAAGGAGACATCATGGATTATGAAGCCGTGATGGAATTAGGCCGTCAAGTAGATGTGCTTACCATAGAAATCGAAAACGTCAACGTCCAGGCGCTACAAGATCTGGAAGATGAAGGCATCGCCGTGTCGCCCAGTGCTAAGGTGCTCAATTTGATACGCAACAAGGCGACGCAAAAAAAGTTCTACCAAGAAAACAGTTTGCCTACCGCGCCTTTTGAAGCGATGGATCAACCCGACGTAAATACTTCAAGAGAGTTCCCTTTTATCTGGAAGAGTGCAGAAGGTGGTTATGATGGTAAAGGCGTTAAAGTCATCAGATCTGCAGCAGACCTTAAAGAGCTTCCAGCTGCGGAATGCATCTATGAAGACATGGTGGATTTTGATATGGAACTTGCCGTGATTGTCGCTCGCAATGCTAAAGGCGAGATGAAAACCTACCCAGTAGTCGAGATGGAATTTCATCCAGAGGCCAACCAGGTGGAATATGTGATTTGCCCAGCTAGAATCCCTGAAGAGGTTTCTAAAAAAGCCAGAGATCTTGCTTTAAAAGTTTCTGAAGCTTTTGATCATGTGGGGCTACTTGCAGTCGAAATGTTCCTCACTAAAAGCGGCGACATTCTGGTAAACGAAGTCGCTCCTAGGCCGCATAACAGTGGACACTACTCTATTGAAGGTGCAGTGACTGATCAATTTGAGCAACAGGTGCGTTGTGTTCTGAATTTACCTCTAGGTTCAACTGACACTGTGCTACCTGCCGTTATGGTCAACCTTGTAGGCGCTGAAGGTCATACAGGAAATGTCGTTTATGACGGTATTGAGGAAATTCTCGCCATGGATGGCGTAACACCACATATTTACGGGAAGAAGCAGACGCGACCTTTTAGAAAAATGGGCCATGTCACAATCGTGGCAAAAGAGATTGAAAAAGCCCGTGAGCTGGCAGAGGTTGTGAAAGGGAAGATTAAGGTTGTTGCTCTTGCTGGTTAAGAGTTAAGAAAAAATAACAGCTCTATTGCTGTCAAAAAATCACTTTCTTGAATTCTTTGAGTATTATTTTATGCTGCTCAATCTTTTAAGTTCATCTTTCAATTTTAATCCATGCCTAGATAAATAAACGCTTAAAGTTTCAGCAAAACCCATATTGCGGCGGCGCTGCCCTACACTTTCTGGATCAACTAATTTATATAGTTTCCCATTTTGCATTTGAGTTCCATAAATTTGAGGTTGATCATTTAACAATAAAAAGCGATCTTGGAGCAACGCAAGAAAGTCTCTTGGAATGCTGCAGTTATTTACCAAATCTTTGAAATCATTGTAGTAAAAAGCAATCCACTCGGGATCTGAATGTTGAAGCACTACAAATATTCCTAGATATCCTCTAAAATCTCTAAGTTGTCCACTTTTAGGAAAACCGCATTTTTCAATAATTGACACAAGATTTTGTAGATTTTCGTGGTCAACAGTTTCCATATTACCTACACCCTCATTTCTCACTTTTTGATCCTTGTAATAAATATTTAAAAAGTCATCATTCAAATTTTTGCAAGAAACTTGTCTCAAGTTAAACTTTGAAATCGGATCAGGATAAAGGTTAACTAAACTATCAATAAGCTTATCGTATCTATCAATATTCTCAAAAGTAAATTCGCCTGTCTTTTGTTTTTCGACTTTCTCTTCTATTTTTAAATGATCTTTACTGTCCATTTGATTTGAGACAGGGTAGTCATCTTTACAACTGTAAAAAAGAAAGAATAAAATCAAGCAAAAAGTAACACGTAAAGCCTTCATAATTTTAGAAATATTTTAAAGCCCTACGCTCTTTTGTGTATCATAAATTAGTTGGTCGTAACTCTCGAAAAGCTCTTTTATTTACGGCGTACTACTACTTACCTCCAACGTCTTCCCATTATAAAATTTATTCCCAGTTAGCGCAAAATCCATGATGTATTGGGCCATTTCTTTGGGTTGCAGTGGTGCTTCATAACCTGGGAAAGCCTCTGCAAGCATTTCGGTTTGTACGGCGCCTAGGGCAAGTGTATTGAATGACGGACCGTTTTCTTTAAATTCTTCAGCAAGAAGTTCGAAAAGTGTGATTACGGCAGCTTTTGCACTGGAGTATGCTGCAAGTCCAGGGAATTTTGCACTACCTTGGATGCCACCCATCGAGCTGATCGCGACTACGTGCGATTCAGCATTCATTAATGGTAACAAAGATTGCGTTAATAGGGAAACACCAAACACATTGACTTCATAACAGTTAAGAAAATCTGCTTTCGTCAAATCTGTGAATGGTTTGTTCACGAGCATTCCAGCGTTATGTATCAAGATATCGACACTATCAAACTGCTTCTGGATTTCAGTTACAGCTTCGGTAACACTGGACTCACTTGCAAGGTCACAATGAATGGCAGTGATTTTATCGTTTTGCAGCTGATTGATGGAATCTCGCTTTCGCGAAAGCGCCATTACCTGATCACCATTACCTGCAAAAAGTTGTGCCAGCTCAAATCCTATACCACGGCTGGTGCCGGTAATCACTATGTTTTTACTCATTTGTCATTGCTTTCAATTTCAAACCTTGCTCGTTTGCCATAAAAAATATCCCAGGAAAAGTGGCGTCTACGACTTGCGACATGTGCTGTGCATTGACGCCTGTGATGTCGTCACCAACTTTATGATATTCGTTGAAATTGGTAAAATCAAAGGTACTCAACGTCTGAGACGGCACTTTAAACACTTCATAGAACGCATAATTGTCGGATCTTACAAAAAGATTCATTTGGGCTGCCGCAGGAAGTTTTGCCGTTACGGTTCGGGTTTCATTTTCCTTATTGAAGATATCGCCCATGTTTGAGGTGTCGTAACCTGTTAGATAAGCGATGTAATCCTTTCCAACCATAGGAGTTCCCGTCATTTCAAAGTTGATCATCGCGACCACATTCTCACCATTAGCCTTCATTTGTTTAGCTAGCTCGCGAGAGCCTACTAGGCCTTTTTCCTCAGCAGAGAACAATGCGAAAACCACCTTGCGACGATTAAAGTCCAGCTTTTTAAACATTTCTGCCACCGCCAAAACGCTCGCTGTTCCCGTAGCGTTATCATTAGCACCATTTGCGATGCTATCACCGGCAACGGCTTGTATAATTCCTATATGGTCATAATGTGCACCTATAACGATGGTTTCTTTCATCAATTCCTTGTCAGAGCCATTAAGCACAGCCACCACATTGTTACCAGTTGCTTTATCGGTTTGAAATGGATGCATATAGGAATCTCCATAAGGCTCAATCCCTAATGATTCAAGACGTTCCTTGAGATAAGTGGCTGCCAGTTCAATGCCTTCACTACCCGTATCGCGTCCTTGAAGCTCATCACTTGATAAATATTGTACATCTATGGCGATTTGCGTAGGGTTACTCGATGGCAATTTTACACGTTGCTTTTTACTGGTCGACGTTTCCGTAGACAGTTGATCGATACGATTAGAGGTTCCACAGGCGACTAAAGTTGCTGCCAATAGGATAAAAATCATTTTTTTCATGGAAAATATTTATTTGATAAAAATAAGGAATTGTAGACCGAATGCATGTCTAGACTGACAAAGTCCAGAAAAGAAAAACGCTGGTCATAAATGCCCAGCGTTTTAATTCTATTATCTATACAAAACCTATACGTACATGACGATAGGGTTCTCAATATAAGATTTGAATGTTTGCAAGAATGCTGCTCCTGTAGCACCATCTACGGTTCTATGATCACAAGCTAGCGTGATCTTCATCACGTTGCCTATAACGATCTGACCATCCTTGACCACTGGTTTTTGAACAATGGCGCCTACGGACATTATCGCACTGTTGGGCTGATTGATGATCGAGGTAAACTCTGTAATACCAAACATTCCCAAATTAGAAATAGTGAACGTACTTCCTTCCATTTCTTTAGGTTGTAGCTTCTTGTCACGTGCCTTGCCGGCCAGTTCTCTCACTTTACCACCTATTTGCTGCATACTCATTTGGTCTGCAAAAGGTAATACCGGTACTAGCAAACCGTCATCAACGGCTACGGCAACACCTATGTGAATGTGCTTGGCCACTTTTGTAGCAGCGTCAGTCCAAGAGGTGTTTACTTTAGGGTGTTTACGCAACGCCATAGCTGCAGCTTTAATCACCATATCGTTGAAGCTAATCTTAGTATCTGGCAACTCATTGATCGCCTTGCGACTTGCAATGGCGTTATCCATATCTAGATCTAGACCTAAATAGTAATGTGGTGCCGTGAATTTAGATTGTCCCAAACGCTTGGCGATCGTCTTGCGCATTTGTGAGTTAGGAACTTCTTCCCATTCTTCCTGACCTACAGGCTGATAGTCTTGTGCTGCTGCAGAACCTGCAGAGGACGCACTAGGCTTGTAGTTTTCAATATCTTTTTTGGTTACACGACCATTCTCTCCAGTTCCCTTCACAGAACCTAGGTCGATACCTTTATCTGCCGCCATTTTCTTGGCAAGTGGTGATGCAAAAATGCGACCGCCATCGTTACTTTGAGTTGTAGACTCTTTTGAACTTTCCTTAGGTCCCGAATAATCTGGAACCGACTGCTGTTTCTTGTCTGCAGTTGGTTCTGATTTTGATTCCTTTTTAGGTTCTTCCTTTTTAGGCTCCTCTTTCTTGGTCTCTTTTTTGGCTCCACCTGAAGATCCACCTTTCAAATCAATTCCAGAAACATCAGTTCCTTCTGGGCCTATGATGGCTAACAAAGAATCTACCGCAGCAGTTTCCCCTTCTTGAATACCAATCTTTAATAAAGTACCCTTATAAAAGGATTCGAACTCCATGGTAGCTTTATCGGTCTCAATCTCAGCAAGGATATCGCCTTCTGCCACCTCATCACCTTCTTTTTTGAGCCATGATGCAACTGTACCTTCTTCCATGGTGTCACTCAATCGTGGCATGGTAATGATCTCTACACCTTCTGGAAGATCGTCACTATCTGCATCGTCAGAGCTGTCTTCATTGCTGGATTCTTCTTCATCTTGAGAATCGGCCTCAGATTCATTTGAATCCGACTCTTCATCATCATCTTCTTTATCTTCTTCTTTGGACTCCTTCTTTCCAGCATCTGCTGATCCGTCCAATAAATCAGAAATATCCTCACCTTCTTCACCTAGAATACAAAGTAATTGATCCACAGGTGCAGTTTCACCTTCTTGAACTCCTATGTGAAGCAAGGTTCCATTATAGAACGATTCAAACTCCATTGTGGCCTTATCGGTCTCAATTTCTGCAAGAATGTCTCCTTCTTCTACTTTATCTCCTACTTTTTTCAACCACGTTGCTACCACACCTTCTTCCATGGTGTCGCTCAAGCGTGGCATATTGATTACTTCTGCCATTGATTATAATTTTGAAGGTAAAAATGGATAGTCTTCCTGTTCATAAACAGCGTCATACATCAAGCTTTTCTCTGGGAATGGAGACTCTTCTGCAAACTTCTCACATTCAGAAACTTTTGCCTTGACACGCTTATCGATTGCTTTGATCTCGTCCTCCTTGACGTTGTGCTCTTTCATCAATCGATCCTTGACCTGTGTGATCGGGTCAATTTTTTGATATTCTGCAACCTCATCCTTAGTACGATATTTTTGAGCATCACTCATGGAGTGACCTCTATAACGATAAGTTTTAAGCTCCAAAAATGTTGGTCCACCGCCAGATCGTGCGCGCTCGATAGCTTCATGCATAGCCTCGGCTACTTTCTCAGGATCCATGGCATCCACTGGACCACATGGCATCTCGTATCCTAAACCTAGCTTCCAAATATCAGTATGGTTGGCAGTTCTTGCGACACTGGTTCCCATGGCATAACCGTTGTTTTCCACACAGAATACTACGGGAAGATTCCATAACATGGCAAGGTTGAATGTCTCGTGAAGAGATCCTTGTCTTGCAGCACCATCCCCAAAAAAGGTCAAGGTTACCGCATCACGATCGTGATATTTATCACCAAAAGCGATACCAGCACCTAGCGGGATTTGCCCACCAACGATACCGTGACCACCATAAAAATTAAACTCTTTTGAAAATATGTGCATGGAACCACCTAGACCTTGCGATGTACCGGTAGCTTTTCCATAAAGTTCTGCCATGACACGCTTGGGATCTACGCCCATTCCTATAGGCTGCACGTGGTTGCGGTATGCTGTAATCATTTTATCCTTGCCCAGTTCCATTGCGTGCAATGCACCTGCAAGAATCGCTTCCTGACCGTTGTAAAGATGCAGGAATCCGCGTACTTTTTGCTGGATATACACCTGCGCCAGTTTGTCCTCAAACTTTCTCCAGAACAACATGTCCTCGTACCAGTTCAGTAAGACTTCTTTAGTTACTTTTTTCATGTAAGGTATTGGTTTTTATTTCGCTTTCGCGAAAGCGAACTAAACATCATCCATCTGGACAACCAGTTCTATCTTTTCTCAAAGGAAAACAAAAATAACTGAAAAAAGAATAAGGGAAAACCAATTGAACGGTTAAATCCCGCGGAATTATTTAAAGATAATTACGGTCAAAAATGAGCGGCAACAAATCGGCCAGCGAGTTGGATCTTGCGACGGTGCCAGAGGCTCCCATGAAGAAAATCTCAATAGGCTGTTGCTGTCTGGACTCATACTCTGCAATGGACTGACGGCAGGCACCACAAGGCGGCACTGGTTTTGCAAAGCTGTCATCTACAGGGCTCGCGGTAATGGCCATTCTCGTGATCGACACTCCTGGATAGTTTGCACCGGCTGCAAATATGGCTACACGCTCTGCACACAATCCTGATGGATAGGCTGCATTTTCCTGATTATTACCTTTGATGATCTCGCCGTTTTCCAACAATAACGAACATCCTACCGTGAATTTGGAATATGGCGCATAGGCATTGGACCTTGCTTCAATAGCTTGCTCCATAAGCTTTTGTGCCTCTGGATCCAGCTCCTTCAAGTCATCGTAAACATCGATGACTGTATTTATGGTGATTTGTTTGATAGTCTAGTATTCTAGGTACTCATCCCCAAAGTTGAAGGTCAACCCAAATCTTAGGGTTCCTTCAAGCGGTGATCTTACACGACTGGTTGAGAATAAGTAGGATAAATCTACATTGATTTCTGAAAACTTAAAGCCAGCTCCCAAGGAAAGGTATTTACGACCGCCTTTTTCATCTGCCTCATTAAAGTAACCTGTTCTTAAAGAGAAGCTATCGTCATAGGTATATTCTGCACCTAGAGCCCAGGTAACTTCTTTCAACTCTTCAGAAAAGCCGCCTGGAGCATCTCCAAAGGATTGGAAAATGCCACTAAAAAAACTCACATCGTCATCTTGACCTTCAATAATTTCATTAGGCGTGCCGTTCATGTTCTCGTCACCATCTTCTCTAATAGGTGGAGTTGGAACCAAAAGTTTATTAAACTCTGCGGTAACTCCTATTTTACTAAAACCATCGTTGAGATAGAAGTCAACGCCACCGCCTAATCCTAGGTTAGTAGGTAGAAAATCTTCTCTACCGCCTACATCGTAGGATATCTTTGGACCGATGTTGGAAATATTAAATCCACCACGATATCTTCCATACATATCGCCTATAGCCACTTCTTCACTTTGATAATAACCAGAAATTCCAACACTAAAACTACTTGCCGCGCTTGCATCTTGATCAGTGGCCTGGAATCTCAAATCACTGCGTAAAAAACGACCGGTCACCGCCATGGAAAACTGGTCTGATAATTTGAGTGAGTAAGAACCATCAAGTATAAATTCATTTGGATTTTCTTCAAATCCAGTTTCTCCGTCCTCAGTAATAAAAATAGTTCCCAAACCAAAATACCTCAAACTAGCCGCAAAAGCACTTTGCTCATTGATACGGTTAGCATAAGCTAATTGACCGATTCCTATATCGTTTACCAACTGTCCCAGGTAAGGCGTGTAAGCCACTCCTACAGCCTGCTCTCGAGTCATGAAGGAATATTTAGCAGGATTCCATTGTTGGCTCCAAGCATCTGGGCTTGTAGCAACACCCATATCTGCCATACCAGCTGATCTAGGATCGCCTGCAATTCTCAAGAAAGGTAGTGCTGTTGTAACTACCCTAGAATCCTGAGTTCTGACTTGAGCTTTTAACGTCAAAAGACCTGCAAAAAACATTATGACTACTAAAAACTGTAAAAAAACTCTTTTCATGAAGTTGGTTTAATATCCGTAAATATATGGTAATGATACTTTATAGAATGACGAGTTTCTCGATTTTACTCGCAGTCTCATTGGATAACGTGCTTTTTACGGTAATCTTATAAATGTAAACACCTTTTCCTAAACGTTGCCCAAAATCATCCACGCCATCCCAAGTAATTTCTCTGGAAGTAAATCCAGATGTGGTTACCGATCGATTTTGAGTCCAAACAATTTTTCCTGTAACCGTCATCACTTGCACTTGAACTTCTAAAGGTTCAAAAGGTCGATTATGATTAAACCAGAACTCTGTGTAAGTCGTGAATGGATTAGGGTAATTGAGCACTCTAGTCAACTCGATACCTTCACCGCTAGCCACAACAAATTGAATTTCTTGAGTGGAGCTATTATTATAGGTATCCCAAGCTTTAACCGTCAAGGTGTGTAAACCTGGAGCAATACCTCTCAATGGAAAATACACCTTTCCAGATGTAAAGTCGTCTACATCTGCCTCATAATAATCGTTGAGAACAAATGGATTTGTCTTATCGCCGTCTATGATCCCTATGATATCGTGTCCTATACCGCTGGCCGTATTGATCCCACTTACATCATTTAAAAAAGCTAAAATAAAAGGATTTTCATCTGTAATACCGCCCGAAACAAAGTTGCGGTCGTTCATGAATAGTTCTATTTCTGGACCCAAATCATCCTGCGGTGCATTTTCATTAATTCCACCTATACGAACATCTTCAGAAAATCCATTTTGATCTTCAGGTAGGTTGGCTCGTTTAGCGTAAAAGGAAATTCGTCCATTTCCTAAAGGAATCTGTGTATCGCGAGGCATCACAAAATCCACACTAAACAAACCATTTTCTACGGTGGCTTGCCCTCTAAAAAGCACTTCACCTTGCTGTCTAAAATCAATTTGCTCCAGGGTTCCACCTATGACAACGCCATCGTTTCCTAAGGTAGTTCGCTCAATCTCTTTATCAAAAACGGTAATACTTACTTCACCGTTATAATCATTGATTAGGTTGCCTGAAATCGTTCTGACCTCACCAACAAGGTTAACACGATCCAATGCTCGAAGCGGCGCACTGGAACTAACAGGTTGTCCGTTGACTTGGGTTAAAACTACTCTAGGTGTAGGAAAAGCTAACTTTAATGCTGGATCACCTATAAATGCCACCACTCTTCTGGTCCCGTTATTAGCTAACGATGGATCTGTTTTGGCAAGACGCAAGGCTTCTGCCATAGAAATAGGCTCGACATTCTCAAACCCAAAAAGATATTCATCCAGTGTATCATTTAAGGTGACACCAGTAGATATAAAAATCAATCTATTCGTGGCAACAATAGCGATGGCACCACCATTAGGATTCAAATAGGTGCGTTCTCCACCACTTACCCGTTGCGGATTATCATATCTGGTAAACTCACAAGTTACTGCTATGAATAACGGTAAAGTGGTAGGGTTTCTAAGCTGCTCTGCCAAGGTTTGAGTAATTACAAACTCCTGGGCAAGTCCATCTTCATTACCATGTCCAAAATAATTGATCACTAGCGATCCTTGTTCAAAGGCATTTTTGATATCGTCCACTGCTTCTGGATATCGTGGACCTCCAGCTGTATTGATTTGTTCATAGCTGTCCAGTAATATTTTACGAACGTTATAATCAGGCCTATTACTAAAAATATCGTCACCCAGCTGATTGACACTTTTTTGCAGGATGGCATCACCAGCTTCATCTACATCATCTCCTATTAAGGTAACATTATTACGCCATCTGTCAAATGCAGGAATTGAGGTGTAGCTTTCAATTTTATCTACCATTTCTCTGGCTTCTTGTACCGTACTTACAATCATACGCCCTACGGCAAGGTCCATTAGATTATTGGTCGCCACCGTACCTTCCTGCGGATCCATATAGGTGAAGAAATCATCAGTTACGTAAGAACTGGTTAGGGAGGTACTATTTGCAGAAAGAAAAGACGGAACAATATTGTCTTCTACAGGAATGCGATCTTTATAATCATAACTAGCATCACCAAACATGTTCAAGTATTGAACTCTCCTGGAAGGATCTGATGCATTATCATAGACGTATTTAACAAAATTCCGGATGGCGCTGATGTCTTGTTTGCCTTCAGAAAACTCATTATAAATTTGATCCAGCAGCACCACCTTTGCATTGAGGTTGCTTTCTCTAATGTGATAATTAGCCAGTCGGTGCGCCTGGCTTTGCAGGAATGGTCGTGTGATGATTAAATAATCAATATCCCTAAAACTTCCAGAAACATCATTAAAAATCGTTCCTTTCAGGTTTTGATTGGGCACTCTAGAATCTCTTAATGAAACTGGCGCATAAAGATCAGATCTGTCGACGGCTATAAATTTTCTAGCCGTTCCTAATGAACTGGTAAATGAGAAATCACTTAAACCATCTGTATTCTCAATCTTGGTAATGTTGAATCTATCGGTTATTTCCCAAACTTCACTTATCTCTGAGGCATTGCTCAACTGATACCTACCTAAACCGCTTGCAGTTGCCGCCTCAGGCACCGTAAAGCTAAATTGCTCTCCAGTTCCCGTCAATGACTCAAAAGCATCAATCCTGATATAATCCAGATAGCCTTGGGATGCAGGAATGCCACCATTGTCATAAGCCAGATTCACAGACACGTTCCCGTTGGAAAGAGTCACATTAGGATCGACTAACAAAGCCCTGCGAGCAACCGAATTGTTATCACCTGCCAAACCAGTAAAAGTAGAAGTACCCAGTGCTTGTCCATTAATCGTGTAAGTCATTCTAGTGCCTACATCGCTTATAGCAGCAGTAGCGATACGTACCGTCGCTGGACGGCTAGTAATAAGGTTATCAAATTCAAACTCAAAAGTCTGTTCTGGCTCAATCGAAAAACGTTCTCCATACCATATGCGTCCTATGAGCCCTATATTGCGTTCATCCACCTCATGAAATTTGGTTGATTGGTAATAATCATAGGTCACTGCAGGTGTACCACCAGCATTGATTTGAGGTAAAATACGTTTGCCATCACCACCACTGGCAGTGATGTAATAGATAGAATCGTCAGTGTAAGGGTTGATGAAGCTGTCATTCTCCGCCACATATTCTGTGTCGGTCGCAATACCATAAAATAGAATCTCATCTCCATTATCAAAACTACCATCTTCTGCGCCAGTGACGGTTATCGCAACCTGAGCAGGATCATAATATAAATTCTCCTGATTGATTAGCGGCATGGACGTACCACCTTGTCCGTAAATCTTAAGTTTTCTAGGATCTATTCTGGAAACATCCATTCCCAAGTTTTCCAAAAAACCGCGAGTAATGCGATGCGCACCTGTTTTTTCCACTTTGAATTTATACCAGTCACCACTGGCAAGGGCAGAGTTGGTAAAGCTGCTGTTTTTGGCAACCGCTTCCGGTGGAGCCGTCTTGTAACTCACCGTAAAAGAATTGATCCTGCGATACGTATTTCCTGATCTATATATAGGGTTCATTTGAATGTGAACGTAATTACGCTTTCGCGAAAGCGCATTATTCAACATCATTTCTGCACTGGTAGGAATCTGTGATCGGTCGAGATCCAGCAACTCAGAATTAGAGATAGGTTGAGAGTCAATATTGGAAAAAACTGCCGATAATGGATCAATTTTACCGTTCGTCGATAAAAGCAGTGAAAAATTTAACTTTTCAGATTCATAGACAAATCCGTTCTCAAAATACGGCAAATCAATGCGTTGATCACCTATTTGTAAAGCGGTACTGCCATTCCATTCCAGATTGATCGTTTGCTGCTGGGCAGCGCCCATCGCAGTAATAATAAGGAATACGAGAATGGATAAGTGCTTCATTAAGGAATAAACGTTAGGCTCGTAGAGATATTATCCCGCCGATTTTAAAAAAAATGGAATGGAATAAAATAAAGAGGGTTATGGAACGTTTTTTATTTTTTAACAGCGCAAATTTTTTAATAAACGCAAAACCCTACTATCTAAAGAGCGAAGTTATTATATTGCGTGTCGATTTTCAAATCATAATTGTAAATGAAAAATTACTCTATAATTCATCTTTCCGCAATTGCAGTGTGCTCCATCCTTATGGTGAGCTGTGGTGGTGGTAACGATTACACTAACACATCAAGAGGTACTGGCTGGGATGTTACCGGCAAGAACGGTTTTGAACTTAAAACTAAATACAAAGACCAGGACGCAGCTCCAGGACTTGTGTTTGTTGAAGGTGGTACGTTTACCATGGGTCGCGTTAAGGATGACCCTATGCACGACTGGAACAATACACCCAACCAGCAACACGTGCAATCCTTCTATATTGACGAGACTGAGGTAACCAATGGTATGTACCTTGAAATGCTGGACTGGGTAAAAAGAGTTTTCCCACCAGAAGATGAGCAATATCGTGGCATCTATAATGGCGCTGTACCAGATACTCTTGTTTGGAGAAATCGTCTAGGGTACAACGAGGAAATGACCAAAAACTATTTACGTTTTCCATCTTATGCCAACTATCCTGTAGTAGGTGTATCCTGGATTCAAGCAGTAGAATTCTGTAACTGGAGAACAGACCGTGTTAACGAGAAAATATTAGTAGATCAAGGCTATGTTCCTAAAGACCAATTAGGAAAAGCTACAGCCACAGAACTTTTTAATACTGAAACCTACCTTAACGCTCCTACCTTAGTATATGGTGGGAATGATAGCATTACCCGTGGTGGAAAAAGATCTGAACAACTTGAAAAAACGAGAGGAAAACTTGCAGAGCGTCGCGATACAGACACTACAGGTCTTTATGTAAGAAGAGAAGATGGAATTCTTTTACCAGGAGCCTACCGTCTACCAACTGAGGCAGAATGGGAATATGCTGCTCTAGGCATGGGAAGCGTTAGAGAATACAATGCTTACCGTGGTAGAAAGAAATATCCATGGAACGGTCAATACACGCGTAGCGGTGACCGCAAAACAAGAGGTGACCATTTAGCTAACTTTAAGCAAGGTGATGGAGACTATGGTGGTATTGCAGGATGGAGTGATGACGGTGCAGACATCACAGCACCTATAAAATCCTATGAGCCTAATGACTTTGGAGTCTATGACATGGCAGGTAACGTGTCTGAATGGGTTGCAGACGTTTACCGTCCTATCGTTGATGATGAATTCAATGACTTTAACTACTACCGTGGTAACGTGTATACTAAAAACAGTATAGGTCCTGATGGTAAAGTTGAAGTAGTATCTGCAGACTCTATAGACTACGACACCTTGAGTAACGGTAAATTGATTGCTAGAACCATTCCTGGTGAGATTAAGCAAGTTGCTGTCGATGATGAAGAAACCTATTTGAGAACCAACTTTGACCGTAGCGACAACAGAAACTTCCGTGATGGTGACTCACAGTCTTCTAAATATTTTGGTACGGCAGATGAGCTTGATCCAGATCAAAGAATGTACGATTCACCGCAACACCGTGTAAGTGTGGATGCCGATGGTAACGTCATTAGAGAATACGACCAGGCCAACACTAGAAGCACACTTATTGATAATGAGGTGCGCGTGATCAAAGGTGGTTCATGGAGAGATCGTGAATATTGGTTGGATCCAGCTACACGTAGATTCTACCCACAAGACATGGCAAAGGATGATTTAGGATTCCGTTGTGCGATGTCACGTATAGGTTCTAAATCAAAAAAATCAAAGAGCCCACGTAATTAAGAATTGAAACGAATAAATTAAAAGCCGGATTCCGTTGGAATTCGGCTTTATTATTTAGATAAAATTCGTGTCAAGTTCTGTAATTTTATTTTATGCAAATAGAAGAATTATATAATCGCTTTCGCGAAAGCGAAGGTATTTCAACAGATACTAGAACACTTAAGAAAGGTGAGCTGTTCGTCGCACTGTCTGGTGATAATTTTGATGGAAATCGATACGTATCTACCGCTATTGAAAAAGGCGCACATCACATTATCTGCACCGATAAATCCCATGCGGACCATAAGAATGTCACGGTCGTAGAGAATGCCCTCAAGACCCTACAAGAGCTTGCCAACTATCATCGCAAGCAACTTAAAGCTCCCATCGTGGCTTTAACTGGAAGTAATGGTAAAACGACTACCAAAGAACTAATCGTTAGCGTTCTATCCCAACAATATAAGGTCAGTGCTACTAAAGGCAACCTAAATAATCATATTGGAGTTCCCTTGACTCTGTTGTCATTTGATGAATCTGCTGAGATAGGTGTGGTCGAGATGGGTGCCAACCATCTTAAAGAGATCAAGGCCTTGAGCGAGATTGCAGCACCTGATTATGGGTTGATAACGAACTTTGGTAAAGCACACTTAGAAGGGTTTGGCGGCATTGAAGGAGTCAAAAGAGGTAAAAGCGAGCTTTACGATTATATCGCTGGCAACAAGGGAAAAGTGATGGTAAGACAACAAGATGCAGAGCAACTCAAGAGAAGCGCTGATATCGACAGGCGCCTCGCTCCTATCTTTAGAATTCAATCCTCGCAGCCACTTAGCATCGTATGGGACGATCTGGAATTTCAAACCAATCTAACCGGCATCTATAACGTGGGCAATATGGAACTTGCCGCGGCCATAGGTCTTGAAATGAATATACCAAAAGAGAAAATCGTTACAGGCCTAAGCCTCTATACTCCTGAAAACAATAGGTCTCAAATAATCAAAAAGAACGGGCTGACGATCATTAAGGATGCATACAATGCAAACCCAACGAGCATGCGGGCTGCTCTAGAAAACCTATCGCAGCAGTCTGGACATAAAACAGCAATACTGGGCGATATGTTCGAGTTGGGTATATATGCTAGTGATGAGCATCAAAATATCGCAGACCTCGCTGACGAACTTAAAATAGACAGAGTCATCCTTATAGGCGAGAATTTCTATAAGACAAATGCAGGATCCCTTGAGAAATATGAGAACTTCAATACGTTTTCAAAGTCCTGGACTCCACTGGATTCTTCTTCTAACAAAGTGATTTTAATCAAAGGATCGCGTGGCATGGCACTAGAACGGGTTCTGGACCTGATATAGAGCGACTTGAAAAAACCTGAAATAAAATCGCTTATTTCCTTTTGTCAAAACATAATTTATGTAAATTTGCCACCGCTTTAAAAGCAAAAGGTACCTTAGCTCAGTTGGTAGAGCAATGGACTGAAAATCCATGTGTCCCTGGTTCGATTCCTGGAGGTACCACAGTAAACCCGATCGCGATGATTGGGTTTTTTGTTGAAAGACATTGGTCTTTTTAATAGTGGGATTAGCTCAGTTGGTTTAGAGCGCTACCTTGACAGGGTAGAGGTCACTGGTTCGAATCCAGTATTCCACACGATTCAAGTTGTATGATACTGGCAGTAGACATAGGAAATACGGCCATCAAACTAGCAGTAGTTGATGACGTTTCGGTTTACGATCTTATTCGCACGTCACAAGAGGAGTTTATCAACCATGTCAAATCCTTTTGTTCCAGTTATCCAGACCTTACCGATGCCTGTATTTGTCAAGTAGGTTCCATTGACATTAAACTTTTGGATAGTTTAGAGCGTCTACTGAATGTGACTTATATAACCAAAGACTCCAAACTACCTTTTTCCAACAACTATCAATCTGATAGCCTAGGGAATGACCGCATGGCGTTAGTTGCTGGAGCAGTAAAAAACAAAGGCCAGAATACGCTCATCATTGATGCAGGCACCTGCGTCACTTATGACTTTATTGATGATACCAACACCTATCATGGCGGTGCGATATCACCAGGATTGAGACTAAGATTTGAATCCTTGCATAATTTCACAAAAAACTTACCGTTACTACAACCAGAACCTAATCAACAGTTGATAGGCAACACGACCAGCACTTCCATTCAAAGTGGTGTGGTCAATGGTCTCACCTTTGAGATTAAGGGCATGGTCAAAAAATACAAAAAACAGCATCCAGATCTTAACGTAATTATAACCGGCGGTGATGCAGATCTGTTGGTAAAGCAAATGAAAAACCGTTTCTTTGCCACGCCTTTTTTGATGCTGTATGGCATCCATAACATTTACAAAATCAATTCATGATAAGAAGTATTTTAACCGTGATTTTCCTTCTGGCCCTAACGGGTAGCTGGGCGCAATCACGTACTTCCTCACCTTATTCCTTTTTTGGATTAGGTCAGCAGACGTTTAGAGGCACCATAGAGAATCGTAGCATGGCTGGCATACGCAGCTATTCTGACAGTATTCATATGAATCTTCAAAATCCGGCATCGTATAGCAAGCTTAGACTAACTACCTATGCCATAGGACTGGAGCATACAGAAACTTTTGCCCGTGCAGATGAAGGCGACGATCAATATGACGCCACTTCTATCGAGTACATCAGTATAGGTATACCAGTGAGTTCTAAAACGGCCTTTGGTTTTGGACTGGTACCTTTCCAATCGGTTGGATATAGAATTGGCGGGATCGAAGACGGCGTTTACACCAATTTTACTGGAGAAGGTTCTTTGAACCGCGCCTATTTCTCTTTGGGCCATGAATTGTTCAAAGGCCTGAGCATAGGTGGTGAATTTAGATACAACTTTGGTGAAGAAATAAACTCCTCAAGCATTTTTATAAATGGCGTAGAGTTGGGAACCAATGAAGAAAACGAAACCGATCTAAGCGGCATCTCCTTCAACCTTGCGCTTAATTATGATACTATCCTGGCTGATGGACACAGCTTCAACGCATCCGTCGTGTACCAGCCAGAAAGTGATATCACTGCTAGAAATGTGCGCAGGCTTAGCACATTTGTTCTGACCACAGATTTGAACGAGTCCATTAATAGAACCAGAGTTGGCGATGAGACCCGACAGGAACTTCAATTACCTAGCGAGGTAACTGTAGGTGTAGGTTATGGATTGCCGCGCAAATGGAATCTTGCGGCAGAATATTCATTGCGTGGCTCAAGTTCAAGCGCCGCTAGATCATTTGCTCCAGACAACAGTTCCTTTACAGATGCTTCCTCCTATCGTGTAGGTGGATATTATATCCCTAACTACAACAGTATCTCAAGCTATTGGGATAGAGTTGTTTATAGAGCTGGCGTACGCTATGAAGAGAATGGTCTTATCATCAACAATGAAGAGATCAATGAGTTTGGCATATCTTTTGGATTAGGATTACCCATAGGACGTGCAGGAGCTTTCTCAAACGCAAACATCGGGTTTGAATACGGACAGCGAGGCACCCAAAACGCAGGTTTAATCAAAGAAGACTTTTTTAGCTTATCCATCGGTTTATCATTTAATGACCGCTGGTTCCAGAAAAGAAGATACAATTAGAAACCAAAAAACAACAATTACCATAAAACCATTACTATGAAAAAGAAAAGCATCTTACTAGTAGCTATAGCTGTTTTCAGTTTCGCTTTCGCGAAAGCGCAAGAAGCAGACGACTGTACGGTAATGCTTCAAATATTTGCAGAAAACGCAAAGGCCAGAAGTTATGACGAGGCATACAAGCAACTAGCACCACTAGTAACCAATTGTCCAGATGCAAGTGCCGCCATATATCAATACGGTGAGCGCATCTATGAGCACAGACTTAGAAACAATATAGGAACCGAGAACGAAAACGCAGTTGGACTAATCGCCATGTTTGACGGGCAAATCAACCGATTTGCGGACAAGATCAACGTGAGTAAAAAGATGGTTGAAAAAGCTCGTGCGATGTACAAGTACAACATCGGTACACAAGATGAGGTATATGCTATTCTTGACAAAGAGTTTAGAGATAATCCTGAGGAATTCACAGATCCTAACGCGATGATCACTTACTTCAAACTGGCTGAAAATCGTTACAACGACCAGAAAATTGACCTACAAGGTTTCTTTGACATCTATGATGAATTGACGCTACAAATTGAGAATGTTCAAGATGAAAGAGGTATGATCCTTAACAATTATCTAGACAAAGAGGCTGCAGGGACGTTGACTGATGATGAGTTGAGCGACAAAGAGGCGCAAGAAACAAACATCAAAAACTATGGTATCGTTATGGGTAGTGTAAATGCTACCCTAGGTTCTCTAGCAGATTGTGATAAGTTGATCCCATTATATGAAGCAGAATTTGACAATAAAAAGAGCGATGAGAAATGGTTATCTAACGTATTGAGAAGACTTCAAGCAAAAGAATGTACTGATGCTCCTTTATATATCGCATCTGTAAAAGCGTTGCACGAGATCAAGCCGAGTGCAAATACGGCTTATGGTTTAGGAAACATTGCCAGTAGCCAAGCTGAGAAGTTCAAGTACTGGGATCAAGCGATTTCCTTAGGTGTAAGTAAAGACCTAGAGTCAAGAATCCACTACAAAAAAGGTGTAGCTTATAAAGATCAAGGTCAATACAGCAGTGCTAAAAGAGAATTTATTGCAGCAAATAATGCAAAACCATCTTTTGGTGCACCATTCTTGCAAATTGCTAACATGATCGCTAGCAGCGCTAATAGTTGTGGAAACACCATCTTTGAGAAGAGAGCTATCAACTGGGTTGCTGCAAGATATGCTAACAAAGCGGCAGCAGTAGATCCTTCTATTAAATCTAATGCGGCTCAAGCAGCAGCTAGTTATAATGGTAGAGCTCCACAAAAGCAGGATATCTTCATGGAGAACATGTCTGGAAAGACAATCACCTTTAGCTGTTGGGTTGGTGAATCTGTAAGAGTACCATAGGTGACAGCATTCAACAACATATTAAAATTCACGATCACGGCACTTGCCGTGATCTGTTTTTTAGCATGTACAGATAATCTGGAAGAAATTGCCAAAATGAATACGGTCTCTAATGAGCCCACTAACGAGGTAGAAAACCTATTACTCAAACATACCGATAGCGGTATGCTTAAAATCACGTTGTCCGGCAAACTTATGTTGGATTATTCTAATGATGAGTTTCCTTATACCGAGTTTCCAGAAGGTCTTCAAGTTGAAGTCTATGACACTAAGAAATCACCGGCTGAAAAAACGACCATTACCTCAGACTATGGTGTGATCTATAATGATACCGACCTTGTGGATCTTATAGGTAATGTGACCATTGTCACGTCTGATGGGAATACTTTTTATGGGGACCAGCTATATTGGGATCAAAAGTCAAAGTGGATTTTTACCAATGAGCCCTTCAATACAGATTTAAAAAATAGTAGCAAGACTTCTGGAGATATTATCGATTCCAACGAGAAACTGACTCAGGCACTCGTGCGCAACGCCAGAGACCAATACTACGTAAAACCTATCAATGAGTAAATTCTTCAAATATTTTGAGTACGCCTATTTATTCTTTGCCGTGCTGTTTATAGCGACCGGTATTTATGAATATGGTGACACACCGCAACGTTCCTACTTGATGTTTGGAATGGCTGGTCTAGCCGTGTTTATGTTTTTCTTCAAACGACGTTTTCGTCGTAGATTTGAAGATCGCAACAAACAGTAATGCTCGAACAGATACTTCTTATCATAAGCATGCTCATTTTGAGCGCGTTCTTTTCTGGGATGGAGATCGCTTATGTTTCTTCCAATAAAATCCACATTGAACTTGAAAAACGACAGCAGGATTTTATAGGTCGTGTACTGCGCAATTTGACCGTGCAACCTTCTAAGTTTATCATCACCATGCTCATAGGTAACAGTGTGGCTCTGGTTATTTATGGTTTTGCCATGGGTGATTTATTGACGGTACAACTGTCAACTTGGTATCCGGCACTTGTAAATAATGCTTTCCAGTTGTTATTGATTCAAACGGTGATTTCTACCTTGGTCATTCTATTGACGGCAGAGTTTTTACCTAAGGTGTTCTTTCAAATCTATGCCAACGAATTGCTTAAGTTCTTTGCGATTCCAGCCTATCTTTTTTATCTGCTTTTTTGGGGTGTTTCTTGGTTTTGTATCCAGCTATCAGACTTTGTATTGAAAACCTTTTTCAAATCCAAAGGCGATGAGGTTCAACTCTCGTTTTCCAAACTAGAGCTAGGGAACTACATCACAGAACAGATGGAAAGTGCCCAAGAACAAGAAGATGTAGATACAGAGATTCAAATATTTCAGAACGCACTAGACTTCGGTGGTCTTAAGGCCCGCGAGGTAATGGTTCCACGTACTGAGATGATTTCGGTTCAAGAGACATCAGACATTAAAGAATTAAGCAAAAAGTTTGTCTCCACTGGCCTGAGCAAGATATTGACACACGTAGATACCATTGACGATATAAGTGGTTATGTGCATAGTTTTGACCTTTTCAAATCGCCAGCATCCATTATAGATGTGCGTCGCGATGTGATCAATGTGCCAGAAACCATGCTGGTCAAAGACGTCTTGAACCTCTTGATCAAACGCCATAAAAGCATTGCTATCGTTCTGGATGAATATGGTGGTACTTCAGGACTTATCACGGTTGAGGATATTGTAGAAGAACTCTTTGGAGAGATTGAAGACGAGCACGATTCTGACCAGCTTATCGAGAGCCAGTTGAGCGATACCTGCTTCAAATTGAGCGCCAGACTTGAGGTGGACTATGTGAACGAACGCTTCAAACTGGACCTACCAGAAAGTGAGCAATACGAGACCATAGGCGGCCTCATCGTCCATGAAACCGAAAATATCCCAGCCGAATTAGAAGAGGTCATCGTCGATCAATATTCCTTCAAAATTCTAGAGAAGTCCAACAACAAAATCGACCTGGTAGAACTCAACATTATCCCAGAAGAGTAGATCGCAAGAGCTATTTTTTAGTTCCACATTTTTAGAATTGTCTTAGAGTTTAAAATGAGTTCGCTTTCGCGAAAGCGTACCCTTCACACCTACCACAATAACAAGTAATTAGCGATCCTTTTAAAACAGGACTTTTAAAGAAGTTACGGCTTCCATAATTGGGTGGAAAACGTTATTTTCGCCACCGTTTAAATTTAAAATACAGAGCATGGCCATTTTAGGTAAAATCAGGTCTCAAGGATTGATCCTGATCATCATTATTGCACTAGCGCTTTTTGCCTTTATCATAGGTGATTTGATACGTCAGGGAAGTTTTACAAGTGAGGATCAAAACGTCATAGGTTATGTGGGCGATACAGAGCTGGATCGTCAACAATTTACCAGACAGGTAGAAGCTACCATGAACCAACGTTCTGGAATGTCTACCATCCAAGCCGTTAATGGTGTATGGGACCAGCAGGTACGCGACGCTGTTTTGAAACAGCAAGTCGAGGATGCCGGTATCCAAGTCACTGATGAAGAGGTTTCCAACTACATGAAGGCTGCCTATGCTAGATTCCCGCAATTTCAAGATGAAAACGGACAGTTCTCTGACGCTTTATTTGCACAATATGTGAATCAAGCCGCAACGCAAAACCCAGAAGGATGGGCACAGGATCTTGCCAGTGCAGAGAATCAAGTGCGCCAGCAAAAGTTGTTTACATTACTTAAAAGTGGTGTAATAGGTACAAGAACTGATGGTGAGTTTGCCTATAGACTGGAAAACGATAAGCGTGACTTTCAATATGTCAACATCCCTTATTCTACCATTTCAGACTCTGCCGTAGAGATTACAAAATCAGACATTAAAGATTACATCAAGAAGCACGAGAAGCAGTTTCAAGCAGATGCCCAACGTGATATTGAATACGTACTTTTTGAAGACAAAGCCTCTACTGAGGATATTGCTGCGATTAACAAAGAATTGAATGCTTTGATCAACGGCAAAGAAAACCAGTACAATGAGCAAACTAAAAAAACAGAAACCGTTGCGGGATTGAGAGACACTAACAATGTGGAGCTTTTCATCAACGCTAATTCTGATTTACCTTACTCTAACAGATACACCATGGTTTCTAGCTTGACACCAGCCCAACGTGAACTTAACAATGTGAATGTAGGCGAAATCTACGGTCCTTACAACGATGGTGAGTATGCTAAAATCTCTAAAGTTGAAGACAGAAAAACCATCAACGACAGCGTTAAGAACAGACATATCCTAGTTCCTTTTGCTGGAGCTTCTAGAGCTGGATCTGACGTAACCCGTGACAAGGCGGCTGCAAAGAAAATGGCAGACAGCATTCTTGCGACCATAGGTCAAAGTAAAGACAACTACGACGAGAAATATGAGTACTATCAAGAAAATGAACCGCAAATCTTAGCGCAAGATTTAGGTTGGGTGGTTTACTCTGGTAACGCAGCGCAATTCGCTCCAGGTTACACAAAATTCCTATACGACAACAATGAAGGTACAGTTGGTGTTGCAGAAAGTTCTTTTGGCTACCATATCATCAGAATTGATGAGACCGCTGGCGCTGGAGAAGCTATCAAACTTGCTACCGTTGCTAAAAAAGTAAACGCATCAAAAGCAACCAGCAAATCCTTGTACACTAAAACCCAAAAATTCCAACAAGCAGCAGAGAAAGGAAATTTTGAGGCGCTTGCCAAGGAATATGAAGTGACTGCTACGCCTGTTAGAAACTTAAAGTCGCTTGACGAGAGTCTTCCTGCTTTAGGCCGTAACCGTGACATCGTGAAATGGTCATTTAACAATGAGCGTGAAGTGGGCGATGTAGAGCGTTTTGAAACTCCTAGAGGTTATGTAGTAGCTCGATTGACTCGCATAGGTGAAGAAGGTCTTATGAGTGTAGAAGAAGCTAGTCCAACGGTAACTCCTATTTTGAGAAACAAGAAAAAAGCGGAGATGATCATGGTTAAAATCAAGTCTACCGATCTTAACACCATCGCTACCAACCAGAAGCAACAAGTTAGTACTGCAAATGCAGTGAACCGCAAGTCACCAGTTCTTGCAGGTGTTGGTCAAGAGCCTAAAGTAGTAGGAACTGCTTTTGGCCTTAAAGAAGGTCAAACTTCTGGACCTATTGCAGGTGAGAAAGGTGTTTTTGTCATCAAACTTACTGGCATTGACAACGCTCCAGATCTAGACAACTATACCAGTGATGCTAGAACAGTAGCACAGCGTACGGCTAATCAATCCACTTCTGCCTTAGTGGAGGCTTTGAAAAAAGCTACAGATATTGAGGATAAGAGAGCAGTCTTCTATTAATAGAAAACTCAGTTCCATAAAAAAGCCTTTACGATTCACGTAAAGGCTTTTTTAATTTAAACCAGATCGATTTTTAAGAATCCAATACCACTTCTTTCCAGCGATACATCGTTTGATATCCTTTTTCCTGAAAATATTTCATAGCTTCTTCATCTCCAGTGACTAGAACAAAATCGCCGCCCCAACCGCCTAGGGATTTGATGGCTCCTTTATAGTCTGGAAACAACCGTAGTTTTACTGGCTCTACTCCTATCAGTTCACCAATGATTTGTTCGTGTTTCTCAATTACCTCTTGAAAGGCCTCTAGATCGTCTTCGGTTTCTAAGAACTTTTTGGGCATTTCATTCAACCGTTCTCTATTCTCATCGGTGAGATGTTGTGGATCAAAGCTGGCAATAGAATCGCGGCTGTTTTGCTTTTGATTGAGATAGATAAAATATAATTGATCCTTGAACGATGGCTCGTAGCTAATGGGAACTTCTTGTGGCTGTCCATCATTATAATTATACACTACTGGAGAATTTGCTTGGGCACATGCAATATCATAGCCGCTACCACCAAAACATTCAAACTGCAAGGCATAAGCATCACAACCCAACCATTGCGCGACCATAGAAATTAACGTGGAGCTTGTTCCCATTCCAGACTGATAATCAAAATCCAATCGAGTCACTGCGTCAAATCCTTGATCAAAATTGGTAGCCTCTATTAGTTTTAAAGCAGTACGTAATATTTGTACCAGTTTTTTGGTGACTTCCTTATCACCTTTGAATCTTACATCAGTCAGCTGACTTATCAGGAAACTATCTTCATACCATATTGAACCGTCTGCATTGTAGCTGGTCCATGTAATAAGCTCGTCTGTTCGTGGATCAATCTCCAATCGCTGATCCAACTTTAGAGGTATGGCTAGTGCGTCCACATTGTCCAGTACAGCATACTCTCCAGTAAGCAAAAACTTACCGTGAGCAGAAAAAGATGCTTTCTTGACAAGAAACAAAGAGGCTTCGGGATTCATTATCGCAACTTTTGTAGGGTTTCCTTCAATGCAGTAAAGCTAGGCGTCTTGTCTGCAAACTCCTTTCTTAAGACCCTTTTCTCTTCATCTGTTGCTCCTATCTGCTCCAGCATATTGGTTAGGTGCATTTTCATGTGACCGGACTGGATGCCGGTCGTTACCAAGGAGTGCAAAGCGGCAAAGTTTTGTGCAAGACCACATACTGCCGTGATGGACATCAATTCTTGCGCATCAGGTTGCTCCATAATCTGCAGCGACAACTTTGCTAGTGGATGTAAAGAGGTTAAACCACCTACGGTTCCCAACGCTAGCGGGAAATCTGCTTCAAAAGTGAATGTTCCATCTTCTACTCGAGCTGCGGTAAGACTGCGATATTGACCACTACGAGCAGCATAGGCATGAACGCCAGCTTCCACGGCTCTAAAATCATTACCGGTAGCAAGAACCACGGCATCAATCCCATTCATGATTCCTTTATTATGGGTGACCGCGCGATAAGGTTCTACCGTTGCGATCTCCACTGCTTCCACAAATTTGCGGGCAAATTCTTCACCTGTAACACCGTTTATCGTGCCTATATCTTCCACAGGACATGAAACCTTGACGTTCACCACGCATTCTGGGACGTAGTTACTCAAAATGGACATGATCACTTCTGGTTGGGCGATGGAGAAACCTTGAAAATCGGCAGCTTTTTGTTTGAAGGTTGTTGCCAGTTGCTCCAGGACTGTATTGATGAAGTTGGCGCCCATCGCATCGCGTGTGTCAAAGGTCGCATGCAGTTGGTAGTAACCTCTTAATGCTTCCGTTTTATCTACCAATCGCAATTCTTGCAAGCCGCCACCTCGAGATTTCATGCTGGCGTTGATAAGCTCTATAGATTGTAGTAAGTCCGCTTTCGCGAAAGCGTAAAATGCTTCCATCTCACTGCGCAATCCATTATATTTGATATGCACTTGCCCAGATTTTGTGGTGCCCTTGATGGTCGTTTTAAAGCCATCGCGATCCAACCAGAATTTGGCCGCTTTACTTGCTGCAGCCACAACACTACTTTCTTCAATGACCATAGGGATGGTCTTGAGCTGGCCGTTGATCAGAAAATTGGGTGCCAGACCCATGGGCAAATAGTAATTGGTAATCGTATTCTCGCTAAAACCGTCGTGCAGTTCCTGCAACTTCTCATGGGTGTTCCAGTATTGTAAAATTGTTTCTCGAGCGGTGGCATCGTTGTCAAGATGGTTGGAAATCAACCAGTCTACTTTATCAGATTTGGAGAGTTTGGAAAAACCTTGAATGGGTTGGTTCATAAATGGCGTTTAAATATGTAAATATACGATGCGTAGTAGAAAGCCGTCCGGCGTATAATCGCTCAAAAACCCTCAATAATTGGGAAATTTTTACTAAAATTGAAGGCCTTGTCGAGGATTTCTACTTTACGAACAATTTAAACCTATTTCATGATTAAAAACATCGCTTTTCTACTGACCTTTTTGCTGGTCGGCGGCAATGCCATTGCGCAGCAAAATATTACGGTAGAAGATATTTACACGGGAACTTTTTCAACTAACGGACTTCAATCCCTTAATTCCCTAAAAAACGGAACGGAATACCTGGTATTGAACTACAATGCAGATCGCAGCCAGACCGTGGATAAATATAGCTATGAAACTGGTGAAAAAATCGCAACGCTAGTTTCCAGCAATGACTTGAACCTACCTATACGCAATTACATCTTGAGCGAGGACGAGCAACAAATGTTGATCGTATCACAGCGCATCCCAATTTTTAGAAGGTCTGCCAACAGTATGGTGCATGTCTATAACTTGAATACTAAAACACTAACGCCATTGAGTGAGAACCTTGTGCGTAGCGCTTCTTTCTCTCCAGACGGCAAGAAAGTAGGGTATGTTTTTGAAAATAATTTGTATTACAAGGATTTGATTAACGGTGAAACCGTGCAAGTGACCGATGATGGTGTTACCAACCAATTGATTAATGGTGTGACCGATTGGGTGTATGAAGAGGAATTCTCTCTGGTACGCGCCTATGAGTTTAGCCCAGATGGAAAACAAATTGCTTTTATTTCTTTTGATGAAACTGAAGTTCCAGAATTCTCGATGGATGTTTATGGAACTGGATTGTATCAAAGACCTTACGTATTTAAATACCCTAAAGCTGGTGAAAATAATAGTGTCGTTGCCCTTAACGTTTACGACGTCGCTTCTAAAACCAGAAAAGAGATTGATCTAGATCGTGATGGAGAATTTTACATCGCCCGCATCAACTATTCACCTAACGGCAAACTTGCCGCTCAAGTACTAAACCGCTATCAGAACGAGTTAGATTTTTACTATGTAGACCAACAAGGAAATGCCAGCATCGCATTCACAGAAAAAGATGATGCCTATGTTGATGTGACCGACGATCTTACATTCTTAGATGATGGCAGCTTTTTATGGACCAGCGAGAAGGACAACTGGAGACACATCTACCTTTATGATGCAGACGGTAAAGAGAAAAGCCAGATCACGAGCGGTGATTGGGACGTTACCTCTTATTACGGTTATGACCCTAAATCTAAACGCATCTATTATCAAAGTACAGAAGATGGTAGCATCAATCGTGGTATTTATTCCATATCGCTCAAGGCGAAAGGCAAGAAAAAACTATCCTCTAAAATCGGATCCAACAGTGCTACCTTTAGCGACAACTTTACCTACTTCATCAACACCTATTCCAGCGCAAACCGACCACCTGTATATACCTTGAACCAAGCTAAAGATGGAAAGCAGGTACGCGAGATACAGAACAACAATGGTCTGTTGGTAAAGCTAGAAGATTATCTACTTTCTCCTAAAGAATTCTCTACCATCAACGTCAATGGCAATGATTTGAACATGTATATGATGAAGCCTTTGAACTTTGACCCTGCTAAAAAATATCCTGTATTGATGTTTCAGTATAGTGGTCCAGGTTCCCAATCGGTATCAAATTCTTGGTACGGCTCCAATGATTACTGGCACAGCATGTTAGCAAATGAAGGTTATATCATTGCATGCGTAGATCCTAGAGGTACAGGCTACAAAGGTGCCGATTTCAAGAAAATGACCCAAAAGGAATTGGGTAAATATGAGGTTGAAGATCAAATCCAGGCCGCAAGACAATTGGGCGCCATGGATTACATTGATGCAGATCGCATAGGTATTTGGGGCTGGAGTTATGGTGGATTTATGAGTTCCAACTGTATTTTAAAAGGTAATGATGTTTTCAGTACTGCCATCGCAGTCGCACCGGTGACCAACTGGAGATATTATGATACAATCTACACGGAACGTTATATGACCACACCACAAGAAAACCCTACCGGTTATGATGAAAATAGCCCTATCAACCATGTAGATAAACTAAAAGGGAATTATCTACTGGTTCACGGTAGCGCTGATGATAATGTCCATGTGCAAAATACCATGCAAATGATTGAAGCTTTGGTTCAAGCTAACAAGCAATTTGACTGGGCGATCTATCCAGACAAAAACCATGGCATCTATGGCGGTAACACACGCATTCACTTGTATAACAAGATGACCAACTTTATTAAGGAAAACCTTTAAAAATTCTAACTACAATAAATAATTATGGAATATAAATTCGGTGGTTCGATTACCAATCAGAAAACAGTATTAGGACATCCTTCTGGTTTATTTGTATTGTTCTTTACTGAAATGTGGGAACGATTTTCCTACTATGGAATGCGAGCCTTATTGGTACTTTTCCTTATTTCAACTGTCATAGATGGTGGTTGGGGCTGGGAACGTGCTGACGCAACCTTATTATATGGTTGGTACACTGGACTAGTGTACCTTACTCCTATCATTGGAGGTTTCATAGCCGATAAATTCACTGGGTATCGCAATGCGATCATAATCGGCGCACTATTGATGACCTTAGGTCATGCCAGTATGGCTCTGGAAGGATTCACGAGCAACTTTTTCTACTTAGGATTGACCTTGTTGATTTTAGGTAACGGAATGTTCAAGCCAAACATATCTTCCATTGTGGGCCAATTATACAAATCGCAAGGCAAAGAAAAGGATGCAGGGTACACGATCTTCTATATGGGAATCAACGCTGGTGCATTTTTAGGAATTTTACTTTGTGGTTATATAGGCGAGTCTCCTGATTGGGGTTGGCACTATGGATTTGGTCTTGCTGGAATTTTTATGTTTTTCGGTATGCTACAATTCTATTTTGCACAAAAGATTTTTGGACGAATAGGCCTGTCGCCTTCTAAAACTCAAGATTTTGACGATGCAGTAGAGAATGAATACGAGAAAACAACTGAGGTTGTTGAGGAAATCGCAGATGAAGCCAAAAGATCCATTGTTACCAGGGATCGTTTGATCGTAATAAGCGTTTTTGCCTTCTTTACGATATTCTTTTGGTGGGCCTTTGAGCAAGCAGGAAGTTCCATGACCATCTTTGCCAACGATTATACAGATCGCGTACTGGAAGGAAATGGCGCCGTAGCTTTCAAGGTAGTTAATACATTACTTACCGTAGGACCTATGTTAATCATCACCTACGTTTTGCTCATGTTATTTAGACAGACCTTTAGCAAATACGGACTGGCTAATATATTGCTGGCGATTAGTTTTGTTATCATTTGGATCATCGTGATATACATGCTGTTTAAGCAATTCAACGATCCTGCACCAGAGGTTCCAGCCTCATGGTTTGGAATTTTGAACTCTTTCTTTATCATCGCCTTTGCACCATTGTTTTCTAAAATTTGGGAAAGCAAATACAATCCATCTGGACCCGTTAAGTTTGCGGTTGGATTAATCTTGTTGGGATTAGGGTTTGGATTCTTGGCCTATGGATCTATGAGTGTACCATTAGGAGCAAAAACAGCATCATTGAGTATGATATTTTTGGTAGTTGCTTATCTGCTCCACACCCTAGGTGAATTATGTGTATCACCGGTAGGTTTATCTTATGTAAGTAAGTTGGCTCCTGTAAAATTGGTTGGACTTATGTTTGGGATTTGGTTTACGGCAAACTTTATCGCAAACCTTACAGCTGGATGGACCGCAAGCTATTTGGATCCTATTGTAGAAGGATATGGCCTCGCCACATTCTTTGGGATTTTTGCAGCCATTCCAATCGCAGCTGGCCTAGTGATGCTTGCTATCAATAAATGGATGATTTCAAAGATGCACGGTGTTCGTTAATATTGGCACTCATTCATATTTCAAAACGCACCTCTTTGGTGCGTTTTTTGCTTTGGTAGACTGTAAATTTGCAGCATGACACGATTTCTTTTTATCATATTTCTTTTTTCGGCAGGGATTTGCTCTGCGCAGGTGAATTGGATGACGATGAATGAAGCTTTGGCGGCACAGAAAAAGCAGCCTCGCAAGATCCTGTTCAAGACTTATACAGAGACTTGTCCTAATTGCAAGTGGATGGATAAGCACGCTTTCGCGAAAGCGGAAATAGCGTCTTTCATCAATTCCAACTATTATCCCGTGAAATTTGATGCCGAAGGAAAGGAACCGATCACGTACAAGGGCAAAAGCTACGGTAACAAGAACTACAAAAAATTCCCTGGCGCGCAACACGAGTTTGCAGAAGCCATGAAGATCTTTGAATATCCTACACTCATTTTCTTTGATGAAAATGCCGATGTCATCAATCCAATACCTGGTAAAATGGGACCAAAAAAACTGGAAATCTATATCACCATGCTAGCTGATGATACGTACAAATCAATCAGAACTGGTAAAGACTGGGCAGATTATCAAGCCAGTTTTAACTACCAGTTGCAGGATTAATACTGTAGTAAGTCGATAGCGCCAGCCTCATAAGTATTTATGAAGTCTACGCCACGCTGCTCGCAAGTCACTTTCCACCTTTCCACAAAATTGCGGTAATTAGACCCGTCTGAAATGATCAACTTAGGTTCTAACGTAGTGATCACCTTATCCAGATTTATTTTAGGAGAATTGGAAATCAGTAAAATGGGTTCGCGGCTTTCTGTTTTTGTATGGGCTGTCGATTCATCAATGATGACTAGCGGTATTTCTTGATATTTAATCATTGCTGGCAGAGAATCCACCACTAGCTGAGTGTCTCTAAAAGTCTGGATTTGTTTCAATCGGGTCAAGCTGTTCTCGCGTCTTTCTTTATCCATGCTAGGGAAATAAACCAATAATTGCGAATGCTGTGAATTGGAAATCGCCACAGCACTGCCTCGGGACTGATGCAGTACCATAAAGCTATTTTCGCTCTTGTAATCAAAAATCGCATCAAGGCCTACCAAGCAAATCAGCGCTATGAGAGCGACATGTAATCCGTAGTTGGCTCTTTGAATTTTAAAGCGCTCTCGCCTACTACGTCGCAATACTGGCGACACGAACAAAACCATCGATAGAATCAGAACGTAAATCAGAATCAATTGATCCAGCCTTAAGTAGAGGTCTTTCAAGACAAAACCTTTGAAACTGCTGATATAACTTACAAACGATATAATGCTTTCAAAAATCAAATTGAGCAGATCACCCAAATAGGTTACTGGACCACCCAATTGTAAAAGCGCGATATAGCTTAATGACAATGCCAGGATAAGCGGTAATACAAAAAGCAACACAAGATTACCAACCAAAAAGGCCAACGGCAACTGATGAAAATAATACACGCTCAACGGTGCGACGCCTATTTGTGCGGCAAGAGTCACGGCAAAGATCTGGACCATCTTATTAGGCAACCAATACTTTATCCTAGGAAAAAGCCTCATGAATAATGGCTGAAGCAAAACAATAGCCAGTACTGCCGTATAACTCAACTGAAAGCCTACTTGAAACAACAACCGTGGATCATATATCAATAAACAAAATGCCGAGATGGTCAAGCTATGGAACACAGACCTATTTCGTTTAATGTTCATCCCAATGGCTACAAAAGAAAACATCGTGACGGCTCTCAAGATAGAAGGCGACATTCCAGTCAACAAGGCAAAACACCACAGCAGAACAAGAATAACGATGGTTTGAATCCAGATGCCATAAGGCCATCTTTTTAACCACTTGAGACAAAATTGCAGGATCAACAACAATATTCCCACATGCAAACCGCTCAAAGCTAGAATATGAATCACTCCAGCATCTCTAAAGTTTTGGGTGATGGTGGGATCGACATTTTGTCGCTGCCCTAAAACTAGTGCTTCGACTAAAGAACGTGAATCACGGGACAGGTTTGAATTCTCAAGCTCTTGAAGTAATTTATTGCGATAACGCACATACCATGGCAGTGACGACGCTCTAAAATCTATGCTTAAGATTCTAGGTTTGTCAACATAGATTTGCCCATAAACATCAATGCCTTCCAAATATTCCATGTAGTTAAAATCGCCAGGATTGCGACCATTGCTGGCATCGTTGATATCATCATAAACCAGCAAAGTGTGTCCTGCCTTGAATGCAACACTATCAGATCTTTTGAAAAGCACTAAGACTTTACCATTTGTAGGCTGGTCATTAATGCGTTGGACCATTGCGTAAAATCTGTGGTTATAGGAATTGGAACTTAATTGCTCCAGCAATTGGATTTCAACCATTGCGTCCTCGCCTTTCTTTACAAGGTACGTGTAATGTTCATCTGATTTGATGCTGGATTTAAGTGATAGCATCAAGCCACCTAATCCAGTAAAAAACAAGAGCACAAAACCAGTAAATAGTAATTTGCTAAAACTTGAAAAAGCTTTAATAAAATAAGCCAGCAAGCAAATCGTGAAACATATAGCACTTGCAACAGACCAAAAATCAAAAGACAAATGGAGAAAATACTGGACCAGAATCCCCAGAATAAGGAATGCTGTGAGCCTGTAAAACGGATAGTCCATCAATTTCATGGACTAATTTAATTAAAATAATCGGCCGCTGCTCAGGTACTTACCTAGCCAGTAAGGTTCATTTAAGGATGAAATGGTTACGCCTTGGGAAACCGTGGCGTGGATAAATCGTATTTCGGCTGGAGTGACTTCGGTCACGAGAGCAACGTGATTGATCTTCTTGCGATCTCTACCTGTAGCAAAAAACATTAGGTCGCCTTTTTGGATTTCTTTGATGTCGATAGGCTGTGTCGCCTGGAACAAACTCATACTGGTGCGTGGCACCTGCTCTCCTGCCTTGTCAAAAGAAACGTTGATCAAACCGCTGCAGTCCATCCCTTTATTTGTAGAACCGCCATATCGATAACGCGTCCCTTGATACTCCATGGCATACTGGATGGCAGAATCAATGGTGGTGAGCGATTCTGTGGACTCTGCGATTTCCTCTTCGGTTATTTCTGACTCGATCTCGTCATTAGTCGTCTCCTTTCTTCTTGATCGTGTGGGAACGACATTGGTGTTTTGGGTAGTGCGGTCTTGTGAGCTTAATTCTCGAGCTTCCGCTTTTGTGGTGATTACTTGTGGCTTCTGGCTACCACAGGAAACCAAGGCTGCTGTGAAGACCAAGAGAAACGCTATTCTCAAAAATAGAGACGTAGCGGTTGAATGAGTTCGCTTTCGCGAAAGCGAAATTCTATTTACCATCTTCAATATGAATAGCTTTATAAATAAGACCTGCTGTGGTTTCACTGGCGCCAACACCACCCAGTTTTTTCTCTAGCTGGTAGTAATCGGCAAAAATGCGGTTGCGATGTGTCGGATCCAAGATGTGATCCAACTCTCGATGCAGGTCTGCAGGCTTGAATTCCTTTTGAATCAACTCTGTCACAACGGGTTGATCCATAATGAGGTTCACGAGCGAGATGTAATCCAGCTTGATAATGCGTTTTGCAATCTGGTAGGAAATCATGCTGCCTTTATAGCAAACCACCTGCGGAACCTTGAAAAGCGCTGTCTCCAGAGTTGCGGTTCCAGAAGTAACCAGCGCGGCATGAGAAAGGCTCAACAAGTCGTAAGTCCTGTTCATGATTAGCTTGACGTCGTACTTTTTGAGGAAACTGGTGTAAAATTGAGCTTCTTGTCCTGGCGCACCGGCGATCACAAATTGATAATCTTCAAATCGATCTACCATGCGTAGCATGACGCTCAACATATTCTTGATTTCTTGCTTTCGGCTGCCTGGTAACAAAGCAATAATAGGACGATCGTCCATTCCATGTTCCTTAAAAAAAACCTCGTGATCTACCTGTTTTCTCTCATGAATCGCATCGATAAGTGGATGACCTACAAAATGAACAGGGAATTGATGCTTTTGCTCATAAAAGTACTTTTCAAATGGTAGGATGACATACATCTCATCTACATCACGCTTTATGGCCTTGATGCGACTTTCCTTCCACGCCCATATCTGTGGTGAGATATAATAATGGTTGCGGTAATCCTTCAATCGCGCCCATTTCATGATTCTAAAGTTGAATCCTGGGTAATCGATGTAAATGATCACATCTGGCGCAAATTCTTCAATATCCTTTTTGCACTCGTTGATATTACGCAAAATCGTCCTGAGATTTCCCAACACCTCTACAAATCCCATGAAGGCAAGATCCCTATAATGTCTGACGAGTGTCCCGCCAACTTGTTCCATCAAGTCGCCACCCCAAAATCTAAAAGTGGCATCGGGATCGGTTTTCTGTAACTCCTTCATAAGGAGTGATCCATGAAGGTCGCCGCTGGCCTCGCCTGCAATGAGATAGTATTTCATGGATTAAAATTCAAAGTATAAAACAACAAATGCGGCAAGTATGGTAGCCATGATAACGCCACGAGCTTCATAAGGTTGCACTGGCTTGCGAAATTTTCCAATTCTTCCTGTAAGGAAAAAGAAGAATAAAAGTACATTCAAAAGAGCGCCCAAACCAATGAGTGAGCCCATAAAACCTTGCTCGATTCCTTTTTCAACTACATATTCAAACTGCTTGTCACTAAAAAAATATACATAAAGAAATGTACCTGTAGCGTTTGCTAACAGTCCTAGAATAAATCCTTTAAGAATCTTAATTCTCAAATTCCCAAGTGTTTAATTCCTTGATGTAATGGTGCGCCGTTAGGTCAAATTGAGTAGGTACGATAGAAATATAATTGTGTTCCAGTGCCCATTCATCAGTATCTTCTCCTTTATCATCGTTGACAAATTTACCGGTCAACCAGTAGTAATCTTTACCATAGGGATTGGTTCTTTTGTCAAACTCCTCTTCCCAGTAGGCATTAGCCTGTCGGCATATCTTCACTCCTTTTAATTCTTCGGCAGTGGCTTTGGGAATATTGACGTTTAGAATGACGCCTTTGGACATTCCGTTTTCCAAAACTTGTTTAATAATGTTTTCAACAAAGGGACGAGCTGGTTCAAAATCTGCATCTGCGTCATAATCACAAAGTGAGAATCCAATGGCAGGAATACCTTCAATGCCGGCTTCCATTGCAGCACTCATGGTACCGCTGTAAATCACGTTGATCGCACTATTGCTGCCGTGATTGATACCACTCACACATAAATCAGGCTTTCTTTCTAAAATTTCATGACTGGCCATCTTGACACAATCGACCGGTGTACCACTGGTCGTATATTCCTTGTGGTCATAATCATGCATCTTGAACTCCTTAACATAAAGCGTGTCGTTGATCGTGATCGCATGTCCCATGGCGCTTTGCGGCTTATCTGGAGCGACTACAACCACATCTCCTAACTTGTTTGCAATGTCTACCAGTGTCCTGATTCCCTTTGCGGTAATACCATCATCATTGGTTACCAGTATCAATGGTCTTTTTTTATCTTTCATAGCTTCTTTAAGGTGGTTAAAATTAAGTAAATTAGCCGTCATCTGTCCGTTTTGCTACCTACTTTCAACAATTGCAGTGTGGCACGATTTTTACATCTGAAGAAAGAGAAAATGAACAAACTTATGAGTTTCCTAAAAAATAATATTGCTATAGGTATTATCACGCTTATGGTAGCTACTGCAAGCTGCAGTTTTATAAATAATGATATTGATCCAGGAGATAAGGAAAAGGAAGAACTTCTTATAGAATTGATCAATCACGTGTTGCGCCGCAACCACTATCAGCCCGCAGATCTCACCGATCAATTCTCGCAGGATGTCTTCAAAAATTTTGTTTACGAACTCGATCCCGCCAAACGTTATTTCCTAGCGAGCGATTATGAGGACTTCAAGACATTTGAATTTTTAATAGACGACCAGATACGCGATGGACGTGTGGACTTGTTCAACATTGTTTATGAACGTTTACTTAAAAGAGAAAAAGAATCTGAACAAATATTCAAGGAAGTCATTGACAAACCTTTTGACTTTACCGTAGAAGAAAGCATAGATGCCGATTTTGAGAAAATGCCTTATGCGAAAAACCGCAAGGAACTCAAAGATCACTGGAGGAAACTGTTAAAGCGTTCTACGATTGTGATTTTCAACGACAAGATTGAAACCCAAGAAGAAAAAATCAAAAATGGCGAGTTGTCACTAGACAAAAAGAAATCCCTAGCCGAGTTAGAAAATGAGGCTCGCATGGAAGTCAAAAAATCCATGGAAGAAAATTTTGATTTGAATGACGATGTGGAGCGATTGGATTATTTCTCTTTGTTCTTGAACAACATCACGACTCACTTTGATCCACATACCAATTATTTTGCACCGCAATCCAAGGATAGATTTGATACTTCCATAAGCGGTACTTTAGAAGGAATTGGTGCCAGACTTCAAAAGAAGATGGATAACATTGAAATTTTGGAAATCATTTCTGGTGGACCGGCATGGACGAGTGGTAAGCTAGAAAAAGGTGATCAAATCTTAAGAGTAGCTCAAGAAAAAGATACGGTTGCCACAAGTATTGTAGGAATGCGCATTAGTGATGCTGTTGACTTGATCAAAGGACCTAAAGGAACTAAAGTTACTCTTACCCTGAAAAAAGTCGACGGTAGTATTAAAGATGTGACTCTAGTAAGAGACGTGGTTCTTATTGAAGAAACATTTGCAAAAACTGCCTTGATACAAGATGACTCGATCAACTATGGTATCATCAACTTGCCTAAATTCTATTTTAGTACAGAAAATAGTGAGGCTAGAGCATCAGGTGACGATGTGGCAAAAGAAATCGTCAAACTTAAGCAAGAAGGCATGGAAGGACTCATCATTGATTTGAGAAATAACGGTGGTGGATCTTTGAGAGAAGTAATAGAGATGGCTGGACTTTTCATTCCAGATGGTCCAGTAGTCCAAGTTGGCTTAAAAAATAACCGCACTCAAACTTTAAATGACGATGATAATGGTGCTGTATTATGGAATGGTCCATTAGTGATTCTAGTCAACGAATTAAGTGCCAGCGCTTCAGAAATTCTAGCAGCGGCATTACAGGATTACGATCGCGCGATTGTAATAGGTAGCAAGCAAACCTTTGGTAAAGGAACTGTTCAAAATTTTGATGATTTGAATCGTTACGTACAAACTTCAGAATTTGGTGACCTAGGTGCCCTAAAGTTAACTACCCAGAAGTTCTATAGAATCAATGGTGGTAGTACGCAGTTGGAAGGTGTCAAAAGTGATGTAGTAGCTCCAGATCGTTACAGTTATATAGAAATAGGTGAACGTGATGAGGATTATCCATTGCCTTATGATGAGATTGCCCCAGCGAAATACAAAAAATTCAAGGGTTACCTCAATCTTGCAGAAAGCATCGCGGCTTCCCAAAAACGAATCGACAACAATGAATATTTTCAATTGATTGATAAAAACGCAAAATGGTTGGCAGACCAGCGTGATGAAAATGAAATTCCATTGAGCATCAAATCCTATCAGGAGCGTTTGAAAAAATTGGAAGATGAAACGGATCAATTCAACAAATTAGATGAGTATAAAAATTCGCTAACGGTCAATTCCCTAAAGGATGAAAAATTATTGATCGAGAAAGACTCTAGCCTTGCAAACAAACGTAAGAGATGGCACGAGACCATCAATCAGGATATGTACATTGAAGAAGCCGTAAATGTCTTGAAAGATTTAAAGACCAATACCATCAAGGACAACGGCATGACCATCAAAAATTAATAATGGCGGTAAGCAATTCAGTAGCATTTAAAACGCTCCAGAAACTAAGAAGTAGTTTCTGGGGCGTTTTGAGTTTATCCATTATTTTGGTGTTCATTGCGATAGCATTGTTTGCATACGTTATCGCACCAGATAGCAGTAGGTATGCTAACCAGATGCACATTTCCATCCACTCGCAGCCACCTGGTTTTACCGCAGACTTTATACAATTACCAGCACAAAACCAGTCCACTTCCCTAACGGACTTCTGGAATGGCCATGACGCCAGCACTACTGAAATACCATACGAGGCCATAGAAAGAAAACCAGATGGTATTTATTATCGACCCTATGATGTAGATGGCCAGCAACAACCCTTTCAAAAGCTGGAATCTCCAGTTGCAAAAGAGACGTCGTTATCTCGCTTTCGCGAAAGCTACACTACCCAAAAAACTTTTATACTAGGAACAGACAAGTATGGTAGAGACCTGCTTAGTCGCATGATTATTGGTGCACGAGTAAGCATTAGTATTGGGTTTGTGGCTGTGCTTATTTCCTTATTGATCGGAATCCCGTTGGGAGCGATTGCTGGATTTTACGGTGGTAAAGTAGACGCCGCCATCATGTGGATCATTAATGTTACTTGGTCCATTCCAACCTTGTTGATGGTCATCGCTATCAGTATTGCGCTGGGCAAAGGATTTCTTACCGTGTTTATTGCCGTAGGCTTGACCATGTGGGTAGAAATCGCTCGTGTAGTGCGAGGACAAATGATTGTTGCCAAAGAATATCAATACGTCACTGCAGCAAGAGCTCTAGGATTTAACGATTTGCGCATCATTACCAGGCATATCCTGCCTAATATTTTAGCGCCAGTGATTGTCATCAGTGCAGCAAATTTTGCTGCCGCCATCTTGATAGAAGCTGGACTTAGCTTTTTGGGATTGGGTGCGCAGCCGCCTATACCTTCTTGGGGTAGCATGATCAAGGACCATTATCAATACATCATACTCGACAAAGCCTATCTAGCGATCGTTCCTGGCGTTGCCATTATGGTTTTAGTCATGGCGTTTATGCTATTGGGCAATTCTCTAAGAGATGCGCTGGATGTGAAATCTACCTCATGAAGAAAGTCGTTTATACCATAATTGCCATTGGGATTTTGGTCGCCTTGTTTTTTGTACAACGCTATCAGAACACGAGCATTTCCAATGAGAATATCGAGAATGCTTCACGAAACAATACAGATCTATCTCGCGCCGATTTCCTTCCTGTTTCCAACAACCAGATCGTACACCATAAGTCTTATAGTTTGTCCTATAATGAGCAACACGAACAAGCCGAATGGACCGTCCATGTTCTAAGACCCAGCGATATTAAAGACGTAGACTATGAAAGACCCTATTTTGAGATAGATGATATGGTCAGCACTGGTGCGGCAAGCTGGCGCAACTACAAAAATAGTGGTTATGATCGCGGCCATTTAGTTCCTGCTGGCGACAGGCGTGGATCCTATGAAGATTATGAGGAAACGTTTTTAACGAGCAATATAAGCCCGCAACGTCATGATTTCAATTCTGGAATATGGAATAGGTTGGAGCAAAAAGTGAGGTATTATGCCCAACGTAATGATGCTATTTATGTAGTCACTGGATCCATTTTGGAAGATGGCCTGGAAAGTATAGGATCAGAAAATGTGAGCGTACCTGAGCAGTTTTACAAGATCATTTACAAGCAACAAAATGGCAAACCATCCATGCTGGCTTTCTTGGTGCCGCATCAAGAGACCTCACGATCCATCTATGATTTTGTGGTGCCAGTAGATTCCATTGAGCAAATCACGGGAACCGATTTCTTTGCACAATTACCTGATGCCATAGAAAATGAGCTGGAGAAAAGCACAGACCGGTCGGGTTGGTAGTACTAATGCTGGTAACTCATTCTATGAGCGTCCAACTTCACAAAAATAAACAGTAGCAAAGTAAAACCCCACAAGCTACTACCACCATAGCTTAGAAAGGGCAATGGGATACCTACCGTAGGCAAAAGTCCCAGCACCATACCTACATTCACAAAAAAGTGCAGGAAAAAGATTCCTGCGGCGCTGTAGCCATAAATTCTAGCAAACTGGTTGCGCTGGCGCTCTGCCATGATGATCAATCGGTAGATGAGTAACATGAAAAGGATAACCACCAGACCTGCACCCAGCAATCCAAATTCCTCTCCTATCGCAGAAAATATGAAGTCTGTATGTTGTTCTGGAACAAACTGGCCTTGCGTTTGCGTTCCCTTAAGCAATCCCTTACCGGTAATGCCGCCGCTGCCTATCGCGATCTCGCTTTGAATAATATTGTACTGGATTCCTTGACTATCCTCAACCCTACCCAGCACGATATCGATACGGTTACGGTGCCGTTCACTAAAAACATTTTCATAAATAGGACCTACGGCAAATGCAAGGCCTATGCAGGCAATCATGGCTAATAGATAAAGTGATATTTTAGGTTTTTTGGAAAGCCTTTTTTTATATCGCTTTCGCGAAAGCGAAAAAAGTACCGCCACCACAACAACACTAGCTCCAACGATCCACCATGGACCTACTAAGATGGTGCCCAAGAAAACAGTGAGCCCGATAAGTCCCAACATGAGGAACCAGACCGATAAGCCTTCGCGATGTAGTGCAAAGAAAAAGGCAACGTAAATAAGTGCACTTCCAGGATCTGGTTGTGGCACGATCAAAATGGCTGGTAGCAGCACGATAAGCGCAACGATCAAAAAGTGCTTCACTTCTTTGACAGAAACATCCAGCTGACTTAAATATTTTGCCAATGCCAGTGCCGTGGCAAACTTTGCAAACTCACTGGGCTGTAACCGCAACCCACCAAAGCCGTACCACGATCGCGCTCCAGAAATCTCTACTCCAAAGACGAACAGCCCCAAAAGCGAAATCAAAGAGATGACATAAATCACTCCTGCAAAACGTTCAAAGAACTTTACCTCAATTGCAAAAATGACAACGATCATAATGATCGCCAGTATGATACGTAAGAATTGCTTACCGTAAACTTCGTTGATGTCAAAAATGGAACCGTGGCTTTCTACGGGTGCCGCGCTATAGATACTTACCCAACCCATCAGTACTAATGCCAGATAGATCAGGATAATACTGACGTCAAACTTGGGCTTGTCACCTATGGCACTGTCTAACACTAAAATAAAATTAAGGAAGGATCTTGAATGGTGACCTTGGGACCGTCAATAGGAACTGGTGGTCCATTGATCTGGAAAGGTTTACCACTGTATGGTTTTTCATATTCCTGCTCCAGCGTGTGATTGAGTACCCAACTTTCCAGGTCTGTTCTGGTGATCTCGCCTTTTAAGTGTTTCTCTATCATCAAGCTGGCAATTTTTGCAGCATATCGTGATCCCCAATATCCGTTTTCAATAAATACGGCAATAGCGATTTGCGGATCATCTTTAGGAGCAAAAGCGATGAATACACTGTGGTCTGTCAACTGTGTGGTGACACCGTCGATTTTGGCAAAATTTTCTGCTGTTCCTGTTTTACCGCAAATCTCAATTCCTGGAATCTGAACGGTAGAAGCCGTCCCAGTTTTGTACACTTGATTCATTCCTTCGATGACCGGTTCAAAATGTTCTGCATCTATGGTAGTGTATCTTTTTGAAGTGTATTTAGGATCTGAAATATCCTTTCCATCCTTCTTTTTAACGATGTGAGGTGTATAAAAATAACCGCGGTTAGCGATTGCCGCTGTCATATTAGCGAGTTGTATAGGCGTCGCTAATACCTCACCTTGTCCTATACTATTGGATATGGTCGTGGTAGCGTACCAATTCCCATCTGGATACCACTTATCGTAATACTCACTATCAGGTACATTGCCTCTTCTACCAGCTGGTAAATCGTAACCCAAAAAATTACCTAAACCAAAGGATTTTACATGGTCACTCCAGGCGTCCATACCTTCATGGCTGTTTTTGTGTCCTTCTATGATCCTGCGGTACACTTGAGCAAAATAGGCGTTGCAGGACTCGGCGATGCCTCGCTCCATGGACAACGGACTGCTATGGCTGTGACAACCTAGTTTTTTTCTACCACCATAGGCATAACCATGGGCACAATAAAATCGATCCGTAGTTTTTACAGCATTCTCTTGGAGCCCGATAAGTGCATTCAACACCTTGAATGGAGATCCAGGCGCATATTGAGCTTGGAGACCACGATCATACGTTGGTCTGGTGATCGTATCTCTTATAAGGGCATTGATATTTTTAGAACGGTCGCGACCCATGGTAATACTCGGGTCATAAAATGGTGCTGAGATAAGGCTTAGAATCTCACCCGTTTTAGGTTCAATCGCCACAATACCACCGCGCTTATTTTGCATTAACTGCTGGCCGTACTCCTGCAACTTACTATCTAATGTAATTGTAAGGTTTACACCAGCCTGCGGTATGGTATCATATAAGCCATTCTCATAAGAGCTAATAGGTCGACCAAAGTTGTCTCTCAAGTATCTTTTTACTCCTTTTTTGCCTCTTAATTCCTTTTCATATTGAGCCTCGATACCGCTTTTACCCTTCAAGTCACCCATTTCATAGGAATCATCCCTATCGATCTCAGTTTGATTTACCTCACGTATATAACCTAAAACATTAGCACTGTGATCTACCAAATATTTTCTAAGGGATCGACGTTGCGTATAGAAACCTGGAAATTTGCGGAGCTTTTCCTGTAATGGAGCATATTCCATTTGAGTAAGCTGTGGCATGATGACACTAGGTTTGCGCCAGGACCAATTCTTTGCCTTTTCAATTTGCTTGATCAAATCTGGTTTTTCCATTTGGAGAAGATTACACAACTCCAACGTGTCAAAAACTTTGACCTCACGAGGCACTACCATGACATCATAAGCGGTCTGGTTAGCGACCATTAATTTCCCATTTCGATCGTAGATAAAACCGCGTTCTGGATAATCAAATACGGTTTTTACAGCGTTAAGTTCAGATTTGAGCTTCAGTTCTTCACTAAAAACTTGCAGGTAAATCAATCTTGCCAAGAAGATGACTCCTGTGAGTGTAACAAAAAAGAGAAGCAATAATTTTTTCATATGTATTAAGAACGCTTGGGTTTAATAATAAGTAGCAATACCATTCCTAAAATTACTGACGCAGTCCCGACAGCAAACGTCATTTTAAGCCATTCCCACATCTGGGAAGCGTTAAAAATCACCAAGCCGTAAAAGACTAAGTGGTGCAGAAAAATACCAATAACAAGGAACAGAAATATTCTATCCAGACTTGTAGTCAATACTTTAATGTTTTTCATCAAATAACTTTCTCCGTACACCAATTTTAATAAGTATGGTCTAAAAAAAGTCAAGGTGACACAAGCTGCGGCATGAGCACCACCTGTATCCTGAAATGTATCCATAATCAAGCCGTATCCAAAAGAGATCAATAAAAATGCCAAGCGGTTATTTTCAAAGGGATAAAGGAAAATAAATAGCACATAAATCATGGGATTGATGAATCCCAAGAAATTAATTTGATCCATGACAAAGATCTGCACGAATAGCAGCCCTATAAAACGAAACGCTATCTTAAGAAAATCATTCATTAGTCAACGTATCTATTACCTTGAGCGCCTCAGTGTCTCGATTTTTGATGACATAGACATGACCTAAATCTGTCATGTCATTGAATAACCTCACATCAATTCTATATCTGGAACCGTTGTCAATAAGCTCTGCATCTTCAATGACTCCTATTTCTATATCTGGTGGAAACGTCGTGGATTGTTGTCCAGTAATAATGGTATCACCTTTAGAAACTGTTGCCAGTCTTGGGACGTCAATCAAGCTCATCTTATAAGGGTCAGATCCATCCCAAACTAATGAACCTATGGTCGCCGTGTTTTTGATTTGAGCGTTGAGTGATATCTCAGAATTTAAAACCGAAATAACTCTTGAGAATTGATCGCTTGTAACATCAACGATACCCACAATTCCGTTGCTGGTGATCACACCCATGTCGGGCTGGATATTTTCATTGGAACCTATATCCAGCGTTATAAAATTATCCAACTTATCGTAGCTATTCTTGACAACTCTAGCAGGCATCACTTTATAAGGAAGACCGTCCGAAAACATTAATGTAGCTTCATCTCCTAACAGAGTATCACCTACAGCCAGTAATCTCATGCGCAGTCTAGCATTCTCCTCACTTAAATAGGTGTTTTGTCTGTTCAGATCAAAATAGGAATAAACGTCATTTCTCACTTGGAGAATGTTTCCCGTCACGTTACCCGTGGAGTGAATAAAAGAATTGCGATGATATTCATGCGACTGGATGGTAAACACCAATCCTACAGAAAACAAGAATAGATACAACAGCAAGTTTCTGTACTTGATCAGAAAATTGATGATATGTTGCATTGTGGATTACTTGTTAGCTAATACGCTTTTGTATTTATCCAGATTCTTGAGCGTTAGTCCAGTACCTCTTACTACAGCTCGCAATGGATCCTCTGCAATATAAACTGGCAGGTCTGTCTTTTGCGACAGTCGTTTATCAAGACCTCTTAACATGGATCCACCACCGGCAAGATAAATACCGGTATTGTAGATATCAGCTGCGAGTTCTGGCGGCGTTTGGGATAAGGTCTCCATAACTGCATCCTCAACGCGCAGGATGGATTTATCAAGTGCTTTGGCGATCTCGCGATAACCTATCTTCACTTCTTTAGGTTTACCGGTAAGTAAGTCACGTCCTTGAACGTTCATCTCTTCTGGCGGCACTTCAAGGTCTTCAGTCGCTGCTCCTATTTGGATTTTGATTTTCTCTGCAGTACGCTCACCTACATATAAATTGTGCTGGGTGCGCATGTAGTAAACAATATCATTGGTAAATACATCACCCGCAATCTTGACCGATTTATCACAAACGATACCTCCTAAAGCGATGACCGCAATCTCCGTTGTTCCACCACCTATGTCCACAATCATGTTCCCTTTAGGCTGCATTATATCAATACCTATACCTATCGCTGCTGCCATAGGCTCGTGTATCAAGTACACTTCTTTACCATTCACACGCTCTGCACTATCCTTTACCGCACGCATTTCAACCTCAGTAATTCCTGAAGGTATACAGATCACCATTCTCAAGGATGGTGTAAAGAGTTTTTTCTTAAGAGCAGGAATTTCCTTGATAAACATGGAAATCATCTTTTCACTGGCATCAAAATCTGCAATAACACCATCTTTCAATGGGCGAATGGTTTTGATATTTTCATGCGTTTTTCCCTGCATCATCGCAGCTTCCTTGCCTACAGCAATGATCTTGCCTGTAGTTCGATCACGAGCGACAATGGATGGACTGTCCACGACAACTTTACCGTTGTGGACAATGAGTGTATTTGCCGTACCTAAATCGATGGCAATATCTTCAGTAAGAAAATCAAAAAATCCCATAAAAATCAGTGGAAAAACATTAGTTATTAGGGTCTTGCAAAACTAAAACAATTCTAGTGTTTAAAGTGTCTTGTACCCGTAAAAACCATGGCAATTTGATTTTTATTGCAATAATCGATGGAAAGTTGATCCTTTATCGAGCCACCAGGTTGGATGACCGCCTTGATTCCCGCGTTATCAGCGATTTCTACGCAATCTGGGAAAGGAAAAAATGCATCGCTCGCCATGACCGCACCGTCTAGATCAAATTTGAAGGATTGTGCCTTGTGAATGGCTTGATTTAAAGCATCAACACGTGAGGTTTGCCCAGTACCACTGGCGCAAAGTTGTTTTCCCTTGGCAAGCACGATGGTATTCGACTTCGTATGCTTGCAAATTTTAGAAGCAAAAAGAAGATCTTCAATCTCGCTATCTGTGGCAATTCGCTCTGTAGCGTTCTTCAAATCTTGCTTTTCATCGGTTTTGAGGTTAGGATCTTGGACCAGGTAACCATTCAATGAAGCTCGCACTTCCAGTTTGTTGGTATCTCGCTTTCGCGAAAGCGCACCTTCTACAAGTTCCAGCATGATCCTATTCTTTTTACCCATCAAAATATCTAGTGCATTAGGGTCAAAAGATGGCGCGATTACTACCTCGCAGAAGAGTTCGTGAATTTTCTCTGCTGTTGGGACATCAATTTCAGTATTGGATATCAAAATACCTCCAAAGGCAGAAACCGGATCGCCCGCCAAAGCATCTACATAAGCCTGGTGGATCGTGTCGCGCTGCGCTACTCCACAGGCATTGTTATGTTTGAAAATGGCAAACGTAGGTTGGTCATCCACAAACTCGCTCATCAGATTGACAGCGGCATCGACATCCAATAAGTTATTGTAAGACAATTCTTTACCGTGAAGCTTGGTAAACATCTCATCAAAGTTTCCGTAAAACCAACCACGCTGGTGTGGATTCTCGCCATAGCGCAACGGCATCACATGCGGCTCGCTTACCTTAAGGGCCTTTTCTGTATCATCGCCAGCGAAATAACTGTAGATCGCGCTGTCATAATGCGAGGAAATATTAAATGCCGTCGTAGCAAATTTCTTGCGTTGCTCAAGACTCGTTTCACCGTTTCCAGCTTCTAGAACGTCCAGCAATTCTTCATAATCGTTCATGGTAGCCACACAAACGGTGTCTTTGTAGTTTTTGGCAGCGGCGCGTATCAATGAGATACCACCTATATCAATTTTCTCAATAATATCCTGCTCACTGGCGCCACTCGCTACCGTATCTTCAAATGGATAAAGATCCACGATTACGATATCGATTTGTGGTATATCGTAGTCCTCAATTTGGGATTGATCACCATCGTGGTCACGTCTATTCAAAATCCCACCAAATACTTTAGGGTGCAAGGTCTTCACGCGACCACCTAAAATTGATGGATAGCTCGTAACATCCTCGACTGGAGTCACAGGAACATTTAATTCCTTGATGAACTTTTCAGTACCACCAGTAGAATAAATAGTGATTCCCAATTCATTCATTTTCTGGACGACTGGAGCGAGTCCATCTTTATGAAAAACAGATATTAAGGCACTTTTTGCTTTGATTTGGCTCATGATTTTAGGCTAGCGTGTTAATGAAGCATACAAAAATAAAGCAATGACATTCTATAAAAGTCAAACTAGCGAATAAGCTTACATCTGTTTTGAACCGTTGGTTAACATTTGAGCGATCCAGCTTGTATTGATCATCAATTTTTTCAGGACTTTTGTAACATATTACCAGTCACCTTGTCTAATCAACCGTAACCTGAATTAAACCGCGCGCATGCTCATCTATCTTAGAGTCCTTAAAGAGAGTTTCTTTTTTGCACTCAATGCATTGCGCACCAACTTGTTGCGAACCTTCTTATCATTGCTGGGCGTGACCATAGGGATCTTTGCGATCATAGGTGTACTGGCAGCGATCGATTCCTTAGAAAATGAGATTCAGGATGGTTTGAGCTCGCTAGACATTTCAACAATTTATGTGTTGCGAATATCCTTTGGCCCTACAGATTTGGAGCCTTACCAATACCAAAAGTTCCCCAATGTTTCTTACGAGGAATATCTCATGCTCAAACGCAGCGTTCCAGATCTAGCCGCCATAAGCTATACCTTCTTTACGTCTCCAGAAAACGTCAAGTTTGAAGATAAAACCGTGACTGGCGTTAATATTCAACCGCATACGGCAGATTTCTATGATCTGGAAAATCTAAAACTGGTGGACGGTCGCTTTTTTAATGAGTCAGAAGATTTGAGCGGTTCTCCAGTCGTCGTTTTAGGTTATGAAATAGCCCAAAATCTATTTGACAACCAAAATCCCATCGGGAAACGCGTTAGGCTTTACGGCAATAAGTTTACCGTTATAGGTGTACTGGAAAAAGAAGGAGCATCTGGAGTGAGCATGGGACCAGGAAAAGATGAGTCTGCCTACATTCCCGTAAACTTCATACGTCGTATCTACAGCGATAAAAACCAAAACACAACCACCGCCATGATCATGAAACCCAAGCCAGGAACTGATCTTGATGAGTTCATGGCAACGGTAGAGCAACGATTGCGCACTGCCAGAGGATTGAAAAGTGAAGACATCAACACCTTTTTTATCAATCCATTAAAGGGTTTTGCAGATTTTATTGATCAAGTCACTGGAGTCATGACCTTGATAGGTGTTATCATTTCTGGATTCTCGATGCTGGTAGGCGGATTTGGAATTGCCAACATCATGTTTGTGAGCGTCAAAGAAAGAACGAATTTGATCGGAATTCAGAAGTCCTTGGGCGCCAAGAGCCGTTTCATCCTTTCTCAATTTTTGTTTGAATCTATCATACTTGCCGTTTTTGGTGGGCTATTCGGTTTGTTTTTTGTCTGGCTGGGAACGGTAGTGGCAAATTCCATTGCTGAAGATTTTCAGTTCATACTATCCATCAACAACATTATTTTAGGCACCAGCATATCAGCAGCCATAGGATTATTAGCTGGAATTATTCCTGCAATTTCTGCTTCGCGCATGGATCCTGTAGAGGCTATCCGCACCGGAATGTAAGAAATGGAATCGCGCTCAACCGCATCCATTCTTTACTCCTAACTACTATATTTGCAGCAAACCCAACTCTCTTGGAAGAACAGTTTCAACTAATCGCGACACCTCAACTCAAATCACAACTTAGTGCTTCTTGGCAAGCACCATCCAACATTGCGTTAGTCAAATATTGGGGCAAGCATGGCATGCAGTTGCCTGCAAATCCGTCGATTAGTTTTACACTCAATGATTGTCGTACGATCACTACCATGACCGCTACTCAATCTGAAAAACACGGTTTTGAAGTCTTGTTAGACGGCACATTAAAGCCTTCTTTTGCGCCAAAAATCGAAGCTTATTTCAAGCGTATTGAGGCCTACTCGCCATGGATCAAAAACTATCATTTCAAGATCGAGACCAGCAACACGTTCCCGCACAGCAGCGGTATCGCCAGTAGTGCGAGCAGCATGGCTGCCATGTCGTCCTGTATTGTTGCCATGGAAAGTGACTTAACAGATAACGCCATTGACAAGAAAAAAGCCAGTTTTTTGGCACGTTTGGGCTCTGGAAGCGCTTGTAGAAGTCTTGAAGGTAAACTGGTCGTTTGGGGTAATCATGAAGACACCGCAGGCAGTTCAGATCTATACGGTATAGACGTGAGCGAGAAGCTTCATCCTATCTTTCAGGATTTTCAAGACACCATCTTGTTAGTGGACAAAGGCGAGAAAACCGTAAGTTCCACGGTAGGTCATGAGCTTATGAACGGGCACGCTTTCGCGAAAGCGAGATTCCAACAAGCCCATTCCAACTTATCAAAAATCAAGGAATATTTATTCAACGGCGACTTGGAAGGATTCATTAAAATCACCGAAAGTGAAGCACTCACGCTGCACTCCATGATGATGACGTCGCATCCCTATTTTATCCTCATGAAGCCCAATACGCTGTCGATCATCGAGGAGATCTGGAAATTTAGATCGAGAACAAATACGCCTGTGTGTTTCACGCTGGACGCTGGTGCAAACGTACACATGCTTTATCCTGCGGCGCATAAGCAGGCTGTTGAAGAATTGATTAAGAGTAAATTAGCGCAGTATTGTCAAAATGAACATTATATTTGTGATCATATAGGCAACGGCGCCAGCGCTGTTTAGACCATATTTTATGAAAGGACCATTATTCTATTCAAAGATTCTTCTTTTTGGCGAGTACGGCATCATCAAGGATTCCAAAGGACTTTCCATTCCCTACAATTTTTACAAAGGAGCGCTTAAAATCGCAGATACACCAGATGAAAAGGCTCTAGCATCCAACGCTAGCCTTGCCAGACTTGCAGACCATATTGAACAACTGGTAGAGAACGACATGGACTTCCCAGCGTTTGACATCAAGTCCATGAGAGCAGATGTTGATGCAGGTATGTACTTTGACAGCAGTATACCACAAGGTTATGGTGTAGGAAGTAGTGGTGCTCTTGTAGCGTCTATTTATGACAAGTATGCGATCAATAAAATCACGGTGTTAGAAAACCTTACGCGTGAAAAACTATTGATCTTGAAAGATATTTTTGGCAAGATCGAGAGTTTTTTCCACGGGAAAAGTTCTGGCCTGGATCCACTAAACAGTTATTTGAGCCTTCCTATTCTTATTAATAGTAAGGAGGACATTGAACCTGCTGGCATACCATCGCAACTTGCAACCGGTAATGGAGCGGTCTTCTTATTGGACTCTGGAGTTGTGGGAGAAACAGCACCTATGGTCAATATTTTTATGGAAAACATGAAGAAAGAAGGTTTCCGTAAGATGTTGAAGGAGCAATTTGTAAAGTACACCGATTCTTGTGTGGAGGATTTCTTGAGTGGCGATGTGAAAGGACTTTTTGGCAATGTCAAAAAGCTTTCTGGAACCGTACTGGACAATTTCAAGCCTATGATTCCCGCACAGTTCCACGAACTGTGGAAAAAAGGATTAGACACTGGTGATTACTATTTAAAACTATGTGGATCTGGTGGTGGTGGTTACATCCTAGGTTTTACTGAAGATTTGCCCAAAGCACAAAAAGCATTAAAGGATTATAAACTGGAAGTAGTTTATAATTTCTAAAATCTGCAACATTGATATAACCCAACTCCGATTCTTTTAAGACTCGGAGTTTTTTGTTTTATGGGGTCTTTTTGAAAATTGATTTTACGTGTCATTCACTGATGAACCTGTGTTCATTTTAAAAAGATTAAACATATCTCAACACGATCTTCAAGGCCTATTAAAATTGCTAACTTTGATTCATGCCAGCAACACAAACGATGACTAAAAACAGATCCAGCACGCGGATTCTTACCGTCAAGGTATTGAGCTTGTTTTCTAGCGTTCGCTTGTATAACATAGGTCTAATAGCTATCGCTCAGCTGTTTGCTACAATTTTTATCATCGCGCCAGATACACCGGTATTAGAAATTTTAAGCGACTACAGGTTATGGCTTATCATAATCGCATCTGCCGCAGCGATCGCTGGTGGTTATATCATCAATAACTTTTACGACCGCGAGAAAGACTTGATAAATAGGCCTCAAAAAACGCTTTTGGAAAATCAGGTGAAGCAGTCCACTTTATGGACTGTTTATTTCACACTCAATGGCGCGGCGTTTGTGATGGGAATGATCGTTTCCTGGCGCGCTGGGCTTTTTTATGCGCTCTATATTACTGCCATGTGGTTGTATTCACACAAGATCAAGAAAGTACTTTTTGTAGGGAACTTGATGGCCGCAGCACTGGCGGTGAGTCCGTTTTTTGTGTTGTTCATGTACTATAAAAATTTCTATCCGGTCATTTTGGTTCATGGGTTGTTTCTCTTTCTCATCATAGGTATGCGCGAATTGATCAAGGATCTGGAAAACCTGCGCGGCGATCTGGCCCAAAATTACCAGACTTTGCCTGTGGTACTGGGCGAGCGTGCCTCAAAGAAGTTCTACACAGTACTTACCGTAATTACCATTGTTCCTATAGCAGCACTCATATTGAGGTTTGAAACCGGTTACATGAATTACTATTTTGCGTTCATAACCGGTGCTTTGCTCGTTTGTTTACCGCTATTATGGTCCTCACGACGCAAGCGCGAGTATTTACTCATTCACTTCATCCTCAAAGTGATTATTGTAGCTGGCGTCTTTTCCATTTTACTTATAGATTTACCAGCCATCGTCAATAGAATACAAACCTTTTTATGAGTCTTTCCACCATCAAAGTAGCTCTCGCACAGATAGCTCCAGTATGGCTGGATCACGCTGCCACACTGCATAAAATTTTGGAAACCCTGAAAGAAGCCAAAACAAACGGCGCTGAACTGGTGGTTTTCGGTGAGGCACTATTGCCGGGTTATCCGTTCTGGTTGGCCTTAACAGATGGCGCTGCGTGGAACAAAAGCGTGGTGAAGGAACTGCACAGGCATTATGCGCTCCATGCTGTGGATATCGACCGTGGAGATTTGGAGGATGTTTGCGCTTTCGCGAAAGCGAACCAAATAGCCATCTATCTAGGAATCATTGAACGTCCTAGCGATCGTGGTGGTCATTCCCTGTACGCGAGCCTTGTTTACATTGACCAAAACGGTGTAATTCAAAGCGTTCATCGCAAACTGCAGCCCACCTATGACGAGCGACTTACCTGGTCGCCTGGCGATGGTAATGGACTGGTAACACACAAACTCAAGGACTTTACGGTAAGTGGCCTGAACTGCTGGGAAAACTGGATGCCTTTACCTCGAGCTGCCATGTATGCGCAAGGTACCAACCTGCATGTGGCAGCCTGGCCTGGAAGCGATCACAACACAAAGGACATCACGAGATTTGTCGCACGAGAAGGAAGAACCTATGTGTTGTCGGTTTCTTGCATGATGTTCAAGGAAGATTTTCCTGCTGGCACTCCGCATCTGGAAGAAATCCTGGTAAATGCACCAGCCGTACTGGCCAATGGTGGCAGTTGCATCGCAGGTCCAGATGGCGAATGGATCATCGAGCCACAAATAGGCAAGGAAGAAATACTTTATGCCACACTAGATCTAAATCGGGTGTTTGAAGAACGCCAGAATTTTGACGCTGCCGGCCATTATTCCAGACCTGATGTCACACAGTTAAACGTCAATAGAGAGCGACAAACAACAGTGAAGTTTAAGGATTGATATCCTGATGCGTTGATGAAGTGATCAAAATAGCTGCGTTTTGAAGTACGAAAATGGAAGTATGATAAGAATCATAAGGACATCTGCTACTATTCTCTCCAGTTGCCTTCTATTTATTTTAGGATCAGCATATTCATTTAAAATTTCTTTTGAATCTTGCATTTATCAAAAAGTTATCTTTGCAAAAAATTACAGTGATGAGCAGAGGCAATGAAGGATCTAGTGGTAAAGGCAGTGGCCGTCAAGGCGGCAAGGCTGGATCCAGTAGTAAAGGCGGAAACAGAAGAAATGCTGGTTCTCAGGACCATAAAAGTAACACCTCAGGTCGTGGTGGAGCATCTACAAAAAATACACGCGGTGGTAAAAACCAGGTGATAGGTACTTCCAGATCTGGAAATCCAGTAACCAAAAAGGAATACATCAATCGCAAGAAGAAAGAGAACTCTACCAGCAAAAAGAGCTCTGCAACTGGAATAAGATTGAATAAATACATAGCGAACAGTGGTCTTTGCAGCCGTCGCGATGCCGACATCTACATCGCTGCAGGAAGCGTAACCGTAAACGACAAGCCGGTAACCGAAATGGGTTTCCGAGTGCAGCCGTCTGACGAGGTGAAATTTGACGGCCGTTCCATAGAGCCTAAAAGAAAAGAATACTTCCTACTCAATAAACCTAAAGGCTTTATCACACCTAGAACCGGAGAAAAGCAAAGCAAAACCGTGATGGATTTGATGGCAACGGCCTCATCCAGCAGATTGCACTACATAGGACGACTAGGCAGAAAATCATTAGGGCTCATGATATTTACCAACGATCTAGAGATCGCAAATATCATGAACAATCCTAAAAAGCGCTTGCGCAAAATATATCATGTCGCTCTGGACCGCAGCTTCAAGCATGAAGATCTCATGAAAATACGCAACGGTGTCACCATCGAGGGCGAAGAAATTAAAGTTGAAGACATTAATTATGTGGAAGGCGGCAAAAACAACGAGATAGGTATCGAGGTGCACAGCGGCAAGGACAACATCGTACAACGTATCTTTGATAGTGTAGGCTATGAAGTGGTGACTCTGGATCGTGTTGTTATAGGAGGCCTGACTAAAAAAGACTTGCCTCGTGGTCACTATAGATTACTAAGCAAACAAGAGATTATCAACCTAAAAATGCTCGCATAATTTAATATTTGTATAACATAGAAGTTGCGAGCAAATAAGATATTAGCCTTTTAAATTACATTTAAAACAACCTATTGAATACTAAGTACATCGATCTCATTGATCAGACCTACCATTTTCCTACGGAAGAGTTTGACATCAAAGAAAAGCAACTGCACTTCCACGGTATTGACCTCATGAAACTGGTCCAGGAATATGGCAGCCCATTGAAGTTCACGTATCTACCTAAAATTTCAGAGAACATCAACCGTGCAAAAGGATGGTTTGAATCCGCTTTCGCGAAAGCGGACTATCAAGCAAAATATCGTTATTGCTATTGCACTAAGAGTTCCCATTTTAAGTACGTGCTGGATGAGGCGCTCAAAAATGATATCCATGTCGAGACCAGCAGTGCTTTTGACATCAACATTGTAAAGAGCCTTAGAGAAAGCGGTAAGATCACCAAGGATACTTTTGTGATTTGCAACGGCTTCAAACGTGATTTGTACATAGAAAATATTGCTAGCCTGATTGATTCTGGACAGCACAATTGTATTCCTGTAATTGACAATCATGAAGAGTTGCCGTTACTACAACAAGCGACGGAAAAGAAATTCAAAGTAGGAATACGTATTGCCAGTGAGGAAGAGCCAAAATTTGAATTCTACACCAGTAGATTGGGAATAGGCTATAAAAACATCAATGCATTTTACAAGAACCAGATTGAAGGTAACGATCAAGTAGAGCTCAAAATGCTCCACTTTTTTATCAATACCGGTATACGCGACACGGCTTATTACTGGAACGAACTTCACAAGTGTTTGAAGGTTTACATAGGTCTTAAAAAAATATGCCCATCTCTAGACAGCTTGAATATAGGTGGTGGGTTTCCTATCAAAAACAGTCTAGCTTTTGATTTTGATTATGAATACATGATTGAAGAGATCGTGAGCCAGATCAAAATCGTTTGTGACGATGCAGAAGTGCCGGTTCCAGATCTGTTTACAGAATTCGGATCTTTTACCGTTGGAGAAAGCGGCGGCGCGATCTACAAGATTCTGCACCAAAAGCAGCAAAACGACCGTGAGAAATGGAGCATGATCAACAGCTCTTTTATCACCACATTACCAGATTCCTGGGCGATAAGCAAACGCTTTATTTTGTTGCCTCTTAATCGCTGGAATGATGAATATGAACGCGTTCTTTTAGGCGGATTGACTTGCGATAGTGATGATTACTACAACAGTGAGCAAAACGTCAATGCTATTTACCTACCTAAATATCACAAGGACAAACCTACTTATATAGGCTTTTTCAACACAGGTGCATATCAGGAAACCATAGGCGGTTATGGTGGTATACAGCACTGTTTGATACCAGCGCCTAAGCATGTTTTGATCGATAGAGATGAGAATGGCGAGATCGTGACAGAGTTGTTTAGAGACCAACAAACCTCTGAACAGATGCTTGAAATTTTGGGATACTAAATCCTCAAGTCATATTTATTATATTTAAACCTTTGACATTAAATAATTTATCATGAGTACATCTAACTATGCCGGCATCGAGGATCAATATGCTGGATTGGATAACGCATCCATAGTTTTGATCCCTGTTCCCTATGATGGAACCAGTACCTGGCAAAAAGGAGCCGATAAAGGTCCAGATGCTTTTCTCGACGCGAGTCGCAACATGGAATTATATGACATTGAAACAGATACTGAAGTGTATCAACACGGTATCTATCTGGCAGATCCAGTTTCAGAGAACTCTTCTCCAGAAAAAATGGTGGATGCCGTTCATGCCGCAACTAAAAAATACATCAAGAGAAATAAGTTTGTAACGCTTTTTGGCGGCGAGCATTCCATCTCCATAGGTAGCATTCGCGCCTTTAACGAGATGTTTGAAAACTTGAGCGTACTCCAGATCGATGCTCACGCAGATCTACGTAAAACCTATGATGGCAGCAGCTACAACCACGCATGTGCTGTATATGAAGCCAGCCAAAACACAAATCTGGTGCAGGTAGGTATACGCAGTATGGACAGCATTGAGCTAGGCATCAATGATGAAGAAAAAATATTCTATGCCCATGAAATGGTGCAGGATGATTACTGGTCAGAAAAAGCTACTGAAGCGTTGACTGAAAACGTTTTTATCACTATCGATCTTGACGGTTTTGACCCATCCATTTGCCCATCTACCGGTACACCAGAACCTGGCGGCTTATTTTGGTACGAGACCCTAGACTTTTTGAGAGGCGTTTTTGAAGAAAAAAACGTCGTAGGTTTTGACATTGTAGAATTATGCCCTAATCCTAATGAGAAGTCGTCAGATTTTCTTGCGGCAAAATTGTACTACAAGATGCTGAGCTACAAATTCAAGGATATCGCTTTAGAAGGTGAAGAAGGCTATGATGCAGACAAAGGTTTTGCAAAAGCCGGACTTAAGAAAATGAAAAATATCAACGAGGACTAGATCCTCAAAAACACATCCATGAGTAAACCAATTACTGATTTCATAGAAAAATATTTCCTACACTTTAACGGCGCTGCGTTAGTAGATGCTGCAAAAGGATATGAGGACCAACTCAACAATGGCTCAAAAATGCTGGTTTCACTAGCTGGTGCCATGAGTACTGCCGAAATAGGGAAGATTTTTGCCGAAGTCATTCGCCAGGAAAAAGTTCACATCGTGTCCTGTACTGGTGCCAACCTTGAGGAAGATTTGATGAACCTTGTGGCGCACTCGCACTACAAACGCGTGCCCAACTATCGTGATTTGACTCCGCAAGATGAATGGGATTTATTGGAAAAAGGATTGAACCGAGTAACAGATACCTGTATTCCAGAAGAAGAAGCCTTTAGAAGATTGCAAGAACATATCGTCAAGATCTGGAAAGATGCCGAAGCCAAAGGCGAGCGCTACTTCCCACACGAGTACATGTACAAGTTGTTGTTGAGCGGCGTGCTGGAAGAATACTATGAAATCCCTATCGAGAATTCATGGATGTACGCAGCCGCCAAAGCCAATTTACCTATTGTCGTCCCAGGTTGGGAAGACAGTACCATGGGAAACATTTTTGCTAGCTACGTCCTTAAAGGCGAGCTCAAGGCAAGCACCGTGAAAAGCGGTATTGAATACATGACCTATCTCGCAGACTGGTACACGGACAACAGCGAGAACGGCATAGGATTTTTCCAGATAGGTGGTGGTATCGCAGGCGATTTCCCTATTTGTGTGGTGCCTATGTTGTATCAGGATATGGAGCGCACGGACACGCCATTTTGGAGCTATTTCTGTCAAATTTCTGATTCTACGACAAGTTATGGAAGTTATTCTGGTGCCGTTCCCAATGAAAAAATCACATGGGGAAAATTAGACATCGATACTCCTAAATTCATCGTGGAGAGTGATGCCACCATTGTGGCACCGTTGATCTTTGCCTATTTATTGGAAATGTAAAATGGAGTTCGCTTTCGCGAAAGCGAAAACAAAACCATCCATCACTAATTAAAAAAACATCATGAAAAATATACTGACACTTTTTGCTATCGCACTCGTACTTACCAGTTGTGGTTCCAAAAAAGACACAAATAAGGTAAGCAGAGATTTCAATATTGAGATCCTATCAGTTTACAACGACGAGGTCAAATTGAAATGTATCCAAGGCTGTGCCTGGAATGAACTTTCCTTTACGCTGAGTAATTATAAACCTCAAGGCATTGATGCCTATGGTATGACAGATCCTATCAACACGCTAGCAGATCTAAGCGACGACCTACCCGATTTTAAATTCACTATTGCCAAAACAGACAATGGCCTGACTCTTGAACGTATACGTGATACAGGTTGGAACAAACTATCGTTTGCCTGCTACCGCGAGTGCAATAAAAGAATCGACTATGAAGGTACTGAAGATTGATGCACATCGCTCAAGCAGCAACTAAAACAAAACAACCTGTACGTTTCAAATCCTACAGGTTTTTTTGTACCTATTAATTAACAGCTTCTAGGTAACCTAAAAACAGCATCTACAGTACCTTTGCAACCATTAATTCATATGACAATGAGCACCGTAAATATTGATAAAATTGACAATTTAACCCTTGAATTTCTCAAGTTGGAAGACTATGAGCAATTGAAGCACGCGATGATTGACTCTTATACCAATCTGCCAGATTCCATCTGGAGTAGAGAGCAAATCAAGGCCTTGACCAACAAGTTCCCTGAAGGTCAGGTCGTCTTAAAAGTCAATGAAGAAATCGTCGCTTGTGCCCTATCCATTGTCGTGAAGTACGAAGATTTTAAAGGCAATTACACCTATGAACAGGTAACGGGCAACTATAAGTTTACCACGCATGATGATGAAGGTGATGTGCTTTATGGTATTGAGGTGTTTATCAAACCGCAGTTCCGTGGGATGCGATTGGGTCGTCGATTGTATGATTACCGCAAGGAATTGTGTGAGAACATGAACTTGCGTGGAATCGCTTTTGGCGGTAGGATTCCAGGCTATCACAATTATGCCAAGGAGTTGACACCTAAACAATATATTGAGAAGGTGCGCATGAAAGAGATCAACGATCCTGTATTAAACTTTCAGCTGAGTAATGACTTTCACGTATCCAGAGTTTTGAAAAACTATCTGGATGAGGACGCCGCTTCAAAACAATACGCTGTTTTACTTGAATGGGATAATATTTATTATACCGCGCCACTTAAAGCAGACGATACAAAAACCGTAAAAAGTACCGTGCGTCTCGGTTTGATTCAGTGGCAAATGCGTCCTTATTCTGGTATTGAAGAATTGATGCAACAGGTAGAATATTTTGTGGATAGCCTTGCCGCCTATAGATCTGATTTTGCGTTGTTCCCAGAGTATTTTAATGCTCCGCTTATGGCTGCCTATAATGATCATAGCGTGAGCGACGCCATACGTGAACTGGCCAAATACACGGCTATGATTAGAGACAAATTCTCTGACCTTGCCATTAAATACAACATCAATATCATCACAGGTTCCATGCCTGAAATTATCGATGGACACCTATATAATATTGGAAATTTATGCCATCGTGATGGTCGAGTGGAACAATATGAAAAGATCCATGTCACTCCAGACGAGCAAAAAGTTTGGGGTTTGAGCAACGGTAGCAAGATCCAAACCTTTGATACCGACTGCGGTAAAATAGGAATTCTTATTTGTTATGACAGTGAGTTCCCAGAACTAAGTCGTATCATGGCGCAGGATGGCATGCAAATTCTTTTTGTTCCTTTCTTGACAGATACCCAAAATGCCTATGCGCGCGTACGACTGTGTTGCCAGGCTCGAGCGGTAGAGAATGAATGTTATGTGGCGATTGCTGGAAGCGTTGGTAACCTGCCCGCGGTTGAGAATATGGATATTTCTTATGCCCAAAGCGCGGTATTCACACCGTGTGATTTTGCGTTCCCTTCCAATGGTGTCAAAGCAGAAACCACACCTAATACAGAGATGATCCTTGTCGCAGATGTGGACATGGATTTACTTAAAGAACTGCACCACAACGGCGCAGTAAAGAATCTCAAGGATAGACGTAAAGATCTTTACGAGGTGGTGAAAAAGTAGATTTCAAAGGAAGTTAAAGGTTTTCAGTATATTTAAGTATGAGAAAGAAAATTGAAAATACGGGTGCGATACTCCTTACATTGCTGATGATAGCCACCGCTGCGATAAAATATAACGGCTGGGAACTGGTAGGTGGAATATTCATGGCTATTTGTCTGGGAACTGCTTATATCGGGTTCGGAAGCTTTAGTTCTAAATGAATGGTTTTTAAAAGTCAATTTTCATTTATCTAGAATCCTGCTTCAATTCATTTAATAACAAACAACTCCTTCCCGACGGTGTCGAGAAGGAGTTGTTTGTTTTGGTGATTAATCTGACCAGAGTTAGGTTTAGAAAATTGACAAAAAGTCCTAAGATCGATACAATGTCGTAAAGAAGTAAACTATAAGCAATTAATTACTATCTTAAGGTAAAATTGAAGAACTATGAGAAAGCTATTGGTAGTAATTGTATTAGCAATTGGGACGTTCAGTTACGGACAAGAAAACAAGACTGAAGAGAAAGAAAAACCGTTGGTTGAATTTGAATCCGAGAGTGTTACTATAGATCCTGACTTAAAATTGAACACCTATTCTGGTAACGTAAATCTAAAGACAGATTTACTGACGATCAAGAATGCCAAACGCATTATTTACGACGAAATAACCAAACAGATTATTGCCACTGGATATATAGAATTCAGTATCGATGGTGAGATTCGATTTTCTGGCAAAGGAAAAATGAAACGGCTGCGATATACTTTAGGTGAATCTGTAGCCTACATAGAATAAACTTCAATTATTATAAATTATATATCTGGATTTTTCATTGCATTTGTTTTGAAACTACCTTGATTGGATTTAGGCGATTTAGATCTTAATAGATGATATTTAAAAGTCAATTTTAAATTAGATTTCGTGAAAAATTGGTGTCTATTTTTGGTTGTGGCCTGTTTTATTTCAACAGCACAAGTTTATGAAACAGATCTTGTTATCGGCTTGGTAAATGGCGAGGAACTTTATGGAAGGGCTGAAATACCTAAAAAAACGAATCAACCCATAATCTTAAAACAATCAGATTTTGATTCACAACTGGTCTTGCAACCGCATGAAATTGAATATATTATCCTTGATATTTTAGTCACTGCAAAAAGTAATTTTTTCTTTCCAGAAAATCCAAAAGATGAAGAGGAGAGACTTTATTTAGTAAGTTATAATTTGGGAACAGAAGAGAAGCCAGAATGGGTGTATGCTCAGGAAATTATTTCTGGCGATCTGTCCTATTATGGCTATCACATTACCGCTAAAGAAAAGTCCGAATATATTAATTCTGTTGGTGGAATGGGCGCTGGGTCATACCCAGTTCCAATCGGATCGAGATATACTTTTGATATCGGTAGATATTTCTATAAAACTTATGATGGCACCATTTACAGAGAAAAGGGTTCCAAAGCCTCATTTTTAAGCAAAAATGCAGATGTTTTGATGTCTGACTGTATGGACTTGGTGAAATCCATTCGCGAGAAAAAACGATTTGAAGAAGGTGACGTTGATCAGTTCATTTACAAATATAATCAAGGCTGTTACTAGAGAGATTTAGGCTAGTTAAGCATTAGGTCTTTATTTCGCTTTCGCGAAAGCAACTCAAACACCAACATCCCAACAACACATAAATATTCCACCGCAATCCACCACAAATTTTCCTGATAGGATGCGTTTGAATAGGCCGAATAACTGACAAACACCAAAAAACTCCAGACCATCATGTACCTATATCTCGTAAAAACCGAAAACAAAAGTGGTATCGTCAAATACCATGGATGAACCGTCGTGGACAGCAGCAAATAAATCGTGAACGAGAAAAGAATACTACCTAGCAAGATTTCTGGAAACTGATTCTTCCTCAATACCGCCATCAAAATAACAGAAGCCAACGTAATTAACGGTAAAATTTTTCCGACCGTTCCTATAATATTATAACCGGTGACTTCATAGCCTATGGCTCGGATAACGTAGTAAACACTCGCATTGAACTCAAAGCTATTGAACCATAGCCCTACACTAGAGCCATATTTTTCAAACAATTCTTCAGATAGAAATGGTGCAAAGCCAGCAATAACAACGATCGCCAGGATACCGAAAAATAAAAAAAGCTTACGCCACTTCAAGGACTTCAGCAGCAACGGGAAAATGATCACCGGCAATAGTTTTAAAAGTACTCCTAAGCCCAAGTAAATGGGACTCTTGATTCTATCGTAACAGATGAAATGATAGACTCCAATGAGCATTAAACAGGCCATGACGCCTTCCCAATGAAGGTTGCCCGTCAATTCAATCAAAATAAAAGGATTGAGGTAATAGAGTAAAATCAATTGTTCTGGTTTGCCTAGAATACGAAGTAATTTGATACCGTATAGAAAGATCAAAACCTCTGAAACAATGATAAAAATCCGCATCCAGACTACTGTCATAACAATGCTGTTGCCTCCTAAGAAAGCGGCTGCAGCAAAAAATAGCTGGTTGAATGGCGGATAATTGGTATAGTGCCCACTGGACAGTTCGCCCATGGAGGCATGCAGTAAATCTGCATTGGGGATGAAGTCTACACCAGTTGCAATGAGCTCATCGGGCAGATATAGGTATGGATTGTAACCATTGAGGAGCATGTGTCCATCCCAAATGAATCTGAAAAAATCCTGCGATAAATTGGGTGTATCCCATAAGAAAACCAATCGCAAGGCCACACCTACCAACAACCAGGCTAGAATATGTGGCTTAGCTTGTGTTTTGAAAGAAAGCCATTCTGGAAATAGCTGTAACTCCTTTTTACGGGAATAGTCAGCGATCCAGTAAAAGCCCAAGAATAAAACAAACAGTCCCGAATAAAGGAGAAGATTGTCGAGAAACTGCTTTCGCGAAAGCGAACTAAAAATAGCATAGCCAAAAAAGCTGAGGATGAGAAGGATCCCAAAGCCATTTTGCAGCCGCGTCTTCATTTACTGCTTGTCTGTTAAACTGGAGAAAAATACAAACCCAAACCCAATGACGAGCATGAGATGAAATGGAAATAGCCCGAAATCGCCACCTTGATCGCCCACAATAAATGCAGAGTACAGCCCAAACATGAAATAAAGCATGAGTAAGCCCTCGATAACCACATTGGGACTTACTTTTTTACGCAGGTATTTATTGGTCTTCCAATTACTGCCTACCGCGGCCAGATTGAATTTAGGCGTGCGTACAAATTCACTGCGCTTGCCCAGATGGCCTTCTATCACGGCAATGGAATTGTGTAACGAGAAGCCCATCGCGATGCTGAAAAACGTGAAAAACATACCGATGTACGTGACAAAATTCTTGAAACCGCCGCCGTAGATATTGCGGTACATGAACCAGTAGCAAATGAAAAAGATGATGGTACTAATGACAAAAAAGCTCATCACGATAAAGTAGATCCTCAAATGTTCATACTCGTTCTTGATGTACAACATGGGAATGCTTAAAATGGCCACGATGAGGACATTCAAGAACATCGTGCTGTTGAGAAGGTGCAGGATCCCGTGAAATTTAGTCTTGAAGGAAAGGTTTTTACTGGACAGCACTTTCCTGAACATTTTTTGGAAATTCTCTGCGCCGCCTTTATTCCATCTAAATTGCTGTGAACGCGCTGCGCTTATCACCATGGGCAATTCAGCTGGAGTGGTGACGTCTTCTAGATAAACGAATTTCCAGTTCTTGAGTTGGGCGCGGTAACTTAAATCCAGATCTTCGGTAAGCGTGTCGCCTTGCCAGTTTCCTGCATCAAAAATGGTTTGTTTGCGCCATATGCCAGCCGTACCGTTAAAGTTGATGAAGTGACCTTTAGAATTGCGACCTACCTGTTCTAGAGTAAAGTGAGCGTCCAGGGCAAATGCCTGCACTTGGGTCAAGATGCTGTAATCTCTATTGAGATGCGACCATCGCGTTTGTACGACACCAACTTTAGGATTCTTGAAATGGCCAATGGTTTTGAGTAGCCAGTCTGCCTCTGGTAAAAAATCGGCATCAAAGATGGCGATAAAATCACCTTTGGCGATTTTGAGTCCTTCTTTGAGTGCGCCTGCTTTGTAACTGGTACGATTCTCACGTTGTATGTGACTAACATCAAAACCTAGCTCTTGAAGCTTTTTGACTTTTAAGGCCGTAATCTCAACCGATTCATCTGTACTATCATCCAGTACCTGAATCTCTAATTTGTTTTTGGGATACTCCAGAAAAGCCATGTTATCCAGCAAGCGCTCCATGACGTATAATTCATTAAATACGGGCAGCTGTATAGTGACGTATGGTAGATCGTCTGTTTGTTGAACAGAAACGGTGGCTTGCTTGTTTTTCTTTTGCGCCTTGAGATAATTGATCAACAAATTGAGCTGCGAAAAAGAATAGAACAAGATCATGAGCAATGATGCCGAATATACCACGATGCAAATCCACTCCAAGATCATTTCTTAAGGCCGTATTTGAAGATCCATGTTAAAATTTTAACACCTGCAAAGATAGCACCTTTGACCGTTCCTGACACCTTGGAAACGCCTATTCTATTGCGATACCGCACGGGAATCTCTTCATAAGAATAGTTTTTTTTCAGCGCCTTTAATTGCATCTCTACCGTCCAGCCATAGGTTTCATCTTCCATGTTTAAGGCTACCAACTTGTCATATTTGATCGCTCTAAAAGGACCCAAGTCTGTAAATCTTGAATTGAAGAACAGCTTCATCAATGTGGTGGCGAGCCAGTTTCCAAAAATTTGTGGGAACGTCATCGATCCAGCTTCTCTAAGTTTTTTATTGCGGGCGCCAATGACCAAGTCCACATTGGATTCTATGATAGGCGCTACAAGTTCTGTAAGTTGTTCTGGATAATCGCTGTAGTCACCATCTAAAAATACGATGATGTCTGGCTTGTTTTCCTTTTGGGCCACGTACTCCAGACCCTTGAGACAGGCAAAACCGTAGCCACGTCTGGATTCTTTTAAAACTGTGGCACCAGCTTGAGATGCATTGGCCTCTGTGGCATCAGTAGAATTATTGCTCACGACGATGACTTCATCTACCATTGCAGGAATATCTGCTAGGACAAGACCGATGGAGTCTGCCTCGTTAAAGGCAGGAATGATAACATTGATGATCGTATTGGGACGCGGCAATAGCTGTTTTTTAAAATCACAAATAAGAACACTCCAAATTGACTCAGAAAATCGAAAAAGTAGGTTTCACTTGCTGTTGCAAATCTATGGCAAACCTATAGAAAACAGGCTTTGGTAACCGGCTAATGGGAAGAATATCCTGCTAACTGGGAACTATTTTACAATAGTTAGGCGAATGTTGGATAGCCTATGAAGGAATTCGCTTTCGCGAAAGCGAACTACCATAAATTAATTGAAACGAGTATTTCTATCATTAGGATCTGACCCACCAAACTTCGATAATTTGTAGGTGAAACTAAGCATGAAGTAACGTTCCAATACCAGGCTGCTGGTATCCTGAACATAATCTTGAGTAGCTACACGACGGGTACCAATAACTTGATCTAAAATATCGTAGGCCTTTAATTTTACAACTGCCTTATCCTTTGCAAACTTGTAGCCCAAACTACCTATCAAGACAAAACTGTCATTATCAAATTCATCAGAAACATTACCATAGCGATTGTATTCTCCTCTAAGTCCCAATGTGACATTCTCTGGCCATAAAGTAAGCAAGTCAATATTCAAATTATGATTGGTGAACTCTTGATCCTGGATACTACTAATATCATAGGATGTTGAGTTGAGATTTAAGTTGTAGTCCAGAGTCAATTCAAAAATATCACGAATGGAATATTCGAATCTAGCACCTGGAGTTATTCCAAAGGTTTCACTGTTAAATCGCTGTCCGTTAGTAAAGGATACATTGCGGTTATAGTTTCCGTTCAATGAAAGATTCCCACCTATGTCACGTTTATCCTTTTTCCATTTTTTATTGTAACTGCTGTATAAGAATCCTCTACGATTTCCATCGACGTTGACATAGGTAGTCGTACGTATCAAATCCTGGTCTGTGGTGGTTATCGCAGCGACATCATTAGTATTGATGTCATAATTACCACCCATGAAAAAACCTTCTCCTTTTTCCCAATTGTAATTACTCAAATTAATCCTGATGCTATGGGTTACCGATGCATCGAGATCTGGATTACCTTGGACAAGGTTCAATGGATTGGTTCTGTCAACAACAGGTTGCAGTTGTCTAACGCTAGGTACATTTACACTGTTGTTGTAATTCAAATTAACCCTACCGAATTTCCCAATTCTTTGTCGCACGCTAGCCTGCAGGAATATATTCTCAAAGCTTTTATCAAAACTCACCTGCTGCAATACGTCTTCACTTTCAAGGGTTTGAAAAATATATCCTGTATTGAATTCCAGTCGTAGGTCATTCTTCTCGTATTCAACACCTATTTCTGGACGTTGCTGGACGCTATTCACATCAAAGTCATTACTCAAAGCTTGATTGAAGGTCCTAGTCCCAGAAGCGTTTTCAATATCAAAAACACTACGTTCACTGCTTTGATCTCTGTATTGATAATTATACTCTACAGAGGCTCTCCAATTGCTATCTAAAGCTTGTCGGTATCTAGGGCTAAAATTGTATCGGGTATTGGTCGTTTTTTGATTGATGATCTGGTTTTGAATCTCTGTGGTAGGTGTGTTTCCTGAAAAGGTATTACGTTCAGAGTTAAAACGATCCTGTGAATCATTTTGGTCATCTTCAACGCTAGCATAAAAGCTTACAAAACTTCCCTTTGTTTTTAATCTGCGGCTTACGTAGATATTTCCTTCTAAATTCCTGTTGTCAGATTCTGAACTACTGGTGGAATTTAAGTTGTTAATGGTATTACCATCTTCATCAAATGAGGTAGATGATCTTTCAGAAAAATCAGAGTTATTGGATAAGGTACCGCCAGGTCTAAATGTTATAGAAGTTAGCGTGTCAGGTTTTACTTCAATTCGACCACCAAAACGATGATTGTCACCTACTCTATTACTCGCATTACTACTATTGGTTGAAAAGGTACGATCTGGTAAAAAAGTAGTTCTTCTAGTCTCTGTTTCAGAGCGGTTATCAGATTTCCCATAAAAGTAATTCCCGTCAGCTTCAACAATTTCTCCAAATTCATTACTGATGTTCATTCCTGCAGACCTGCTGCTCGTGATTCCAGAATTGTTACCGTTATAAAGCCCAGACAAACCGCCTTGGCCTCCAGAGAAAACGCTATTGCCAATAGCATCATAAACCTCATCAAATGAAAAACCTGGACTGTTGATGTTATTGCTACTTCCTAGAACACTTACCCTAAGATCCTCCTTAAAATAATTTACAATACCACTCATGGAGTAGCGGTCATCAGTTCCACCGCCAGCAGTGAGTCGTGAGAACCAGCCTTTATTTTTATCCTCGTCAATGGTGATATTGATCTCGCTCGCATTATCATCGCCATCATCACCAGATTGACGCTGTTCGTCAGTTTTGGACTCAGTTACCTGAATTTTATCAATAATTTCCTTCGGTAAATTTTTAAGAGCAACTTGTGGGTCATCGCCAAAGAACTCTTTACCGTTTACTAAAATTTTAGTCACAGATTTACCGTTCACGGTGATGTTTCCATCTGTGTCCAGTTCAACTCCTGGCAATTCCTTGATGACATCTTCAAGCGTCGCGTCTGCTCTAGTGTTGAAGGATTTTGCATTAAATTCAAGAGTGTCCTTCTTGAGGGTTATAGGCGCCTTTCTCGCAGTAACGACAACGTCGCCCAGCGATTCTATGTCATTGCTAAGTAAAATAGTTCCCATATCGATCTGCCGACCTTTACTCAAATCGATGACCTTAGCTATCTCTTGATAGCCTTGGAAAGAGGTGTAAAAGTTTAAAAGTTCGTAGTTGGTATTCCCTGTCAGGTTGAATTTTCCATCAATATCTGTGATGGAATACGTGATCAAAGTAGAGTCCTCAACTGATTCTAGGAAAACGGTAGCGCTTAGTAGTTTTTGTCTCGTAAGTGAATCGGCAATAGATCCTGTTATTTCAAATTGCTGTGCGAACGTTAATGCGCTTAAAAGCAAAAACGCTGTGGTAGATAAAATTCTCTTCATTAGTCTGTATAGTCCATTCCTTCAACGTGTAGGAATAGCAATTATTACTTCTTCCTCATATATACGCTGACGGGAACACCATGAAAATCAAAGTTTTCACGTAGTTTGTTTTCTAAGAAACGCTTATAAGGTTCACGTACGTACTGCGGTAAATTACAGAAGAAGGCAAACTGTGGCTGTGGTGTAGGCAGCTGAGTTATAAATTTGATCTTTACAAACTTTCCTTTAAGTGATGGTGGTGGCGTATTTTCTATAATAGGCAACAACACCTCGTTAAGCTTACTGGTTTTGATCTTCTTGCTTCGGTTTTTGTAGACCTCAACTGCTGTTTCAATAGCTTTAAAAATACGTTGCTTGTTCAATACCGATATAAAAACTATAGGCACATCTGTAAAAGGTTCCATCTCTTGACGTATGCGTTTTTCATAATCACGCACGCTATTCGTTTCTTTTTCTACAAGGTCCCATTTATTGACCAGGATCACGATACCTTTTCGGTTGCGTTCTGCTAACCAAAAAATATTTTGCACCTGTCCGTCAAAACCTCTCGTAGCATCTAGTACCACCATACAAACATCACAATGTTCAATGGCACGCACGCTGCGCATCACGCTATAGAATTCTAGGTCTTCCTTGACTTTTTTCTTGCGACGTATTCCAGCCGTATCTACCAGGTTGAATTCAAAACCAAATCGGTTATACTTTGTATCAATAGAGTCTCTGGTCGTACCGGCAATGTCAGTGACGATATATCTATTCTCGCCTATAAGTGCATTGATAAAGGAAGATTTACCTGCATTAGGACGTCCTACAACAGCAAATCTTGGCAGATTCTCTTCTACTTCTTCTCTAGGCTCTGGCAGATTTTCTACAACAGCGTCCAGCAAATCACCAGTACCGCTACCACTTATACTTGAGATCGAATAATAATCACCCAATCCCAAATTATAAAATTCATAAGCCTCTTGTTCCCTAGATGGGTTGTCTACTTTATTGACGACCAACAGTACAGGTTTCTTGACCTTACGCAGTAACTGCGCGACATCTTCATCCTCGCGTGTGATACCATCTGCGGCATCCACCATGAATAGAATAACATCTGCCTCATCAATAGCAAGTTCTACCTGCTTGTCGATTTCCTCTTCAAAAACATCCTCGCTACCTATGGCATAACCACCGGTATCGATAACCGAAAAATCACGACCGTTCCAGTCGCTTTTCCCATAATGACGATCCCTTGTGACACCACTAACCGCATCTGTGATAGCCTCACGACGCTTGATCAATCTATTAAAAAGGGTGCTTTTACCAGTGTTGGGCCTACCAACAATTGCTACAATACTCATAATCCTGCTTTTGCAGCTGCAAAGGTAATTTTTTTAAAGTGCGCAACGGCTGCAATTAACGATAGAATGTGTGGACTCTTACAGTCTATTTATTTGCGGTTGGGATTGTTTTAGAGTTCGCTTTCGCGAAAGCGAAATTTATCCAACACCACTGCTACTTCTCACGGTCGATTACATAATCCACCATCGTGAGCAAGGATTGTTTGTATTCTGATTCTGGATAGGTATTGAGTATGTCCAAAGCGCGCTGTTTGTAGTCGTACATGGCCTTGACGGCATAATCCAAACCACCTGCATCCTTCACCAACTGTATCACTTCTTTAACCCGTTTTTTATCACGGTTATGTCGCTTTACAGAGTTTATGAGCCACTTTTTATCCTTTTTGGAAGCGTTGTTGAGCGTATAGATTAGCGGCAAGGTCATCTTTTGCTCCTTGATATCAATCCCAGTAGGTTTCCCTATGCGCTGGTTGCCATAATCAAAGAGGTCGTCTTTGATTTGAAAGGCCACACCTATAAGTTCACCAAATTTGCGCATCTTCTCAACGCTAGGGCTATCAGGTGATACCGCACAGGCACCTAAGCTACAACAAGCGGCAATGAGCGTGGCTGTCTTTTTAGTGATGATGTCGTAGTAAACCTCTTCCGTAATGTCCAGTCGTCTGGCTTTTTCTATTTGCAACAATTCACCTTCACTCATCTCACGCACTGCAACGCTAATGATTTGCAACAAATCAAAATCCTTGTTATCAATACTTAGAAGCAAGCCTTTAGAAAGCAGATAATCACCCACTAGAACGGCTATTTTATTCTTCCACAAAGAGTTGACTGAGAAGAATCCGCGTCTCTTGAGGCTATCGTCCACCACATCATCATGCACTAGGGTTGCCGTGTGAATCAACTCGATTACCGCGGCACCACGATAGGTGCGGTCATTGACCTGACCATTGCCTACCATTTTGGCCGTTAGGAACACAAACATAGGACGCATTTGCTTGCCCTTGCGGTTGACGATAAAGTAGGTAATGCGATTGAGCAACGGTATGCGCGACGCCATCGATAAACGGAATTTCTCTTCAAAGAGTTCCATCTCATAGGCGATAGGCTGCTTGATCTGTTCTACGATCTTCATGTTTCAAAGATAGGCGTCATTGATTTAGAAATCGAATGCTTAGCTATTTTTGCACGCCTGGAAATTGTAGAAAAAAACACGGGCAATTGTTTACCGTGATATTGCTTGAAAACCGGTTTAGAAAGGTGTTTTTGAATGTGTAAGTTATTCGCTTTCGCGAAAGCGAAATAAATATTCTAGGAAGATTTGTTAGCCAATTGACCGCAAGCTGCATCGATATCCTTACCACGACTGCGGCGTATGTTGACCACGATGCGATTCTTCTCTAACTCGTGCTCATACATATCAATAGCCTTGGTAGCCGCCTGCTCAAATCGTGCGTCATCTATACTGTTGTATTCTATGATATTGACCTTGCAGGGAATGACTTTACAAAATTCTACGAGCGCCTGGACATCTTCCATTTGATCATTGATCCCTTTCCACACGACGTATTCATAGGTGACTCTGGTACCGGTTTTCTCGTACCAGTATTTCAGGGCTTCTTTGATATCATCTAGTGGGAATTGCTCATTGAATGGCATGATCTTAACGCGTTTCTCATCAATGGCGCTGTGCAGTGAAAGTGCGAGGTTGAACTTGGGACGATCGTCTGCCAATTTCTTGATCATTTTAGGAACACCACTGGTAGAAAGTGTGATACGTTTAGGCGACATGCCTAGCCCGTCATCACCTGTGATCTTATCAATGGACTTAATGACATTCTTATAATTCATGAGCGGCTCGCCCATTCCCATGAATACAATGTTTGACAAGGGACGATTATAATAGGCGCGGCTTTGCTGGTCGATTGCCACTACTTGGTCATAAATCTCGTCTGGATTGAGGTTGCGCATGCGTTTTAAACGTGCCGTGGCACAAAACTCGCAATTCAAACTGCACCCTACCTGCGAGGAAACACAAGCCGTGGTCCTCGTAGGCGTTGGGATCATAACAGATTCCACCGTTAAACCATCGTGCAGTTTTACGGCATTTTTTATGGTACCATCGCTACTGCGCTGCATGTCGTCCACCCTAATATGGTTAATCACAAAATGTTGATCAAGGAACGCTCTGGTAGATTTTGAGATATTAGTCATGTCATCAAAATCATGTGCCCCTTTTTTCCATAACCACTCATAGATCTGATTGCCCCTAAAAGCTTTCTCACCACGATCCACACAATATTGGCGTAATTGTACTAGGTCCAGAGACCTGATATCGATTTTATTTGTTTGAGTTTGTTCCATAAAAAATGCGTCGCAAAATTAAGAAATCTCGCGACGCACTTAAGGTTTTAAAGAGCTTATTGCTTGATAATCTTTTTAGTGACGGTTTGACCGTTTGCTGTAAGCTTGATGAAATACAAACCATTTCCTGCGTTAGATAAATCCAATGTGTTGTTAGAAATTCCCGCAGCAGACTCCACAATCAATTGACCGTTCAAATTGAATACTTGATAGGCTACCTGTTGATCGCTGTCTATGGTGAATATGCCGCTGGATGGATTTGGGTAAATCCTTATATCCATTCTAGGCGATTCAAACGTAGTGTTACTCAAAGTAGAGAAATAAGATCCTTCTATGGATACGGCTCCTGTGTTATTAGGATCTAACCAATCTCTAAGTCGCTGTGCAGCGTTGGGACCATTAGACCAATTGTTATCAACTCGACCATATATATCAAAACCACCGTTATCTGAGGTACCATTACACGCTGCAGAACCTCCAGATAGCACTCCGATAATTTGTTCGTTTTGATTAAGTAGCATACTACCAGAAGATCCACCTTCCGTCACGCCATATTCCCAATCATTAATCAACCAGACTTGAGTACTAGGATTGTCATTGAAATTAAAAGGTGTTCTTGATGATATTTCATCGTTTCTTGAAAGTTTCATGATGTCTCCTGATGGGTGATGCAACCCCATTTGCGTAGTTGGAACGGATACGTTACTATTATTCCAGCCAGCATAATATAAATCCCAAACCGCAGGAGGCATCTGATTAATTAATAATAGCGCCATGTCGCTATTATCGTTATTCATTTTCACTGATCCACCACTTAAAACTCGAGTAGGTTGAGAAGGCCCATTAGTACCCGCAAAAGTGGCACAATCAGGCGTGTCGGTAAACCATTGAAAACCAAAGGCAAAATTATTTGAGTAACTCGCTCCTACTCCATTGACAGGTTTATTAGACCCAGTACCTAAGCAGTGATTTGCGGTTAAAAAATAGGGTGTACCATCCTCTGTCACGTTGTTTACCAATGATCCTGAACAAAAACCTGTGCCTCGAGAACTCGAAATAAGTAATCGACCAACTGAATTAATATGATTATCTCTAGCGGCGGTCCAGTTTTTAGAAGTCCGTGAACCTTGGTTTGGGTTACATAGCACGTCCACATTACACGCAAATGAATCGTTTAGATTTCCCACTTTCTCATTAGCATATACATCTATATAACCATGCGTAATTTTTTCAATACTCAAACGCCCTAATCCTTTTACTGCTTTAGGCTCATAATATTCCAGCCAGAAGTTGTCACCACTTATGATCCAAGTTCCCAGCACACCACTTTCTGAATTTTCATTAGAAGTATAGGGTCCAATTTTATCCGTTTTGGATTCATTATAAAGATATAGCTCACCTCCAGTTGGTATGCTGTACAAATCAAAGATTGCCCTCATGAAGTAAGCACCATTTGACTTTACATTTAATTTCCAAAGTCGATCTCCATTAGGCAGATCAGTCCAAGCTCCACTATTGTATAGATCTAATTGAACAGGCACATCCGCTCCTATGCGCAGCGCCTTATTGATACCATCGGCATTACTGGTCTTATCTTCTGCCTGGAGAGAAAGCACATCAACTTTGGGCAAAATTATAGGCTCTGGTTTAGTCAATGATTTCTCAATCATAGACCAACTTCTTGGAGCAACCTCATTAGTCACCTGCGCTGTGGTACAGAAGGCTATGCAGAATAGAAATAAAAACAAAGTATGTTTCATGGTAATTATTTTGGGGTGATGGAAATATACGATTTGAAATTAAAAAGCCCTTTATTCAAAACGAACAAAGGGCTTTTTATTAAACTTTTAGTTTCAATTAATCGATGATCAACATGGCGTCGCCATAGGTACTGAATCTATATTTCTCCTTCATCGCCACATCATAGGCCTTTTTAAGAAAATCATAACCTGCAAATGCAGCGGCCTGCATCATGAGTGTTGATTTAGGGTGATGGAAGTTAGTGATCATCGCATTTGCGATAGAGAACTCATATTCTGGGAAGATGAATTTATTAGTCCATCCATCAAAAGTATTTAAGTGACCGTCACTGCTAACGGCACTTTCCAATGATCTCATCGTCGTTGTTCCTACCGCGCAAATATTTCTTTTCTCATCAATGGCCTTATTCACGATGTTGCAAGTTTCTTGAGATATAAAAGCTTGCTCGCTGTCCATTTTATGTTTGGAAAGATCTTCCACCTCAACTGGTGAGAAGGTTCCCAAACCTATGTGCATGGTCACACTGGTTACATCAATGCCTTTGATCTCCATGCGCTTGAGCAAGTGCTTAGAGAAGTGTAATCCTGCCACTGGCGCGGCTACGGCACCTTCGTTAGAGGCATAGATCGTCTGGTAGCGTTCCTCATCTTCTGGTTCTACATCACGACCCAATTCTTTAGGAAGTGGTGTCTCACCCAACTCACGCAATTTCTTGCGGAACTCCTCATAAGTCCCATCGTACAAAAAGCGCAAGGTTCGCCCACGTGAGGTCGTGTTATCAATTACCTCAGCCACGAGACTCTCGTCCTCACCAAAATATAGTTTGTTACCAATCCTGATCTTACGAGCTGGATCTACAAGAACGTCCCACAACTTAGTCGTTGGGTTCAATTCTCTTAAAAGAAATACCTCGATGCGTGCTCCTGTTTTTTCCTTGTTACCATACAATCTGGCGGGAAAAACCTTGGTATCATTCATCACAAATACATCTTTCTCATCAAAATAATCGATGACATCCTTGAACATCTTGTGCTCTATCTCGCCTGTTTTCTTGTGCAGTACCATTAGGCGCGACTCGTCTCTATTCTCTACGGGATGTTGCGCTATAAGCTCCTCTGGCAGCTTATAACCAAATTGTGATAACTTCATTAAATTGATTTAATTATAATTTGCAAATATACGATCCTGAAATAGGCGTTGTCAAGTAAATGAGGACTTAAATTTCTGTAATATCGACGTTTACAAGCTTCAAATCATCCCAGTAGTCGCCATAGCTTTTAGAAACCACACCTGCATCATTGATTATCAGATCTGTTTTGAGACACAAAGGCGCAAAAGCCAGTGCCATGCGATGATCATTGTAGGTGTCGATTCGTACGGTCTTGTTAAACGGACTGTCGCTGGGAAAATGAAGATGGATAGAATTAGAGGTGGAAGTTATTTCGCTTTCGCGAAAGCGTGCCCCTTCAACCTCCATTGCAGCGATACGATCTGTTTCCTTGATACGTAAGGTGTGCAAACCAGTCATTTTTAAGTCGATACCCAAACCCAAACAGGTAGCAAAAATAGTTTGCGCCTGATCTGGCTGCTCAGTCAAATCAAATTCCAGGCCGTCAGGTTGCTCAAACTCTTGAGACTTTGTGAGCGTGATCTCGTTGGTACCGTATTGGGTTTTCACGCCCATTTTTTCATAAATGCTAGACAGCTGGGCATCACCTTGAAGACTTATCTGTTTGTAGGCACTCAGTTTAACGGTATATCCCGCAGGCTGCAGCGCTACCCAACCATACCAGTAGCCGGCACTGCTCCAGTCTGACTCAACGGTCACTTCTACTTGATCAATATTTTTTTGAGGCTGTATGCTTATGTGATTATCTTCAAAGGTTACCTGTAAACCTATGTCGGTCAACATGGTGGTGGTCATTTCTAAATAAGGTCTCGAGGTGAGTTTTCCTGAAAGTCGCAAATGCAGACCATTCTCCATCTGTGCACCTATGAGCAACAATGCACTCAAATACTGGCTGGAAACGCCAGCATCCATAGTCACTTCACCACCTTTGAGCGATTTACCTTCAATTTGCAATGGCGGATAACCTTCTTCTTCAACATAATCGATCTGGGCTCCTAGGTATCTTAAAGCATCTACCAGGATACCGATGGGACGCTCCTTCATGCGCTGGCTACCGGTGAGAATAACTTTTTTTCCTGGTTGGTTTGCCAGGTAAGCGGTCAAAAAACGCATTGCAGTTCCCGCGTGTCCTATATCCAGCGTCTGGGCATCGCTTTCCAGCGCGTGTTTTAAATGGACGGTATCGTCGCTATTGGAAAGGTTTGCTATACTTAGGTTAGGATATTGCTGCTGGAGTATGAGCAAGCGGTTGCTTTCGCTTTTAGAGCCTGTGATCTTGATCTCTACAGGTTCCTGAACTTTGGATTGAGAAGCTCTAAGTTTTAGATTCATATAGATTACTTGAGCTTGTCATTGTTATGATGACGATCGTGATCGCGATCTGTTTTGATTTGCAACTTTTTCGCGAAAGCGGCTTCCAGATCCGTTCCTGTCTGGTTAGCAAGGCAAAGAACAACAAACATCACATCTGCCAGTTCTTCTCCTAGATCCTTGTTTTTATCACTTTCCTTCTCGCTTTGCTCGCCGTATCGTCGCGCTATGATGCGGGCTACTTCACCAACCTCTTCAGTGAGCTGCGCCATGTTTGTCAATTCATTGAAGTATCTCACGCCGTGATTCTTAATCCAGGCGTCTACTTGTTCTTGTATTTGTTTGAGGCTCATTTAAATTTTCTTGAGGACGATTTTTTCTGCGTCTTTTGCCACTATAGCTGTGAAAAAATCTTTCCATTGTGGGTAATCTCCAGGCAGGACTTCCAGATCATTCATTTCAAAATTAGCTGATACGGTAACGACATTGCTGCGTGAAGATGTTAAGAATTGATAAGAACCACGCCCATTATTATATTCATATTTGATACTTTCTGGTAAAGACGCTACTTCATAACCATCAGGAATTTCAAAAGTCACAAAGGTTTTAGTGGATAATGGATACCCCAAAACTATTGGCAGCTTGCGATCTTCCATTTTAAATGGGTTTTCTATGTTGCTCTCGTTAAGTAATGGCGATATGTAAATCTTGTCTCCAATTTTTTCTGCAGCTCCATCCATCGCAATTTGATAAGAGAATTCGACCGGTTTATTGATCACATCAACATTTTTCAATTCCAAATCAGAAATCTCTAACCTAGGTACATCATCTTTCAAATATTTAGTGACGGTTTCCTCATCGCTTCTTGAATGATCCTTACGGTATGAGTAGGCCAATTGCTTGGTAAGACGTTTTTTAGAAGTCCCTTTGATTACCATATCCTCGTCAATGGCAACTTTGATCTGAGACATTTCGCTAGAATGGTTTTTAGGGGAAATATCAAGCCAGTATGATTCGCCATTAGGTAATAAGACTCTTCCTTGCCAGTTCATTGCTCTTAATGGTAGTGAACCTACTGGCAAAACCTCTTCAGTAGCGTCGAGCATCAATGTTTTATCGCCCATATTTATCACTGTAGCCACATAATTGAAACCGTTTCTTGTTGGAAAAAGTGGTATGCCGTTGTCCTTTGTACTAAGTAATACGGGATGTGCGTCAATATTTGCATTTTGCAGCATGGATGTAAGTAATAAGTTGATGTCACCTACATTACCAGAACCCTCTTTATAGGCGTCCTTTATTCCGTTTCTTGAAGTGAATCCATAATATCCATTCCATTTTACTTTACGTTTTACAAAGTCATATACCTTTTGGATTTTATCATCAACACTGGTAGATCCTTGTAAGGCAAACTCAAGTTCATCCTCATAAAACGGTTTGGTTTTCAATTGGTCACCAAACGTATCAAGTTCATAGATGGATTTTGCGACAGACTCCCAATTGGTACTCAATAATTCAATAGGTTCAGTAGGATATTTGATTGCAGCAAGTTCAAAAATAATCTTAGATCGATAAAGTGAAAGATCTCCAGCCATGGGTTCATCTTTAAGCGCTGGAATATTTTCAGTATCAAGAACAAGAACCTGATTACTCAATTCGTATTGCTGTGAAGAAAATTTTGTACTTACGGGACTGCCCATATCACCTCCAGAACGAGTCTTAGAATTGATCTTAATTTTATCAGCAGCTACAGATCGCTCTAAACTTGGGACGTATGAAGCTCTAGGATTAAAGAGAACATTATACGTGTAGTATTCTAACATCTCTATTCTAACATCTAATTTTTTGATGGGTATGTCATACTGCAAGTCAAGGTCATCGATAGCCATAAAAGGCGAAACAATGGAATACTCATATTCAATTATTGACCCAACTCTGACATCTGGCATTGTGAAGCTTGATTTTTTCCAGTACTCATTTATCTCTTCCTCAAACTCACCTGAGCTGCGCAACTTGACATCTTCTACCTTTCCATCATTTAGGGAGTACGTGTAGCCTTTCAAATTCTTCAAGCGTTCTCTTTTAGAACTGCTCTCGTCATAGAGTCTAACATTTTTGGTAGCGTATTCAAGACCTTCATCAGTATTGATTTTGATACGTTCATGAACATCTCTGTATTGAATGAATCCAGTTCCTTGAACATATCTAAACGTGACATGTTCTTTTCTAAATAAAACTTCTGCACTTGGAAGCTCTTCGCCGGCGATAGTGGTCGTTTCAAAATCACTTTCCTCTACTCTTCCAAAACGATAATCCTGTGCAAACGCTGTCAATGTGGTGAAAAGAACACCTATTAGTAAAAATAATCTCATATTAATTCAATTTTTTGAGCACTCCTCTGGCGTTGTCGTGCTTCACTATTTCTGCTTTAAATTTTCTAAAATCCTCATACTTTGACTTATCAAAAATCCCTGAAAATATTTCCAAGTGACGATCGACAACAATTGTATGATCATCTTCTATTTGAAAAGATAATTGGTACTTACCAAACTCTGCATCCAACGCAACCGAATCTGGCAAAGCATCAACGCTTAAACCATCTTCCAGCTTTATCTCATAATGATCTTCATCCACATAATCCCTATCAATTTCAAAATCTAAATTGCGGCTTGTATATGATGGTGGCTCTACGGTGTTTCTATTAAGAACATTGGGTTGGAATAAGAGAAGGTCACCGGTCTTGGAGCCATAACTCGGTATCTTGATAGATAGATCCTCCTCAAACATAGGGATGGATTTCTCGCTTGAATTACTAGCTTCAAGTATGGTAAGTCCATTCAGGTAACTCCACTGTTCTAAATAACTGTTTTTGAGATCTGAGCTGTTTTGAAAGCCTAAGTGACTGCGCCAGGCAAACTGCACTCCTTCTGATTTTATATTGACGTCTCCAGTTACGCTGCCTTCTTGATTGATTTTAAACAAGGCTGTTGTATGCTGCGCACTTTCATTAGGTTCATAACTTGAAGTTCGTACCAGTTTTCCACCTTGAGGCGTGATTACCAGCGCATCTCTATCATCTGTAAAATCTGACATGTAACCAAATGGTGCCGTTTTACTCGTGCATTCCAGCCAGAAATCCTTTTCCCCTTCAAGCTCTGGTAGATAGAGAATCACATGATTCCCTTCAGTCATAGAGAAGTCCTTATCCATGCTTATCTTTTCTCTACCACCATAAATTGCTGCATAATAGGATGTAACACCAACTGTATTCATTAAGGCCATCGTGTAATTGGACAAACCTTTACAGTCTCCATATGCCATTTTGTGAACCTCTGCGGCTTCGATAGGTTTCCAACCACCTATTCCAACTTGAACGCTTATATATCGAGATCTATCCTGAACGTATTGGTAGACTATTTGAGCCTTTTCTTTATCTGTTTTGGCATCTTTAGTTAATTCAAGAATTTCCTGTTTGACCTCATCAGGTAACGCTTCTGTTCCTGTTAAAAGTTCATCGTGCATCCATTTACCGAAATCATTCCAATCATTATTGATTCCTGTAACGCCTTCCATCACAAAATCCTTGAGCGCAAATTTGACGTGCGGTGCAAAGCTTTTAAAATCTGGTCGATAGGCTTCACTTTTGATAGCAGCTAGTTCTTTAGCTTCATAATGTAGATCACCCAGTTTTTTAATGCCATAACCTTCCAAGTTGTTTTCCTTGTATTTGACCTGGGTACTTGAGTTATTAATGATCTTGAAAGTGCTGGACTCTGTACTGCAATAAAAATTCTCTAATGGCATCCATTGAGGTAGAAAGGCAGTAGACCTTAGTTGTACTTCGGCGGTGTAATGAATAGTGACAGGAAAAGATCGTGGTGTGTATTCCAAATATTTGACTCTATCATCTGCATATAAGGTTCCAGAACTCACGGCGCTAGCGTCTCTAAAATCTCGCTCCTTAAATTTATTTATCTCGTTGCCTAAGGCATCGTAAATAACAGCCTCTAAATCCTTAATTTTTCTCGTATCGCTATAGCCTTGATATGCGTTGACATAGTTCATGCCGGTCTCATTGAAGACCGTCACAACCCTATCTTCAGTTACTGTTATCTCATCGATATCATCTATTTCTACAACTACATCTTGCTTGCGGATAACCGCATTCGTATTTTCCTTCAAATGTGAAGGAATGGTTATCGAGACAAGTTTGGAATCCATTTGAGCTGGGCACCAGGCAAAACTAAAAAGGAAAAAAAATAAGAGTGGAGTTGTAATATTCTTCATACAAACGACAAAATATGGCTTTTTTAGGTTTTGTTAAAGAACAATACAAAACTTAACGCACTGTTAAAGGATGTCTTTCTATTAATCGATAATCATTCTTCTTTACTATCGATAATTATAGTGACAGGACCATCATTGACCAGTCTCACTTGCATATCTGCCCCAAAGGAACCTGTGGGAATGGATTTATTTCGCTTTCGCGAAAGCGAACTCACAAAAGCCTCGTACAATGGTATGGCAACTTCTGGCTTTGCTGCATTGATATAACTGGGACGATTCCCTTTTTTAGTTTGTGCATACAAAGTGAATTGGGATACCACCAAGATATCGCCGTCAATCTCATCAATACTTAAATTCATCTTTCCAGTATTGTCGGCAAATACGCGTAAGCCACAAATCTTGCGCACCAGGTAATCGATGTCCTCACTGGTGTCTGTGGCCGTGATGCCAATCAAAACCAGCAATCCACGATTAATGGAACCTAGGCTTTGTCCACCACTATGCACACTGGCATTAGAAACTCTCTGTACGACTACTCTCATTGAATGGCGTGTTTATCAGTGCGGTAATTATCCTCATCGCCATTGACGATCTGGACATAACTCTCATAACGACTTAGGTGGATTTCATCGTTCTCAACAGCTTCCTTGACGGCGCATTTAGGCTCTTCTATATGTAAGCAATTATGAAACTTACAGTCTTGTTGACGCGATGCGATCTCTGGAAAATAGCCGCCTATTTCTTCTTTTTCCATATCCACAACTCCAAAACCTTTGATTCCAGGCGTGTCGATCAAACGAGCGCCAAAACTTAGGTCAAACATTTCGGCAAAGGTCGTCGTATGTTGACCTTGCTGGTGCTGGTCAGAAATCTTTTTGGTTTTTAAGTCCAGTCCGGGCTCGACTGCGTTTGCTAACGTGCTTTTTCCAGCACCACTGTGGCCAGCAAACATGCTCGTTTTTTCCTGCATTTTCTCTTTTACCTGATCTATGTTCTTACCGGTTTCTGCACTTATGGCGATGCACTCGTACCCTATAGATTTGTAGAGATGCATGAGGTAGCGCACCTCATCAAGCTCTGTCATCGTGAGCATCTCTTCACCCGTTTCTTTATCGATGGCAACTTGATCCTGATCGTCATTATAGGTATCAATTTTGTTGAATACCAAAACAGCAGGAATATGATACGCCTCTGCCGTGACTAAAAATCGATCAATGAACGAGGTAAATGTTGGCGGATTATTTAAGGTGACCAGAAGAAAAACCTGATCGACATTTGCCGCGATGATGTGCGTTTGCTTAGAAAGGTTTACTGATTTGCGAACGATGTAATTCTCGCGCTCATGAATGACATTGATGATGCCTATTTCTTCATCACCTTTTTTCTCGATCTCAAAATCAACTTGGTCACCTACAGCAACAGGATTGGTACTCTTGATTCCCTTTAAACGGAATTTACCCTTGATTCTACAAGAATAAAAAGCACCATCAGTTCCTTTTACCTCGTACCAACTACCGGTCGACCTGTAAACGATTCCCGTCATTTAGTTTTTGAGTGAGTTTTTCATATTCAAAATTAAGGTATTTGAAAAGAGAAAGTAAACTCTTCTCAAACACCTTTGCTTCAATGCTTCTTATTTTGAAATGTTTACAATCTTCTCTTGGTGATTGATGGATTCCTGGTGTATCGCTTTGAAAACCTTAAGAATGAATTCCTCACTTAAACCATGACCTTCACCTTCCAGGATCATTTTCCCTAGAATCTCGTTCCATCTTTTGGATTGTAATACGGCTACGTTTCTGGATTTTTTCAATTCACCTATGGAGTCTGCCGTTTTCATACGCTTGCCCAACGTCTCAATTAGGGCATTGTCAATTACATCAATCTGTGCACGCAATTGTCCCAGTTTTGCTTGATATCCAGCCTCATCGTCCATCTCTTTACGTATTTTCAAATCCTTGGTGATCTGGATCAAACTCGATGGTGTTACTTGCTGTGCGGCATCACTCCAGGCATTGTCTGGATCTATGTGCGTCTCGATCATCAAACCATCATAGTTAAGATCAAGCGCGGTTTGGGATACTTCTAGAATCATATCACGTTTTCCCGTAATGTGTGATGGATCACAGATAAGCGGTATGTCTGGATATTTCGTTTGAAAATCCACAGCAATTTGCCATTCTGGATTGTTACGGTACTTTGATTTATCATAGGTGGAGAAACCTCTATGGATCACACCTAGATTTTTGATGTTTGCAGTATATAATCGCTCCAAAGCTCCAATCCATAAAGCTAGATCTGGATTGACTGGATTCTTTACCAAAACCACTTTATCAGTTCCTTCCAGTGCATCTGCAATTTCCTGGACAATAAATGGACTCACGGTAGATCGTGCACCTATCCATAGAAGATCGATATCGTGTTCTAGAGCAAGATCCACGTGGGCTTTGTTGGCTACCTCGGTAGCGGTAAGCAGTCCAGTTTCCTTTTTGGCTTTTTGAAGCCACTTCAATCCTATGGCGCCTACTCCTTCAAAGTTTCCTGGTCGTGTTCTAGGTTTCCAGATTCCTGCACGTAAATATGTGGTATCACTTTCCTTCAGTTCATGGGCGATCTTGAGGACTTGTTCTTCAGTTTCTGCACTACAAGGTCCCGCGATTACTAACGGATGGTTCAATTGATGGGCGTCCAGCCAGTTACTGTACTCTTTCTTATTTTCCATTTTGTATTCCTTTTAAAATCGTTTTTATTCGGTTGGTTTGTTCCATATCGTCAAATATGGCTTTGTAGTTATTGTTGTTTACGCTTTCGCGAAAGCGAACTAAATTTTCAATATATCCGTCCAGCGAGTCCAGGACGTGTTTCTTATTCTGCGCAAAAATGGGCGTCCACATCGCTGGCGAACTTTTGGCCAGGCGTACGGTGCTTTCAAAACCACTGCCGGCGAGGTCAAAAATGTCCTGCTCTACTTGTTCTTCCTGTATCACCGTCTTTCCCAACATGAAGCTTGAGATATGTGATAGGTGGGAAACAAATGCGATGTGCCTATCGTGAGTAAGTGGCGTCATGTATCTCACTCTCATTCCAAGTACGTCAAATATTTCTTTGGCCATTTCTTGCAGCTTGAATGCGGTTTTTTCTACCTCGCAAACAATCATGGTTTTATCATTAAACAGGGATTTTATCGCGGCGTCTGGCCCAGAAAACTCTGTTCCCGCAATGGGATGTGCCGCGAGAAACTGTCTTCTATTCTTGTGGTTCTCTACCGTTTTGCAAATCTCTTCTTTAGTAGAGCCCACATCCATGACCAGCGCCAGTTCTGGCACAAGATCCAGCACCTGTGGCAATACTTCAAGAGCTGCATCTACAGGAACCGAAATCAAAACAAGGTCTGCATTAACCACGTCTTTTATACTAGCTACCTGATCCACGATACCATTTTCTACCGCACGTTTTGCATGCGACTCATTCTGATCAACACCGTAAAAAACAGCATCCTTGAAATGCTCCCGCAAGTCTAGCAACATGGATCCACCTATCAGGCCGGTTCCTATAAGAAATACGTTTTTCATGCGTTCTCTTTTTTGGATACCCTATCAAGCATTGTAGCTATTTCCTCTTCCTTTACACAAAGAGAAAACCGAACGTAGCCAGCACCGTTCTTACCAAAGATACTTCCTGGTGTAATGAAGATGTGCTTGTTATGCAACACATCATCCACAAACTCCTTATCGTCATGTATGCCATCTGGTAACTTGCACCATACAAATAAACCACCAGTTTGCGGTTCTGGTTTTAGGTTGAGAGCATGTGCAACTTGTAGTGTCAATTCTCTTCTTTTGGTATAGGTTTCATCTTGATTTGCTAGCCATAGCGCATCGGTTTTTAAGGCTGCGATGGCGCCTTTTTGTACACCGTAGAACATACCGCTGTCCATATTGGTCTTGACTTTAAGAACTTCTTTCAATACTTCTGCATTTCCTGTCAACATCCCAACACGCCAGCCAGCCATGTTGAAGGTTTTACTGATGGAATTAAGCTCCAGCGCACAATCCAATGATCCTTCTACTTGATGGATGCTGATCTTTTTTTCATAACCTACACAAGAGTATGGATTATCGTTAACGACCAGAATATCATGCTTGCGCGCAAACGCGACTAGTTTTTCAAAAACTTCAATATTTCCCGCGGCACCTGTAGGCATGTTGGGGTAATTGGTCCACATAAGTTTTACTTTGGATAGATCCAATTGTTCCAGAGCCTCGAAATCTGGCATCCAGTGGTGATCTGCAGTAAGATGGTAAGTCACGGCTTGCGCCTCACATAATTGGGTCGCACTCGCATAGGTAGGATAGCCAGGATCTGGAATCAAGACCTGATCGCCTGGATTTAAAAATGCAAGTGAGATGTGCAAAATACCTTCTTTACTTCCCATCAAGGGTATGATCTCTGTCTCTGGGTTAAGCTGAACATGGTAGTACGACTGATAAAAATCTGCCATCGCCTGGCGCAATTCTGGCAAGCCCAGGTAACTCTGGTAGCCGTGCGCCTTGTCATCCTGCAATGCTTCTATTAGTGCTGGGATCACATGATCTGGAGGCAGCAAGTCTGGACTGCCTATACCTGCATTGATAATAGGTTTGCCTTCATTCATCAATGCGCGTACCTCGCGTAATTTTGTGGCGAAGTAATATTCTTGAACGCTATCAAGTCTTTTTGCTGTTGCTATCATAATGTAGCGCTTTTATAAATTCCTAAGACCGTCAACTCTTTTATGTACGGCTGGATTTGCTGTCTTGCTTTGGTAAATTGATCTAATGCCTCAAATTCTAGGTCTGCCACAAAAGAGAATAGAAAAGGCTTATCCACAATTGGAATGGACTGAATTTTAGTAAGGTTGATGCGCTGTGCGCCAAAAATCGTCAATATACGCGCCAGCGATCCAGCCTCGTGACTGCTCACAAAGTTGATCGTCGCCTTGTTGGGTTCCTGTTGATCCTCTTGTTCCTTTTCTACCACTACAAATCTGGTAGCGTTGTTTTTGATTTCTTGAATGTCACTGGCAATAATGTCCAGATCATAGATGGTCGCTGCGATGCTGGACGCTATGGCTGCGATACCTTTTTTGCCATCGCGCTGTATACGGTAGGCCGCTGCCGCAGTATCATCAGTTTCTACCAGTTTTATTTCAGGATAGTCTCTAAAGAATGGCTTGCATTGCAACAAAGCCATGGGATGCGATTGCACCTCGACAATATCATCCAGTGATTGACCCTTGAGAGCCATGAGTTGGTGGTCAATGTCCAGATAGCACTCTGCAGTAATGTTCAGCCCATTTTCACTAATCAGTGTATAATTAGGCAAGATGCTACCAGCGATGGAATTGCCTATGGCCATGACGCCTTTATCCACATCGCCTTGAGCCACGGCACGACTCAATTGGTCAAAAGTGCTGCACTCCAGCAGCTCGACCTCTCCATACAATAGATCAGCCACTTGATGGTGGTACGATCCCTTTACACCTTGTATTGCAACCTTCATTTGGTCCTATAAAAAAAGTCCTGAATGATTCAGGACTTTATTGTGAGTGATATATTTTAAATTACTTCAATAGAGTCCGTTCTTCCATAAAATAGAAGTAGTAACGTGACCAGAAGTAAGTTGTTGAATTCATAATAAGTGGCTAATGTAAAATACTTTATTTAAAACACATAGAAAAAACTTAATATTTAAATAAAAAGATTACGATAACGTTATTGTTGTGGATAATGTTATCGCTTTCGCGAAAGCGAACTCTTCACAATTCCTATCTTTACCTTATGTCTATTGAAGTTTCCAACATCACTAAAACATACGGCAGCCAAAAGGCGCTGGATGACGTTTCATTCTCCATTAAATCTGGAGAGATCGTTGGCTTTTTGGGGCCCAATGGTGCTGGAAAATCTACCATGATGCGTATTCTAACGACTTATCTCAATGCAGATGAAGGCACCGCGACAGTCAATGGAAAAAATGTAACGACTGAATCCAGAGCGGTACAAAGTTCCATAGGCTACCTGCCAGAGAACAACCCGCTATATCCAGATATGTATGTGAAGGAATACCTCGCATTTAGCGCTAGTATTTATAAGGTTTCAAACGCTTCCCAGCGCATTGAAGCCGTGATTCTGGAAACGGGTCTGGAATCACATAAGAACAAAAAGATCCAAGAGCTTTCCAAAGGTTACAAACAACGTGTAGGTCTGGCCAATGCCTTGCTGCACGAGCCCAAAGTCTTGATCCTTGATGAACCTACCACAGGTCTAGATCCCAATCAACTGGTAGAGATACGCAGTCTGATACGCAAAGTATCCCAAAACACGACCATCCTACTTTCTACGCATATTATGCAAGAAGTTGAGGCCATGTGTGATCGAGTGATCATCATCAATAAAGGACAAATCGTCGCCGATGATTATCTAAAGAATCTCAAAAGCGATGAGATCCAGGTAATCGATGTTGAGTTTGACTATCGTGTGGAACCAGAATTGTTACAGCGCATACCTCTAGTGCGCGAAGTCAAAGAACTTCACGGCTTCAATTACCGATTGCGTTTTGAAACCAAAAAAGACCAGCGCAGCGGCGTTTTTGATTTTGCCCATGATAATGAATTGAAGATTCTTTCCTTAAATAAAAGAAACAAGAATCTGGAAGCGATGTTTCAGGAGTTGACGGGTGAATAAAAATCTAACTTTGTCCTTTGTACTTCTTACTAAATAACAAAAAACCTAAAACAAAACCTCTTCTGGCGCAAACACTGGAATGCTGGCGTGTTTAAAATCCTTTTTGTTTCTGGTAATGAAGCCATCGACGCCTTTTAGGGATGCAGCGCATTCAAATTGTACAGCGTCTTCGTAATCGCTAATTGGATGAGAAACCGCTCTACGTAAGATGGAAGAATCTGCGGGAACAATGGTCAACAGATCTAGAATTTTTCCAATAACCTCTGTAGCAGATCTATTGTCCAATGATTTAGACAAGATATAGTGTGTTGTCGTGATACTAATCGCAGAGGAAAATAGCTCCCACTTTTCCTTTTTTGCGGTTTCAAATAATTGAGCGGCAACCTTTCCAAATGGTGCTCTCATAGTCACAAGATCGACTAGTATGTTGGTGTCAAGGAAATATTTCATCCTATTGCTTTGAATAACGCTCTTCTCTAATCATATCACGATCTTTTACATAATCAATATCTAAAGGAGCGACACCCGCAATTCCACTGAGAAAATCTGGTAATTTCCATTCACCATTTTGTTTTTTCTGTTTTCGGTTTTCAGTTCTATATGATGTATCAGGTTCGTTTATAGTTGAGCCATTCAATATCCTTTGAAGGGTACTTTCTATCAATTCAGATAAGCTACGATCCGTTCCTTGAGCAAATTCCTTTGCCTTTTGAATTACAGCTTCGTCGATACTTAATGTGAGTTTCTTTTTCATGATACGTGTACTTTATTTAAATATACGTATAAAATATTATTCCTGTTGATATAAAAGGATTCCACATCTTTGCAGGATGTTCAGAAAAGAAAGATACTTTTATATAATCAAATTCCAGTACCTAGGTTTCAGGTTTCATGGTTGGCAAAAGCAGCCGGACCTTCCTACCGTGGAACGTATGGTGCAGCGCACGTTGCGATTTGTTTTTGATCATTCCAATTTTAAAGTGCTTGCTGCAGGTAGAACAGATGCTCGAGTGTCCGTCAATGAAACGGCGATTGAATTGTTTCTTGATGACGATCCCATTGCCGATCTTGAGGTCTTTCTAAAAGAATTCAACCTCAACTTGCCTAGTGACATTAGAGCATTGAGCATTGAGCCTACCACAGCAGACTTTAATATCATCAATGCGCCCAAGCTCAAGGAGTACATCTATCTTTTCTCGCATGGTGAGAAATTCCATCCTTTTTGCGCGCCGCTCATGGTGTACATGAAAACAGAACTTGACATTGAGCTCATGAAAAAAGCAGCCCGACTGTTTGTGGGCGAGAAGGATTTCTGGTCCTATACCTATAAACCTACTGCGGGAACCACTACGACAAGCGTGGTAGAAAGTTGTTATATAGAAGAAAACAATCTCTTTACAGCAAACTTTTTCCCTGAGGAGAGTTTCTGCTTTCGCGTAAGCGGTAAAGGTTTCAAACGCCACCAGGTGCGACTCATGATGGGAGCACTTTTTGATCTGGGAATGGGAAAAATGAGTTGGACTGAATTCGAGCAAACGCTAGATGGCTCCAATCAGATTCATTTATCGCACATTGCTCCCAGCAGCGGACTGATACTTTTTAGAACGGAATTAACACAGTAAGAGCGCTTACCGCTTATTATTGTACCAACAAATAATTTATCACAACATCATGAAAAACATACTTTTAGCCGCAGCTGCCATGGCGATCACTTTTACAGCAACCGCTCAGGAATTTGCTGAATTGGACAAGAGCCCAATGGATGCCGCTTACTATCCAGCGCAAGCTACTAAGCGCGCTTTCGCGAAAACGGACGAGCAAAAAGCAGCCCTGCAACCACAAATCAGAGTGCTATACAGCAGACCTAGTCTTAACGGTCGTAACGTATTCACGGCAACTGACGAGAAAGGTTCTGGTATAACAAAATATGGATCCAAATGGAGATTAGGTGCTAATGAAAGTACAGAAATCACCTTAATGTCCAACGCGATGATAGGTGACCAAGTGTTGCCAGCAGGTCGTTATTCTATTGTTGTAGTACCTACTGAGAATGAGTGGACGTTCCACATCAATGCAGAAAATGATGGATGGGGAAATTTCTCTCACAAGGCAGAGATGGATGTGTTGACCACAACTATTCCTGTAACTACAGAAGATAAAAGTCTTGAAAACCTGAGCATTGCCTTGTATTCTCCTAACAACGACAACGTTGTGCATATGAAAATGGGTTGGGGAACTTATAGAGCTGAGCTTCCTATCACGATTCTCTAGTTATCTAAAAAGATCAGCTTGCCTTGCCAGGTGACGTCCACGTCCACGGTTGTAGGTCTTGTTTTTAATATTACATCGCCGTAGCCATTAATGGTACCGGCGATGTTTTGTTTTACGTCCATACGCCATTCTGAAGTTCCTCTATGGAAAATCTGGGCGTTTTGAATTTCCAAATCCTCAGCATAGATTCTGCCATCGCCTTCTAGAAAGGTGATATCTGCATTTTCTACTGTTCCATTCAAATAGAAGTAGCTTAAGTTATTGGAAACAATCGTGAGATTTTGCGTGTCGAGTTCCAGACGCATGTCGCCATCTGTATTATAAAAATCTTCCTCAACGCTGGCGTCTTCAGAAAGCAATGTTAGATTGGGATAATTGAGAACGCCTTCACTTTTAATGTCCTCGCCGGTACTGGTTCTGATTTCGGTAAGATTAGGTGATGTGATTTCAATTTGAGTGATCCCATAATCTCTGATTACATTACAGCCGTTGTTATTGACAATTTGCAGCTGCCCATCAATCACCTTGACATCTATGTCATTGAATAGGTTTTCGCCGGTAGTCACCACTACTCTTTGAACAGGACCTTGTTTGAAGGTAGCGCCCATGCGCTCAAAAATGACCACCTTGTCAAAAGGCTCCACTTCTACTTCAAAACTTTGAATGTCACCAGCGGTTTGAGTGCAATTTAGGCCTTCTTCACTGTCGCAGCTGGTAGTTGCTACTAAACAGATTATTGCAAATGAAAAAAACTGTAGAAACTGAACTGTTCTCGACACTTCGACAGGCTCAGTGCGGCGCTGTGGTTCGAAAAGACATTGAAATAAGTAGTGAATATACATTCTGAATTTTTCAAAGAACACACCATAAGCTTCTAACTCTGAACTCCTAACTTCCTTCATAACTCCGCTTTAGAATTAAAGACTTCTTTGAATCTATAGCCTATTCCTAGGCTCACGCCTTCTGCTTTGGCGCCGTGTGCTTTTACGGTGACGCTGGCAAATAGGTTGTCTGTCAACCTTCTTTGTAATCCCAATCGATTGTAAAATTTGGATTCGAACTCGATAGGCTGGTACACATAATACCCAAATTGCGATAACACACTCGTTTTTCCTAAATGCAACTCGTGACCTATAAAAAGTCCAACTCGTTTATGATCTTCATCACCGGTGATGCCGTTTTCTGGAAAACTATTGGCTTGATAATCGCGGAATTCTCTAAGAAACTCGGCTACAAATAATTCCACACCAGCATGTAAACTGCTTTTGATATTGATGCGCTTATCAGCATACACAGAGAAATCATAAAACGGATGCTGACCGCTACCGCGGTAATCGCTCTCATTAAAACCTAGTCGAGCCATGGCGTTGATGCCAATAGCCTCTGTATAACCACGTTTTTCCCAGATCTTATATTCTGGAATCTCGTCACGATTCAAGGTATAGTTGATTCCTGCGTTAAAAAACCAGGTGTTGGTAGAATTGTTGGGCGCACGCACATTAGCATTGGAATAATGTATAATGCTCGCACCAGCGTGAAAACCTAGACCTTTGTAGATGTTCTCCTTTCTATAGTTTGCCACCAAATAGGTAGAACTGGTGATGGTCGTACCGTAAGCATTGTTCTGCGGGTTTGTCTCCACATCAAATGGTTTAGTCATGTAGGCCAGTCCTTGACCTACTCTAAACTGCAAATTCCTGTTGAAGAAGTGAAAATTGTAATGTGCATAGGCACTATATGCCTCGCCCAGATTATAATTTTTCATGTCCTGATAGGCAGCACTGAAACCCCAATCTGGAAAACCGTAGCGCGATTCCCATTCTTCTTCTCCAAAGGTCTTGCGATTGTAACTAAGCAAAACACCTTTGGGATGCTCTGTAATGAGATGGGAAATATCTGGATTGTGCTGCAGGATAGTCCCATGCATCAAGGATACATCTAGGGTCGCAATCTTAGGAAATTGTTCTTGGGATTGTGCTGTTATCGCTTTCGCGAAAGCGAAAAAAACCACAAGAATGATAAAACGGTTCGTCATTAGGGCGAAACTACATTAAAAAATAGCTTTGGCAATGTCATAAATATTATCGCTTTTTCCCATGCTGTAAAAATGCAGCACCGGTACATCGTGCGCCAGCAACTCGCGGCACTGCTCGACGCAAAACTCCACGCCTACCTGACGTACGTCTTTATTTGTCTTACAGTTTTCTACCGCATCCACTAAATCTTGCGGGATGTCCAGATGGAACGTTTTAGGAAGCAATTGTAAATGTGCCTTAGTCGCGATAGGCTTGATTCCTGGGATAATAGGTATGGTGATGCCTATGTCGCGAGCCGCTTTTACAAAGTCAAAATATTTCTGGTTGTCAAAGAACATCTGGGTCACTACGTAATGTGCACCGGCTTCCACTTTATCCTTTAAACGCTTTAAATCGGTTTTCATGCTGGGTGATTCCTCATGCTTTTCTGGATAACCAGCCACGCCTATGCAAAAATCCACATCACAGGAAATTTCAATAACATCATGCAAGTAGTGTCCTTTATTCAAATCATTGATTTGCTTCACCAGATCGATGGCATATTTATGACCTCCATCTGTACTCTCAAAGCGCTTTTCTTCCTTACGGGCATCGCCGCGCAGCGCCATGACATTATCAATCTCAAGATATTGACAGTCTACTAGAAGATATTCTGTTTCCTGCTGGGTAAAACCACCACAAAGCAAATGTGGTACGGTATCTACGTCATATTTATTCTGTATCGCAGCACAAATTCCCAGCGTTCCAGGTCGCATTCTGGTGAGTTTTTTCTCCAGCAAACCGCCTTTTTTCTCTATGTAGATAAACTCTTCTCGAGAAGTTGTCACATCTATAAATGGCGGCTTGAATTCCATCAAGGGATCGATATTGTTATAGAGTTCCTGTATAGACTTGCCCTTTACTGGTGGTATGATCTCAAAGCTAAACAGCGCTTGATCTGCTTGTTTGATATGGTCGGTAATCTTCATGTAGTCCTTTGTGTATTAATCCGCAATATTGGGGTTGAGCCATTTTTCTGCTTTGGCAAGAGAGATTCCTTTCCGCTTAGCATAATCCTCCACTTGGTCTTCTTTGATCTTGCCTAATCCAAAATAGCGTGATTCTGGATGCGCGATGTAGTATCCGGAAACGCTTGCTGCTGGCCACATAGCAAGACTTTCTGTAAGCGTTACTCCTATTTTTTCTTCCACTTGCAACAGTTTCCAGATGGTTTCTTTTTCTAAGTGGTCTGGACAAGCTGGATAACCTGGCGCAGGTCGTATGCCTTTATAGGCTTCTTTGATCAAGTCATTGTTTTCCAACTGCTCGTCGCTGGCATAACCCCAGAATTCCTTGCGTATTCTTAGGTGCAGATATTCGGCTAGCGCTTCGGCGAGTCGGTCAGCAAGAGCTTTGAGCATGATGGAATTGTAATCGTCATGATCTTTTTCAAACTGTTTTGCTCTTTCTGGAACACCAAAACCTGTTGTCACGCAAAAAGCCCCAATGTAATCCTGTGTTCCAGAAGCTGCCGGTGCGATAAAGTCAGATAGTGCTATTTGAGGCTTTCCAGCGGCTTTTTTAGACTGCTGGCGTAAGGTTCTAAAAATAAATTCAGCATCTATTCCCTGTACCTCAATGTCGTCCTGATCGTTGGAATTTGCTGGGAACAAACCGTAGAGCGCTTTGGCATCCAGCCATTTCTCATCAATAATCTGCTTCAACATTTCCTGTGCATCTGCGAACAAATCTGTAGCCTGCTCACCCACGACCTGATCTGTCAAAATATCTGGATAACGACCGTGCAAATCCCAACTACGGAAGAAGGGCGACCAGTCGATATATTCTGAAATTTCTTTGAGGTCCAAGTTTGTCAATTCGTGAACACCCAATTTGTTGGGCTTTACAGCCTGATAGGTATCCCAATTTGTGGTCCATTTGTGTTTTCTGGCTTGTTCGATGGTTAAGAAATCTTTCTTTTTGGCTCTACCTAGAAACTCATCACGCAGTTTTGAGTACTCTTCTTTTTTCGCTTTCGCGAAAGCGAAATAATCCTCATCCTTATCGCCTGTCAATTCTCCAGCGACCGTTACCGCGCGGCTGGCGTCGTTGACGTGAACGATCGTGCCATCATATTCTGGGGCAATCTTCACGGCCGTGTGTGCCCTAGAGGTCGTCGCGCCACCTATCATGAGTGGCACATTGAAGTTGCGGCGCTTCATTTCTTTGGCGATATAGACCATCTCGTCCAGCGATGGCGTTATCAAACCGCTCAGGCCGATGATATCGACTTGATGCTCGATCGCAGCATCCAGAATTTTCTCTGGCGGCACCATCACACCAAGATCAATAATCTCGTAATTATTGCAGGCTAAAACTACCGAAACGATGTTCTTCCCTATGTCGTGTACGTCGCCTTTTACGGTGGCCATTAATACCTTTGGCGAACTGGTGCTGGAAAGAAAGTCAGGGTTTTCTTTCAAGTTCTTTTCTTTTTCAGCTTCAATATAGGGTAACAGATAAGCAACCGCCTTTTTCATAACCCGAGCGCTTTTGACCACTTGTGGCAAGAACATTTTACCACTACCAAACAAGTCACCCACGACATTCATACCTGTCATTAAATGACCTTCAATCACCTCGATGGGTGCGCTTGAGGCTTTTCGCGCTTCTTCTACATCTTCAATGATAAAAGCGTCCACTCCTTTTACTAAAGCTCTGGTGATTCTATCCTGTAATGGCAATTCCCGCCAGCTATTGTCAATAGTGCTCGTGCGTGTGGTTTGCGTAACGTTTTCTGCATAATCCAGTAAACGCTCTGTAGCGTCATCACGGCGGTTGAGCAATACATCTTCTACATGATCGAGTAGCTCTTTATCAATATCGTCATAGACTTCTAGCAATGCAGGATTCACGATTCCCATATTCATACCAGCCTTGATGGCATGATATAAAAAGGCACTGTGCATCGCTTCTCGTACTTTATCATTCCCACGAAAGCTAAAACTCACATTACTCACGCCACCACTGACACTAGCATGTGGCAAGTTTTCACGCACCCATCGAGTCCCTTCAATGAAGTCTAGGGCGTTAAGTTTATGCTCGTCCATTCCCGTAGCTACCGGAAAGATATTAAGGTCAAAGATGATGTCTTCTGGAGCGAACTTGACCTCGTTAACCAAAATATCATAGCTGCGTTTGGCAATCTCGATGCGGCGTTCATAGGTGTCTGCTTGACCTACTTCATCAAAAGCCATAACGATCACGGCCGCGCCATAACGCTTGATAGCCTTAGCATGTTTTATAAATTCTTCTTCGCCTTCTTTTAAGCTTATAGAATTGACAACGCATTTACCTTGTACCACTTGCAATCCAGCCTCAATAATTTCCCATTTGGAACTATCGATCATGATAGGCACTCTAGAAATATCAGGTTCTGCAGCGATCAGGTTGAGAAACTTGACCATGGCGGCTTTACCATCGATCAGGCCGTCGTCCATATTGATGTCAATGATCTGGGCACCGTTATCCACCTGGTCGCGAGCAACATCTAATGCTTCATCAAACTTCTCTTCCTTAATAAGACGTAAAAATTTCTTGGAACCCGCAACGTTGGTGCGCTCGCCCACATTGACAAAGTTGCTTTCTGGAGTTATGACTAACGGCTCAAGGCCGCTAAGTTTTAGAGGTCTAAATTCTTTCTTATCCATGCGCCAAAGTTTGTAGGGATGGAATAATTCTAGGCTGATATTCGGCAGCTATTTTTGCAATAGCGGCAATGTGTTCTGGTGTGGTACCACAACAACCACCTATGATATTGACCAAAGATTTGTCGAGATATTCTCTAATTTGTGAAGCCATCTGCTCTGGCGACTCATCATATTCTCCAAAGGCGTTAGGTAATCCCGCATTGGGATATGCACTTATTCCATAACTGGACTTACTAGCTACGGTCTCTAAATAAGGTGTGAGTTGTTTGGCACCCAAGGCGCAATTAAACCCAACAGACAACAGCGGTATATGCTCAATCGAAATCATAAAAGCCTCGGCTGTCTGACCGCTTAAGGTTCTTCCAGAGGCATCTGTAATCGTACCGCTTACCATGACTGGTATATCAAGCTTAAGTTCTTCCTTTAATTCTTCGATGGCAAAAAGAGCAGCTTTAGCATTGAGTGTGTCAAAAACGGTTTCTACCAACAAAATATCTACGCCACCTTTGATCAATCCAGCCGCCTGTTGTTTGTATGCTTTTCGCAACTCTTCAAACGTAATGGCTCGATAGCCAGGATCGTTGACATCTGGCGACATGCTGGCGGTTTTGTTGGTCGGACCTATGGCGCCCGCAACAAACCTAGGTTTGTGTGGTTCTTTTGCAGTGAAATCGTCGGCTACTTTGCGGGCAATTCGAGCACTTTCAACATTTAGTTCATCCACCAAAAATTCCATGTGATAATCTGCCATGGCGATCGTCGTTGCACTAAACGTATTGGTCTCTACGATATCTGCTCCAGCCGCAAAGTATTGGGCATGGACACCAGCAATGGCCTCTGGCTGAGTGATAGACAGCAAATCATTGTTCCCTTTCACATCAGATGCGTAGTCTGCAAAGCGCTCGCCTCTAAAGTCTTCTTCTGTGAATTTATGCCGTTGCAACATGGTTCCCATGGCACCATCCAGTACGAGGATGCGCTCTTGCAATGCCTTATATAATGTAGTATTCTTCAATCTTTGTGTTTATGTGATCATGCCCAGTTGCATAAAAGTTGGATCCATAGCATGAGCTACAGATAAACTTGATGTTTGAGTTGGATATCGCTTTCGCGAAAGCGAAAACAAATCAAATATTAAAGAAAGATGTGCGGATAATTTGCTCGTTATCTTTCCACGCAATCGCATGGTAGAATGAGGCACCTTCTACAATCGTAGGGTTGCCAAGGTCTCAACGGGTCTAATCCCTGAACCTTTCTTTATAACTCAAAATGCAATGAACTGATGCAAATATGGGCTTTGGAAAGTCAAAAACAAAATTAAAGTGAAAAATAAAATTGATTTTACCTATACTTTAGACTTCGACCTTGTGGCACCAGCCATTTTTTAAACCAGAGCGCCTCCTTTTGATACTTTTCTAAAACGAATTGATTTCGACAGGCTAAGCCTAACTTAGTAATTCACTATTCTTCAGGAGCCAATTCAATCACCAATCCTTCTAATTCCTCGGTTATCGGGATCTGGCAGCCTAGTCGGGAATTCTCTTTGACGTTTTGGGCTTCCCAAAGCATGGCTTCTTCATCATCATTGCGTTCACCTAGATCATGATCACTGATGATGTAGCACTGGCAAGTGGCACACATGGCCATACCGCCGCAAACGGCTTGTACTGGTAAATCATAAGCCTTGCAGACTTCCATGACGTTCATGTTCATGTCCGTAGGCGCATCGACCTCGTGGCGCTGGCCATCGCGGTCGATGATGGTCATTTTAATATCAGACATTCTGCTTGTTGCCTATTTTTTTAACGACTGCTTTTTCGGCTTCCTTGCGCGAACCATCAAATCCATCAATACCACCAACGGTTGTGTATTTCATCACGTAGCGTTTGTCTGGAAAGATGCGCTGGTAAGCACTTTGACACATTAAAGTGGCCTCGTGAAAACCACAAAGGATCAGTTTCAATTTCCCTGGATATGTATTCACATCACCTATGGCATAGATTCCAGGAGTGTTGGTTTGGTAATCCAGTGTATTGTCCACCTTGATGGCATTCTTTTCTATTTCAAGTCCCCAATCGGCTATTGGGCCTAGTTTAGGCGCCAAACCAAATAACGGTATAAAAGCATCGCATTCGATAACTTCCATTCGTTTTGCCTCGTCGTTGTGCTGTAGGAGCACCGATTCGACCTTGCCTTCTCCATTGATATCTAAGATTTCGGCAGGTGTGACTAATCTTATTTTATCCTGTTGTACCAGTTCCTCTACTTTCTCTACACTATCCAGCGCACCACGGAATTCCTCTCGTCTATGAACCAGAGTTACTTCGCTAGCGACGTCTGCCAAAAATATAGACCAATCCAAAGCACTATCGCCACCACCGGCAATGACTACTTTTTTGTCGCGATAAACCTCGGGATCTTTGATCATGTAAGCTAGACCGTTGTCCTCGTAATTTTCGATTCCATCAATGGATGGTTTGCGAGGTTCAAAAGATCCTAAACCACCAGCAATGGCGACTACTTTAGCATGGTGCTTAGTTCCTTTACTGGTCGTCACTATAAAGCTACCATCTTCTTGTTTATCAATGGTTTCGGCGCGCTCTCCCAAAGTAAAACCAGGCTGGAACGGTTCGATTTGCTTCATGAGATTATCCACCAGATCACCAGCTAGAACTTCTGGAAAACCAGGAATATCATAGATGGGTTTTTTAGGATACAATTCTGTACACTGACCTCCAGGTTGGGCTAGTGCGTCTATGATATGACACTTTAGCTTTAACAATCCTGCTTCAAAAACCGCAAAAAGACCTGTAGGGCCAGCGCCTATGATTAAAATATCTGTGGTAATCATCTCTTTCTCCATAGCAATAAATTTCCTTTTTAAGGAATTGCAAAGGTCGTTACCAAACGGCAGCTAAACAAGTGTTTATGATGATGGTTTTGACAGTGATAAGAATCAAGAAACAGGAAACAAGAGTTTGTAGTAATTGCTTAACTAAGACCTAATAAATCACTCAATAAACCCAACCGCAGCGGTGTTTCTACTTTGCGGCTCAATCAAAATGAAACGACCTAATTCTTTAGATTGATCGTAGGTTATTGCTGGAATGGGCTTGCTCAATTTAAGCTGAATCCTTGCAATGTCGTTGAGTTCCAAAATCTCGACTTCCGTGATGTCCTGGCGGAAATCGGTAGACTTTTTGGAAAGGATGTGTTGCACACGGCAAGTCATGCGCTGCGTTCCATATTGAAGATGGAATTTAGTGCGTGGACGTAGTGGTGTGCTATCCATCCAGCAAATGGTCGCTTGAATCGTTTTAGTCAGCTCAAAATCTGCTGGCAATTGCGTCATCAAGACATCACCACGATCCACATTGACTTCATCACTCAACGTCACACTGACTGAGCTGCCTACTGGAGCCTCATCATACCTATCGCCATTAAAATAAATACCATCAATCGTACTGGTTTTCATTGAAGGCAACACGGTAATCTCGTCACCAGTGGATAAGTGCGCGCCTTTGATGCGACCCGCAAAACCACGGTAATCATGGTATTCTTCGGTTTTGGGACGTATCACGTTTTGAACTTGTAAAAATCCTTGCGTGCTTTCTTCCACTGTATCGATCTTGGACAGGATTTCCAAAATGGTACTTCCAGTGTACCAAGGCATTGCACCTGATATATCTACAACATTTTCGCCTTTGAGCGCACTGACCGGCACAAAATGCACGGTTCGTTTTTCCAAGGGATGTTGATCCAGCAGTGATCTGAATTGTTGTTCCGTTTTCGCGAAAGCGGACTCTTCATAATCCACCAGATCCATTTTATTTACCGCAATGATCAAATGGCTGGTCTTCAGCAAATGGTTGATATAAAAGTGGCGGAAGGTCTGCTCCACAACGCCTTTTCTAGCATCGATCAATATAATGCTGGCCTTACTGGTACTGGCGCCCGTGATCATGTTGCGCGTGTATTCCACATGACCAGGCGAGTCTGCAATGATGTAACTGCGGTCTGGTGTCGAGAAATAAATGTGCGCCACGTCTATGGTTATTCCTTGCTCACGCTCTGCCACAAGACCATCAGTAGCCAGTGATAGGTCTAGGTAATCGTAGCCTTTCTTCTCACTGCTCTTTTTAATGGCTTCCAGTTTGTCTGTAGGCAGCGATTGCGTGTCGTACAACAAACGGCCTATCAAGGTGCTTTTCCCATCATCTACGCTACCTGCGGTAGCTATCTTCAATACATCCATTTAAAAATATCCTTGTTGCTTGCGTGTTTCCATGGCAGCCTCGCTGCGCTTGTCGTCAATACGTGCGCCACGTTCTGAAATGGTACTGCCGCTTATCTCTTCAATAACCGTATCAATATCTATTGCTGTACTTGCGACCGCTGCGGTACACGACATGTCGCCTACGGTTCTAAATCGCACCCATCGAATTGCCACCTCTTCATGATCGTCGCGATACACATGAGGTGAATCGCTCCAGATCAAACCGTCACGCTCAAAAACAGATCGCTCGTGCGCATAATAAATCGATGGTATTTCTATTTTTTCGCTTCTTATATAGTTCCAAACGTCCAGCTCTGTCCAGTTGGAAATAGGAAAACAACGCACATTCTGACCTAGCTCGATCATACCATTGAGCAAATCAAAAAGTTCAGGTCGCTGGTTTTTTTCATCCCATTCACCAAAATCGTTGCGTACGGAGAAGATGCGCTCCTTGGCACGTGCCTTTTCCTCGTCACGTCTGGCGCCGCCCATGCAGGCGTCAAACCCATGTTCTTCAATCGCATCCAGCAACGTTTGTGTCTGCAGTTGATTGCGACTGGAATAACGACCGGTTTCTTCCTTGACGATTCCTGCATCGATATTGTCCTGCACATGAGCCACGATCAGATCTAAATCATATTTGGCCACCAATTCATCTCTAAAGTCAATGGTTTCGGGAAAGTTGTGACCAGTATCTACATGCAATAATGGAAACGGAATCCTAGCCGGAAAAAAGGCCTTTCTGGCAAGATGCAACAGTGTGATACTGTCCTTACCGCCAGAAAACAATAGCACCGGTTTCTCAAACTGCGCGACGACCTCGCGTATGATATAAATCGCCTCTGCCTCTAGTGCATTAAGTGGTAAAACTTTAGGCATGGAGACCGCATTCACGGTTCGCTTCGACTTTTGTAGGGTCAAAATATCTGTGCTCATTCTGTAATTGGTATTGTTGCAAGTAATCGTCCAGCTGCGCATCACTGTAGTGATAAAATGGTGCTACCTTCAATATGCCGTCCTTGCTATAGGACAGTACATCTATGGAGTCCCTAAAACTGGTCTGTCCCGCGCGCAGGTTGGTAAACCAGACATCCGGCCGAAACTGTTCCATAGCTCGCTGGAATGGTTCTAGTTTGACTTGCTGGGTGAACTCTGCATGTTTTGGATCATCTACGGTAGGCAAGCCCATCACTTCATTTCTATACGCGACGGTTTGTTTTGGTACAAAGGTGGTCACATCCAGTTTTAAAGTATCGATCACATAAATAGCATGTCTGTAGGTTTGTGGCGTATTGTATCCTGTATCGCACCAGATGACCGGTACAGTAGCATCTACGTTTGACACGGCGTGCAATATCGCAACCTCGTAGGGTCTAAAGTTGGTAGTAACTACTGGTTTATGCGCCTGTTTTAATATAGTTGCAATGATTTCGCTGGGTTCCGCTTTCGCGAAAGCGGAATTATATTCTTGATAATTGCTTTGATCTATCATGGTCGTCTGCCAAATTTTATGCGGTTCCATACGCGCTCGTGAGCGACATACAGCACCATTTTAGTGATCAATTCTACACCACCGATGGCAAAAGCCGTGCGCACCTGACCTGTCAAGATCCATGAAATCAATATGGTATCCATCGTCCCAACAACACGCCAGGTGATGGATTTGATCACGCTGCGCATGGTAGAATCCTGCGACATAGCTGCACTAACATCCTGTATTTGTTCTTGCTTGCGCGAGGTGTATAAAAACTGATCTAAAATCATAAACCGATTTGAGCTACAAATAAACAACATAATGTTTAAACCCTATATAGTTACTAGGGTAATAATGATAGTTTGAGATCGTGGAGCAATCAGTTTAATTACCGATCAAGTCGGCGAGAGTTTGGTTTTCAAGTATTTCTAAGGTATTGTCACGCACCTTGAGCATTAATCGATTGACGGTACACGCGTCCTCGTCAGGACAGTCCTCACATTTTTCATAATAATTGAGGCTTACACAAGGTAACATCGCAATGGGTCCTTCAAGAATACGGTGTACCGTGGACATCCTGATCTGTGCTGGTGGCTGCAGCAAATAATAGCCACCACCTTTTCCCTTACGACTGCCCAGGATGGAATTTTTACGAAGTTCTAAAAGAATCGCTTCAAGAAATTTATGCGGTATATTTTCTGCCTGTGCGATAGTAGCGATCGCAAAAGTGGTCTGACTTGAATTCCTGGCCAAAAACGATAAGGCCTTAATTCCATATTTTGTCTTTCTGGAAAGCATCCCGTAAAACTAATGGATTTACAACTCATTATAGATAGTATATTTGAATCGTATATTTGTAGGAAATTACCGCATTTTCCTACTTGGAAATAATATCTAAATTTGTAGCGCATTTCAGATAACATGGTCATTATGATCAGCATCGTTTGATAATGATTATTTATGATTATAGCCTCAAAACCTGCTAATGAAAAAGAACGCCTCAACTCGTTGCGACGTCTTAAGATCCTAGATACTATATCTGAGGATCAATACGATAACATTACAGAACTAGCGGCTTTTGTTTGCGGCACCAAGAATGCCGTAATATCTCTTATCGACGAGGATCGACAGTGGTTCAAGTCCAAAGTGGGCATCAATGTATGTGAAACAGATAGAGATATTAGCTTTTGCTCCCATACGATCAACCGGCCAGATGAGATTCTGGAAATCCCGGATACCACCAAGGACGAACGATTTATAGGAAACCCGTTAGTCACTCATCCTGAAACTCCAACGATCTTTTATGCAGGTGTTCCCATATTAAGTGTTGATGGCTATGCCATAGGAACCTTATGTGTTCTACATGATGAACCCAAAGAACTTACCAGCAGCCAACGTAAAGCTTTGAAAAACCTCGCCCGACAGGTAGAGCAGCTTTTTAAATTACATGTGGCCAATCAAGCACTGGAAATTTCACAGAAACATCTTCAAAAGCATAACACGCTTTTAAAGGACTTTGCCGCTACGGTTTCTCATGATATGAAAATGCCGCTAGCTAATCTGATTGTAACTTCAGACATATTAAATAAGAAATACAGTGCTTTAATTGACGATGATGGAAGACAGTATTTAGGATACCTCAAAAAATCATCGTTGTCATTAAGTGATTATATCACAAATATTCTTTCGCATTACGAGAGCTCGTCACATGATATTGAAGATCGCACCACCTTCAATTTAAACGACGTGCTGGAAGACATCGTGGAATTGATCAATATCAAACATCACTGTGAAATCAACTTACCTGAAGTAAATCACACGATTTACTGCAATCAAGTAGCGCTGGAACAAATCTTCCTCAATTTGATAAGCAATAGTATCAAATACAACGACAAGGAAGAAACTATCATAAACCTAGAGGCTGATATTCACTCGAGCCATTATGAGTTTAGGATTATCGATAACGGTATAGGGATTCCGCAAGATAAAATATCCTACATCTTTGAACTATTCAATACCGTAGGAGAATATGACCGCGATGGCAATCAAGGCCACGGCATAGGATTATCTACCGTTAAGCAATTGGTTGAAAGCCTAGGCGGCAGCATTACAGCAAAATCCGAATTGGGAGTTTCGACCACATTTACATTTACTATTGAGCGCTAACAACTAGTTCACACAAAATTGTGGAACTGGCTGTTGCTTCAAGGATCTACCTATCTTAATGATATCAGACAACAAACCACGTGCGGTCACTTCGCGACCAGCACCAGCGCCTTTGATGACTAGCGGCTCCTTGGCGTAGCTTTCAGAATAGATCTCAAAAAAACCATCGCTACCTTGTAATTGTCCTGCAGGCGAATCTTTGGAAACGGCTTGAAGGGATACCGTCAAGGTCTGGTTTCTTACATCCAGCTGCCCCAAGTGTCGCAACACCTCATTAGGTTTAAGGTCATTTTTGCGCTGCTGCATCTGTTCGTCCAGCGATGACAGCTCTGTTAAAAACTGATTTAGAGAATAGGTCTGTAGCTGCGGTACTACTAGATTTTCTACATCAATGTCTTCAAACTCGAGTTTTAATCCGGCTTCACGGGCGAGGACCAAAAGTTTACGCGCCACGTCATTACCCGACAAGTCTTCTCTGGGATCAGGTTCTGTATAGCCATTTTGAAGCGCATCCTTTACCACTTGGGAAAATGGTACATCTTCTTGTGAATACCTATTGAAAATATATCCCAACGAACCTGAAAAAACACCATTGATAGCAAAGATCTGCTCACCACTGTGATACAAATCTCTGACCGTTTGAACGATAGGTAACCCTGCACCTACATTGGTTTCATACTCAAATTTTAGGTTTTGACTGTTCAATACCACACGTAATTGATCATAAAAATCCTGCGATAAGGTATTAGCAATCTTATTTGCAGTAACTATGTGAAATCCTTGTCCAGCAATCTCTGGATAAAATTTAGAAAGTTCTTTACTGGCAGTAGCGTCTATAGCTATTTTAGGAACCTGATAGTCTTCAGAAAATTCGTAGAAGCTTTTCTCTTCCCTAACCTGAGAATGCTTTGCAAATTCATTTTTCCAATCTGCGGTAATTCCTCTTGATGTAGTGTAAACCCTGCGAGAGTTGGCCAGACCTACAATGCGCAATTCCAAGTGCTGTTGTTTTTTAAAAAATTCATGGCTTTCAAGAACTTGTTGTATGAGCTTACTGCCCACATTTCCTAAGCCGAAAATATAGAGGTGTATTGTTTTCATGTTGATTTTTTTTATTGGTTTCCCAATGGCGATCATGCCCTAACTGGCATCGACTTCCTTTAAATGGTGCCTCAGGATTTCGGAAACTATAGATTTGACCTGGTCATGTTCCATTAAAAAGGCATCGTGACCGTGCAAGCTTTGAATCTCATGGTATCTTATTTCGTGAGACTCCTTGAGTAATGCAAACGTGTCGCGATCTTCCTGTGCTACAAAAAACCCATCGCTGTCTACGGCAATCAATTCAATGGATGTGGTGGATCGCCCTATCATTTCTTCAATGGAATTATCATAGCGAGCAGCAGCATCTGTACTGGCTAGCAGGTGATTCAATAATCGATATGCGGGTAAGCTAAATCTTTGATCCAAGGCTTTTCCATGATAATCCAACCAGTTGTTCACTGCAAATGAGCCTGCCACTTTTTTACGGTGAAATTTACTGGTCAATCCTTGTGGCGACCTATAAAAAGTCATCGCGTGCTGTCTGGCGACTTCCAGCGGTGCACTGGATGTATTGAGAATGGAGTCCTGTACGTGGCAACAAGCCACGAGCCAGTCCGTTGCCTTCCAGTCTGCGGCAATAGGTATGATGGTTCTAAATAGCTTTGGTTCTATGGCGATCATTTCCCACAATAACGCGCCGCCTATGCTGCCACCTATACCTATGTCGATGGTATGGATGTTTAAGCTTTGTATCGCTTTCGCGAAAGCGAGACCTACATCTGCCAGACACCATTCTTGATAGTTATAGATCAATCGATCCACATCACCATCATAACCATTACCAGGAATATCAAAAGCCAGTAATGTGAAACGGTCCGTGTCTAGCGTCTTTCCAGCGCCCACAAGAGGTTCCCACCATAGATGAATACCGGAGTTTCCCGTCAAGGCGTGATTGACCAGAATAATGGGCGCGGTATGCAACTCACGCCCAAAAACCTGGTACGAAACACTAATATCCTGGACTTTACCTGATCTAAGCTTTAGGTCTGGAATAGATATGTATTGCAGCTTTTTTGACATTTAGGCCGTCACCGTGGATTTGATGCTCTTGAAAGCGTTAAGCAAATCAGACTTCAAATCTTCAAGATCTTCAAGTCCTACAGACAATCTGATCAAGTCCTTAGTCACACCAGTGCTCAATTGATCTTCATCTTTAAGTTGCTGGTGCGTAGTACTTGCTGGGTGAATGATGAGAGATTTTGTATCGCCTATATTAGCTAGCAACGAGAATACCTTGGCGCTATCCACCACTTTTTTGGCACTTTCATAGCCACCTTTAACACCAAATGTGACGATACCGCTTTGACCTTTTGGCAAGTATTCTTGAGCAAGATCGTAGTAATCGCTGGACTCGAGTCCTGGATAATTTACCCAAGCCACATCGTCTTGCTCTTTAAGCCAAGTTGCCAGTTCCAGCGCACTTTTACTATGTTGTTTGATACGCAGTTGCAAGGTTTCCAATCCTTGGATGATTTGCCATGCGTTGAATGGTGAGATAGCGCCACCTAGATCACGCAGGCCTTCTATTCTTACCTTGGCGATAAACGCCGCAGCTTCTAGGGCCTCGCTATAAACGAGCCCATGATAACCGGCAGACGGCTCTGTAAATTCTGGGAACTTACCGTTAGTCCAGTCAAAGGTTCCTGCATCAATGATGATACCACCTAGAGCGGTACCGTTACCATTGATGTATTTTGTCAAAGAGTGAATAACGATATTAGCACCATGCTCAATAGGATTCAACAAATAAGGCGTTGCGACAGTGTTGTCCACGATTAATGGGACTTTGGCATCCTTGGCCTGAGCGCTTATTTTTTTAAGATCGAGTACATCCAGTTTAGGGTTTCCTAGAGATTCTACAAAAATGGCGCGTGTGTTTTCTTGTCTCGCTTTCGCGAAAGCGTCGTCATCATTAGGATTCACAAATGTAGTTGTGATTCCCAGGCGCGGTAAGGTAACCGAAAGCAAATTGTAGGTACCACCATATAATGAGTTACTAGCAACGATGTGATCACCAGCTCTAAGCAGTGTTAATAAGGTAGTTGAAATAGCTGCGGTTCCAGAAGCTGTAGCTACTGCCGCGATGCCACCTTCCAGTGCAGCGAGGCGTTGTTCCAGCACATCAACGGTTGGGTTATTGAGCCTGGTGTAGATCCAGCCTGGTTCTGACAATGAAAACAGGTTTGCAGCGTGGTCGCTGTTGTTGAATACATAGGCAGTGGATTGATACAATGGCACTGCTCGTGTACCTCCATTCTTTGTTACATCGTGACCGGTGTGTAATGCTTGGGTTGAAAATTTTTGATCTGACATTTTGTTTCTTTTTTAAATTAGAAATTAGATTAATGTCCAGAACCAATAGAAATACAGATTTGCCTCTTTGTTTGCACAAAGCGGAAAAATCAAAAAAGAAACTTGTGGTAGTGTAACCTACTTACATGTGTATCATCTTGTCTCGCGAGATGCGAGCAGAAATTAGCACCTTCATCACTTATGGATCACATAAATGAAGGGTTGCTAAGGAGTCGATGGGTCTGTTCCCTCGTCCTTTCTTGATAATTTCAGTATGGTTATGAACGTGAATGTAAAGATTCAATAAATAAAATGGGGAAAACAAATTTTTCACAGAAAATTTCTGAAAAAACTTGATCTGCCGTGTCAAAATTCAGCTTTTTTAAGCCTCGTATTTATTCCTAATTACCTGACCTACAGTGGTATTTGAGATTTTACTTTCCAGCCAGGAAATAATATCGAGATATAAAAAAGCGCGGCGCTCAAACGGGTGATCTTCATAAATTTTGAGTTTTTCCAACAGCTTTTTAAACGCAGATTTCAAATCTTGTGGGTAAATATTGCCCAAATCCCGTATAAATCTCATGAGCTCTTTTTGCACCTCATGCAAGTCGTTCATCTTGATCAGGAACTTGTAGGTTTCCCTCAAATCTGCCTCGAGGTGTTCGTCTTTTCCAGCTTCATAATGTGCAATGACACTCAAGATTCTGGAAAAACACAGCAAGTCTTCCCGCATGGTCAATGACTTATTATTGATGATTTTTTCAAGGTAATATATGGTTTCAAGATTGTTCCCAGCACCAAAATGCATACTGGCAAACTTGTAATAGAAAACCATTTGATGGTGTTCATCAATCTTGCTTTTGAAAGATTTTAATTCCTTTTCAATCTTAGGAATCAAGAATAGTCCATCACTAAAGCTACCGTCAATAAAATAGGCATTTACCTTATTCAAGTTGAGGTATAAGAACGAGAGCGCGGCCACATTTTCATTGTCCGGGAAATTGCCATCGTTGACGGTTTCTTCAAGTATAGCTAGCCTTTTATCAAATTTTTCCTTTCTTCTCAAAAAGAAAAGTGCCTCCAGTAAATAATTGTTTCCTTTTAGAAAAAACACAGGATTCAGCTGAATCATATTGGGATGTTCATAGAACAGCTCGACCCATTTTGTCGCATACTTATAGCAACTCAAAAAATCCTGCATCAGGAAACCGTACCATAAATAGGCCTTGTACAACCAAAGCTTTTCTCTAAAACCTAAATCTGCGATGTCGTACTTGGGCAATCTTGCATTGAAGTATTCTGTGATTTGCTGGCTTTCTTCCTCGTCTTTGACATAACCTGTTTTGAGTAACAGTCCATAAAGCTGTAGTGAGAGGTTGGACAATTTACTGGTAAGGACATTGGCAGCGCTCAACTCTTTAGCCTGTATGGAAAGCTGGTCTGCGCGATTACTGATGCTTCTAGTGATATACTGTGATTCAATCACCTTTTCTAACTCGACGATTTCATAGGCCAGGTTTTTTTCCTCGTTATTAATGGCGAGTTCCTTGGCTTTATCCAGAATTTTCAATCCTTGATTATACAAGCCCTTGTGATAAAGTATAGAGGCAAAATCAAGCTGTTCCCTTATTTGTGATCGTATGTTTTGGTGCGCTGGATTGAGCTTGAGGCTTATGAGTACTTGTTTGTAAAGGTGTGCCTTTACATTTGCCAGTTGCCTCTTATTGATGTCGGTAGAGCTTAAAATCAGCTTTTCATTGTACGTATTTGCCTTGTCCAAAACGTTGAAAAGATTCAAAAATTTTGAATCTGCATTGACGCCCAATCTACCTACATAGAGCTTGAATTGGCGTTTTTCTGACTTAGTCAAAGACTTAATCAGTACAAATAAAGGGTCTTTTTGGTCCTTTGTCATCAATTAATTACTATTTCAACTTACAGTATTTCAGATATTTAGACATCCTAGATGTGGTTTGAACATCGTAGGTTGGGTTGTTTCGCTTTCGCGAAAGCGAAACACTAAAGATACATTAGTGTAACAATAGTAATATTTAAGTAGCCCAAATGTCAAAAAACAACGTTCAAATCTTTGATACGACTTTAAGAGACGGCGAGCAAGTTCCCGGTTGCAAGCTCAATACTGACCAGAAAGTACGCATCGCACAACGACTGGACGGTCTAGGTGTTGACGTGATCGAGGCTGGTTTCCCGGTATCAAGTCCTGGTGATTTCCAGTCTGTCGTTGAGATTTCAAAAATGGTTCAAAATGCTACCGTTTGCGGACTTACCCGAGCGGTAGAAAACGACATCAAAGTCGCAGCAGATGCTTTGAAGCATGCCGTAAAACCCAGGATACATACAGGAATTGGAACGTCAGATTCCCATATCAAACACAAGTTCAAGGCTTCCAGAGAGCAGATTATTGAGCGCGCCTTTAAGGCCGTAAGCTATGCCAAATCATTTGTGGAAGACGTGGAATTCTATGCAGAAGATGCCGGAAGAACCGATAATGATTATCTCGCCAGAGTTTGCGAGGCCGCCATCAAGGCTGGTGCAACGGTGCTGAACATTCCAGACACGACTGGATATTGCTTGCCTAGTGAGTATGGAGCCAAGATCAAATATCTAAAGGAAAACGTCAAAGGTATTGACAAAGCCATCCTTTCCGTTCACTGTCACAACGACTTGGGACTTGCCACGGCAAACTCTATTGAAGGTGTGATAAACGGTGCCAGACAGATTGAGTGCACCATTAATGGTATAGGCGAACGTGCTGGAAACACAGCGCTGGAAGAAGTCGTTATGGTGCTCAAACAGCATCCATACCTAGACCTAGATACGAATATCGACACACGACAACTGTTTGGAATTAGCCAGTTAGTCAGTGATAGCATGGGCATTTACACACAACCCAATAAAGCCATCGTAGGTGCCAATGCTTTTGCACACAGTTCAGGAATACATCAGGATGGCGTGATTAAAAATCGCGCAACCTATGAGATCATCGATCCTAAGGATGTAGGTGTAACTGAATCTGCCATAGTACTCACCGCACGCTCTGGACGAGCTGCCCTAGCCTACCGCGCTAAGATTGTGGGTTATGAACTTACAAAACTGCAGCTGGATGTGGTGTACTCCAAGTTTTTGGAGTTTGCAGATCGTAAGAAAGAAATCAAGGACGATGACATCCATCAAATCATTGAGAAGAGTCACTTGTACAGAGAGATTATTTCTGCATAATGATATCTATTAAGTATTGATATAGATCTATTTATCACTTTCCCGCTTGCCTGCCGAATAGGTAGGATGGCAGAAAACGAATAAAACCATTCATGAAAAAAACATTATTTGATAAAGTCTGGGACGCCCATGTGGTGGACGCCATCGAGAATGGACCACAGATTTTATACATTGACAAACACTTGATTCACGAGGTGACCAGTCCGCAAGCTTTCAATGAATTGGAAGCCCGTAATATTCCTGTAGCGAGACCTAATCAAATCGTCGCCACGGCAGATCATAATACACCAACCCAAAACCAACATTTACCGGTTAAGGATGAACTATCCAGGAACCAGTTGAGACAATTGACAGAGAATTGTGCAAAAAACAATATCACTCTTTACGAACTAGGCCATAAATACAATGGAATCGTTCATGTTATGGCTCCAGAATTGGGAATTACCCAGCCAGGAATGACGATCGTTTGCGGTGATTCTCATACCTCAACTCATGGTGCTTTTGGCAGTATAGCTTTTGGGATTGGAACCAGTCAGGTAGCACAAGTTTTTGCCAGTCAATGTTTGTTATTGACCAAGCCAAAAAGCCTGCGCGTTACGGTGAACGGTGAGCTTAAAAAAGGAGTTTTGCCTAAGGATGTTATTCTCTATATCATCTCAAAATTGGGCACCAATGCAGGAACCGGATACTTCTGTGAATATGCCGGTGATGTGTTTAAAAATATGTCCATGGAAGGTCGCATGACCGTTTGTAACATGAGTATAGAAATGGGTGCTCGTGGTGGCATGATTGCTCCAGACCAGACGACTTTTGAGTACGTGAAAGGAAGAAAGTTTGCACCACAAGGAGAAGAGTTTGATAAAAAGGTAGCTTATTGGAAAACACTTCCCACTGATGATGATGCTGTTTTTCATAAAGAATATTTCTTTGATGCGGCAGACATAGAACCCATGTTGACCTATGGGACCAATCCAGGAATGGGAATCAAGGTCACTGAAACTATTCCAGATACGGATGATACTTCTTTTGAAAAATCCCTTGAGTATATGGATTTCAAAAAAGGAGAGTCTTTGATCAATAAGCCCATTAACTATGTTTTTATAGGTAGCTGTACCAATTCAAGAATAGAAGACTTTAGGGTAGCCGCAAGTTTTATCAAGGGAAAACAAAAAGCCAGCAATGTAACAGCTTGGTTGGTCCCTGGAAGCAAACAGGTCGAGTCCCAGATCATAGAAGAAGGCTTGAAAGATATTTTTGATGCTGCAGGCTTTGAACTGCGCCAGCCAGGTTGTAGCGCTTGCCTTGCCATGAATGATGACAAAATACCTCAAGGTGAATATTGTGTAAGTACTTCCAATAGAAATTTTGAGGGAAGACAAGGCCAAGGTAGTAGAACGATTCTAGCTAGCCCATTGTTAGCTGCTGCTACGGCTGTAGAAGGAAAGATTGTGGACTTTACAAAGATGATGAACTAATGGAGAAATTTGCAACACTTACCTCTCGAGCGATACCCCTTAAGATTGAAAATATTGATACTGACCAGATCATTCCTGCTCGTTTTTTGAAAGCGACCCATCGTGAAGGATTTGGTGAGAATGCTTTTAGAGACTGGCGTTTCAAAAAGGACGGATCTATTAATGAGAATTTTGCCTTGAACGATGACAGGTACGAAGGAAAAATCTTGGTGGCTGGAGATAACTTCGGTTGTGGCTCTAGTAGGGAACATGCCGCATGGGCATTGACTGACTATGGTTTCAAGGTGATCGTATCCAGCTATTTTGCAGATATTTTTAAAGGTAATGCCCTTAATAACGGTTTGTTGCCTATTCAGGTAACACCAGAATTCTTAAAAGTCCTGCTAGATACCATCACCGCAAATCCAGAAACATTATTACAAGTAAACCTAGAGAAGCAAACCATAAATGTAGAAGGAACTTCCTTTCAAGAATTTTTTGATATCGATCCCTATAAAAAAACCTGTATGATCAACGGGTATGACGATATTGATTATTTACTGAGTAAAAAAGAGGTGATCGAACAATTTGAAAAAGAGAGACCATTTTAAAGAGTCATTGGTCATTAATAACTATTGAATGAATTTTTGATGTCATTGCCATAGCGAGCATCAAACGCTTATTATACATTATCAACAAGATTATATGAAGTTAAATATTGCAGTTTTATCGGGAGACGGCATAGGACCCGAGGTTACAGCTCAAGCTGTAAAAGTATTGAAAGCGATAGCGGTCGAGTTTGACCATCGGTTTGTGTTCAAGAACGCAGCTGTAGGCGCTACGGCCATCGATCAATTTAACGATCCGTTGCCTGAAAAAACTTTGGATCTTTGTAAATCTACAGACGCCATTCTATTTGGAGCCATAGGTCATCCCAAGTATGATAACGACCCTACTGCCAACGTACGACCTGAACAAGGCCTACTCAAATTGCGTAAGGAATTAGGTCTATATGCCAACGTGCGACCCGTTAAGGCTTATGAAGCCTTACTAGAAAAGTCACCGTTGAAACGTGACATTATTGCCGGCACAGACATTTCTATCTACCGCGAGTTGACTGGTGGCATTTATTTTGGCGAAAAGCAATTGAGCGAGGACGGTAATCACGCCTCTGATTTGTGCGCTTATTCTCGCGAAGAAATTGAACGTATTGCCCATCAAGCTTTTAAAGCGGCCCAATCCAGACGCAATAAAGTGACGTTAGTAGACAAAGCCAATGTACTAGAAACATCAAGACTATGGAGACGTGTCGTTACAGAACTAGCCACCCAATATCCTGACGTACAACTGGATTTCCTTTTTGTGGACAATGCCGCGATGCAAATGATCTTGAATCCATCCCAGTTTGATGTGATTTTGACTGAAAACCTTTTTGGTGATGTCATTAGCGACGAGGCGAGCGTCATTGGTGGTTCCATTGGCCTTTTGGCCAGTGCATCCGTTGGTGACAAGTATGCCATGTTTGAGCCTATTCACGGTTCTTATCCAGAAGGTGCTGGAAAAAACATCGCTAACCCTATTGCTTCCATATTGAGCGCTGCGATGTTGTTGGAACACTTTGACCTTCATAACGAAGCTGAATTGATTAAAATGGCTGTTGATCGATCTTTAGAACTTGGTATAACAACACCAGATTTAAATGATAATTACAACAACATTACCACCAGTAAAGTAGGTGACTTCATAGCAGATTTTATTGCACATCCCTACGATACAAATGCCAATTTCAACAACATTCACTTAGGTCAATCCACTATAATTTAAGGTCCCTAGATCTATGATTGAGAAAAGCGCCCTTAGGAGCGCTTTTTTTGTTTGGGAAAAGTTCGCTTTCGCGAAAGCGAACTATTATTCAGTCTAAGGTATCATGATTCGTGAATCCCTATAAAATATAATCCGTACTCACAAAATTAGAACTTCTGGATTGCAGCAGTTCCTGTAGAATCGCATTGTTAGCCTCGTTATCCTTTGAAGCTACAAAAGTTCTAATGGAGAACGAGCGTAATGCATCGTGAACACTCAAGGTAGCCACCGCACTGTCCTTTCTACCAGTAAACGGATACACATCTGGACCACGCTGGCAGGAACTATTTAGATTCACTCGGCAAACTAGGTTCACTAATGTATCAATCAATGGCGCTAACGTCTTGATGTCCTGACCAAATAAACTGACTTGTTGCCCATAGTTGGAAGCTGCCATATCATCCAACGGCTCGTCAATATCCTTGAATGAAACAACTGGAATCACTGGCCCAAATTGCTCTTCTTGAAAAACGCGCATGTCCTTAGTTACTGGATATAGCACTGCAGGGAAAATGTAGTTCTCGGTGGTTTGTCCACCTTTTTCATTAATGATTTTGGCTCCTTTGTCTGTCGCATCATCAATCAATTCTTGTATGTAGGCTGGCTTGTCTGGTTCTGGCAAAGGAGTTAATTTGACGCCACTTTCCCATGGATTCCCAAACTTCAAGGCATCTACTTTAGCCGCAAACCTTTTGTTGAATTCCTCAACAATATCTTCATGAACATAAAGAATCTTGAGTGCGGTACAACGTTGACCATTAAAGGATGTAGCACCTGCGATACATTCCTCAATAGCAAGATCTAAGTTGGCATCCTTTAAAACAATAGCAGGATTTTTGGCTTCCAACCCTAATACGAGTCTAAGTCGGTTACTTTTAGGATGTTGGTTTTGTAGTGCATTGGCGCTTTTGCTGTTACCAATCAATGCCAGCACATCCACTTTTCCTGATTGCATGATGGGCGATGCCACTACTCTACCACGGCCGTAAATGATGTTGACCACGCCAGCTGGAAAACTGGATCTAAAGGCTTCCAGTAAAGGTGATATAAGTAACACACCATGTTTGGCAGGCTTAAAAATGGCAGTGTTTCCCATAATCAAAGCAGGAATCAACAACGCAAACGTTTCATTTAATGGGTAATTGTAAGGCCCTAAGCACAAAACAACGCCTAGTGGTCCACGTCTTATGTGAGCATTAACACCATCGTGCTTTTGAAACTTGGCACTGTCTCGATCCATTTGCTTGTAGTCTTCAATGGTATCATATATGTAATCTACGGTACGATCAAATTCCTTTTCAGAATCAGGAAGGTTTTTACCTATTTCCCACATGAGCAGTTTTACAACCTCATCGCGCTTTGTTTTCATTTGTGCCACAAACTTTTCCATGCAGTTGATGCGATCCACTACTTTCATGGTAGGCCACAAACCTTTCCCTTTGTCATATGCCACAACAGCAGCATCAAGTGCGTCCAGCGCTTCCTTTTCTCCCAAGGTAGGAATCGTACCTAATAACGTAGGTTGATAGTTATCTGTAGACGAGATGGTAGAATACACCTCAGAAACTTCGCCTTTCCATTCTATAAGTTGACCACCTACCAAATAACTGTTTTGGTGTAGCTGTGACGTGATTTGAAATTGTTGTGGTATTGTTGTTTGGCTCATTGGTTAGGTTTTAAATTTTGAAGATAACACCTCATTATTCATACAGTTTTACGCTGATGTTATATCAAACCAAAAACTCGAATAAGGTTGGGTTATCATTAATGTAGTCTCCATAAAAATGGAGTGCTTTCATTCGCTCCAGGAGTGAATCAAAATCTTCGGTAGATTTGAGTTCAATGCCTACTACGGCACTACCATTTATGCGATTGGTTTTTTTAGTGTACTCAAAATGAGTGATGTCATCATTGGGACCTAGTACTTTTTCAACAAATTCTCGTAAAGCACCAGCTCGTTGCGGGAATCGCACGATAAAATAATGTTTGAGTTGTGATTGCAGTAAAGCACGCTCTTTAATCTCTGCCGTTCTAGTGATATCATTATTGCTACCGCTTACCACGCAGACCACGTTCTTGCCTTTAATCTCGTCCCGCAATTGTTCCAATGCGGTGATGCTCATAGCGCCTGCAGGCTCTACTACAATAGCTTGTTGATTGTATAGATCTAAAATCGTCTGACAAATAGCACCTTCTGGAACGCTGATAACACGTTCCAGGTTTCTTTGACAAATTTCAAAGTTGCGTTCACCAACTCTTTTAACAGCTGCACCATCCACAAAGCTTTCTATGTTATCCAGTGTAGTGTTTTGTCTATTGAAAATTGAAGTACCCATAGAAGGTGCTCCTGTAGGTTCTACACCTATGATTTTTGTAGCTGGTGAAAGCTCTTTAAATACCGCAGAAACACCAGCTGATAAACCGCCACCACCTATAGGCATGATCAGATAATCAATATCCACTGCGGCCTGCTCCATAATTTCAAGTCCTACGGTCGCTTGACCTTCAATCACCTTTTCATCATCAAAAGGATGGATAAAACATTTGCCTTGCTTCTCATTTTCTGCGACTGCAGCGGCATAGGCATCATCAAATGTATCACCGTGCAGGATCACATCGACAAACCTACCGCCATGCATCTTTACCTGATCAATTTTTTGAACTGGTGTAGGCGACGGCATGTAGATCGTTCCATGAATTTGCAATACTTTGCAAGACATGGCCACGCCTTGCGCATGGTTTCCAGCACTTGCACAGACAATCCCATTAGGACACTGGTCTTCCCTTAAGGTAGAAATCTTGTTGTACGCACCTCTTATTTTATAGGAACGTACCGTTTGCAGATCTTCTCTCTTAAAGTACACCTGGCAACCATACTTGTTGGAATACAATTCATTTAATTGTAGTGGCGTCAAGGAAGCCACGTCCTGTAAACGGTTTGCGGCAGCCTTGATGTCCTCCATTTTTGGATAATACACCTGCGTTTCAATCATCTTAGATGGATTTCATGGCGGTCATGGAGTCGCGCAACTTTGCGCCTACGCTTTCAATAGGATGGTTTCTAATGGCTTTGTTTATGGCTATGAGTTTATGATTGTCGATGCGTTCCGCTTTCGCGAAAGCGTTACCTATAACAGCTTTATCCAGTCCATTGACATAATCAGACAATAAAGGTTTTGCAGCATGGTCAAACAAGTAGCAGCCATATTCTGCCGTGTCAGAAATGATACGGTTCATCTCAAACAGCTTCTTTCTAGCGACTGTGTTTGCGATCAATGGCAACTCGTGCAAAGATTCATAGTAAGCGCTTTCCTCAACGATCCCAGAGGCAACCATCGTCTCAAACGCAAGTTCTACACCAGCCTTGATAAAGGCTACCATAGCAACACCGTTGTCAAAATATTCCTGCTCCTTAATATCGCCAGTAGCGGTGGATTTCTCAAATGCGGTGTTTTCAGTTTCGGCGCGCCATTTCAAGAGGTTCTTATCGTCATTTGCCCAGTCTTCCATCATGGTTTGTGAAAAATGACCCGACATGATATCGTCTTGATGCTTAACAAATAGAGGTCTCATGATGTCTTTCAATTCTTCAGAAAGCTCATAGGCCTTAATCTTTGAAACATTATCCAGCCTATCCATCATGTTGGTAATACCACCATGTTTGAGCGCCTCTGTAATGCGTTCCCAGCCGTACTGGATCAAATTTGACGCATAGCCTTCTGGCGTTCCCTGTGCGACCATTTTATCGTACAATAAAATAGAGGCCGTTTGCAACACACCACATAAAATGGTTTGCTCGCCCATCAGGTCACTCTTAACTTCTGCCACAAAAGAAGATTCCAATACGCCAGCTTTATGACCACCAGTGGCAACTGCATAAGCTTTGGCTTGATCCCAACCTTTGTTTTCTGGATCATTTTCTGGATGTACAGCAATCAAGGTAGGAACCCCAAAACCTCTTTTATATTCTTCTCTAACCTCAGATCCTGGACATTTAGGTGCTACCATGATCACGGTAATATCTTCCCTGATTTTTTGGCCTTCTTCCACGATGTTGAAACCGTGCGAGTAGGAAAGCGTGGCTCCTTTTTTCATGTGCGGCATTACCGCTTCTACCACAGCACTGTGCTGCTTGTCTGGCGTTAGATTGAGTACGAGGTCTGATTGTGGGATCAACTCTTCATAGGTCCCAACAGTAAAACCATTTTCTGTAGCGTTTTTATAGGATTGTCTTTGTTGTTCTATAGCTTTTTTTCTAAGTGCGTAAGAAATATCAAGACCAGAATCACGCATGTTCAAACCTTGATTCAATCCTTGAGCACCGCAACCTACGATAGTTATTTTTTTTCCTTTAAGGGCATCGACACCATTTACAAATTCTGCCTGCTCCATGAAGCGGCATTTGGAGAGTTGTTCCAGTTTTTGCGAAAGCGATAAGGTGTTAAAGTAATTTGACATTGTTTGGTTTTTATGAGTTTAATGCGGCTAGCATTTTAGTTATTTCCATGGCATCTTTAGTGACGGCAATGCGCCCAGAACGGTTGAATTGAAGAATGCCAAAAGCACTCAATTCTCGATATAGTAGATCAACCTCACTGCGCCTACCAGATTTCTCCAGCACAAAATATTCTTTATTCACGGTCACGATACGTGCGTTGCTATCCTTGATGATATTCTGTATTTGACGCTCTTCAAAAAGAAGGTCTGATTTGATTTTAAAAAGACAGGATTCCTGATAGATGGTCTCATCCTCAGTGTGATAAAATGCCTTGATGACTTCCACCTGTTTCTCAATCTGGCCTATGATCTTTTTGATCTGGACCTCAGTCATCTTGACTAGAATCGTCCATCTAGAAACATCCTCAATCTCTGAAGCACTGGTATTGATGCTTTCAATATTGATATGGCGACGTTGAAATATGGCAGATATGCGGTTCAACAACCCAATATTATTCTCGGTATAAATGGATACGGTATATAGTTGTTCTTTGTTTTCCATACAATTAATGTTTTCAAGGCGTGACGAGACGACCTTACTGACTCTCTTTTACTCGTGCATTTTGATGGGTTCGCTTTCGCGAAAGCGAAATATCGTCCAGCTTTCCTTCTTGGCTGTACATCCTTGATGTGTCCAAGCTTCTCTTACTCCAACCGAATCTCTGAAACCGCAGCGCCCGTAGGAATCATAGGAAAAACGTTCCCTTCTTTTTCTACTCGTACTTCAAGGAAATAGGCGTCGTCGCATTTCATCATTTCTTCAACGGCACTGGCGAGATCCTTGCGGTCTGTCACGAGTTTTGCCTTGATGTTATAACCTTCTGCAATCTTGATAAAATCTGGATTGATCATTTCTGTACTGGCATAGCGCTTGTCAAAAAACAGCTGCTGCCATTGACGCACCATGCCTAGGTATTCATTGTTGAGTACGACGATCTTAACAGGGACCTTAGTCTGGAAAATAGTTCCCAGTTCTTGAATGGTCATTTGGTATCCACCATCGCCTATAACGGCCACCACTTGACGATCTGGAGCGGCCATTTTTGCTCCTATGGCTGCGGGCAGGGCAAAGCCCATGGTTCCCAAACCTCCAGATGTGATGTTACTGCGCGTCTGTTTGAAGTCGGCATAACGACATGCCACCATTTGATGCTGTCCTACATCAGTAACAATGGCTGCTTTACTCGCAGACTGCTTATTGATTTGCTGTATGACCTCTGCCATGGTCAACCCTTCGGTTTTTGGGTTCATGTCGTCGTTAATGACTTTGTCCAGCTCTACTTGGTACAAATCAGCAAATTGCTGGCGCCATTCTGGATAGGTTTTTTCTTCCAATAGAGGTAACAGCGCGGCCAGTGTCTTTTTGGAATCTCCCAAAACCGGAATATCTGCGTGGACATTTTTACTGACCTCAGCTGGATCAATTTCAAAATGAATGATTTTGGCTTGTTTAGCATATCGCGATAAATCGCCGGTCACACGGTCGTCAAATCGCATACCGATGGCGATAAGCACATCGCACTCATTCGTTAATAGATTAGGTGCATAATTACCGTGCATTCCTACCATTCCCACATTAAGCTCGTGTGAGGTTGGAACGGCACTCGCTCCCAATATGGTCCAGGCTGCTGGAATACCACCTTTTTCAATTACGGCTAGTAATTCTTCTTCTGCCTCGCCTAACACGACGCCTTGACCCCAAACGATCAGTGGTTTTTTGGCTTCATTGATGGCTTTTGCAGCAGCCTCAATAGATCCTTGCGTGGTTTCTGGAACAGGTACGTAGCTTCTGATTGAATTACATTTCGCGTAAGCGAAATCAAACTCTTCAAACTGTGCGTCTTTAGTAATATCAATCAAGACTGGACCTGGACGGCCACTTTGTGCGATGTAAAAGGCTTTGGCAAAAACGGTTGGGATATCTGCCGCCTTGGTGATTTGTGTATTCCACTTAGTCACTGGTGTGGAAATACCAACGATGTCCGTTTCCTGAAACGCGTCGGTTCCCAGCAGGTGCGATCCTACCTGACCCGTGACGCAAATCAATGGTGTGGAATCGATCATGGCGTCTGCCAGTCCAGTGATAAGATTGGTAGCACCTGGTCCAGAGGTTGCAATGGCAACGCCTACTTTATTGGAAATACGTGCATAGCCTTGTGCGGCGTGTGTGGCACCTTGCTCATGACGTGTCAAAATATGCTTAAGCTGATCTTGATAGCCGTAGAACTTGTCGTAGAGCGGCATGATGGCGCCACCAGGATAGCCGAAAACGGTATCCACACCTTCGGCAAGAAAGCATTTGATGATAGCTTCAGCGCCAGACATTCTTTCTGTCGTGGTGGCGCTGGGCGCAGTTTGAGTTGCTGTTTGTTCTTTCATAATCAGCTATTTAAAATTCGTCAGTCACACAGCCTTTTGAGGCATTTGAAACTGTTCGTGCATATTTATAGAGCACACCTCTTGAAAACTTGAGTGGTGGCTGTTTCCATTGTTTTTTTCTTTGTTCCAATTCTTCATCTGATACTTCCAGAATAATGGAATTGGAAACGGCATCTATGGTAATGGTATCTCCATCTTTTACTAGGGCGATAGTGCCGCCTTCCTGAGCTTCTGGAGTGATGTGTCCCACTACAAAGCCATGCGTACCGCCAGAGAATCGACCATCAGTTATCAAGGCTACTTCCTTACCTAAACCTGCACCCATAATGGCCGCTGTAGGTTTAAGCATTTCTGGCATTCCTGGACCACCTTTAGGACCTTCATATCTTATAACGACAACGTCGCCTTTATTTACCTGGCCGTCACGAATGCCGTCGTTTGCGGCATACTCGCCATCAAAAACTTTAGCCTTACCCGTGAATTGTAATCCTTCTTTTCCCGTAATTTTTGCAACGCTACCATCGCTTGCCAGATTGCCGTACAACATCCTCAAGTGACCGGAAACCTTGATGGGTTCTTCTACCGTTTTGATAACATCTTGATCTGCTGTTAGATCTGGCACATCTCTCAAATTCTCTGCAACAGTTTTTCCAGTTACGGTCATACAGTCGCCATGGATCAATCCCTTACTCAACAAATACTTCATGACGGCTGGAATACCACCTATGCGGTGGATGTCTTCCATCAAGTATTTCCCGCTAGGTTTTAAATCTGCCAGGAATGGCGTGTTGTCACTAATATTTTGGAAATCCTTAAGTGTAAAATCAATTTGTGCCGCTCTGGCAATCGCAAGAAAGTGAAGTACGGCATTAGTAGATCCACCTAAAATGGTCACCAATCTTACCGCATTCTCTAATGATTTGCGAGTTATGATGTCAGATGGCTTAATGTCCTTTTCCAACAAGTTGAGCATTGCCTTTCCTGCGTCAATGGATTCTTGTTGTTTATCCTTGCTCAATGCAGGGTTGGATGAATTGTAAGGCAAGGCCATTCCAAGTGCCTCTATAGAACTGGCCATGGTATTTGCTGTGTACATGCCGCCGCAGGCACCAGCGCCAGGACAAGCTTTCTCCACAATACTCTGGTATTCTTCTTCTTGCATGGTACCAGCAACCTTGCTGCCCCAAGCTTCAAAAGCAGATACCACATCCAGCTTCTGGCCATTGTGGCAACCAGAATCTATGGTACCGCCGTACACTAAAATGCTGGGACGATCCAATCTAATCATCGCCATCAATGCTCCTGGCATATTTTTATCACAACCCACCACTGTTACAAGTCCATCATAGCTCATGGCCTGTACGACTGTCTCCATGGAATCAGCTATGATATCCCTGGAAGGTAATGAATAACGCATTCCAGGTGTTCCCATAGAAATACCGTCACTAACACCAATGGTATTGAATATTAAACCAACAAGGTTTTCTTCTAAGGTTCCTTGCTTTACCAGTTTAGCCAAGTCATTTAAGTGCATGTTACAGGGATTTCCCTCATAACCTGTACTGGCAATCCCAACAAATGGTTTTTGCAAATCTTCCTTAGATAGACCTATGGCATGCAACATGGCTTGTGCAGCCGGCTGCGTTGGATCTTGTGTTACGGTTTTACTGTATTTGTTTAAAGACATACGCTTGGTTTAAACGAAGTCTTGATACTTCTTGATGTATTCATGGGTACTGTTTGCATACTGTATTGATCAAAGTTATTCAATGTGTTTTCTCTAGATATCTAGTGTCATACGGTTCAAGTTCGTTCAAACTAGGCAATGTTTAATTATATCATTGTTTTACAGGCACTTAAACCATTTCCATGTATGATGTCCAATCATTTCATTTCAAACTATTTCGTATAAAAAAACCTTCCGGAATGGGAAGGTTTTATATATAAAATAGCCATTCCCAACCCGTTTAGGTTTGAATAATAATAGAAATGACGTTAATGCTACCGGATGGCTTCATGTGGTAAATATGGATAAATTCCGTAAACTTTAAAAAATTTCAGCACCTAAATTAACAACTTCATGATGTTGAGCTAGCCACTAAAACTTTGCACAGAATGAAAATCATTTCATCCATATGGCTCGAGGTTAATGTCCCTTTTCATATTCGCAAAAAAGTATTACAAAAAAAAATAGCTCGACGAACTACGTCGGAAAAGCCTTAAACATTAATGCGCTTAAACCGATAACCTTCATAACGGTACCATTTTGGTAAACAATAGTTCACACATAGACAAAGTGTTTAGTAATCACGGTAAAAGGAAAACTAGCATTATCAGCTGTACGTACTTATAGGACAACCAAAATAGTTACATGAAAACAACAGTTACTCTTTTTACTCTTTTGATAATGTCCCTAGCCAAAGCACAAGTTGGAATAGGTACAAATGCTCCAAATAGTGCTAGTTTACTTGATATCAATGCCGCTGGTGGCGATAAAGGAATCATGATTCCGCGAGTGAGTCTTACAGACTTGAATAGTCAAGCACCCATAGTAGGTGCCATTGAAGAAAGTCTGCTGGTGTACAACACCAATGAAAGCAACGAAAAAGGATTTTACTACTGGTCAGGTAACAGATGGGAGAAACTCACCACTCAAAACGATGTTCCTGCTACTACAGGCGCTAATAACGCTTGGTCTCTTAACGGTAATTCAGGTACAACGCCTGGTGGTGGCACCAACAACTATTTAGGAACAGCTGACGACAGAGATCTTTCCATTGCTACCAATACCGTAGAGCGCATTAGAGTGAAGGCAAACGGTAATGTGGGCATAGGTGCTGGCGCTACAAATCCAGGAAATGCCCTAGTCGTCAAGACCAATACGGAATTTGATGGCTTTTCTCTCGATTTTTTGAATTATGATTTGAACATGATCCAGTCAGGAAATACGTTCTTTATGCAAAACACGCAAGCGACAGGAACCATTAATCTAGCCTTTGGGAACAGCAGCCGTTTATCTTTTGATACCAATGCCATGCTTCCCGCTATTGACGCACCCAACAATATCACGACAAACAACGGAACCTATGACCTAGGTAGGTTTGATCGACATTTTAGAAGAATGTACACCAAAGGCGTCCATTCCAACGACAACGATAATAACGGTGGCTTGAGAATAAATATAGGCTCTAACGGTGGCTCAGTGGCAGATTATCACTTTACGAATCAAGCTCTTTTTGCGGTAGAAAACAATCGCAATCTAGGTCGGTCCGACAGACCTTGGAACATTTTATATTTCCGTAATGCATCACAGGTGAGCGACCGCAGAAAAAAAGAGAACATAGACAAGCTTGATCATGGATTAGAAAAGGTCTTGGCTCTCAAAACATACAGCTACAGCTATAAAGATGATGCCGATAGCAAGGAACACTATGGTTTTATGGCGCAGGATCTACAAGCAGATTTACCTAGCGTTGTGACAGAAGCTCCTGACGAGATGAAATCCCTTTCTGTCGACTACACCTCGATCATTCCCATCCTGGTAAATGCGATAAAAGAGCAACAGGCACAAATTGAAGAGCTCAAGGCTAGATTACCCTAATTAATCGCTCATAAAAATTGAAATACCTGTAGTTATAAAATCTATAACACGATTACGTTTGACCCATCATAATATGTATCTTTGATTCTTGAAAGAGGATTGATTTGACTGATTGCAACCTCGTCTTATTTCAGTAAGACACAAATGCTAAACCAGAAGTATTTCCCGCACAGTCTACCTTCCTTTATATTTATTAATCAAACGTTAGAGAACTTATAGTGAGTTCGCTTTCGCGAAAGCGTAATACTTATATGCCTTATTTATTTACATCAGAATCTGTGAGTGAAGGTCACCCAGATAAAGTTGCAGACCAGATTAGTGATGCGTTACTGGATCACTTTCTCGCTTTTGATCCTGAATCCAAAGTAGCATGTGAAACTCTAGTCACCACTGGACAAGTCGTACTTGCCGGCGAGGTGAAATCTGACACCTATCTGGATGTGCAGACCATCGCCCGTGAGATCATCAATGAAATAGGATATACTAAAGGTGAATACCAATTCTCTGGTGATTCCTGTGGCGTCATTTCTTTGATACATGAGCAGTCACAAGACATCAATCAAGGTGTCGATCGTGAGAGCAAAGAGGAACAAGGTGCCGGTGATCAAGGTATGATGTTCGGTTATGCGACTAACGAGACAGAGAATTACATGCCGCTGGCGTTGGACATCTCGCACAAAATCTTGATCGAGCTGGCAAAGCTACGTCGTGAAAATAAGGACATCACCTATTTAAGACCTGATGCAAAATCACAGGTCACCATTGAATACAGCGATGATAACGTCCCGCAACGCATTGACGCGATCGTGATTTCTACGCAGCACGATCCATTTGACGCAGATGATGATAAAATGCTTGCCAAGATCAAAAAAGATCTTGTAGAGATTCTTATTCCTAGAGTTCAGGAACAGCTTCCTGCCTATGCGCAAAAACTGTTTAATGACGATATTACTTATCATATCAATCCAACCGGCAAATTTGTAATAGGTGGACCACATGGTGATACCGGACTCACCGGTCGCAAAATCATCGTGGATACCTATGGTGGTAAAGGAGCGCATGGTGGTGGTGCCTTCTCTGGTAAAGATCCATCAAAAGTAGATCGCAGTGCAGCCTATGCTGCGAGACACGTGGCCAAAAATCTTGTTGCGGCTGGACTTGCCACAGAGGTGTTAGTTCAGGTTTCATATGCGATAGGTGTGGTAGAACCTACTTCCATTCATGTTGACACTTTTGGAACTTCAACCGTTGATCTTACTGATGGTGAGATTTCTAAAAAAGTAGCCAGCATCTTTGACATGCGACCTGCTGCCATTGAATCCAGACTTAAGTTGCGCAACCCTATTTATAGGGAAACGGCCGCTTACGGTCACATGGGTCGTGAGACCAAAACGGTGACTAAGGTCTTTGAATCACCTTACAATGGGAAAATCACTAAAGAAGTAGAACTATTTACCTGGGAAAAGCTGGACTTTACAGAGCAAGTGAAAAAAGCTTTTGGACTATAATTCTTCTAGGTTTCGTAAAAAACCCTAAGCGATAAACGCTTGGGGTTTTTTATTGATTCCAATTTGATCTTGAAATTATGATTTGCGCATCTGTCGCATCGCAAACCACAAGGCCATTAAAAATAAAAAGAGATACCATATATAACCACGATCTCTATCTCCAGTAGCCATAAGGAAAAGAACGTAGCCACTTCCCACACAACTAGTGTAGAATAAAATTTTCCAGAACCATTTGGGGATTTCCATAGTGTTAGTTCTTACCAGTTACCTTGTTTCCAGTCTTCAAATATTTTGCCCATGCCTTTGAATAGGTATGAACATCCTCAGTAGGTTTGCCCTGTTGGTCTACTACTTCATAACCAGCATCCTTCCAGGCAAAGATACTTCCGTAAAGGTTTTTGACATCGCTAAAACCAGCTTCCTGTAGTTTTTCACCATAATTCTCGCTGCGCACGCCTACGGTACAATAAACCACGATAGGCTTGTTTTTATTTGCCGTTTTTGCCAACCCTTTCCAATCCTTCAACGATTCACCAGCCCAGATGGCATTTGGCAAATGACTTACTTCAAATTCCTCAAGTTTTCGAGTATCCAGTATGATATAATCTTGATAGTTCATCTTGAGCTCTTGTACGCTTATGTAGGGAACGCTTTGGGTATTGTATTTCTTGAGCACGTCATCGATGGACTGCGCCTCGCCTACGGCCACACCCATAAAAAACATCACAGCTACCAGCATGTGTTTCTTGATCGTCATTTTAAAAGTGCTGTGTGGTTTCATTCAATACTATTTTTTTGCCCTGCAATTGCTTTTCAGCAGACGGAAGGATTTCCATATTGTCCCAAATTCCTGTAGCAAGTGTAGCGGCATATTCCATAGGTAGCTCATTTTTTTGCATCTGTTGCATGGCCGTTTGATAATCATAAGAAAGCTGAACATGCTCAAATTCAAAGCCATTGCTGTCGTCAATGATCATTGCCCAGGTCTGCGCAGAGCCATCATTTGCCGGCATACCTATCACTCCAGCGTTGAGCCATAACTTTTCCTGGTGATCATCTGCAAATGGCAAGCCACAATGACCCGCAATGATAACATCTGCTGTCAACCCATCAAAGCTTGTCTGTTTTTGTGTCCAGTCTGTGGACTTGAAAACGAATTGGGATACGTGATCATAACTTCCATGAACCAACGCTATCTGTTTGCCCGAATAGGAAAATGTAATGTGGTCTGGCAAGGATTTAAAATAGTGTTTTGAGCTGGTGTGAAGATTCGCTTTCGCGAAAGCGAACCATATCTCACTAAATCCATCGCATCTAGAACCTGTGGTAAAATCGCAACCGCAATCTTCCTGATCGTCGCGCAGTTGGATCTCTACATTACCTAAAATGCTATGAGCGCCCCATTTTTGAAATTGCTCCAAGGTTTCCTGTGGCTGCCCGCAGTAACCTATGATGTCGCCGGTACAGATACAGTTTTCTGCCGTGATACCTTGACTTTGCGCCAGTTCCATCAAACTTTCCAGCGCTTGTAAATTGCTATACACGCCACCGAATAGTAGCATCTTGCCGGTCTTTTGACCTAAATCTATGATCTTCTTATCCATGTGGGCAATAAGAATAAGATGAAACTAAGAAGAACTCCATAAATGTTGATCCATAAAAGGGATGCATATTTTCCTGTTGTGTAGATGAGTGATTCTGGGAACCATTCAAAGACTAATAATAGTCCGAAAATAAGGCCGCAAATTACGGACAAAAAATAACTGATCTGTGGCACTTTCATCTTCCATAAAAGAAAGACTGGTGTCAATCCTATTACCATGGTACCGCTTATGGTTGTAGCGCTCAGGATTTCGGCATCCAGAAAAACGGGAATAGTTCCCAACAGTGCTACTAAAACCATCATGAGTCGTCCAAAACTTACGGTAGAGCCCAATCCCAAATCTAGCGTTAACAGCTTAGAAAAACTGGAGAACGTGCTGTCCAGCGTACTCGCAGCACTGGTAATCATGATAAAATTGATGATGAGTAACAGAACGACTCCCAACTTTTTAGCCACTTCAACAGCCGCTTGACCTTCCAATCCTGCTTGTTGTGCATAGACACCTACTAAACTAAAAAGAACAATACACAGACCGCCTAATAAAGCTGCCCACAAGAAACTTTTTCTTGTGATACGTGGACTGGTGATAAATCCGCGATCTGTCAATACTGGATCATGAAACGGATAACTGAAGCTTTGCAGTACAGCCGCAAAAAATAAGTTTAATCCCATTTCCATGGACCAGGTACCGCTGGTCATCATTTCGCTTACATCAGCAGACGGCTCGGCAAAAATGACTCCGAGAATGATCATAAGTAGCACCGAAAAGAGTACCATCTGTATCACGTCCGTAAATATGGAACTACTCAAACCGCCTTTTAACGTATAGGCCAGCGTTAGCATCGTAAAAACAATGATCGCTGCATAATAAGGTGTGCTACCCATATCACCGAAGTAGGTTCCAATCACCATCGTGTTGGACCAGACTTCATTAAACAACCTAAAACTGATCAAGATGGAAAACAAACCAACAGCTCTGCGCCCGTATTTATCAGTCAGGAAATGATGTATGCTGCTATAACCACCAACCGTACGCAACTGATAAATAATAAGTCCAGCTACTGCAAAAGACAGATAATAACCTGCATAAGCCACACCGCCAACCAGACCAAATTCCAATCCAAGGTTAGCGGCATTGGTAATACTCTTTGCAAAAATCCAAGAGATAATTAAACTACCCGTCAACATCAACATATTGGGTTCCTTACCGCGATGTTGTGCCTTAAAAAAGGTCGCCACATCTTTGGCGTAAGGTGCCAATATGAAAAACACCACACTACTGCCTATAATTAGCAGCCATTGTAAGGTTGATGTTTGAGTGAGGAATTCCAAGTTAATTAGTTAGTAGTTAGTAGAATGTTAGTTCGAGCGGAGTCGAGAACAATTCGCGTGTTAAATCTTTAATTAATGTTCAGTCTAATCTTTGTAAAAGTTTATCCGTTCCTTCTGGACTGTCGCCCGAAGCGGCTTGCTTCCAATTTTTAAAATCTTCAATCAAAAAATTTGGGACGTTACATCTTACTCGTCCCACCAGACCGGTACGTTAATACTGTTGTCATTTGTTGCAGCGGCAGCGGTGCTGTAATTATCAGCATTCAAGGCGGCTTCCTCTGCAGGATAAGGCATTCTTACCGGAATTAAACCGTTATTCAAGCTGGCAGAAACATTTTTCAACACAGGAAAACCTGTTCTTCTGTACTCAATCCAGCCTTCATAGCCATTGATCATGTTAGCAATCCATTTTTGGGTGATGATTTGCTGAATGGGATCATTACCATTAGCCGCATACGCACCTGTTGTAGTGAGATAGTCTGCTGGTAAAGGCGTATTCCAATATTCATAGGCTTGTGCCACGCCAGTTTCATATAACTCTTGAGCTGGTGCCGTGATGAGTCCCTTTTGAGCAGCTTCAGCTAAAAGAAAGTTAGTTTCCCATGCCGTCATGTAATTGGCATCCAGCATTCCCGTATTTTCCCTAAAGATGGTGCCTGCAAGAGAATAATCTGCAAGACTTACTGAGGTGGAAGAGGCATCGATACCGTTGATCAATCCTTCAAAATCATCACCGTTACCATTGTTTGCTCGCGGTCTAAAAAGCACATTGATGCGATCATCATTCAAACCTTCCAGAACCTCTTCCATGGTTTCACTCATAACAAAGTTGTTGAAGTCACCAGCTCTCAACCGCGCCATACGGAAGTTGTTAGGCTCACCATCAGTAAAATTGAATACCGCATTTTGATCGTTGGAACTAATGTAATTCTGTGCCGCATAAACAGCTTGTAATCTTGCGTTCACATTCTCTTTTGAAGAGATACGTACCAGTGCCTTTATCTTCAAACTATTGGCAAATCGCACCCAAGCATCCAGATCGCCATTAAAAAGCACATCACCTTCTAATGCAATCGAACCGTTGTAAGCCTGAATGGCTGCAATACCTTTATCCAGATTATCTAGAATTCCGTTTTCCTGGAGATAGATATCTTCTTGTAGATCATAAGCGGGTTGCACCGTGCCGTCCAGTCCTTTAAAAGCTTCTGTATACGGCACGTCTCCAAAAATATCTGTCAAGCCAGCGGTCATGTAAGCTTTGAAAATCAAAGCTGGTCCTTCATAAACCGCAAAGGCTGGTGTGGTTTGCGACTGCTCGATAATGATTTCATTGTCTCTCAAATTCCTGTAAAAAATAGGCCATGGATCACCACCTAGTTGTGGACTTTTCAACGCATGGCGGTCAAAGAGATTAAAATCCAGTGCAGTCAAGTGTTGGCTCAACAAACCACCAGCCACAAAACCTTCATAGGACATTTGCTCGCCGTAGTCGTAGATCACCTGTCTCAACAGCAAGCTGGGCTGTACGCTAACTGGAGCGTTAGGATTTGTATTTAATTCTTCAAAATCGTTGGTACAGGATACGATGGCCAGACCTAGAAAAGCCACCATCATAAGGCTGTAATGTTTTATATGTTTCATCTTCATGGATGTATTATGGGTTGAGTTCGCTTTCGCGCCATGCCTGACGGCAGGCAGGAAAGCGAAAAAGTTTTAAAAATTGATGCCAGCTTTCAAACCGATGCTTCTTGTTGATGCATAGGACATGTCCTCGACACCATTGACGAAGCCTTGTCCTTGCACGGCCAGCTGCTCTGGATCAAAATGCGGAATCTCACTAAAGGCAAACAAGTTTCTACCTATCAATGAAATACGCAAGTCTGCACCATCGCCGAAGATGCCGAAAGCACCTTCCTTCAATTCAAAATTGTAGCCTATAGAGAACTGACGCAATTTCAAATAACTGGCATCGTACACATTGTTCTCTTCATGGTTACGGTCATAAAACTGACGGTAATAACTCTCTGCAGTGACCGCTGTGGTGTTTTGAACATACACTGGATTCTGCGCCGTTCCTGTATTGACTACGCCATCGGCAACAATTCCAGCTTCTGGCCTAAACGAGGTGTCGTTCAACTGGCCGCCAACAGCACCTAGGGCTAGCGTTCGTGAAACTAAAATCCCACCTTGTCTCCAGTCCAACAAGAACGATGCATCAAAGTTTTTGTATTGGAATGAATTGGTCAACCCTACAGTGAAATCTGCATTGTAGTTACCTAATTTTTTAAGTTCTGGATCTGCGATAAAACGACCTGCTGGAGTCAAAATAAACTCGCCGACTTCATTGCGCGTGTAACCGGTTCCATATAAATCGCCCACGCGACCGCCTTCTTCTACTTGATGAAAAACGGTCTGGTCGGCATTGTCATAGACTCTGGAAAAGCCCAAAGTCAAACGACCATCTTCCTGTGGCAGGCTCTCAACAATGGCTCTACTGCTGGCAAAATTCACGGTGGAACTCCACTGGAAATTGGCATTTTGAACAGGAATGGCGTTCAAAATAATTTCGACCCCTTGATTTCTAACCGAACCACCATTGACTACCTGCTGGCTAAATCCTGATGAGATGGCAATAGGCAAGGAAAGAATCTGGTCATCTGTCACGGCATTGTAATAGGTGAAATCAAGGTTCAATCGCTGTTTAAGCAAACGCACATCAAAACCTAACTCGATGCTAGAGGTCGTCTCTGGCTTCAAATTGGCATTTGGGATAAAATCCTGGTTGGTAAACGTAGGCTGTGAGTTTACAGGCGTTTGCGACAGGAAAGTTCCTTGAGTCTGGTACGGATTGGTATCGTTACCAACCTCTGCATAACTCGCGCGTATTTTGGCAAAATCAATGACTCTAGGGAGTTCAACTACGTTGCTCAATATAAAACTGGTCGATATGGACGGATAAAAGAACGAAGTATTATCTGCCGTGAATGGGGTTGCGAGAGCGCTGGACCAGTCGTTACGGGCTGTGATGTCTAGATAGAGGAAATTTTTGTAGCCTGCTTTCGCGAAAGCGTACAAACTATTAATCCTTTTCTCTGAAGTAAAGCCAAAGGTTTCAATCGGGCTCGCTGCATTGTTCAAGGAGAAAATTCCTGGTTGCGCAAGGCTAGTGGTCTGTACTTGGGTGGTTTGTGCCGTCTGGTTCAAACGATTCCCACCAACACTGGCATCAAAACTAATGTCTCCAAATTGCTTTTTATAATTGAGCAGGAAATCTGTGTTGATCTCACGGTAGAAAACATCATGCTCTGCATAGGCTCCATTTCTAAACCTGTTGGAAGAATAGTTGCGCAGGAAACGTCGCTTCTCATTGCTGTAATCCATACCAGATCGTATGGTTGCGGTTAGCTCTGGAGTTAGCTTTCGCGAAAGCGATATGTTTCCAAAAAGCCTGTCACGACCAAAGCTGTTGCGGTTTTCTTTAAGTATGAAATAGGGATTGTCAAAAAACGTATAGTTGAACGAGTACTGCTGCACGCCTTCCAATCCAGGCTGCCAGTAGTCACGCAAACTGTCAATGTTTAAAGAACGTGGTCCCCAAGCGACCAGTGAGTAGTTGACATTCTCACTACCATAACCGTTGGACGGTCTGTTGTCTGATGCACTATTCACATAGTTGATGCTAGCGTTGATTCTTGTACGGTCGCTAGGCCTAAAATTAAGTTTTGCAGCAACGGTTTGACGGTCCAGATTGACACCAGGAATGATGCTCTCGCTGCGCAGGTCTGTAAAGCTCAATCGATAGTCTCCTTTTTCAAAACCATTACTTACCGATATATTGTTGATGGCCGTGTAACCGGTCTCATAGAAATCCTTCAAATTATCTGGATGGCTCACAAAAGGTGTAGGCGTGATGTCCAGACCACTGTATAAAGCGGTATCACCACCGCGAACTACCGTTCCATCTGGCAAAGTCACTGGACTATCAAATTGTGGGATCAACGTACCTTGATCCAGTCGTGGTCCCCAAGAATAGGAGATGTTATCATTGATACCACCACCTAAACCATCCACGTATTCAAACTGACCGCTGTTTCCCTGACCAAATTCATTCTGAAATTCTGGGAGTTTAAAAGCACTATCCACAAAGAAGCTGGTATTATATGAAACACCCAATCCTCTTTTTTTGCCGCCGCTTTTAGTTTCTATAATGATGGCTCCATTGGCAGCTCTTGTGCCGTAAAGTGCTGCGGCTGCAGGTCCTTTAAGTACAGATACACTGGCGATGTCATCCTGGTTGATCTCACCTGCTCCATTCCCAAAATCTACTTCTTGAAAACCAGCTGCGGCTTCGTTTGTAAAATTGAAAACCGAGTTGTTATTGACTGGCGTTCCATCCACGATAAATAACGGATTGTTGTTTGAGAAACTCGCCTCGCCACGTATGGTTATTTTAGACGAAGAACCAACGCCTGTCGCGCCAGGTGTTACGGTAATACCAGCCACCTTGCCTTGAAGGTTATCAACCAGATTGACCGACTTTACTTCCTGAATATCTTCTGTATCCAAGGTTTGTACGGCATAGCCCAGTTCTCGTTCTTCACGTTTGATACCTAAAGCTGTAATCACAACCTCATCCAGCGCATCGCCTTCTTGTAGAGTGATGTTCAAAACAGTAGCATTGTTAACTGGAACCGTCTGGCTTTGGTAGCCTATGTATGAAAATACCAGAACCGCATCATTAGCTACGGTAATGGAATACCTTCCATCTACACTAGTTGTCGTACCGTTTTCAGTACCGCGCTCTGCAACGTTTGCAAAGGCTATGGGATTTCCTGTCACATCATTGACGGTTCCCGTAATTGTAATTTGCGCCCAACTCGTGATACAACACAGCAGGAGCATGACAAGAGTAATTCTCTTCATGTAATCAATAAAAAAAGTGAAATAAAAACCCTGATTAGGGTAACGAATCTTAAGCTGCGATAGAGATAGGCGAGCCTTTGTTCAATGGTGATTCCAGAGGAACTGATTCGGTATTTGAGAATTCTAAAGAGAATGTGATAGACTTAAAAGTAAGTGTTTCAAGAATGAGTTGTGCCAGGTGCCATCTTAGATCCTTTCCCTTGAAAAGCTGCTGGATATCATCCTCATGATCTAAGTCATGAAGGTGTTCCAGTACATCGACTGATTGAGACTGCCGTTCCAGCAGCTCCATATAACTTGTTGCCAGATGAGCGGTTTGCCATGGTAAGTTTTCAAAACTAATCGCATCAAAAGATGAGGCGTGGATACCCATCAAATAAAAACCACCATCCAGCGATGGACCGTTGACCGCTTTACCATGATTCAGTGAATCTGCAGCTCTTAAAAGATGGTCGCAGGAAAGCTGTGGTGTGTCGTTACCTACACAAATAACTTGATCGTATCCCTTTTTGAATACCTTTTGAATGGCATTTGAAAATCGCTTACCAAACCCAATACCTTCTTGTTCCTTCTCTGTAAAATGGAAGTAATCCAGACCACTCTTTTCCACCTGCTGAATGACTCTACTGTTCAAAACATCCATCAATTGCTGGTTAGCAGCAAGTGATTTGTATTGAGCATCTGCCTCTGCATTTTGTGCAAAGATGAGAATAGCAGTATTTGAGTGACTTGTAATGATCTTAGGAACTAGGATTAGAGATGAAATATACTTTTATTCATGTTCTAACAGCAACCGCCACCATCATAATGGTAAGTGGACTCGCTAAAATAGATATCGTCACGGCCCAAATCCTTTAGTGCTTGTGCTGTTTTATCACAAATAGCTAATGGTTGATTCTTTAACAACACATGTCCCTTTCCGTCATCAAACTGGCGATCGTCACCATAGTAAATAGCGGCTTTACCGGTAAAGATGCAAGGTCCATCTTCTGGCATGGGATCCTTTATCGCTGCCACCTCAATGGATTCAATGTAGATCAGTTCGTCTGTAGGGTAATTTTTAGGATCCAGAATACGATACGGTTTGCGCGCTCTTATTTCAATGGTTCCAAAGCCTACATCTGTCAAGGCTTTTACATATTGATCGATAGGCAATGAACCGCTTAAGCATAAAGCTCGTAGGCGGTCGTCATTTCTTAAAGCATCGTTCATTTCCTGCTCGCATGTTGGGTCGCTCATGACCAATCTACCATGAGGTTTTAAGACACGGTACATCTCTTCAATTGCCTTTTTCAAATCTTCCTCCTTAAAAATATTAAACAGGCAGTTTTGAGCAGCGACATCAATGGAATTATCAGCTACAGGAAGGTTTAAAGCATCGCCTTTGTGAAGTTCTACGAACTCACTTTTGAACCACGGATTTTCCTCTTCGGCGATTTTGAAATTTTTGCGGGATGCCTCGAGCATTTCTGGAACCACGTCAACACCTACAACACCACCTTTTTGTCTAGAGAAATAGGCAAACTGCAACAGTTCCATACCACCACCAACGCCTACGTATAGTATTCTAGGACTGTTTCCTAAATCGCGCGCATGCACGGTAGAACCACAACCGTAATTCATTTCCTGCATGATCTTAGGAATCTTGAGACCAGGCAATTCCCAAACAGGATTGGTCGTACAACACAGCCCAACATCGGGCACCAATGCGGCATCTCTATAAAGTTCTTCAGTAGCGTTTAGGTAGCTCATGGTTTAGGAAATTTGTTGGTTTGTTTCGCTTTCGCGAAAGCGAAATAAAAATAAATTATTTAATTGGTTACAACACCTTGACAACTGCTTCCCGCACCAGCCGTACAGCCATAACAGTGTTGGGAAATCTGAATCTTACGGTCGTTGAGAAGGTCCTCATTGTAATCCTTGATGTGCTGGATCTTGTTATCCACTTTCAAATCAAGCATCTGGTTAAAATCGCAATCGTACAACCAACCATCCCAAGAAATGGAAATGGTATTGGTACACATGACATTTTGAACCGCTGCCGGGTTGTAGGCCTCTACCAGCGCATACATATAGTCCTCGTAATTTTCACTGGCCACTAGATAATCCAGAAATCTTGCGATAGGTAGATTGGTAATCGCAAAAAGGTTGTGAAAGTGAATCCCGAAATCTTCCATCAAGGCGGCTTTCATTTCCTTTTCCATACTGGCTTGATCACCGGGCAGATAAGCGCCGCTAGGATTGTAAACTAAATCAAGTCTCAAGTCGCTGTCTGGCATGCCGTAGCCACGTTCATTGAGTTCTTGTAGAGCTTTAATGGATTTATCAAAAACTCCATCACCACGCTGCTTGTCGGTTTTTCCCTTAGTCCAGTGCGGCATGGAAGAAACGACGTGAATGTTGTGCTTTTTGAAAAAGTCTGGCAAATCGTGATACTTGGGATTTGCCCTTATAATGGTCAAGTTTGATCTAACGATGAAGTCTTGGATTCCAGCTTTAGCAGCTTCTTCCACAAACCAGCGGAAATCTGGATTCATCTCTGGCGCGCCACCGGTAAGGTCCAGCGTGTGCGCTTCAGTGGTTTTGATCACGTCCAGGATTTGCCTCATGGTATCGCGGGTCATGATCTCCTTACGATCTGGTCCAGCGTCCACGTGACAGTGCGCACAAACCTGGTTGCACATATAACCTACATTGACCTGAAGAATTTCCAGCTTTTTAGGGCGCAAGGGAAACTGATTTGTTTCCTTGATCTTTTTAGCAAAAGATGGCAACTCACCATCTGAAAACGGTTCGCCGTTCAGGATTTCAAGTTGCTTATTGATATTTGCGAGGTCTGAATCTCGTTTGTGAAGGGATTTCTTGGTATTAACTGCTACACTCATGCGTGTGTTTCTAGTTTTAATATTGATGTTGTCCAAAGGACATTACATAATTACGATAAAAATGTCATTGAAGTTTTGCAATGACCCTGCCATTATAGTTTAAAATCCTATTCTGGTCTGTAAACCAATTCTCTAGCGCTTATGATCTGAGCAAAAACAGATCTTACTATGAAACGTTAGTCATTAATGATGGATGATCTTTACATTCCAAGGAAATTCTTTGATGGACTGGCTCAAAGAAACCACACTTACATAACAAGAAGATCCATTATATAAGCGTGTCTTCAGATGCGCTGTAAAGCTTATGAAATGCTGTGTTAAAAAATCACTGGGTATGATTTGCAAGAATCTCAACGATCTTACATTTCCAGCTTGTTGACCTTATTCATCATCTGGACACCGTGAACTAAGGTAGCGCCGCCTTTTATAGCACCAGCAACGTGAATGGCTTCCATCATTTGTTCCTTAGTCACACCTCTTTTTAATGTGTCGCTGGTATAAGCATCGATACAATATGGACATTGAACGGCGTGCGAAACAGCTAGTGCTATAAGCGATTTTTCCCTTGCGGTAAGTTCTCCTTCTTCAAAAACGCTCCCGTAGTAGTCAAAAAATTTGGTTCCCAATTCCTCGCTCCACTCAGTGATCTTACCAAATTTTCTTAAGTCTTTTGGGTCGTAATAGGTCTTATCCATGTCTTTGTATTTTGCTGGACAATTTACGATAATGCCGCTTTCGCGAAAGCGAACTCTTCTTAAAATCCTATAATTCTATTCTTCATGTAGGTGTTAAGCGCTTGCATGTGCTTTCATTAAAAATCAGTTAAACGCGTGAACGACTAGAGTTGATTCTTATACATTTACCCAAAAATCAACCATATATGATCAAGATATTAGGATTAATCATGACTGTAGGCGGTGCGATCGCCCTAATTTTAGGAACCTTATCTGCCTTTGGTAGTCTTGCGTTGGGAGCTGGCCAGTGGCCGTCCATTATTTTAGGAGTTATCTTCTTTTTTGCAGGAATTTCCCTAATCAAGTACCGTAAGGATACCGATCAGGTCTAGTCCATTTTTACCATAAAAAAAGCCGCATCCATGGATGCGGCTTTTTATTTTGTGATATGTCCTAAATTATTCTGTCGGTTCCAGTAACATGTAAGCATACGGGCTCATGGCCGTCGCTTCACCTTCATTAAGATTTACGGTGGCGCCAGACATTAAATCCCTAAAAGAACCATTCATTCCGGTTACTGACATTTTAGTAGGATTTCCAGATAGGTTAGCGATGTAAAAGACTTTCTTGCCATCTTTAGAGCGCTGGATAGCATAAACATTTTCGTTTTGTGTTTCTAAGCGTTTATAGTCCGCTGCATTTTTACCGCCATGAAGTGCTGGGTTGTTCACCTTGATTTCGCCTAATTTTTCCATTTGTTCCCATACACGACCTTTAGTTTTTGGGATAGAATCCTTTTCAAAAAACTTTAAGCGCTTATCCATGCCGTATTCCTGACCTGAATAGATTAAAGGCATTCCTGGAATTACATACTGAAAGGTCAACATGGCGTCTTGAGCATCGCCCATGCGCTCTGTCACCGTTCCATTCCAAGAGTTCTCATCGTGGTTGGTGATGAAATTCATAAGGATATCATCCTCTTGATAGGTCGTATCGATCTTTTTCATGTAAGCATCCCAATCTGCCACATCCATTTTACCTTGAGCAAGTTCATTCATGATGTGATGACCTTCCCAATTGTATCCCATATCAAATGCCGATTCAAAAAGGTCCTTTTTCTCACTTTCCGCAAGCATGAATAGTGGTTTGATGGTCTCGAGTTCTGCGTTATTAGCATTCCAGAAGTCGGTTGGAACTTCATGAGCGACATCACATCTAAAACCGTCCACATCGTGCTTTTCTACCCAGTATTTCATGGAAGCCGTCATCGCCTCACGCAACTCTGGATTGTCATAATTTAAATCTGCTGTGTCTGTCCAGTCTGTTCCTGCTGGATGGATGATCTCTCCAGCTTCATTTTTTGTGTAGTACTCTGGATGTTCTGTAATCCAATTGTTGTCCCAACCTGTGTGGTTTGCAACCCAATCCAGAATGACAAACATGCCATTCTCATGAGCCGTTTCAATAAGGTTATCTAGATCTTCTTCATTGCCCAGGTCTGGATTGATGGCTGTATAATTTGCAACCGCATAATAGCTGCCCAGATATTTTTTGCGCTCATTTTCATCCTCAATATCTTCTACCATAAGATCACCTTTGGCCTTTCTGTTTTTCTCAGAAATAGGAAAAATAGGCATCAACCAGATGATTTTTACACCCAACTCTTTAAGCTGCGGGATGTCTTTTGTAAACTCGTTAAAAGTTCCAGCATCAGAATATTGTCTAATGTTGGCTTCATAAATAATCGCATTCTCCAGATCTTCATCGGTGATGGGCTCATTAGCCACGATGGTTTCTTCCTGAACGGTTTCTTCTGTTTTAGGCGCTTCTTTACAAGCGACTAAAAAGCTCACTATAAAAAGTGACCAGATGTATTTTTTCATAATTGAAGTAGGATTTATTGAGGTTTGTTCTTGGTTTTAGTTTGGATAATGGCAAAATTTCTGGCGCGTACCTGTACGTACTTGTCCGTTTCCAGCGTGTTTATGAGCGTTGTTTCGCTTTCGCGAAAGCGTGCATTTTTATCTGCCACATTCATCAAAATAGGGTTCTCATTAAAGTAGACAAAGGTCTCTTCATCAAAATACGCCCGACGCAGAATGAGCAATCCATTCTGGTCTGTGATGACTTGAGTTGTACCGTACAATAGAGACATGGAATTGCGGCGCAGTTGCGCCAATTCTTGAACCAGCTCGCGTAGGTTCTTCTCTCGATTTGATAAGTTGTCAAACTTCATCATCCTGCGATTATCAGGATCGCCGGCACCTATGCTGCCGTATTCATCGCCATAATAAATCACCGGCACACCAGGAATCGTCATGTTGAATGCCTGCAACATTCCCAGGCGATCGTAGGCTGTGGAGTCGCTCATTTGTGTCTCACGAGTCCATCCGGCCAACTTTGCATCTTCATCAAACTGCAGGTCTCCACTGGCATAGGTAATGAATCTCGCGCGATCCTGATTGCCCGAAATGTTGCCCATCAAATGATGATGACCGTAATATTCCAGCCCTTTGTTTAAGGTTTCGGCTAGATTGGAGTAGCTATTGTCCGCTTTCGCGAAAGCGGAAACCGCAGCATCATACATATTAAAATCAAACTGCGCGTCCAGCATTCCCGTACTCACATAACTGCGTATCAAATCGTAGGAACCGTAGGTCTCACCTATCTGGTAAATAGGTCGATCAGTATGGTTCCTGATCTTTTTTGTGAGCATTCTCCAATAGGCTTCAGGCACGTGCTTTGTAGCATCATGACGGAAACCATCCAAATCATAATTGGTGACCCAATACAACGCAGAATCGGTCATTTTTTCTACAACCTCTGGCTTCGAAAAGTCCAGTGTAGGCATAAATGTATCGAACCATGTGGTGAGTCGCTGGTCATCCCAACGCTCTGTATTTAGGGATCCATCTGGCAAGTACAGATCAGTTGCCCATTCTGGATGCTCTTTATATAAAGGATGTTCTTCATGGACATGATTTGCGACATAGTCCAATATCACATTGATGTCCTTTTCATGAGCCGTGGCGATGATCTCTTTTAAAATCTTCTCGTCTCCAAAGCGGTAATCCACCGCAGTATTAGAAATGGGCCAATAACCATGATAACCGCTAAATTTTGTTTTGGGATCGGGCCATAAACCGTAGGCAGTTTCTGGATTTTGGGTAATAGGTGATAGCCAGATGGTATTGATTCCCATTTCTTCAAAATAGCCATCATTGATTTTTTCAAGAACTCCAGCAAGATCGCCACCCATATAGTTTGCTTTGGGCAAGATATCAGGATCTACTACTGGTTTTGTGTTGGATGGATCTGCATCCAGGAAGCGGTCTACCATCATAAAGTACAAGACCTGTGTGTGAAAATCAGATCGATCCAGTTTAGATGGATCTCTAACAACTTTACCGTTTTGGATGGAAATGAGCAGGTCGTTTGTCCTGCCGTTGGCATCGCTGGCAAAGACGCGCACGAGCTGTGTTTTAGAGATGCGGTTTGAGAAATCTGTTTCTGGGATGTTGACCGTGTAGGTATCGCCGTCTTTTTGCGCTTCTATTTTTTGGTTTTCATACAGAATAACGACGTTGTCTAAAGAACCTGATGTTCTAAAAGTGAAACCATCCTCTAGAATGGTACCATAACTAAGTTCGGCTGGCGATGCGTTGCGGCTATTATCGATAACACGATTGAAACCGCCCATGCCATTGCTGACTACATCAGGCATATCTGCCGTTATTTTTTCTTCATTTCCGTCGATAAGAAATAGGTACTGAAATTTTCCTGTGGGTACTTCGGCATCATAGTATAATTGATCGCCATCCTTTTCAAGATCTACTGGCGCCCAATTGGTGAACTCGCCTTTAAGCTGTATCCTGGAACTGCCCACTGGCTTATCGTAGGTGATGCGTTTGACCTTGCTCTCACTCTTAAAAACAGGAATATCGTTGCGAATACCGTTAGTCCATAGCGTGATGAGATTGATGGCTGGACCATCAACTATTTCAAAAGTAAAAACCTCATCTGTGGTTTGCCAGGGCATGGCTTTGATTCCGTTTCCTGTCGTAATACTATCCACTTTAGTATCGGCTGGCAAGTAGTCTTCAATAACCACGTCGGTAGCTCCATTTTTTGCATAAATGGGACTACTAGGTACCTGTATCACACTCGCTACGCGTTCCACTTCCTGGTTTTGCTTACAGGAAATTAGCATGATGATGGACAGTAGGAATACTATTTTTTTCATGGTTGTCCTATTACCTCTATCGATCCAGATCAATGACCAGGCTGGTTTTACCGGCGACTTCCAGTTTACCAGAAAGATTCAGTTCCTTGTTAGTGATGATATCCGTTCCAGCTTGAGTATTATCTAGACCTTCAGCAAAACGGTTCATATCTAAAGAAACCGCTTCGGGATTATTGTTGATGATCACCATCACACGGCTTTTGTCATTATGTCTAAAATACACGTAGCAATTTTGCTCGGGAACGTATTGTAGGAACTTTCCTGTGTGCAGGACTGATTTATTCTTGCGGTAGTTTAATAGCTTTTTGGTAAAAGCTTGATATTCGTTTTGCTCGGCTGTTGGGTTTGTAAAGGCATTTTGTTCATCACCTTTCCAGCCACCAGGAAAATCACGGCGTATATCACCATCGCCCAACTTAGACTTATCGCCCATCATACCTATCTCATCTCCATAATAGATTTGTGGAGTACCGCGTGTAGTCAATATTAAGGTTAATGCAAGCTTATAGTTTGCCACATTATTGTTGTAAACACCAGAGCCACTAAACCTGTTGGTATCGTGGTTTGCCATAAATACCAGCAAGTTATCTGTGTCTGCGTACAAGAAATCATTGACAAAATTCTCATACATGCGCACCATTCCTTTGTCCCAACCTTGCTCTTCTTCTTTAAAGGCTTCCATGATCGCATCATGTAAAGTAAAGTCCATCACACTGGGCAGCTCTGTATTGTAGTCTTGTATGGCGGCAACTGGAGAATCCTTTTGCCAATAGGAAATTTGCGCCTGATCATGCAACCATGTTTCTCCCACAATATTGATATTGGGATATTCCTTCATTATAGCTTTAGTCCAGTCCGCAATACCTTGCTTCTCATTGTAAGCATAGGTATCTACACGCAACCCGTCCAATCCAGCATACTCCAACCACCAGATGGTGTTTTGGATCAAGTAGTTCAATACCAATGGCTCTTCCTGATTCAGGTCTGGCATCGTACTTACAAACCAACCCTTTTCTGCATACCGCATATCATATTCACTAGCATTGGGATCCATTTGAACCGACTGTCGATAAGAAGAGTTTGCATAACCATCGACTGGGAAATCACGATCGCTGTCTTTATAGTCATCAAATTGATGGATCCATGATTTCATGGGTAGATCCTGCATCATCCAGTGTGTAGCGCCCCAATGATTGGGAACCACATCCATGATCAATTTCATCTCACGCGCATGTAGTTCATCGGCAAGTTTGCGATACAATTCGTTCGTTCCATAACGTGGATCGACGTTATACAAATCGCTTTGCGCATAGGTATGATAAGAAGTTCTAGCGTCGTTATCTTCCAGCAATGGCGTGCTCCAGATAGCGGTAGCACCCAATTCATCAATATAATCCAGATGATCTATAATTCCTTGAATATCGCCACCATGACGGCCGTTTCTATCAGATCTGTTCAACTTATCTGCCATTGAGTCTACTGAATCATTGCTGGGATCACCATTAGCAAATCGATCTGGCATGACCAGGTAAATCACATCGCTGGAGTCAAATCCTTCACGTTCTTTTGATCCAGACTCGCGATTTTCCAACCTAAAGGTCTTGGAATTGGCCTTCTTTTTCCCGACTGATATTTTATAATCACCAGCAGATTTACCAGCGGTTTCCACCGTTATAAAAAGGTAATTGGGATTTTCGGGTTTGGTGATATTAACAATAGGTAAATCAGAGGTGACTTCGCCTTGATTGGCAATATCATTTCCGTAGAGCATGACCTCTACTTGCGAGTACTCCATGCCGGTCCACCAATTGGGTGGTTCCATACGTTGGATTTGTGCGGTACTCGCTTTCGCGAAAGCGAAAACAATCAATCCCAATAACCAATGTCTCATCATCATGTTTTTCTATTCAACCTCTACGACACTAATACCAAAACCGCCACCAGGTGCTGTAAACACATCCAGCTTCGTTTTTTGGGTCACATTTTTAGTGGTGATTTTATACGCCTGCGGATTGTTCTTGTAGTGGGCATCCTTTGCATCTGCGTAAATCGTGGCCTTGTATTTTTTTCCCTTTTCCAGAAATTTAAAATCAACTGTAGCGGTACGTGCGGTAGTGCCGTTAGAGTTTCCCACAAACCAACTGCTCGAATTCTTATCCTTTCTTGCAATGGTGATGTACTCGCCAGGTTCTGCTTCCAGGTATTTTGAAACTTCCCAATCTACGGGAACGTCCTTTATGAATTGAAAGGCATCCAGAAAGCGATTATAGTTTTCAGGAAGGTCTGCTGCCATCTGTAGTGGACTGTACATCACCACATAAAGTCCCAGCTGATTTGCGAGCGTGAAATTCCCATGGGAATCATTGTCTGGATTGACCTTAGATATATCCATTTCAAAAATTCCTGGTGTGTAATCCATAGGTCCACCTATCAATCTTGTAAATGGAAGGATGGTCGTGTGATTAGGTTTTGACCCACCAAAAGCTTGAAATTCTGTACCGCGAGCAGATTCATTTCCTATCAAATTAGGGTAAGTGCGTGCAATTCCTGTGGGACGCACGGCCTCGTGCGCGTTGATCATGATCTCATACTCTGCCGCCATTTCCAAAACGTGCTGGTAGTGATTGACCGTCCACTGGCCATAGTGATGCTCGCCTCTAGGCAAGATGTTGCCTACATAACCGGTCTTAACGGCATCATAACCATACTTTTTCATAAACTGAAAAGCCGTATCCAGATGACGCTCATAATTACGGGTAGATCCTGAGGTTTCATGATGCATGATCATTTTGACATCTTTGGATTTGGCATATTCGTGAATTCCTTCTACATCAAAATCTGGATAAGGAGTTACAAAATCAAATACGTAATCCTTTGAGTGCCCAAACCAGTCTTCCCAGCCTTGATTCCAGCCTTCTACCAGGACAGCATCAAAACCATGTTGTGCTGCAAAGTCAATGTAATCCTTTACGTGTGCCGTTGTGGCCCCATGAGTATCATTGGGCTCGAGTGTTGAGTAGTCGGTTTTACCCAATTGGATGGCTGGCAAATCGTTAGTGTACGACCAGGAACTTTTACCAGTAATCATTTCCCACCAGACGCCGATATATTTTGTGGGTTTGATCCACGATGTGTCTTCAAGCGCGAGTGGCTCGTTTAGGTTATAAGTCATGCGAGATGCCAGGATATCAGTAGCATTTTTACTGGCGATAATCGTGCGCCATGACGTTGTAGTGGGCGCTTGCATGTAAGCCATATCACCATTGACATCTGGTGTCAACTTAGATGTGAAAACCATGGTCTCCTCATCAAGGTTAAGGTGCATGGCGCTATAATCCACGAGAGCAGCCTCGTGAATATTGATGTACAAACCATCATCAGTTTTCATCATGAGAGCGGTTTGAACGCCTGTAGGTGAAAACGGAGTTTGTGAAGCATTGTCTGAAATCGCAGAATCATGCAAAGCTCCTATTTGGGATAATCTAGAAGTGGTATAGTCATACTCTTGTGTATCATAATCACCAGCAATCCAGTAAGCCGTGTGGTCGCCGGTCATGGCAAACTGCGTCAACTCTTCCTTGATTACAAAATAGGTAAACTCTTGTTGTGGGAACTCATATCTAAACCCTAGACCATCATCAAACAACCTAAATCTGATCACCATATTGCGATCTGTACCAGCCTGTTGCAGGGTCACGGCCATCTCATTATAATGATTGCGTATTTGCGATTCTTCACCCCAAACCGGCTGCCAAGTTTCATCATAGCTATTGCGATCTGTAGCCACCACTGAAAAATCATTTTTCAGTGATTTTTCATCGTTCTTAAGCTCAAATCCCAAGCTGCTTTTCTTGATGACAGGTTCACCATTAAGCTGCAATTGATATTGCGGTGTACCGTTGCGGTCCAAGGTAAACTGCATTTCAAAAGCTCCATTGGGTGATTTGAGGGTTTGTGCTTGTATCGCTTTCGCGAAAGCGAAACCCACCAACAACACCACTACAAATTTTGACATTTTCATATGTTATATTTTGACCGTCTCTGGTTCTAGATGTATTTGCTTACCATTTACAATGACATCTTGAGTGCTTTCGCCCTCTAGAGTTACGGTAGTTTTATCTGCTGTCACATGCACTTTTAAGATTTGATCCCTAAAGTTGATTTTGAAACTAAAGGAATCCCATTGCTCTGGCAATCTTGTAGTGAAACTAGGAATGTCGTTGATGATCTTTAAGCCACCAAAACCTTCTACAATACTCATCCATGTTCCCGCCATACTGGTGATGTGACAACCTTCTTCTACTTCATGGTTATAGTCATCCAGGTCTAATCTAGAAGTTCTTAAATAGAATTGATAGGCTTGATCCATGCGACCCAAATGGGCTGCCTGTATGCTGTGAACGCACGGCGATAGCGAGCTCTCATGAACCGTCAATGGCTCGTAAAAATCGAAGTGCTTTTCTAGTTGTTCCCTGCTAAAATGATCTTCAAAAAAGTAGAATCCTTGAAGTACATCTGCCTGCTTGATGTAGCAGCTGCGCAGGATGCGGTCCCAAGACCATTTTTGATTGATAGGTCGTTGTGAAGGTTTGAGGTCAGAAACTGGAATGATTTCCTTATCCAAAAAGCCGTCCTGCTGTAAGTAAACGCCCAACTCTTCATCATAGGGTTCGTACATATTTTGTGCTACTTCCAGCCATGATGCGACCTCGCCATTAGAAATTTTAGTTAAGCCAACGATGCGCTCATAGTCTTTTTTATGACCGCTCTTTACTTTGTCCAAATGATTAACCGCCTGCTCAATACACCATTTTGCTAGATAGTTCGTGTACCAATTGTTGTTGACATTGTTCTCATATTCATTGGGACCTGTAACGCCCAGAATCATGTATTTCTTAGCACGCTGGGAAAACGTTGCACGCTGGTGCCAGAACCTGGCAACACCTATCATGACTTCCAGACCCATTTCTGGAACATAGGAATAGTCGCCGGTGTATTTAAGGTAATTGTGGATTGCAAAAATCATCGCACCGTTGCGGTGGATTTCTTCAAAGGTGATTTCCCATTCATTATGGCATTCCTCGCCATTCATGGTAACCATAGGATACAGAGCAGCTCCATTGGAGAATCCCAATTTCTCGGCATTCTCAATGGCCTTGTCTAGCTGCTCATACCTATATTTCAGTAAATTTCTGGCGACCTTTTGATCTTTGGTAGCCATGTAGAAAGGTATGCAATATGCCTCAGTATCCCAATACGTAGAGCCACCATATTTTTCACCTGTAAAACCTTTAGGACCAATATTTAAGCGTGCATCCTTACCAGAATATGTCTGGTTGAGCTGGAAAATATTGAATCTAATGCCTTGCTGGGCCTTCAAATCTCCTTCTATCGCAATATCTGCCATGGACCAGATTTGAGCCCAAGCCTCTTTTTGATCCTGCAATAATTGAGGATATCCTTTTTCTACCGCAGTGTGAAGAACACGTTTTGCCGCGTCCAAAATCTCAAAATGCTCGTAGTTAAGACTTGAGGTATAACCCGCATATTTGATCAATGTTGCTGTTTCTCCTTCAGAAATCTGCGTAGCGACTTTATGTCTAACAACGGTGTCATTTTTATCAAAATGATCTGCATACTGGACATGCTCTCCATTTTTATACAATTCTGATTGCATAAAGGTACAGACGTAGAAGTTGGTTTTATTCGTACGGCTGCGTATAAATCCCTGATGATCTGTAGATTGCAGCTCTTCTATATCCCAGAACTTGTCGTCCCAGTTGGAGTCTTCATTTGTGATGCCAGCATCAATGTAGGGTTGAAACGAGATGCGCATGTGCCCTTTAATGGCCTTAACGCTGTAATTGATTGCGGCAAGCTCATCAAGATTCATGCATAAGAATCTGCGCGCAGTAACCTTGATCGTTTTTTCTTCAGACAGATCAATTTCAAAGGTTCTCTCATACCAACCTTCTTTCATGTTGAGCTCGCGACGGTAGTTGCGAATGTCTTTCCTATCAAATGCGGCAAGATCGAGCATTTCACCGTCGATGAAAATATCAATACCTATATAATTAGGTGCGTTAAGGACTTTGGCAAAATATTCTGGATAGCCATTTTTCCACCATCCAACTCTGGTCTTGTCTGGATAATAGACACCTGCGAGGTAACTTCCCTGGAAGGTTTCTCCAGAATAGGATTCTTCAAAATTTGCTCGTTGTCCCATTGCTCCATTACCTATGGAAAATAGGCTTTCACTAGATTTTACTAAATCTGGATTCCAGCCTTCTTCAATGATGGACCACGCGTTTGGTTTGATATATTCTCGACTCATTACTTCGTTTTATTCAATAACTGTTGTTGATAATCTTGAGGCATATCCAGGAAGCTCTCAAAAACTTCATCTGCCTCACTTAAATTTTGTGCTTCTCCCAAACCAATACTGATCATTCCAGCATTATTGGCGGCCTGGATTCCTGCGATACTGTCCTCAAAAACGATGGCGTTTGCTGCTGGCATGTTGAGCAGTTCACAGGCGTTAAGAAACACTTCTGGATCTGGTTTTGCCTTGCTCACATCGGTACCATCTACGATGGCGTCAAACAAATCATGAATCCCAAGTTTTTTGAGTATAGGTCTGGCATTTTTACTGGCACTACCTAGGGCGATGGGTTGTTCGCTTTCGCGTAAGCGTAATAAAAATTCATGCACGCCAGGTAGGATATCATCCTGGGTAAGTGTTTCTACCATCTCGAGATATTCCTCATTTTTCTGAATGAGTTTTCGGTCAAAGGTTTCTTGATCAATGGATCTGTTTCCCCATTCGAGGATCTTTTCTAGGGAACGAACTCTGGATACTCCTTTGAGCTGTTCGTTTTCCTCTTCCGCGAAAGCGATACCTAATTCTGCCGCCAGTTTTTGCCAAGCAATAAAATGGAATTTTGCGGTATCGACTACGACTCCATCCAGATCAAATATGAATGCTTTTTTACTCATTACTGTGGTCTTAATGGGGTTTCAGGAATATTGACGGTTCTGGCGGTAGTGACATTTAGGGTAAGCAAACCCGCGAGAATCATGGAGCAACCACCTATTAAAATGGCATAAACAGGTTGCTCATTAAAGACAGTTCCTACTAAATATCCCAATATACTGGCGGCAACCAATTGTGGTATCACAATGAAAAAGTTGAAAACTCCCATGTAATAACCCATCTTATTTGATGGCAATGAACCTGATAACATGGCGTATGGAATGGAAAGAATACTTGCCCAAGCCACGCCTACACCTACCATGCTCATGACCAATCCTATGCGATCGCTCACAAAATAAACTGATATCAAGCCTAATCCACCTAAGATAAGAGCCAGCATGTGTGTGACTTTATTAGAAGTTCTCTTTGCGACAACGGGCAGTAAAAAGGCTACGGCTGCAGCAACACCATTATAAACACCGAACATTACTGGAACCCAATCTGCTGCATCATTGTAGCCTTGAGAGGTCTTGTCAAAAAAGTTGAACACGTGACCCGTGACCGTATCATTCATATAGATCCACATGGAAAACAGCGCAAACCAAGAGAAGAATTGTACGATGGACAACTGCTTCATAGTGATGGGCATGTTTTGCATATCTGTGATGATGGTGGTGAAGCCGTTTTTGATATTTTGCTTTCTAAGCAATCCAACGACTATAAATAGAAGCCCGGCAACTACTAGACCTACCGTAAGAATATACAGGTCGTTTTTGAGTTCATTAAAGTATACCCATGAGGCACCAGCAATACCTATCAGTAACATAATCGCACCGTTGATAAATTGCCAGTTGATATTGGCTCTTAAATCTTCTGGCGTGTCTCTAGAAACTTTTTTGGCAATATCAGATTGCTCAAACTGCGCCATTTCTTCTGGAGAATACTCTTTGGAATTAAATACGGTCCATAGTACGGCGATCAAGAAAACTGCTGCGCCTGCATAAAAAGAATAGGTAACTGAATCTGGAATGACACCTTCTGGCGCCGTATTGCTTATTCCCATCCAGTTGGTAAACATATATGGCAATAGCGAGCCAACTACGGCACCAATACCTATAAAGAAGGATTGCATAGAAAAACCTAGGGCTCGTTGACGTTGCGGTAAATTGTCACCTACAAAAGCACGAAAAGGCTCCATACTAATATTGATACTGGAATCCATGATCCACAACACACCTATGGCCATCCATAAGGAACTGGAATTAGGCATGGCAACCAAGGCCAGTGAAGATAAAATGGCCCCTACCAGAAAATAGGGACGTCTACGCCCTAATCTTGTCCAGGTACGATCACTAAAATAACCGATGATAGGCTGCACAATCAAACCTGTCAATGGTGCTGCTAACCAGAAAACGGCTAAATCCTCCACAGGAGCATTGAGCGTGGAAAAGATTCTAGAAACGTTGGCATTTTGCAAGGCAAAACCAAACTGAATACCGAGAAACCCGAAACTCATGTTCCAGATATCCCAGAAACCTAACTTAGGCTTTTGCATATCGATAATTGTTAATTACGATAAGCCTTATGACTTATCAAAACTTGGTGTGTGAGAAGAAAACAAGTTTTGGATAAGTGTTGTGATCCTAAAAATCACGATTCAAATATAAGATGATCAGGGCGTAGATTCACGTTCTACCAGCGAAGTTTTTACGATAACGGTTTCGTAACTCTCCTCCATATCGTGCTTACTTTCCAGTCTTTCGATCAATTTTGCAGCCGCAAGACCACCCATATCTTCGCCTTTTTGACCTATGGTAGTCAATGTGGGACTGGCATACTTACTCAACATTCCATCTGTAAATGCGATGATGGCAACATCGTCAGGAATGGATTTACCCATTTTTTTGAGTGCCTTGCTAGCCGTGACAGCAAAAAGTTCATTGACGGCAACAACGCCGTCATAGTTACCCTGCTTCAGGAATTTTTCAATGCTTTTCGTACAATTATCGGCATCCTCGATTCTTAAAACGCTGGATTCCTTGAATTTGATCTCTCTTTTAAGCAGCGCATCCTTAAACCCTTGAGTCCTTAATTTACCTACGTTTACATAATCAACGGTAGATATGATACCTAGGTTTTTCTTGCCCTTGCGCAGGAGAAAATCGGTAGCGCTTTGAGCGGCCGCGACATCGTCAATAATAATCTTATCGCAAGCAATGGAATCCACAACCCTATCAAACATCACGATAGGCATACCTTGATTGAGCACTTCCCTAAGATGGTGAAAGTCCTGTCTTTCAAGCGTTTCCTTCGACAGGCTCATGATAAAACCGTCAATACTACCGTTAGCCAGCATGTCCATATTGACAACTTCCTTATCAAAGCTTTCTCCAGATAGACAGATTATCACTTGATAGCCCTTTTCATTAGCTACCTTTTCTATACCAGAAATTACAGTGGCAAAAAAGTGGTGAACGATCTCTGGAATAATGATCCCTATCTTTTTAGTCTTCTGATTCTTAAGACTTAAGGCGATGTTGTTGGGCTTGTAATTATATTTTTTAGCATAGTCCTTGATTTTATCTCGAGTCTCTACACTTATTTCGTGAGAATCCCTCAATGCTTTGGAAACGGTAGAAATAGACACATTCAAGTCCTGTGCAATTTTCTTTAGGGTAAGTTTTTGAGCCATTATCAGTTATTGGGATTTTAAGGGGTTCGCTTTCGCGAAAGCTAAATATACTTCAACTATAATAACTACAAAAAGTCGAAAACGTTTTCGTAGAAATAGGTATTCAAAACCTTCCCTTAACGTTTTGTTTACATAGTTTTATACCGTGTGAGAAGAAGACCGTTTTATAATCATTAACTCAAACTTCAGAAATGAATCAAAAATTAAAAATTGCAACCTTACTACTCTTATTACCGCTCTTTGCTCTTGCGCAAACGGTAAAAGGAACCGTAACGGATGGCTCTACCAACCTACCGGTTCTGGGAGCATCAGTAGTTGTCAAAGGAACCAGTAATGGTACCTCAACAGATTTTGATGGGAATTATACCCTCAACAATGTCCCAGAAAACGCGACCATTGTCATAAGTTATCTAGGATATGCCACTCAAGAAATCCCTTACACCGGCCAAGAAACACTAAATGTTGCCCTTGCTGAGGATGCCTCACAGCTGGATGCAATCGTTCTCATTGGTTATGGATCTATCAAGCAAGAGAACGTTACTGCTGCACAAACCACCATTAGCGATGATGAATTTAACAATGGTGCCATAGTATCTCCAGGCCAACAACTTGCAGGTAAGGCAGCTGGTGTTCAAGTTATTGCTCCATCAGGACGTCCTGGCGATGGACCTAGAATTAGGGTGCGTGCTGGATCTACACTTGACGGTAACAATGATGCTCTTTACGTAGTTGATGGTGTGCCGCTAGATCAACAAAATGCCAATCTAAACAGTTTGAACCCCAATGACATTGAGAGCTATACAATCCTTAAGGATGCGAGTGCAACTGCTATTTACGGTAACCGCGCCTCTAATGGTGTCATATTGATTACTACTAAAAAAGGGAAAGTTAACAGCGATTGGGAAGTAAGTTATGATGCTCAATTTGCTGTAAACAATAACACAGACCGTTTAGATATCTTGACGGCAGATGAACTTAGAAATATAGCTACTGCTAGAGGTGAAGACCTTTCTCTTTTAGGTGATGCCAATACTGACTGGCAAGAAGCTATTTTTCAAACTGGAACTCGTGGTTATCACAACCTTGTAGTTTCCAAAGGTTTTGAAACTACTGCTTTAAGACTTGCCTTATCGCAGGTAAATGAAGAAGGTACTCTTAGAACATCTGACTATAGAAGATCAACTGTTAACTTATCTGTTACTCAAAGAGCGCTTAACAATGACTTGAAACTAACATTAACAGCTCAAGGTGCTTTAGAAGAAATAGGTAATGCAGATGGTGGTGCCATAGGTAGCTCACTGGTTTTTGATCCTACCCAACCCATTACCTCAAACAATCCAGCAGATAACCTAGGTGGATATTTTGAGTTCTTTACCAATGGTAACCTCGAAGTAAATGCTCCTAGAAACCCTGTGGGATTACTTCAAAGTTTAGATTCTGAAAATGACAACTCACAAATAAGAGCCAATCTTAATGTGAACTATAAGCTTCCTTTTCTTGAGGGATTGACATTTGACGGTAATGCTGGATTTGATTACAATGAATTTGATAGCTATAGTATAAGATCTGCAAATTCTGGTGCAGGTTTCAACGATAATGGATCTCGTTCCTTAAGCGACGGACTTAGAAGAAATGTTTTGCTAAATGGTCGCCTTGACTATGAAACAAGCATAGACGCTATCAATACAGATGTTCAAGCAACTATTGGTAGTAGTTACCAAGACTTTACGAGAGAAACCTATTCACAGAACACAGACAATGGCGTTTTGTTGGATCGACGCTTTTTCCCTGGAGATAATAGGCTGATTAGTTTCTTTGGACGTTTAACGTTTGACATTAATGATCTATTCGTTCTTTCTGGAAGTATTAGCCGCGATGGATCCTCTAGATTCTCGCCAGAAGAACGTTTTGGTATTTTTGGAGGTGTAAGCGGTGCTTTAAAGCTGACAAACCTTGATTTTGTGCAAAACAGTGGCTTCCTTTCACAATTAAAACTACGTGCTGGATATGGTGTTACTGGCCAGCAGGAAATAGGACCAGACTTTTTATATATCCAGGTCTTTACTCCAGGACAACCAGCTGCCTCTGTTCAATTTGGTAACCGATTTTTACCTACTTTGAGACCAGAAGGAACACAAGATTTGACGTGGGAAGAGACTTCTCAATATAACGTAGGTTTGGATTTTGGATTATTTGACGATCGCCTTACAGGTACTGTCGACGCATACTACAGAGAAACAACAGATCTATTACAAGGTGCTCCATTACCAGGTGGTGCTTTAGAAAATTTCATCCTTCAAAATGCTGGGGACACACAAAGTCGAGGCCTAGAATTAGGTTTGAATGCAGATGTTATCAGAAATGATGATCTAAGATGGAACGTTGGTGCGAATATGACCTTCAATGAAATTGAAATTACAAATCTTGCAGGGCCAAACGATAATCCAGTAGAAGTTGGAGGAATTGCTGGTGGTGTAGGAAATAACATTCAAGAAAGAGCCATAGGCTTTGACCCAACAGCATTTCACGTCTACCGCCAAGTTTATGACCAAAACGGAAACCCTTTGAACGGCGTTTACGTAGATATAAATAATGACAACGTTATAAACAACGCTGATAGAGTACGTTACAAAAAAGCAAATCCTGATATGTATTACGGATTGACTTCAAATTTGAGCTTCAAAAACTTCTTTTTTAACTTCACTCTAAGAGGATCTGCTGGATTATACAATTATAATAATGTGGACTCTAACGCTGCTACCTATTCAAATATTTTCAACAATCCAGGAGCCTACTATACCAATAGTACTACAGATGTTTTAGATACGAACTTTGAGAACACTCAACTGTTCTCTGACTATTACGTTCAAAAGGCAGACTTCTTGAAATTAGATAATGCGCAGATAGGTTATAATATTCCCGGCGACAAAGTTGACATAAGAGCCTCATTGACAGGAACTAACTTATTCACCATCACAGATTACGATGGTTTAGATCCAGAAGTAGCTGGTGGTATCGATAATACGATCTACCCACGTAGTAGAGGAATTATTTTAGGTTTAGGATTTACATTTTAAAAATTAGCTATATGAAAATTTATAAGTATTTATTTGGCGTTGTGGTGGCGTTCTTTGCTCTATCGAGCTGCGAAGAAACGTTGGACCTAGAGCCAAGAGGTGAAAATCTCACTTCTGGAGAAGTTTTATCTGATCCAGCATCTTACGATCGACTTGCAGCAAAAGTTTATGCTGGTTTGATCTTAGGAGGCCAGGAAGGTGGAGATGGAAATGCAGACATTGGTGGAATCGATGGTGGTTTCTCCAATTATCTTAGAATTTACTGGCAGCATCAAGAGCTTTCTAGTGATGAAGCCTTGATCGCATGGGACGACGGAACTATTAAGGATTTTCAAAGACAAACCTGGTCTGACTCCAATGAGTTTATCAACGCAATGTATTCTCGCGTGAACTACCAGATTGCTTTAGCAAATGACTTTATTAGAAATAGCTCTGAAGCTAGTCTTGACTCCTACGGGATTCCTGAAAGCGAAAGAGAAACTATCAGAGCGTTTAGAACTGAGGTGAGATTTTTGAGAGCTTATTCCTATTATCATGGAATGGATTTATTTGGATCTATGCCTTTTAAGGATGAAAACTCTGATCCTAATGCACTAGCACAAAATATAGAAAGAGCTGATTTGTTCAATTATATCGAGTCTGAATTACTGGACATCGAAGATGAAATTGCTCCTGCTAGAACTAATGAATATGGCCGTGCAGATCAAGCCACTGTGTGGATGACGTTAGCAAAAATCTATTTGAATGCAGAAGTGTATACAGGAACTTCTAGATATACTGAAGTGGTCGATTATACCACTAAAGTAATCAATGCGGGTTACTCTGTTGATACAAGTGCTCCATATGCCAACCTATTCTTGGCAGATAATGACTCCAATGGATCTCAGAATGAATTTATTTGGACACTTAATTTTGATGGACAAAGAACTCAAACGTTTGGTGGTACTACATTCCTTACTCACGCTCCCGTAGGTGGCGACATGGATCCAGACAACTTTGGAATCAATGGTGGATGGTTTGGTATCAGAACAACACCACAGTTTGTAGAGCTCTTCCCAGGAGAAGAAAATTCTGCTGATGGCAGAGAGTTGTTCTTTACTGAAAATCAGACGAAACAAATCAACAATGAAAGTCAATTTAGTCAAGGTTTTGCAATTGCAAAGTATAAAAATGTTGACGTTAATGGCGTTCAAGGCTCAGATGCCACTGGAGATTTTGTAGATATCGACTTTCCAGTATATAGATTAGCAGACGCATATTTAATGTATGCAGAAGGCGTATTACGTGGCGGTGGCGGTAGCACTTCTCTTGCTGTTGATTATATCAATATTTTGAGAGAAAGAGCCTACGGCAATAGTGGTAGTAATATTACTGCCGGTGATTTGAACCTTGACTTCATATTAGATGAAAGAGGTAGAGAATTGTATTGGGAAACACACAGGCGTCAAGACTTGATACGATTTAATCAATTTTCCAGCAATGGAGTTTGGGCATGGAAAGGAAACGTTGCTACAGGTACGACTACCTCAAGCTTTAGAGACTTATTCCCTATCCCAGCTAGAGAACTTAATCTTAATGACAACTTAGTCCAGAATCCTGGATATTAATAACTCTTTAAAATAAATTAACGATGAAAAAAGTATATAGTTTATTAATGGGCCTTGCGATTATTGCAAGCGTCGCATCCTGTTCTGAAGATGAAGAGCAGTTTACCCTTGACACAAACCAGACTGGTAATCTTACCTTGTCACCACAATCTTCTTCTTTTGTGGTTACTGAGACTAACCAAAATCAATTGGCAGAGCGCTTCAATTGGGACGGTATTGAATTGGATTTACCAGTCGCATTGACCTATTCAGTACAATTGGATAATGCAGATGGCGATTATTCGGCACCAGTAATTATCGCACAATCATCTGGCGTGGACGCTGCATTGACATATGGTCAAATCAACGATGCGGCTTTGAGTCTAGGAGGTGAGAACGGTACACCAGCTTTATATAAAGCAAGAGTGGTGGCATCAACAACAGATTCAAGTGTGGCGCCTATCGTCTCTGACGATGTTTCCATAACAATCACTCCATTTGTAGGATATCCTTTTGACCCGTTGTTTCTTGTAGGTGCAGCGACAGAACCAGGATGGGACAATGGATCTGGAAACAATAAAACCAATCCAGCTCTATATATCGATCTTGACAACAACAATGTTTACAGATACACTGGTTATTTCAATGGTGATGCTTTCAAAGTATTATCTGATTTAGGGAACTGGCAGCCACAATACGGGCCTAGAAATGGTGCTGTAGGTGTAAACGACGGTAATGGTAGTGACCCAGATGTATTTTCGGTACCATCAGCTGGATATTATGATTTTGTAATTGACGTTACTGGAGTAACTAATGATTCTGAAGGTAGCTCAAGCTTCTCTATCACTCCTAATGCTGACGCTGCCACAGCGCCTACATACACCAGTATTGGTATCTTGGGAGATGCTTTTCCGGACAACGGTTTTGGTGGTCCAGACATCAACTTCACACAATCTACATTTGATCCACACAAATGGGTAATCAGAAATCTAGAAATGGGAAGCGGTGATGTTAAGTTTAGAGCTAATGATGCATGGGACGTAAACTGGGGTGATGATCGCAATAGCTACGTAGGTCAAGCATCTATGAACGGTCCTAATATCCCAGCAACTGCTGGAACTTATGACGTATTTTTTAATGACTTGGATGGTAGGTTCATCTTTGTCCCAGTTGAAGAATAAATTGAATTTAGTCAACAAATTAGGGCTGTTCGCAGCCCTTTTTTTTGCTTAACTCTTAAAAAAATAATATGAAATTTAGAATGTTACTCACTGCTCTATTGGTATTCGCTTTCGCGAAAGCGCAATCACCAGTAACAACAGTACCCGCGACACCAACCCAAACAGACGCTGTAAAGCTAGTGTTCAATGCGGTAGGAACTGATCTTGAAAACTCCACTACAGACTTATATGCTTACACTGGGCTCACCATTAATGGGGAAAGGTTCCAGAATATTATAGTGGACGATTTTTTTGAAAATAATGGCGCACCTAAATTCACAAAGACCGGTGCAAACACCTACGAACTTGATATTACCCCAAGTATTAATGAGTTTTATAATGTCCAGCAAGGTGATGTCGTAACAGAGATTTTCTTGGTGGTAAGAAATTCCAATGGCTCGCGCCAGACAAGGCCAGATATCTTTTTGCCTGTTTTTGAACCAGGTTTGAATGCCTTGATTACCTCACCAGAGAGAAATACTATTTTTGAGGTCAATCAATCTACCACCATAACCGCAGAGAGTTCTCAATCAGCAGACTTGACATTGAGTGTGAACGGTAACCAGATTGCTGCGGTAACTGGAACATCCATTTCTAGCTCCTATACTTTTCCTGCTACTGGAAATTACACTTTTGAATTCGCTGCCACGACTGCAAGTGAAACAGCGACCAATTCTATTAGTGTATTTGTTCCTAATGAAACGGTAAATAAACCAAGACCTACTGGTCTAAAAAATGGAGTTAATGAAAATGCAGATGGAAGCGTGACGTTTTTACTTGCAGCACCACTTAAAAGTGATGCGGTTCTTATAGGTAGTTTTACCAATTGGGATTTGAATACGGACTTTCAAATGAATAAGGATGGTGACTATTTTTGGATTACAGTGCCTGCGAGCAACTTTACCGCAAACACTTCTTTTCAGTACCAATATCTCATCGATTATGACATTAGAATAGCAGACCCTTTTAGCACGTTGATCTTGGATCCATTTAATGATTCCTTTATTAGCGATAGTAATTATCCCAACCTTCCAGAATATCCCACTGGATTAACGGTAAATGACGTGACTTTGTACACTTATCAAGCCACACCCTACAACTGGACAGTCACTGATTTTCAAAGACCTGATAATGAAAACTTAGTGATTTATGAATTACTGGTGCGTGACTTTTCAGAAGATGATAGTTATCAATCCATCATTGACAACATTGACTATATCGTGGACTTAGGGGTAAATGCTGTAGAGTTCATGCCTCTTAACGAGTTTGAAGGCAATGATAGTTGGGGTTATAATCCTAAGTTTCATGGTGCACTAGACAAAGCGTACGGACCGCCAGCAAAATTGAAGGAATTGATTGATCTTTTACATGCTAATGGTATTGCCGCTATTGTAGATGTGGTTTACAACCATTCTTTTGGACAAAGTCCATTGGTACAAATGTGGCCAGATGGCGGTGGCTTTAATGCTGGACCAACCAACCCATATCTTAATCAAAATGCAAGACACCCATTCAATGTAGGTACAGACTTCAACCATGAAAGTCCATGGACCAAACAATACGTTAAGCAAACCATGCAATATTTTCTAGATGAGTATAAGTTTGACGGATTTAGGTTTGATCTTTCTAAGGGTTTTACGCAAACGAATACCGGCAATGATGTTGGCGCTTGGGGACGTCGTGATGATTCCAGAATCGCTATTTTAAATGAGTATAAGTCTTTCCTGCTAGCAAACAATGATGATGATATCTACCTCATTCTAGAACACTTATCTGATAACGAAGAAGAGAAGATATTAGCAGATTCCGGATTTATGTTATGGGGGAAAATGAGTGAAGAGTACAAGCAGAACTCATTAGGTTACTCCAGTAATTCAAGCTTACAAAGGGCTTATTTCACATCTCGTGGATTCAATGAGCAGCACCTAGTTTCTTATGCAGAGAGTCATGATGAAGAACGCATCATGTACGAAACCTTAAGAAACGGTAACAATGCCTTCTCGAACTATCAAGTTCGCAGTTTGCCTGTAGCATTAGACAGACAAGAAGCCATTGCTGCCATTCAGTACAGTATTCCAGGACCTAAAATGCTATGGCAATTTGGAGAATTAGGCTATGATATTTCTATTAATGCTAGTGCTTCAAACCCAACTTGTACCACTTGTCGTACCGATAGAAAACCTGTTCCTTTTACTAATGGCTATGCATCTGATGCACAGCGATTGGATTTGTATGAGAAGACCAGCGAAATGATCAAGTTAAAAGTGAAATATCCAGAGACCTTCAACAATACGAACAACTTCTTGGAAGTGAGTGGAGGCCTGGTGAAGCGCATTGAGCTAAGAGGTCCTGAATTTGATGCTATCGTGCTAGCAAACTTTGACGTAACGCCAAAGCAGATCGCTCCTAAGTATACTAAAACGGGAACTTGGTACGATTATTTTGAAGGAACCAGCTCTAACGTGACCAATCAAAATGCGACCGTAAGTATTCCTGCTGGTGGTTATAAAATCTTTACCAGCAAGGAGATCAATACCACGGCAAGCAGTGGTGATACAACAGGAACTGTATCTAACATACAACTGTATCCTAATCCTACTCAAGACACATTTGAATTCAATGTGCCTGTTAAGAAAGTGATAGTAAGATCTATCACGGGACAGACCGTAAAAATCTTTGATGAGATGCAGGCTCGTTACGATGTTTCAAATCTGGTTACTGGAATGTATATTATTGATGCGTATGACCTAGAGAATAACCGTTCGTCGATAAAATTGATTAAAAACTAAAGTTTTTTGCATCGTTTCTAAAGGGTTTGTTTGCGGTAAGCGATATAGTCATTATTTTTATCGGCATGTAAACGTTATAATCCCTAAACGTAGCGTTTATCAAACAAGTAACCTTTACTCTTTTCAACAAATTACGGTTACAAAACCTGTCTTCTATAAGACAGGTTTTTTGTTTTATTTATGATGTACAAATAACTGAATCATATACTTTTACGGTCTAAATCAAAACGAAATGAAAACTCTTTTAAAAGTAACTTTTATCGCAGCTGCAATGGTTGTATCCTTTGCTTCTTGTAGAGAAAATGAAGAAATGACTACTGAGGAAACTGCTCAGGAAATGATTGATAACGGAGACAATGTCGAAGTTAAAGAAGACAAAGTCAAAATTGAAAACAATGATGGAAGCGAAACCAAAATCAAATATGATGATAATGGTAACGTTGAAAAAATCAAAACAGACGACAACTCTTAATCCCTAAGATGCCCTAGACGATAAAACCGATTTGCTTCCCAGCAAATCGGTTTTTTTATTTGAAAAGTTGACGCTCCAATAAAAATGTAGTCAAAATCACATTGAAGTCTTTTTGAATGTCTACAGGCATATATTTGATCCTATACTGACCGCACTTGATTCTGAGCTGCTCAAAATAAAGACCTACTGCTTCTTTATAGCTTTGTTTCACATTATCTGCATATACATTGATGTGATCTCCAGACTCAACATCAATAAAACGAGTAGGTCTGTTTTCAAAATCAAAATCAACTTCGGTATCGCTATCGTAGGTGTGGAATAACACCACGTCATGCTTATTGTATTTCAAGTGTCGCAACGCTTCAAAAAGCTCTTCTTCCTGCCTATCATTTTGAAACATATCCGTAAAAAGAATGATAAGGGATCTTCTTTTAATGTTTTCAGCAATCTCGTGTAGATAGTTATAGGTATCTGTGGATTTTTGGGTGCCCTTTTCCACGCTTATGGAGTTAAGCTGATCCAACAACATAGCATGGTGGCGATCACTACCTTTTTCTGGTGCATAGTACTCATATGAATTAGAATAAACACTCAAACCAACGGCGTCGCGTTGCTTCTTGAGCAGATTCATGATACTTGCTGCTGCAAGGGTTGCGTATCCTATTTTATTCAAACTTCCCAACTCCTGCTTCTTAACTTCAGGATAATGCATGGAAGCACTATTATCAACGATCAGGTGACACCTTAGATTGGTTTCCTCATCATATTTTTTAGTGTAGTATTTATCGGTCTTAGCATAAAGTTTCCAGTCGATGTGTCTGGTACTTTCACCTTGGTTATAAATCTTATGTTCAGCAAACTCTGCACTAAAGCCATGAAAAGGCGATTTATGCATACCGCTTATGTAACCTTCTACCACCTGACTGGCGAGCAAAGCGAGGTTTTTAAATCCAGATGTTTTATTCAGTTCTCTTTGAAGATCCATGTAGTGAATATAAGAAGCAGTTTTCGGTTTTCAGTATTCAGTATTCAGTATTCAAAATCAGGATCTTTTGATGTTTAGCTTTACGGTAGAAAAACTTCATAGGCCATGCAAATTCCTTTGTCGGTAGATATTGAAAACCTACATGGCTCTTATGTTTTTGCCATTAGACTTTCACTACCATTTTACCTTTGTTTTTGCCATCAAAAAGATCGATAAATGCCTGAGGTATCTTTTCAAAACCATCGACGATAGTCTCTTCGTGCTTTAATTTTCCTTCTTGCAGCCAGCTTCCCAATTGCTGTATTCCTTCCTGAAAATCTTCTTCAAAATTGCGCACGATAAAACCTTGCATCTTGATACTCTTCTTCACTATGGTGGTTTCCAATCGCGGTCCTGTGGGCTGCTCCGTTTCATTGTATAACGAGATGGCTCCGCAATTCACGACTCTACCAAATCGGTTGATGTTATTCATGGCGGCATCCAGCGTATAGCTACCTACGTTGTCAAAATAGACATCAATACCATTAGGAGCGGCCTTTTTGATGGCAACTGTCATATCATCAGTTTTGGAATAATTGATGGCTGCGTCAAATCCGTATTCGTCGGTAAGCATGGTGACCTTTTCATCAGTTCCTGCAATTCCTACAACGGTGCATCCCATTATTTTTCCTATTTGTCCAACTACGGTACCTACCGCACCGGCAGCACCAGAAACAAGTAGAGTTTCACCTTCCTTAAGCTCTCCTATTCTTTTGAGGCCAAAGTATGCGGTCAAACCCGTCAAACCTAAAACACCCAGGTAAGCACTTAACGATGCGTTGTCTTTATCGACCTTACGCAATCCTTTGCCTGTATTGGTTTGGAATTTTTTCCATTGTAGCATTCCCGTTAGAAAATCACCTTTTTTGAATTTCTCGTTTTTGCTTTCCACAACCTCAGCTACCACGGCAGATTCCACTGGCTCGTTCAACTTGAAGGGCTCTATATAGGACTTCTCATCGCGCATGCGTCCTCTTAAATAAGGATCTACCGACACATATTTTGTCTCCAGCAATACCTCACCATCCTGTGGGACAGGCTTTTCAGATTCTGTGAATTCAAAATCAGATGTTTGTGGTTTTCCCTTTGGTCTATTTTTTAAAAGTATTGTTTTCATCGTCTTCGCTTTTTTATGAAGTTAAGACTTACCCTATTCGCCATTCTTAGAACGGTCTTAAACTTGTCACGACGTACGTTAAAAATGATGTTTAGATGGACGATGCTTGATGATAGTTCGCTTTCGCGAAAGCGATGCAAATTAAAAGCTGCTCAATTACATTAAGATATTCGGCTTTGATATAGAACTTGAGTGAAATTAGAATGAAAAAAACGTCGAAAAGTAAATGCGCGTTGCCCTTGTTTTTAACTCCAGATTAACGCAGGAATGTATTACGTTTGATGGATAATAAGAAGGCTTAAAATGATAGGGCTTAGAGTACTTATCCTGATGATGTTGTTAGGCAGCAATGCGCTGGCGCTGGCATCTACAGTCACGGTCAGTCCTATTATTGTCGCTAGCGAGCAAGGCACTGGAGAGAGTTTAAGCGATAGCAACCACTATCAGCATCTGCTAGGTGACATTGAAAAAAGCTTGGAAAGCAGTACGCTTTCTACCTTTTTAAGATCGTTCCCTAATCCTATATTTTTAGAACCTACTGATGGCAAATCTAGCTTAGGTCTAGACTGCGCCATACAAGGCTGCTATCTTATCTATGCAAGCCGTATAGAATTGAGGCTTGACAGTCATCGCATAGGTTTCCCTTTTCATCTTTTTCCCTGATCTAGGACCTACTAGCTTTATCCTTTGGAAGGTTAAAACTTTCCTAGATTCTCTATGCCGTACTTCGAGCATGTAAGAGAGTCATTTTCAAAAAATATAAATATTTAAATTATCATCAAATGGATCATTCATTCATTATCGTGAGCCTTATCGTTGTAGGCTTAGTTGCTATTCCCTATTACCTATTTATCAGCGCAGGAACTAGCGAGACCAAAAAAATAGCATTGAAAATCAAAAAGGTGGTTTTGGAAAACAATCTGCAAATCTCTCAAGACGAGCGCTGGAACCATAAATACATTGGTATCGATACACAGCAAAAGGTCCTGGTATTTCTAAAGGCTGCAACTGCTGAAAACGCTGTATCTCAAGATACGGTTCAGATATTAAACTTGGCTCATGTCAAAAACTGTCTAGTGATTGAACATAGAAAAGGGAATAAAGCCAATGCAGTTTTGGAAAGGTTGGACCTTCAAATCCATCTTATTAATGGAACCTCTCAATTATTGAATTTCTACAATCTAGACGACAATGATGCAGAGGATTATGAAGTGCAACGCGCAGAAAAGTGGAAAACGATCATCACCACTCAATTGCGTGCTGGTGCTAGTGTGAAAAGAGCGGCCTAACTGCTCTATTCTGTGGTTGGATGTCTACAACCGGATATGCTCCATAACTTGATGAAAAACAAGATTTTATTTCGCTTTCCTGTCTGCCGACAGGCAGGCGAGTAAGAGAGTATCCTAAACGACATGGCATAAAAAAGCCCGTTTTGAAAAATCAAAACGGGTTTTTTATTGTTATGCAGAAACTTCTACAAAAGCGCGTCCAATGCGTCTGTGTAGGCATTCTTAGGAGCAACTCCTACTTGACGACCTACCACTTCTCCATTTTGGAATACCAAAACTGTTGGTATGTTACGTACACCATATTTTGCTGCAAACTCTTGATTTGCATCAACATCTAGTTTACCCACAACGGCTTTGTCTGTATATTCAGTAGAAACTTCATCAATGATAGGACCTACCATACGACATGGTCCACACCATGCTGCCCAAAAGTCAACCAAAACAGGTTTGTCACTTTTAAGGACTGTTTCTTCAAAATTTGCATCTGTTATCTCTAATGCCATGATTTCTATATTATTAATTATTTACAAATTTAGGCAAAACTCGCGCCAGTTTTCTTAAACCTATATTAGAGTTACTTATATAAGTATGTTATTATGTGATTATCCTTTGACACCATAACTTATCTCTGCCTCGTCCAGCATGGAAAGTAGCTCTGCATTGACATTTACCTTGTGCAACCTACTGGACATATCCAGTGATATTTTTTCCTCATGATCCTTGAGATTAAAGTGCAACTTGTGATCGCCTTTATGTTTTTCCAATACTTCCTTGAGCAGTTCCACACGTTTTTCCATAAGCTCTGTCACGTGAAATTCTATAATCAAGGATTTTGCACTGGTAGCCATGACATCCTGCAATTGTTGCATATGGGTGAACTGGATTCTAGGATCTCGCGGTTTACCCGTGTTCTTATCCATCCAGCCTTGCTGGATCTTGATTTTAGCATACAAGAACGTATTGGGAACCAGAAAGTGTCTGAACTTTAAGTATTCTTCACCAAATAATCTAAACTCATAGCTATCGTTGTAATCCTCCAAAACAAAACTACCGAATGGCTTGTTTGCTTTACTTACCAAATGACGGCATTCTGAAATTACACCACAAAAACTCAATTCTTTATTGACCAGTGATTCAAGATCAGTAAGTACCGATAGATTAGAATTACAGAAGAAATCGATTTCCTTTTTATAATCATCCAATGGATGACCAGAAATATAAATCCCGACGACTTCCTTTTCTCTTTTTAATTTCTCCATGGTTCCCCAATCTTCACAGACCGGCAATTGAGGCTCTGGTATTTGCACGTCGCTGGATTCTCCGAAAAGACTTACCTGCGCACTATTCTCATTTTCCTGGAATTTCTGAGCATATTTTACCACCTGCTCTAGGAACATTTGACCATTGTCTGCTTCATGAAAATATTGCGCTCTATTATCGCCGCCCAATCCATCAAAACCACCGCTTAAGGCTAGAGCTTCAAAAGATTTTTTATTGGCAGCCCTTAGATCGATACGTTTTGCCATATCAAATATGCTGATATAGGGCTTTTCTGACCTGTTCTCAATAATGGTCATCACGGCATTATATCCCAAACCTTTAACGGCACCCATTCCAAAACGTATGGCTCCTTTAGGGTTTACCGTAAATTTATAATTGGATTCATTCACATCTGGTCCCAATACTTCCAGTCCCATGCGACGGCATTCATCCATAAATTTAGTGACGTCCTTGATCTGGTTCATGTTGTTGGACAACGTTGCCGCCATAAACTCTGCTGGATAATTAGCTTTTAAGTAGGCGGTTTGGTAAGCAATCCAAGCATAACAGGTCGAGTGCGATTTATTAAAGGCATAAGATGCAAATGCTTCCCAGTCTTTCCATACCTTTTCCAGGATGGTTCTATCATGACCATTGCTTTCTCCAGCATCCAGAAACTGAGGTTTCATTTTTTGCAGAGTTGCCATTTGCTTTTTACCCATGGCCTTTCTCAAAACGTCGGCATCACCTTTGGAGAAGTTAGCCAGTTTTTGAGAAAGTAGCATCACCTGCTCTTGATACACGGTAATACCATAAGTTTCCTTGAGGTATTCTTCCATCGCATCTAAATCATAGCTTATTTCTTTACGGCCATGTTTGCGGTCAATAAATTCTGGAATGTATTCTAATGGACCTGGACGGTACAATGCGTTCATGGCAATAAGGTCGGCAAACTGGGTAGGTTTGAGTTCACGCATGTATTTTTGCATCCCAACACTTTCATATTGAAATATTGCGGTGGTTTCACCACGCTGGAACAGCTCATAGGTTTTATCATCATCCAGAGGTATAGATTCTATATCCAACGAGATTCCATGTCGCTCCTTGATGATGGCTACCGTATCCTTGATTTGACTTAAGGTTTTCAAGCCCAGAAAGTCCATTTTCAACAAACCGGCGCTTTCCACGACTTCATTGTCAAACTGGGTCACATAAAGATCTGAATTCTTTGCTGTTGCAACAGGAACAAAATTGGTCAAATCGTCTGGTGTGATGATCACACCACAAGCGTGTACTCCTGTGTTCCTTACAGATCCTTCCAGGATTCTAGCTTGCTTCAACATCTCGCCTACTGGATCATCACCTTCGGCCAGCTCGCGCAATTCCCTTACCATATCTGCATCATCACCTCTAAATTTCCCGCTGATCTCATTGTCCTCGAGTGCAAATATCTTCTTGAGTTTTGCAAAATCCGGAATCAATTTAGCCACGCGATCGGCATCCTGAAGTGGTAAATCCAGCGCTCTGGCGCAATCCCTTATAGATGACTTTGCCGCCATGGTTCCATAAGTGATGATCTGTGCTACTTGTGAGGCACCATATTTCTCGATGACATAATCCATGACTTTATACCTATTCTCATCATCAAAGTCAATATCAATATCTGGCATGGATACACGATCCGGATTTAGGAACCTCTCAAAAAGTAGATCGTAGTGGATAGGATCCACATTAGTAATCTTCAAACAATAGGCTACCGCACTACCAGCAGCAGATCCACGACCTGGTCCAACGGCCACATCCATCTCACGGGCGGCTTTGATAAAGTCCCATGTGATCAGGAAATAACCTGGATAACCGGTATTTTTAATGACCTCAAGCTCAAAATCCAGTCGCTCACGTATCTCATCACTAAAATCTTCTCCATAACGCAGCTTAGCACCTTCATAGGTCAAGTGCCTTAAATAGGCGTTTTCACCATTTTTGGTTTTGTTGATCGCATCATCTGGATCAACAAATTCTTCAGGAATTTGGAAGGCCGGCAATAATACGTCACGGGCAAGTTCATAAGCTTCTACCTTATCAATTACTTCCTGAACGTTTAAGATCGCATCTGGTAAATCCTTGAAAAGCTGCTTCATTTCATCGCTGGATTTGAAGTAGTACTCTTGGTTGGGCAATCCATAACGGTAACCGCGACCGCGACCTATAGGCGTTGCCTGCTTTTCATTATCCTTGACACACAATAAAATATCATGCGCATTAGCATCTGCCTTATCGATGTAATAGGTATTGTTGGTAGCAACAATTTTTACCTCGTGTTTTGAAGCCAGCTCAAGCAAGACCTGGTTACAGCGTTGCTCATCTTCTTGATCGTGGCGCATGATTTCAATATAGAGATCTTCACCAAAATGTTCCTTCCACCACAGCAATGCCTCTTCGGCCTGCTTTTCTCCTACATTAAGAATTTTGGATGGTACTTCTCCATATAGGTTACCCGTCAGGACGATAAGATCATCTTTATACTGTTCCACCAATTTTTTATCAATACGTGGCACGTAGTAAAATCCTTCTGTATAGGCCTTACTCGCCATTTTGGCGAGATTGTGATACCCGTTTTTATTTTTGGCAAGCATGACGATCTGGTAGCCGTTGTCCTTGACCGACTTATCGTTCATGTCCTCACACACCTGAAACTCACAACCTATAATAGGCTTGATGGGTTTAAGGTGTGTATCTGCATCACCAGCAAGACTGGCATTATGGGCCTTAACCGCACGTACAAAATGAAAGGCGCCCATCATGTTTGCATGGTCTGTCATGGCCACGGCAGGCATATCGTTTGCCGCCGCTGCCTGTACCAGATCCTGAACACTTGCCGTAGATTGTAGGATAGAAAACTGACTGTGGTTGTGCAAATGAGCAAAAGGCGCACTGCTCAATTCATCCAGATTCTCCTTGATCTCTGCTTTTGAGATTTCCGGCTCATCGTTGGAAACCAGTCTAGCCGATGCCTCTTTAAGGTTGGTATGCGGGATACCTGCAGGTTGGATGGTGGTTGGGTTGCTTTCGCGAAAGCGAACCAAATAATCTGCATCCTGCTTTAATTGTGCCACCGTGTATTGCTGCAGTCTTACCAGTTCAAAGAAACAGCGAGTAGTGGCCTCCACGTCTGCCGTGGCGTTGTGTGCCTCGCCAAAAGGTTCTTTAAAAAGAAACTCGTGAAGCTCTGTCAACGTGGGCAGCTTGAACTTACCGCCGCGTCCACCAGGAATCTGGCAAAGCTGCGCGGTATGCTCTGTACAGGTGTCCAGCACCGGGATTTCCTGCAGGTTGTTCTCCATTTGCGCACGGATGAACTCTGCACCGGTCACGTTAAGGTCAAACTGTAGATTTTGTCCCACGACAAAGTTGGTCATCGCCAGCGCATCGTTGAATTTCTCGAGCACTTCCAGCAATGGTTTTCCTTCCTTTTGCGCTAGCGCGGTAGAGATACCGTGGATGCGCTCTGAATCGTAGGGAATATCATAACCATCGGGCTGGATCAGATAATCCTGATGGTCCACCATGTTGCCCATATCGTCATGCAACTGCCAGGCGATTTGCACCACTCGTGGCCAGTTGTCAACATCTGTATAAGGTGCATCCCAACGTTTAGGTAATCCAGTGGTTTCAGTATCAAATATTAAGTACATAGGGCTGTGTGGCGTTTGAACAGTGATTTACAAATAACTGATTATCTGTATTTTGAATTATCGAAATTGAAAAATTCGGGAAGTTTAAATATAGTTCAAATGCTTGTTTCTAACCAGATCACTTATCCACAAGTATGCTTGATTTATACACAATAAAAAATCCCATCTCGCTATTGAGATGGGATCTAAATTTGTAGAGTAGTTCACTTAAATTCTAGTGAGCTGCTTCCAACATATTGATCGTTTTCAAGGTTTCTTGAATACGGTTTCTATGATTGGTCAATATATTTTTTGTGGAAATTGGTAAGGTCGTATTGTTGATAATCTCATTATACTCTTCAACCGCTTTTTTCTCGCCTCGTATAGCCTCTTCTAAAATGGCCTCTTCATTATCGTTAGAAAATGTGGATTTAATATTCATCCATGTGCGGTGTAGATCGCCTTTTACACTGGTCCCTTTATCAGGTTCCTGCCCCCATGTTTTCATTTCGGCTTTTAATTGATGTCCAAAATCATAACGTTCCTTCTGTTGTGTATCAAAAAAGCTTTTCAATCTGGAATCTTCTATTTTGTCCTTTGCCAGCTTATAACCAGCTTCGGCATCATAGTTTTTTTCCAATAACTCGTTTAACTTATTTCCTATTTTGTCTGTGTAATTCATAATATTAGTTTGTATGGTTTGTAATTCGTTATACCTTAATATAACAACATAAGATCTTTAAAACACCCTGATTACCAATACTTTAATTTAATCTTACCATCAGCTTAACGTTAGAAGGCCTAATTACCTGACTTTGTTAATTTAATTAACGAGCACGCTGCCGGTGTCATTTTGAAAAAAAAAATCCCAAGAGTAATTGGTCAAAACCAACACCTCTTAGGATTTGATTAGCGCGTCTTTAAAAGACAACGCATAATTTGTTACCAAGTTTTCTCTAAGGACTTGACATTAGTCAAGGCACTCTGGATATTATCTCTGTGTTTTGTCAACACACTTTTAGTAGATGGTGGCAATGTGCTGTCATTGATGATTTCATTGTACTCCTCAACGGCAGCCTTCTCTCCACGTATAGCTTCTTCAAGAATACTGTCTGCACTGTTTGCAGAGAATGTGGATTTAATATTCATCCATGCACGGTGCGCATCACCTGCTAGACTGGTTCCTTTATCAGGTTCCTGTCCAAAGCTCTTCAACTCGGCTTTCAATTCATGACCAAAGTTGTAACGCTCCTGTGCCTGCTTACCAAAGAAATCTTTCAACTGCGTGTTATCCACTTGCTCCTTTGCGGTTTTGTAACCAGCTTCTGCATCATAGTTCTTTTCCAATAATGCGTTTAATTTTTTTCCTACTTCATCTGTATAGCTCATGATAGTTGTTTTAAGTGATTAATTATGACCCTAATTTACTGCTATGTGGGTTGTTTCGTACGTCGTTTGGGATTGGTTTGGCTTAAGTTTAGGCCGCTATTAACGATTGTGTAAAGCAACTATTCAAATACGTTAAGATATTAACGATGTACGTTTGAGAGCGACATGATTATTCCTGTCTATAGAAACTGACACAAAAACGACTCAAAAAACACGGTTTTTCTGTTTCAACTTTTCATTCCTCATTTTTGTAAAAAGCATACCCGTCTTTAGAAGCCTTTTTGAGGTTGGAAGAAGTTGAAATGACGCTTTCGCGAAAGCGAAAACCCCAAAATCATTTTAACACCCAACGAACTTATGGGACTTTCAAGAGTAGGAATTAGCTTACTTATCGCTGTTTTTTTCAGTCTCAATCTGCTCTTAAATCGATGTTAATAACCATGTGGAGAACGTCCCAAGATTTCACTGAAAATTTCCCTGATCTATGACGACTTTTAAATTATTCAAGTCATTTAAAGTTTGCCCATGGAAATCACTCACATCAGAAAGAGAGACTTCAGCGTTAAGCCGTTCGATCTCAACAACATAACAAATGCAGTATTTAAGGCGCTATCTGCCGTAAATTCTGGAACCCAAGAAGACGCCCAAAACGTTGCCCTAGCGGTGTATAAAACCCTGATGAAAAGGAAGGATATCGATCCTAATTACATTCCTACCATCGAGCAGGTTCAAGACATCGTCGAGAATAAATTGATGGAAACTGAATTTCACGAGGCGGCAAAAGCTTACATCCTATATAGAAATCAACGCGCCATGGAGCGCAAGACGGATATTTTTGAGAAGCGCGTCAACTTGAAGCCTTACGAGTATCCACAACTATACGAATATGTGCCAGCGATACGTCATTCCTACTGGATCCATACGGAATATAATTTTACCAGCGACATCCAGGATTTCAAATCCAGATTGACACCGGTAGAACAAAGTGCCATCAAAAACACCATGCTGGCCATTTCACAAATTGAGGTAGCCGTAAAATCCTTCTGGGGTGATTTGTATCACCGTATGCCAAAACCAGAAATAGGCGCCGTAGGATCCACCTTTGCAGAAAGTGAAGTACGTCATGCAGATGCCTACTCGCACCTTATCGAGATCCTGGGACTTAATGAAGAATTCAAGGCGTTAAAAAAGAAACCTGTGATCATGAAACGTGTGCAGTATCTGGAAACCGCGTTGCGCAATTCTAAAGCAGACGACAACCAGAGCTATGCAGAAGCTGTATTGCTTTTTAGCCTTTTCATTGAGCACGTATCCTTGTTCTCACAGTTCTTGATCATCATGGGCTTTAACAAGCACAAGAACATGTTGAAGGGAATTTCCAATGTGGTAGAAGCTACCAGTAAGGAAGAGCAGATTCACGGTGATTTTGGTATCGACTTGATCAGAATTCTACGTGACGAACAACCAGGCTGGTTTACAGAAGAATACCACGAGCGTATCCAGAACATGTGTAGAAGATCCTTTGAGGCAGAAAGCGCCCTTGTGGACTGGATCTTTGAAGAAGGAGAACTGGACTTCTTGCCTAAAGCCGTAGTCAACGAGTTTATCAAAAACAGATTCAACAACTCGCTTGCCAGTATAGGTATCGAGAAAGTATTTGAAATTGACGAAGACCTCATCGCACAAACGGAATGGTTTGACGATGAAATTATTGCCACTAAACATGGAGACTTCTTTGTGAAGCGATCCATCAACTATACCAAGAGAGCCCAAAGTGTAACCAAAGACGACCTATTTTAATTATGAAAGAACAGAATACCACGACACAAGTAGAACAACAACAAAAGGTTGATGCCAACCAGAAGTTGGTTGACGCAAGAAAAGAAGCTCTCAACTCTGCAAAACCATCTAAGGAAGGTTTTGAATGGTTGAACGAGAACAGCCGCAACTTTTTGGAAGCTGGATACCTAACACCTGGCGCAACACCAGAAGGGCGCATACGTGAAATAGCAGAGCGCGCCGAAGCTATCCTGAAAATTCCAGGCTATGCAGACAAGTTCTATGGTTACATGAGTGAAGGCTTTTACTCACTGGCATCACCAGTATGGTCTAACTTTGGTAAGCGTCGTGGCTTGCCCATCAGTTGTTTTGGTTCCCACATTGATGATGATATAGGTAATATTCTATATTCACAGTCGGAAGTTGGGATGATGTCAAAACTAGGTGGTGGTACCTCTGGTTACTTTGGTAAAATACGTCATCGCGGTGCTGCCATTAAAAATAATGGAGAGGCATCTGGAGCGGTTCATATCATGAGATTGTTTGAATCTATGGTAGATGTAGTAAGTCAGGGATCTGTACGTCGTGGACGTTTCTCTCCTTACCTACCTGTAGAACATCCAGACATCAATGAGTTCCTAGAAATAGGAACTGAAGGAAATCCTATTCAGGAATTAACGCACGGTGTGACCGTGACTAATGAATGGATGGAGCAAATGATCGCCGGCGATGAGCAAAAGCGTACCATCTGGGCACGTGTACTGCAGTCTCGTGGTGAGATGGGCTATCCATACATCTTCTTTACAGACAATGCCAACAACAACGCGGCAGATGTTTACCAGGATAAAAAGATGCCAATCTATGCCAGCAACCTGTGTACAGAGATCATGTTGCCATCCAGCGATGAATACTCTTTCGTATGCGTGTTGTCCAGCATCAACCTTTTGCATTATGACAAGTGGAAGGACACAGACGCCGTAGAAACTATGGTATACTTCCTTGACGCTGTGATTACAGAGTTCTTGGAAAAACTGGAAGCATATCGTGACTCTGATAAGCTGGACGACCGTCAGACGTTCCTGTTTATGGAGCGTGCGTACAAGTTTGCAAAAGACAACCGTTCCCTAGGCTTAGGCGCTTTAGGATGGCACTCTTTACTCCAGTCAAAAAGATTGGCATTCAACAGCCAGGAAGCCTTCAATTTAAACAGCGAGATCTTCAAGGCGCTTAAAGAAAAGAGTTACAAAGCGAGCGAGGAGTTAGCACAAAAATTCGGTGAGCCAGAATTGTTAAAAGGTTACGGCCGTAGAAACGCGACGCTTAATGCGATCGCTCCTACCACTTCTAGCGCATTTATCCTAGGCCAAGTATCCCAAGGTATCGAGCCTATCTGGTCCAATATTTATGTGAAGGACATTGCCAAAATCAAGACCACTATCAAGAATCCATACTTAGTGGAATTGTTGGAAGAAAAGGGAATGAATACTCAAGAAGTGTGGCATGACATACGCAACCATGACGGTAGTGTGCAGCACCTGGATTTCTTGACAGAGAATGAAAAAGCCGTTTTCCAGACCTACAGTGAGCTGGACCAGATGGACATCATCTATCAGGCAGCAAACCGTCAGAATCACATTGACCAAGGTCAGTCCGTGAACATCATCGTTCATCCAGACATGGCTACTAAAGATGTGAACAAGATCCACATTACCGCATGGAAACTGGGATTGAAATCCCTTTATTACCAGCACAGTATGAACGCCGCGCAGAAGTTCAAGCAAAAGAAAGAATGCGTGAGCTGCGAGGCGTAATGAAAATAATAAAAAAGCACCTTTAAAAAGGTGCTTTTTAAAAAGTTAATGAAAATAGGATAGGGATTTAGTAACCAATTCTATTGACCAGTAATCTTTAAGGTTCTAAAAACATATATAGAGCAGCAAGTCGAATTAGAATTTATCTCATTAATAAATATCTAAACATTCCAAAAGATTACTCTTAAACGTCGATGTCATCAGCATCGGCGTTTTTGGTTTGATAAATATAAGTTTAAATGTGTGAACTTTGAAAACTAGCTGAATTTTTTTATAGGTCAATTTCTAGTGTAAATAGGAGTTCGTGATTTTTACAATTGAACTTTTCTAGGGGCATGACTTCGCTCAGTGCGCCAGTCGCGCTTTTTATTTCAATCTCATACCGCGCTCGCGGCGCGTTAAAAGGATTTCCATTACTATCCCTCACGCAACATAAAAAGTTGTCATGCTGAAACATCGATCATATCCTTTAAAAAATCGCATTATAATAACTTACTAAAAGGTCATTTAAACCAAGTTTAAATTACTGAAATAGAAAAAACAGAAGATCCTGAAACAAGTTCAGGATGACAAAAAGTTAAGGTTCTAATGATGCGTTGGTTACGCCCTAGTGATTATAATTTGATTGGTCTCGAATCTATTATCTTAAAGCGCAGCGGTCTTGGATCTTATTTATGTGATTTCATTTCCGCAATTTCTTCAAGTTCTGCGTACCACTTCTTACCGAATTTTCGCGTAAGCGATTCCTTCAAAAATTTATAGACAGGAACGCCCAGCTCTTCACCTAGCTCACAGGCGTCATCGCAAATTTGCCATTTATGATAATTCACCGCGGTGAAGTAAGTGTATTCCTGTAGGCGCACTGGATATAAGTGACAGGAAATAGGCTTATAAAATTGGGTAGCGCCATCACGATAAGCTGCCTCAATACCGCAAAGCGCGGTGCCATCATCTCTGAATGTGGCGTAAGCACATTCTTTATTGTTGACTAGAGGCGTTTCTAGTTCGCCATTTTCGCGCTCGATCCAGGTACCTTGGGATTCAATCGCTGTGATACCTTCTGGTCTTAGGTAAGGCTTGATCTTCTCATACTCTGCATCAAGGATGTCGAGCTCCTTTTGTTCCAGCGGTGCACCAGCCTCGCCAGCGACGCAGCAAATGCCTTTGCAAGCTGTGAGGTTGCACACAAAATCCTTATCCAGAACATCATCAGACACGATGGTTTTCCCTAGCTGAAACATAAATCATTTATTGAGGTTGCAAAGATAACAGCTACTGGCCTACTCGCGTTAAGAAGCTAGAGAATCATTGGATAGCGTAAAATGGATAGGATCAATATTTACCTATTCCTCCAGAAGAACGGAGTCAATAATATCAAAACGGTAAATAACTCCAGCCTTCCTATAAGCATTAAAAAGGCGCACCACCATTTCCCCAAATCAGGTAAACCGGCAAAGTTGTTAACGGGTGACAGATCCCCAAAAGCCGGACCTACGTTACCTAAACTACTAAGCGCTCCACCTATTGCCGTGTCAAAATCCAAACCTAAAGCCGCTAACCCAACAGAACCCACTATAAAGGAAAGCATGTACAAGATAAAGAAGCCCAGAATGTTAAATACAATGTTGTTGGATAACGCCTTGCCGTTGTAGCGTACCGGCAAGATAGCATTGGGATGCAAGGTGCGTTTGAACTCCATGATACCATTACGTATCAAGATGATGTGTCGCATCACCTTAATACCACCAGATGTTGATCCTGCGCTACCACCCAAAAAGAACAGCCCAAAGAACATAATGGTTAAAAATGGTGTCCACATGGTATAGTCTGCAGATACAAATCCAGTAGTGGTGATCACCGCGAGCACTTGAAAAAAGGAATGTCTGACGGCGCTTTCCAATTCACCCCAAACCATAGGATGCGCTATAGACGAGATTGAAACATCTGCCTGTAGGTATATTAGCAGTGCTCCAATGATAGAAAAACCTAGAACAAAGCTTGCGTACCATTTGAATTCTGTATCCCTAAAGATCTTTTTAAACTGACCCTTGAAACCAAAATAGCTCAATACAAAGTTCATCCCAGCAATAAACATAAATAGCGTAATAATCCACTGGATCCATGGATTATCATTCCAGTAGGCGATACTGGCGTTTTTTGTGGAAAAACCACCAGTAGAAAGTGTACTCATGGCGTGATTAACAGCATCAAACCATCCCATTCCCGCTACTCTAAGAAGAACGGTCTCGATCCCTGTAAAGCCAACGTAAATGAGCCAAAGACGTTTGGCAGTGTCAGTAATCCTGGGATGAAGTTTATCTGCGCTGGGACCAGGCGCCTCTGCAGCAAAAAGCTGCATACCACCTATTCCTAATAAAGGTAGGATCGCCACCGCTAGTACTATAATTCCCATTCCACCTATCCAGTGCGTGGTGCTGCGCCAGAAGAGTACACCTTTAGGCATGATCTCGATATCGTTCATGATACTCGCACCTGTAGTGGTGAAACCGCTCATGGTTTCAAAAAAAGCATCGGTATAGTTACCTATGGCACCAGTAAACAAATATGGCATGGTACCAGCAAAAGCCATAAACAACCAGCCCAAGGTAACAATGAGGTATCCTTCCTTTTTTCCCAATTCCTTGATGTGATTCCTGGTTAACAACATCATCAACGATCCTAGAGTGATCGCCACTACCGCTGCCAGCAAAATTTCCAGCGATTCATTCTCGCTGTAGTAAGCGCTAACCAGCGAACTAATGGACATAAAACCACCGTTGAAAACCAACAGTAATCCCATGATATAATTAATGATCTTGTAGTTGAGTCTTGGCATTATTGGAACAGTTTTTCCACTTTGGAAATAGAGCGCGGCAAACAACAAACTACTACTCTATCACCTGCTTTTATAGTAAAGCTACCTAATACAATGTTTCCTTTGCCTTCACGTATGACACCACCAATGATAGCGCTACGAGGTACATTGATATCCATGATTTTCTTATTGCACAAATCGCTGTTTTCCTTCACGATGAATTCAAGCAGCTCGGCATTCATGTTGTTGAGCTTGGTCATCGCGACCACTTCTCCTTTACGTATATATCTAAATATATTGTTTGCCGCAAGAAGCTTTTTATTGATCAAGGTGTCGATCCCTATGCTATGTGACAACTGGAAGTAATCCATATTCTCCACCAGTGATATGGTCTTGCGCACGCTTTTACTTTTTGCCATAAGGCAAGAAATAATATTGGTCTCGCTATTACCGGTAACTGCGATAAAAGCATCCATCTCGTGGATACTTTCTTCCTGCAACAATTCCACGTTGCGTCCATCACCACTTATCACAAGAACCTCTGGTAATTTGTCCGCAAGGTCAAAGGCCTTTTCAGGATCAATTTCTACCAGTTTGACGTTCATCCCAGCAGCTGATAAATTACGGGCACTTTGCTCACCTATATTACTACCACCTAGAATCATGACATTCTTCATGGAACGTCGTGTCTTGCCAGTAAGTTTATAGAGTTCGTCCACGCCACCAGTGGTGGTAATAAAATAAACTTGGTCGCCTTCCTTGAATTGGGTATCACCACGTGGTATCAAGGTATATTGGGTTCCAAAACGCTGTATGGCAATAGGCATGAAGTGAACTTCAGGGAAAATCTCGCCAGCTTCCTGGACAGACTTACCTACAAATTGTGCGGTACGGCTAAGGTTCACTCCTACCATGGTGAGCGCTCCATCTTCAAACTCGTAACTGTCATTAAAGGCACTTTGATTGAGAAGCAACTCAATCTCTTTACTGGCAAGCGATTCTGGCGAAATCAGTTCGTCAATCCCAAATCCCTTAAAACCTATGGCTTGTTGCTCTTCCAGGAACTCTGTATTTGAAATTCTCGCGATGGTCCTTTTGGCTCCCAACTGCTTTGCAAGTACTCCAATCGTAATATTGATCGCCTCACTGCTGCTTACGGCAATGACCAGATCAGCTTGACCTACATTGGAATCCTTGAGCGTTTTAATAGATGTGGCGTCACCTCTCATTGTCCTGATATCCAGATGGGTATCTGCATAATGCAGATTCTCCTTAACGGGATCTATAAGGGTGATATCCTGAGATTCATAAGAAAGCAGCTTGGCCAGATGAAATCCTACCTCGCCAGCGCCAGCTATAATGATTTTCATAAAATCGATTCTGTGGAATTCAAATATACCAATAAGGTCATAATAAGGTAAGAAAGTCGCTCTAATATTGATGGGATGGTTGATAAATACGCTTTCGCGAAAGCGAAATAACAATTACCTCAACGCTCCATTGTATCTTTGACACAAACCACAAACCGTGTCTGAACAAGTAAAACCAAATCAGGACGATGCCGCCGGAAAAAAGCAGCAAGTCACCAAAATGTTTGATACCATTAGCGGAGAATACGACGGGCTGAACCGTATGATTTCTCTAGGACTGGATCAAAAATGGCGTGACAACGTCGTGGATATGGTTGCCGCGCACCAGCCTGACACAATTATGGATATCGCAACAGGAACCGGTGATCTGGTGATCAAAATGGCTGAAAAAACCAAGGCTTCCAGACTCGTAGGTCTGGATATTTCAAGCGGTATGCTTGAAGTGGGAAAAATCAAGGTGAAACAGCAACAACTGGACGATCGCATTGAAATGGTGCTGGGTGATTCTGAGAACCTGCAGTTTGAAGACCACACGTTTGACGCGATAACCGTATCCTATGGTGTTCGTAATTTTGAGGACCTTGAAAAAGGTCTTTCTGAAATATTGCGCGTTTTAAAACCCAACGGGATCTTAGTCATTCTTGAAACCAGCGTACCTCAAAAATTTCCTTTTAAACAAGGATATTATGTGTATAGCAATTTAGTAGTGCCAACGCTGGGCAAAATTTTCTCCAAGGATCGCAAGGCATATGGATATCTTTCAAAAAGCGCTTCAAAATTCCCTTATGGAGAGCGTTTCAACAATATTTTAAAGAAAGTTGGGTTTAAGGATGTGGAGAGCCATTTACAGTTTCACGGCGCCTCAACCATTTACAAAGCCATTAAATAATTACCGTTGAGAACTACCTTTTTAATTCTTGTTTGCCTCACAGGTTCATTTGCCACTGCACAACTTTTCACAAAGGAGCGCCTCAAAAACCGTGAGAATTTTGACAAACAGATTTTGACCTTTGGTTTTTATATGGGCCTCAACACCTACGATTACAAGTTTGACTACAACGAAATTGTAGATGAAATCCAGACCGAGACAACCGTTGGATTTAATGTAGGTGTTTTAAGCGATTTAAGAATCAATGAATATCTCAATTTGAGATTTGAACCTGGCGTTGCTTTTGTGCAACGCAATCTCATGTTCACCGATCCTTCTTTTACCGCTCCAGAGCAGCCCATAAGAGAAGTGAGTTCTACCTACATTCAATTACCCTTATTGCTCAAAGTCTCTACAAAGCGATTGAACAACTGGAAACCCTTTGTAATTGGCGGTGCTTCATATTCGCACAATCTTTCCAGTAATGAAGACAATCCTGATGACAATAGCGCTGGTCAGTTTAGGCAAACGACGGGTGTTTTCAATTATGAAATGGGATTAGGCGTGGACATTTACCTGCCTTATTTCAAATTCACACCATCCATAAGAGGTGTGTTTGCCATTAGCGATGAGCTGGTGAGAGATGAAAATCCAGACAGCCCATACACCGGTAGCGTGGACAGCATGCTCTCAAGAGGTGTGTTTTTAAACTTTACATTCCAATAGATCGACGCCATTCTGCTAACAGAATTCCGGTTGCGGTAGCAACATTGAGACTTTCCGTTTTATCATTTTCAGGACTATATTGAGGGATTGAAATAGCAGTACCTAAATTCAAGAGTTCTTCAGAAATTCCATGAGACTCACTTCCCATTATTAGAATAGCATTTTTAGGCAAGCTCAAATCGTAGACACTAGTCTTACTCATAGTGGCAATCATTATAGGCAGATCGCTTTTTTGAAGGTAATCTTCTAGATCTGTATAATGGACTTGGACTCGAGCAATAGAGCCCATGGTAGCTTGAATGCATTTAGGATTGAACAAATCTACCGTTGCAGAACTACAAACCACATGCTTGACATTAAACCAATCTGCTAGCCGAATAATAGTTCCTAAATTACCTGGATCCTGAACATTATCCAGGGCGAGAATCAAGCCTTCATTGGGTAAACCCTGCGGCTCAGGCATTTTTACCACAGCAAGATATCCTGGCGGTGTTTTCAAATTAGAAATGGACTTCATCTCTGCTGCGGTTATGGTTTCTGGGTGAAGGTCATCCAGCTTTTGTGACTCGTTGGTAACAAAGATTTCTTCTATACTAAGTCCGGCATTTTTGAGTTCTCTTATAGATTTATAGCCTTCTACAATATATAGCCGCAGCTCATCCCGATGCTTTTTTCTTGCCAGGCTTTTGATCTGTTTAATTTTATTTTTGGTAATCATTATCATCGTATTTTTGAGCCGCTACCTATGGGAATAAAACGACTTCACGCAAAAATAGGCTTAATTGTAACGCTTATTATTTTTTCAGTATCGTGTAGTACGGTCAGAAGAGTTACCGATGGTCGTAAGCTTCTTTTAGAGAACAACATTATCGTGGATAGCCTAGCTCCCGATGATGACCGTGTGGCAAACCTACCTATACAGCAGCCCAATCAAGGCATAGGGTTTTTCCCTTTAAGGCTTCACATTTATAATCTCGCCAGACCGCACCGTGATTCCATATACCTTAAATGGATGCAAGAAAATCCCAAACAACTGGAGAGAAGAATTGATTTGTTATCTGAAAAACAAACCATACAACTGGGTGAAGGGCTGGTTGCCTTTAACCAGTGGTTGAAGCGTACAGGTCAAGCACCGGTTCTGGTGGATGAAAGAATAAGTAAAAAATCTTCAGAGCGTCTTAGGTTATGGTATTGGAATCAAGGTTGGTTCAACACAGAAGTCGACGAAGAAACCGTTGATGCCAAAAGAGAAAAGCGAGCTCGTGTCAATTATTATGTACAACGTCACCAACCGTATATCGTTGACAGCATTAACAGCAAAATTTCTACTCCTGTTATTGACTCTTTATATGAGGCCCATAAGAACATTAGCTCACTGGAAAAAGGAAGGCAATATTACACAGGAGACATCAATGCAGAGCGTGATAGGCTTTACAAACTGTTCCGTAACAATGGCGCCATCCATATGGAAAAGGAATTTATCAAATTTGAAGGCGATACCGTTAACACAGATCATAAAGCCAATCTTACCTTAATCATCAGAGATCGCGAAATTGAAGATGCTGATTCCACGGTACGAATCCCTTTCCAACTACACAAAATAAGTCAGGTTCACATTCTTCCCGATTATCAAAGAGAACAAGACAGTATTGTACCAGATACCGTTGATTACAAGGGTTATAAAATCATACGCAACAGCAAATTAAAATACAGCAATCGTGTATTGACAGACGCTGTTTTCTTTGAGCCAGATTTTATTTATCGAGACCTAGATAGAGACCGCACGTACAAAAGAATAACGGAACTGAATAGCTTCCTCTATCCCAGTATTACCTATGTAGAAGATCCAGCAGATTCTACTGGAAACAACCTTATTGCAAACATTTCTCTCACTTCAAAGAAAAAGTACAACCTGGTCTTTGGTACCGAGGCTTCTCATAGTAATATCCAAACCTTCGGCGTTGGTCTCAACACTTCATTTTTAGTAAGGAATGTATTTAAAGGAAGTGAGTTATTAAGCATCACATTTAGGGGTAACATAGGTGCAAGTTCCAACAATGCTACCGGCGATTCTAGGTTTTTTGACCTTCAGGAATTGGGAGCAGATGCCAGTCTTATATTTCCAAGGCTATTCTTTCCACTGGAAACCGATGGAGTTATTCCTAAATATATGTCTCCTGCCACCAATCTTTCCCTTGGGTTTGTTTCCCAAACCAATATTGGTCTGGACCGGCAAAGCGTGAACGGCGCTTTGAGCTATCGATGGCAGCAAACTCCTATCAAGAGTACGAGATTTGATTTGATCAACGCCCAGTATGTACGCAATCTGGATCCGCAGGATTTTTTCAATGTTTATCGCAGCAGTTATACCAGTCTTAATGATATCGCCATGGATCTCAACATTACAGATCCTACTTATGTAAATGATGAAAATGACCTCACCGTTCCTGAAGGTACTAACCAATTCATCAACGATGCGCTGCAAGGAAACTTCAACACCAACGCATCACAGCTAGAGGACATTAGAAATATTAATGAGCGACGTGATCGATTGGTACAGAATAATTTGATTATCGCGAGTTCCTACAACTGGATAAGAAACAACAAGCAAGGAATTTACGACGAGGACTATTCCAGGTTTAGCGTGCGTCTGGAAAGTGCAGGTAACCTGATTGCTGGAGTGTCGAGCCTGGTCAACGCAGACCGCAATGAAAATGGGAACAGACGAGTTTTTGGTGTAGAGTTTTCACAATATTTGAAGCCCGAAATTGAATACATCAAGCACTGGGAATACGACAATAAAAACGTTTTAGCCATAAAAGCTTTGGGCGGCATCGCCGTTCCCTATGGCAATTCAGACAACATTCCTTTTATTAGATCCTTTTTTGCCGGTGGTCCCAACGACAATCGTGCCTGGCAAGCGTATGAACTAGGTCCAGGAAGCACTGGTGGGCTCAACGATTTTAATGTTGCCAATATGAAGCTCGCCTTCAACGCAGAATATAGATTCCAGCTGTTGGGAGCGTTTAAGGGCGCCATTTTTACTGATATTGGAAACATTTGGAACGTGGCAGACAGTGAGGAAGATCCTCGAGCTGTATTTAATGAGTTTCAGGATCTGGAGAATCTAGCGATAGGGTCAGGATTTGGCGTGCGATATGACTTCGGTTTTTTTGTACTGCGATTTGATATAGGATTCAAAACATACAATCCAGCGCTATCTAGGGACCGCAGATGGTTTACAGAATATAATTTTGCCAACTCTGTCCTTAACGTGGGAATCAATTATCCTTTCTAGTTGCGAATATTCGCAGCTTTTATAATTTGCTTACTTTTGTTAGTCCAAGAAATAAAACTATGAGCCACAACATCAAACCAGGCGTTGCCACGGGCAACCAAGTTCAAGAAATATTCAATCATGCAAAAGCAAATGGCTATGCATTACCAGCGGTAAATGTGATAGGATCCAGCTCTGTAAACGCGGTTTTGGAAACTGCTGCAGAACTTAAGTCACCCGTAATCATACAATACTCCAACGGTGGTTCTGTATTTAACGCCGGTAAAGGCTTGAGCAACGAGAACCAGCGTGCGGCCATCTTGGGTGGTATTGCCGGTGCTAAGCATGTACACGAACTTGCAGAGGCTTACGGCGCAACGGTAATTCTACACACAGACCACTGTGCAAAGAATTTATTGCCATGGATTGATGGTTTGCTGGATGCTAGTGAGGCACGCTTTCGCGAAAGCGGAAAAAGTTTATACTCCTCGCACATGTTAGACCTAAGTGAAGAGCCACTGGAAGAGAACATTGAGATTTGTAAAAGATACCTAGAGCGCATGTCAAAAATGGACATGACTCTTGAAATTGAGTTAGGTATTACCGGTGGTGAAGAAGATGGTGTTGATAACAGCGATGTTGACGAGTCAAAATTATATACCCAACCAGAAGAAGTCGCTTATGCTTATGAAGAGCTAAGCAAAGTGAGTGATAAATTCACGGTGGCAGCAGCCTTTGGTAACGTTCATGGAGTTTACAAGCCAGGTAACGTAAAGCTCACTCCTAAAATCTTGAAGAACTCTCAAGAATACATCACCAAAAAATATGGTGTGGAGCACAACCACATTGACTTTGTATTTCACGGTGGTTCTGGTTCTACTGTAGAAGAAATACGTGAAGCGATAGGCTATGGTGTGGTTAAAATGAACATTGATACAGATCTTCAATGGGCATTTGCTGACGGCATCAAAAAATATATGGACAGCAACGACGACTTCCTAAAATCACAAATAGGAAATTCAACAGGTCCAGATTCCCCTAACAAGAAATATTACGATCCACGCAAATGGTTGCGTGTAGGAGAAGAGTCTTTCAAAGAGCGATTGAAAAAAGCCTTTGAAGATTTAAATAATGTGGGAACACTTTAAGAAGAAACAAGAGTAAAAATGGAGTAGCGCAAGCATTAATAGTTGCGCTACTCTATATTTTACTTCTAACTCATTACAATTCATATGGCTTGGTTTAAAAGAGAGAAAAAGGGAATTACTACACCTACTGAGGCTAAGAAAGACACGCCTAAAGGTTTATGGTATAAGTCACCTACCGGTAAAATCATAGATTCTGAACAGCTTAAAAATAACTTTTATGTGAGTCCAGAAGATGGATACCATGTTAGAATAGGCAGTAAGGAATATTTTGAAATCCTTTTTGACAACAACCAGTTCAAAGAGCTCAACCCTAACATCACCTCAAAAGATCCATTGAAGTTTACCGATACTAAAAAGTATACGGACAGACTTGACGCTGCCCAGTCCAAGACAGGATTGAAAGATGCAGTACGTACGGCCGTAGGTAAATCAAACGGTCATGATCTTGTGGTGGCTTGTATGGACTTTGCTTTTATTGGTGGATCCATGGGAAGCGTGGTAGGAGAAAAAATAGCTCGAGCTGCAGACCATTCGCTTAAAAACAATATCCCATTTATGATCATCTCTAAATCTGGAGGTGCTCGTATGATGGAGGCAGCATTGTCATTGATGCAACTGGCTAAAACCAGCGCAAAACTCGCTCAGCTTTCTGATGCTGGCATACCATACATTTCATTGTGTACTGATCCAACTACTGGTGGTACAACAGCATCTTTTGCGATGTTGGGTGACATAAACATAGGTGAACCTGGCGCATTGATTGCTTTTGCTGGACCACGTGTCGTGCGTGACACTACCGGTAAGGAATTGCCAGAAGGTTTTCAGACAGCAGAGTTCCTTTTGGAAAAAGGCTTCCTAGACTTTATCGTGCCACGTCCACAGTTAAAGAAAAAAGTAAATCAATATCTAGACTTGATCTTGAACCGAGAGATTAAGGTGGCTTAGAGAGGTTTTTAGTCGCAGCTTGCAGAAAGATGTGAAATCATTCTTATGAATTAAAAGTCACTACTGTCTTACAACGGTTGACTTATCTTAAGTTTGATTTTCTTTTTCGGTTAACTTTTATTTTTTAAACGTATCTTTGCAGCCGCTAAGAGAATGAATCTCAAGGCATCGTCAGATCGACTGACATACATAATATTCATTATTCAAATAATTTTGGCATGTATTTAGCACCAGAAAAAAAAGCTGAAATCTTCTCAAAGTACGGGAAATCAGCAAACGATACCGGTAACACAGACGCGCAAATCGCATTGTTTACCTACCGTATCAACCACTTGACAGAACACCTTAAGAACAACCGCCACGACTACAACACAGAGCGTAGCCTTGTGAAACTCGTAGGAAAGCGTCGCTCTCTTCTTGATTACAAAATGAAGAAAGACATTGTTGCTTATCGTGAGTTGATTAAGGAACTAGGTATTAGAAAGTAATGAACTGGGGACTGCGTGTCCCCTTTTTTATTTTATATCGCAGCAGTTCATGCTGTTTACGCTTTCGCGAAAGCGTAATAAAAATAATTATCGCGACATAACAAAAGCTGGTTTCTCAGTAAGTAAACGCCTTCTCACCACACACAACTTGAGATTAACGTTTAACAAAACAAAATGAAACCACAAGTTTTTAAACAAGTGATCAAGATGGCCAATGGGCCAGATATCACTATTGAAACTGGAGCGCTTGCAAAACAAGCACATGGATCTGTTGTGATCACATGTGGTAAAGCAATGCTTCTAGGAACTGTAGTGTCCAGCTACAAATCTACTGGACTAGATTTCCTTCCACTTACCGTAGACTACCGTGAGAAATTTGCCGCAGCTGGTAAATATCCAGGTGGATTCTTTAAACGTGAAGCACGTCCCAACGATGGTGAGGTTCTTACCATGCGTCTTGTAGACCGTGTATTGCGCCCATTGTTTCCTAAGGATTACCATGCAGAGGTACAGGTAATGATCCAACTCATGTCTCATGACGATGAGGTAATGCCAGATGCTATGGCAGGACTTGCGGCTAGTGCTGCAATTCAGCTTTCTGACCTTCCTTTTGAATGTCCCATTTCTGAAGTACGTGTGGCACGTGTTGATGGCGAGTTCGTGATCAACCCAAGCTATGCCCAACTAGAAGTAGCAGATCTTGAAATGATGATAGGTGCGAGCGCAGACAGCGTGATGATGGTAGAAGGTGAAATGGAAGAGATCTCTGAAGAAGATATGATCGCTGCCATTAAAGCCGCTCATGAAGCTATTAAAGACCAATGTGCTGCCCAAGTTGCCCTTGCTGAGCAAGTAGGCAAAAAAGAAGTACGTGAGTACGAAGGTGAGCGCGAGGATGCAGATATCGAGGCTAAAGTAGCAGAACTTGCCTACCAAAAAGTCTATGATGTTGCAAAACTGGGAAGTGCTAAGCACGAGCGTAGCGCGGCCTTTAGCGAGATCAAGGAAGAAATCAAGGCTCAATTCTCAGAAGAAGATCAAGAAGCAAACGGCGATTTGATCTCTAAGTATTTCAATAAGACCCACAAGAAAGCAGTACGTGATGTATTATTGAATGAAGGTATTCGTCTAGATGGTCGTAAGACGACAGACATACGTGATATCTGGTGTGAGGTAGATTACCTTCCATCTACTCACGGTAGTGCGATATTCTCTCGTGGAGAAACACAAGCTCTAGCCACAGTAACACTGGGAACTTCAAGAGATGCCAATATTATTGATATGGCTTCGCAAGAAGGTGAAGAGCGTTTCTACTTACACTACAATTTCCCACCATTCTCTACTGGAGAAGCTCGTCCACTACGTGGAACTTCCCGTCGTGAGATAGGACACGGTAACTTGGCGCAACGTGCCTTGAAAAGAATGCTTCCATCAGATCTACCTTATACGGTAAGAGTGGTGTCAGAAGTTTTGGAATCTAACGGTTCTTCTTCTATGGCAACGGTTTGTGCTGGCACCATGGCATTGATGGACGCTGGTCTACCTATGAAGAAACCAGTTTCTGGTATTGCCATGGGATTGATTACAGAAGGTGATAAATATGCGGTATTGTCTGACATCCTTGGTGATGAAGATCACTTGGGTGACATGGACTTTAAAGTTACTGGTACTGCAGACGGTATCACGGCATGTCAAATGGATATTAAGGTAAAAGGACTTTCCTATGAAATCCTAACCAATGCACTGATGCAAGCTAAAGAAGGCCGTATGCACATTCTAGGAAAGCTGACTGACACGATTGCCGCTCCTGCTGCGGATGTGAAGCCACACGCTCCTAAGATGGAATCTATGGAGATTGAAGGTAAGTACATTGGTGCTGTGATAGGACCTGGTGGAAAAGTAATTCAAGAATTACAGAAAGAAACCGATACGGTGATCAACATCAAGGAAGAAAATGAGATGGGTATTATCGAGATCGCTGGTACAGACCGTGCCAAGATCGAGGACGCTCTTGAGCGTATCCAGAACATCATCTTTGAACCAACAGTTGGCGAGACGTACCATGTAAAAGTGGTGAAGATGTTAGACTTTGGTGCTGTGGTAGAATTCAAGCCTGGTAAAGAAACGTTACTTCATGTGAGTGAGTTTGATTACAAGCGTATTGAAGATCCTTCTACGGTACTTAAAGTAGGTGATACTCTAGATGTAAAATACATGGGTGTTGATCCACGTACTAAGAAGCAAAAAGTTTCCCGTAAGGAAACATTACCTAAACCAGAAGGCTGGACAGAACGTCCACCACGCAAACGTGACGACAGTCGCGGTGGCCGTGATGATCGCCGTAGTGGTGGCCGTCGCGATGACCGTAGATCTAACGATCGTCCACGTCGCAGCAATGATGACAACAGCTCTGACGAGTAAATAAACCAATTGTCACTCTGAATTTATTTCAGAGTCTATGACAGTTGATTATTCAAACGCAAAACCGCCGCTAGAAGTTCTAGCGGCGGTTTTTTTATTGGTGGTTTTTAGCTGTCTTGAAATGAACTCCATCCAAGGCGGGTTTGTAAAGTAATCGCTCTAATTTTGCCATAAATTTTGAAGATGATGATAGAATATAGAAGATTCATTTATGACTGGCTCACAGAAGACCTAGGTTGGGAAAAAAGCCTGGCAGAATTGGGTAACATTCTGGTGTTAGGATTATTATTTACCATTGTTCTATTTGCGATTTATTGGGTCACTAGACGGGCCATCATTACAGCATTCAAAGTCTTTTCAAAACGCACCGAAACTCAGTTTGATGATCTCTTGGTCAAACACGGCGCACCTCGCCTGGCCTCTTTGGTGATTCCTGTCGTTTTATTAAATAGAAGCATTCCTTACCTATTTTTTGATTACCCAAGGTTGGAAAGTGGTTTTCAAACCTTATTGTGGGTCATTTTTGTATTCTTAATCATTTTCATTTTCAGGAGCGTTTTACGTACCGTCAACGAGTTTTTAAAACTCACTGTCCGATTCAGAGATAAACCTATAGACAGTTACATTCAGGTGATTATGTTAGTGCTTTGGGTACTGGCTTTTGCTTCAATATTAGCAATCGTGGCCAATATTGAGTTTATCAAGTTTTTCACGACGCTAGGTGCAGCATCGGCGATTTTACTGTTGATTTTTAAGGACACGATTCTGGGTTTTGTGGCTAGTATTCAAGTTTCCATCAATGATACGGTACGTATAGGTGACTGGATCACGATGGAAAAATATGGTGCCGATGGTGAGGTGTTGCAAATCAATCTCTCTACGGTCATGGTGCAAAACTTTGACAATACGATTACCAACTTACCAACTTATGCGCTCATCTCTGATGCCTATAAAAACTGGCGTGGTATGACTGACTCTGGTGGTAGGCGCATCAAAAGAGCCATCATTATCAAATCAAGGAGCATACGTTATCTAGAAAACAAGGATCTTCAAGAACTACAAAAAATAAGTCTGATTACCGATTATCTCAAATCAAAGCAAGAAGAAATAAATACCTTTAACGAGCAGAATGCAATAGACAAAAGCGTCTTGATCAACGGTCGCAACTTGACCAACATAGGCGTTTTTAGAAAGTACCTTCAGGAATATGTGGGCAGCCACTCTGCCATCAATAAGGAAATGATGATCATGATCCGGCAATTGCCGCCTACTTCACAAGGCATGCCATTAGAGATCTATGCCTTTAGCAGTGATAAACGCTGGGCTAACTATGAGTATATCATTGCAGATATTTTTGATCATGCCATGGCAGCTGTTCCCTATTTTGATCTGGAAATTTTTGAGTTTGATACTCATTTCACATCCTTGAATGCAGATTCATGATTGAGTAATGATGAGTTTTTGTTCGCTTTCGCGAAAGCGAACTCTCTTTCCAATCTTTTTAAAAGTGTAAATACCACCAGTAACCCACGAAACCTGTTACTATAAGTGTGGTCACTATCCTGAAGAGCAAAAGTTTGCGATGTCCCAATTTGTAGACTTCCTTAATTCGTAATAAGTCCACGACAATGAGCAAAATACCCAAAATGAGGTAAATCCATTTTTGAGTTTGGAACGGGAACGTATCCTTGAGTACAAAAAATATCAGGATGATGAGCAAAATTACCATGGAGGCAATGTTCAACTGGTTGATGCGGGATCTGGATGCTGGTCTAGAGCTCATGGAATAAATTTAATCCAAAAATTACAAGGACAGAATTCGGTAGAGGCCTTTTCAAAATTTTATCTTTGCAAAAAACACACCTCATCATGTCAAAACTTATTGCTCCATCTGTCCTTGCTGCCGACTTTGCCAACCTTCAACGAGATTGTGAAATGTTGAATCGCAGTGACGCAGATTGGTTCCATATCGATATCATGGATGGTGTTTTTGTACCCAACATATCTTTTGGGATGCCAGTTTTGCGCGACATTGCAAAGCACGCGACCAAAACCATCGACTGCCATCTCATGATCGTTGATCCAGATCGTTATGTAAAAGCTTTTGCAGATCTAGGTTGTGATATTCTCACGGTACATTTTGAAGCTTGCACGCACTTGCACCGCACACTCCAAAACATCAAAGCTAATGGCATGAAAGCTGGTGTAGCGTTGAATCCGCATACGAGTGTTGATCACTTGAAGGATACAATTAAGGATATTGATCTAGTCTGTTTGATGAGCGTGAATCCTGGTTTTGGCGGACAAAGTTTTATTGAAAACACCTATGATAAGGTCAAGGAGTTGAAAGAATTGATCAAAAGTAAAGGTGCCTCAACACTGATCGAAATCGATGGTGGCGTGACGGACCAGAATGCGAAACAACTGGTAGAAGCTGGCGCAGACGTGTTAGTCGCAGGTTCTTACGTATTCAAATCGGCAGATCAAGAAAAGACCATCAAGGAATTGCGCGAACTGGCAAATTCCTAAGGCTCTTTAAGTGGACCTTCGAATGTGATGGGTAGACTGCAATACATAGTAGAACAGTTGATCGTGATCTATTCAAGTTCAAACACTCCTCTGATTACTACGCTTAATCCAATTATATTTGTGGATAAGTAACTTTTTCTATGCAATTCCAACTTACAGACGATTTTATCGAGAACCTACAGCACCTCATTGAACAGAATGATGCTGAGCAGGTAAAATCGATCCTAGAAGATGTTCACTTTGCAGACATTGCGGAGATCATTGACGATCTCAATCTGGAAGAGGCAATCTTCATTATCAAGTTACTGGATAGTGAGACGACCAGTGAGGCTTTGATGGAACTGGACGAGGACCAGCGTGATCGAGTCCTGGGCGCCTTGTCGCCTCAAGAAATTGCCGATGAGTTGGAAGAAATGGATACTGATGATGCTGCAGATATCCTTAACGACCTATCAGACGAGCGCGCGCAGGAAATCATAAGCGCGATGGCAGATGAGGAACATGTGGAAAACATCGTGGACCTCTTGCGTTATGATGAAAACAGCGCCGGTGGATTGATGGCCAAAGAATTGGTAAAGGTCAATGAGAACTGGACGGTTACCGGTTGCGTGAGTGAGATGCGCGCACAAGCTGAAAACGTCACCAGAGTCCACTCCATTTATGTGGTGGACAACAACCAAAAACTGAAAGGCAGACTTTCCCTAAAAGATCTACTCACCAGTGCAGAAAACACACCCATAAAAGAAGTGTACATCCCTAAAGTGGACTACGTCACCGTCAACACATCTGGTGAAGAGGTTGCACGCATCATGCGTAAGTATGACCTTGAAGCCATTCCTGTAGTAGACGAGTTGGATCGTCTCGTTGGTCGCGTTACCATTGATGACATTGTAGATTTTATCACAGAAGAAGCAGAAAAAGATTACCAGCTCGCATCAGGTATCTCTCAAGACGTAGAGGCTAACGACAGCATCTGGGAACTGACCAGGGCGCGATTGCCGTGGTTGGTTTTGGGACTTTTTGGCGGTATAGGTGCTGCATTTATCATGGGGCTTTTTGAGCCGCTCATGGCCCAACATGCAATTTTGTTCCTCTTTACGCCACTTATTGCCGCGATGGCCGGTAATGTAGGTGTCCAGTCCAGCGCGATTATCGTGCAGGGAATTGCTAATGATGATTTGAAGGGAAGCATCAGCAATCGATTGATTAAAGAGGTGCTGCTGGCCATGCTCAACGGTTTGATTCTGGGCATCTTGCTATTTGCATACACCTATTTTTCTAAGGGTGACCTGCTAGTATCGGTAGCCATTTCAACCGCCTTGTTTGTGGTGATCATTGTGGCTGGTCTCATAGGCACCTCGGTTCCTATTATTCTACACAAACGCGGCATTGATCCTGCACTGGCGACAGGTCCTTTTATCACGACCAGCAACGACATTTGCGGGATTTTGATTTACTTCATGCTCGCAAAGGCGATTATAGGCATTTAGAATTCCAGGTGGTATGTTGATGAGTTCGCTTTCGCGAAAGCGATATTAAATAAACGTCAACGCTGCTCCTATACTAGCTTGAAAGCTCATTTCCCACTATCTTCACTACATGAAAGCTGCAACAGCCAAAGAAATACGCGATGAACTCAAGGACCGCACGCAAGCCGAGCTGCGCGAGATCGTATTGAGGTTGTCCCGTTTTAAAAAGGAAAACAAAGAGTTGTTGTCCTATTTGCTTTTTGAGGCGCACCATGAAGATGAGTACATACAGACCATTAAATCGTACATCGACGAGAAGTTGCTGGAAATCAACACCAGTAATGGATATTATGCCAAAAAAGGAATACGCCGACTTCTCAAAGAGACCAAGAAATTCATAAGGTATTCTGGCCATAAAGAAACTGAGGTCGCCTTGCTGATTCATTTTTGCAAAAGCCTGCAGGAGACGCATCCTAAATTAATGAGTAACAAAATCATTAGGGACGTTGTCAAGCGACAGATTGTGCTGGTAAAAGTTCGGATTTCTACACTTCATGAAGACCTACAATACGACTACCAGCGAGAACTTAATGACATTGACTACTAACAATTTTTTCTAAATTATATTCATGAAAATCCTTCATTTAGACAGTAATCACAAGATTTTGGAACAAAAACTAGCCGATGCTGGTTTTAAGAACCACCACGATTACACCTCTAACAAGGAACAAATTGAAAAAGTTATAGGTCAATATGACGGCCTGGTGGTGCGTAGTAGGTTCCCAATTGATAAGCAGTTCCTTGAGCAGTGCAGCAACTTAAAGTGCATTGGACGTGTAGGCGCTGGTCTGGAAAACATAGATCTAAAGGTTGCAGAAGAATTAGGCATTGCTTGTTTTAATGCTCCTGAAGGAAATCGCAATGCGGTAGGCGAACATGCACTAGGAATGCTGCTCTCTTTGTTTAATAAGTTGAATAAAGCAGATCAAGAAGTGCGTCAAGGTATATGGAACCGTGAAGGAAATCGCGGACTAGAATTGGACGGCAAAACGGTAGGTATCATAGGATATGGAAACATGGGAAAAGCCTTTGCCAAAAAACTTAGAGGTTTTGATTGCTCCGTTTTATGTCATGATATTAAAGATGGTGTAGGGGATGAAAATGCCACTCAAGTTTCTCTAAGCGAGCTGCAATCTAGAGCAGACGTGCTTAGTTTACACACGCCACAAACTCCTGAAACCATTGGAATGATCAGCACTGCGTTCATCTCAGGTTTTGCTCGTCCCTTTTACCTCATCAATACAGCGAGAGGATCTGCGGTGGTGACTGAGGATCTAGTCACCGCCATGGAAAATGGTAAGGTGCTCGGTGCTGGATTGGATGTTTTGGAATATGAGAAAAGCTCTTTTGAATCGCTCTTTCGCACCCGCATGCCAGACAGGCAGGAAAGCGATATACCAAAAGCATTGAACAAATTGATGCAAATGGAAAACGTCATTTTAAGCCCGCATGTGGCAGGTTGGACGGTAGAGTCAAAATTCAAACTGGCCGAAGTCATCGCAGATAAAATGATCCACCACTTGAACTCATAAAAAATAGAATCTTGGCGATCAGAAAACGAATCGTTATTTGAAAAATAAATTTATTTTTATTCCAACCAATCATAAATAGATCACATGAGTACAGAAGGTTATGATAGCACCAAAAGAAACGAGAGTTTTGAGGAAGCTAAAGAGGCTGCCAAAGAAAGCGCCAGAGAGTTCCAGCGCGGCGTTAATGACATTGTAAACGGTCAGGAAAACAAAAAGGTTCTAGCAGGTTTGTTGGGTATCTTTTTAGGAGGACTTGGTATTCACAAGTTTATTCTTGGTTATACTAAGGAAGGCTTGATCACAATAGGCATCACCGTTATCACCTGCGGTACCATAGGGCCAGTCCTAGGTCTGATTGAAGGTATCATCTATTTGACTAAGTCTGACGAGGAATTTTATCAAACCTACCAGGTTGGAAAAAGACCTTGGTTTTAATCTTTATAAATTCACTTACAAACAGTCGCTCTAGGGCGACTTTTTTATTCGTCTGAGTTTGTGCTGTAATCCAATGGCAGCATGCCGCCAACGCCTAGCTGAGGCAGATATCCTGATAACATCAATTCTCTTGCAGATAGATTATTACCAAAAGAATCCACATAAATAAAGTGGTCGTACAGCGTTAAATCGGTTTGATGTCCATCGCGATCCCTAACGGAATAGTTGAGATGTCTAAAGGTTATTTTATAAAGTCCGTTTTCTTCTCGAACTCTATAATGATCTTCTGGATTCACCCGAAAGCCTTTATGATAGAGCTCAAATTTGTTTTCGCTTAATGATTTGTTGATCAAAGATCGATAGAAAAGTAGCTGTGATATTTCAAAGGCCTTCTCGCGACGCCTATTTCTCCTTCTCTCGTTGGGCTGATCCTTTTCAAGCTCCTGATAAAAAGAACTTCCCGAAACAAAAGAACTTTCAACCCTATAATTTTCCCTAGCGTGTTCTATCTCAAACTTACGCTCTATTCCTTGTGAAGGTTTGAAAAATCTAAAATTAATTTCAAATTCGATCAGATCATACTTAATGCGGTATCCCAAATGGTTATTCACGATGATGATGGGATTGCGAGAGCTGGCTGTGAGTTGTTTAGAATCTGTATTAAACCTCAATCTAACGTCTTTTAAATTGAGTATTTCAGAATCCTCGAGGCTTCTAAGGCCTAAAAAATGATCTAGAAAAAGACGTTCTTTTGTCGCACGATCCCATGGATCTGGATTAATCACCACGGCTTCCAATTCATTTTCCTGCTGTGCTAACAAAACCAGTTTTAAATCTTCTTGTAATGGATTTACAAAGGTGCGCGTCTCGTATCCCAAATAAGCGAAAACTAAAGGCGCTTTCATTTCCTTATCGTAATTAATGGAATAGCTACCATCTGGAGCAGTTACGACGCCAGTAGAAGTCCCAGACAGATAAACGCCAACTCCCATCAAGGGCTCTTTAGTAATGGCATCTACCACTTTACCTTCTATCAGTTGCTCTTGAGCACTGACTTGGATAATAGCGAAAAAGGAAAGGAAGAGCACCAAAATACCCTTGAGGAAAAGACTATTCTGCTGCAGAGGCATCGTCATTAGATTTGAAATATTTCTCTTCCATTTCGGCTTGAAACTCTTCCATGACTGGTTTTACCGTACTCTCTGGAAGGTCTGCTATCCTAATGTACATCAACCCGTCAATCGCATTATTAAATAACGGATCTACATTAAAAGCAATAACCTTTGCGTTTTGCTTGACATACTTCTTGATCAAAACAGGTAGGCGCAATTCATTAGGCTCCAGCTCGTCTATAAGACGATCAAATTTGTTCAAGTCAGCTTCTGAGGCATCAAAAATGAAGTCCTTATCGGCATCTTCCAGCTTAACTTTAAAGCCTTTTTTAGGCTTAATGAACTGAGCTAGATAAGGATCATAATAATTGGACTTCATGAATTCTATCATGAGAGACTTAGAGAAATTGGAGAATTTATTACTTATGCTCACGCCACCAATAAGATACTTGTGATTTGGAAATCTTAACGTACAATGCACGATGCCTTTCCATAATAAGAATAATGGCATCGGCTTTTGCTGATATTCTGGAATGATGAAGGCACGTCCCATTTCAATACTTTGAGACATCATCTTGTGAGCATCGACATCTATGTTGAAAAGCTCATTGAGGTAAAAACCTTCAATACCATATTCCTTAAAAATCTCTTCGCCCATTCCCATGCGGTAGGCGCCGGCGATGCAATTGGCATCGCTGTCCCATAGAAACATCTGGTGGTAATATTCATCATATTTATCCAGATCAATGGACTTGTTAGTGCCTTCTCCTATCTGTCTAAAAGTGATCTCTCTCAATCTACCCAATTCACGTAAGATGTTCGGGATCTTGTCGGCCTTGGCAAGAAATACTTCGTAATTTTTAGAGATGAGTAAGCGTTTTTCATCCTTGCGCAATTGGTCTACCTCTTTGATCATTTTGGCGCTATCGCCAGTCTCTATGATTTTTTTAGGTGGTGGTTTAGGCAGCTTTATATTTTTAGGAATATCTCTAAGCTTGACCGTTTCCTTATCGTAAGCTTTGGAGAGTAAATAGGTTTTCTTTCTCAAAAACTCTGTAAACTCATCAAGTGAAGAGTGCTCCTTTTGTGCCGCAACGTTGATTGGGTTTCCAATCCTAACAATGATGGTTCTGTTTTTTTGCGTCAATAATTCTGACGGTAATTTTGCGGTTCTAAAGGTGTCAGAAATCTTGGCCAGTCTATAAAATAATTTACTATTCTTTGCGTGAAAATAAATGGGAATCACAGGAACCTCAGCTCGCTGTATCAATTTCATAGCGGTCGGTTCCCATGGTTTGTCCACCACTAGCTTACCGTCTCGATACGTAGAAACCTCGCCAGCAGGAAAAATCCCTAAAGGCAAATCGCTTTTTAAGTGACGCATCGCCTGCATGAAACCAGCAGTTGAAGATTTGGCATCCTTGTGATCCTCAAATGGATTTACAGGTAAAATGTATGGTTTAAGTGGCTCAATGCGGTGCAACAAAAAGTTTGCAATGATCTTAAAATCAGGTCTTCTATCCAGCAATAGCTTCAGCAACAAAATTCCATCAACGCCGCCTAATGGGTGATTGGAAATAGTAACAAATCCGCCAGTTTTTGGAATGCGTTTTAAATCGTCCTCTGGTATTTCAAAATCAATTTTTAAATCATCCAGGATCGCATCCAGAAAAACCGTGCCTTGTTTATCCTTGTTGCGCGTGTAGATTTTGTTGAGTGTAGAAATGCGTAACAACTTCATAAGCGACCAGCCGCCTATGCGTCCCAGCACACCATATTTATCGATATGGATTGCTTTTGCTACCTCATTTGCATTTACCAGACTCATAAATCAATTACCTACGTTTACCAACAAATATAACACAACGACAACGCATCATTCCCTGACGACCAGTTGCAGCGTTTCTTGGGTACGTTGTTTTAGCAAAACATCCTTGCCGTCTTCCATTTCCTGGATGGTATCACCGGCATAGTGGCGTATGGTATACAACGACACACCACTCACGTGACTGACCTTAAAATCCTTTTGCAGTCCATCAAGCAATTCTTCCAGCTTGGCATATTTATCTTCTACACACAGGGAAAAACTAATTGCACTGTTTTGTAAAAGTCCTACCTGTATTTTATTCTCACTAAGCTCGTCAAAAATCTTTGAGATACTCTTTTCACCTATAAAGCTGAAATCCCTAGACGCGATACGTAAAAACACCATATTCTTCCTCACGATAAAACAAGGTGTGGTAGGCACAAGGCTTTCACTGGAAGTAATGGTTGACCCATCAGCTTTAGGATCTATAAAAGACTTTACATTAAGCGGTATATTTTTCTCTTGAAGTGGCTGCAGTGTTTTAGGGTGAATAACACTGGCACCGTAAAAAGCCAACTCAATTGCCTCATCATAAGGTATTTGTTGTAACAATACGGTATCCTGAAACACACGTGGATCTGCATTGAGAACACCTGGAACATCCTTCCAGATCGTTACCTCGCTAGCATTGAGACTATAGGCAAGAATCGCTGCCGTGTAGTCACTACCTTCACGACCTAGGGTTGTGGTAAAGCCGTTCTCATCAGATCCTATGAATCCCTGCGTGATAAACAATTCATCACCACATTCCTTTTGGATCTGCTCCTCGGTATGTTCCCAATCTACCGTGGCATCCCTATACTTATTATCAGTCATGATAAGTTGACGCGCGTCCTTCCAGACCACGGGAATATCGCAGGAATTCAAATAGGCGGCGACAATTTTAGTAGACATTAATTCTCCATGGCTCACGACTTGATCGTAAAGAAAACTGTAGTTGCGGCTCTTGTTGCGCAGCATTTCGCCTTTGAGTGACTCTACGATAGCTTTGAGGTCTTTTTTTATATCGCTTTCGCGAAAGCGAACTACCCAATCATCCTCAACACCATCCACGTTCTTGTCTAAGTCTTCAATGATCTCCAAGTGTTGCTCCTGCAAATGATCAATTAGCTTGAGGTAGCTATTGTCATTGGATTCATAGCTTGCGATTACAGCCTCCAGCGCGTTTGTGGTCTTGCCCATCGCCGAAACCACGATGCCCAGATTTTGGGTTCCCATGGTTTTTAAAACCTTAGTGACGTTGCGTACTCCATCGGCATCTTTTACTGATGCGCCTCCAAATTTGTAAATTCTCATTTTCCTAAATATTCTGCTAGTGATGTTCCATCCATTTGCGCCAAGTGCCATCCAGGAATGATGGTGGCGCCTGTGCTTTCATAAAATTCGACCGCATTTTTGTTCCATTCCAGGACTACCCATTCCACGCGTTTGACTTTTTGTTCCTGCGCGTGAGTGAGTACGCGATCATACAATGCCTTGCCCAGGCCTTTGCCTCGCATCTTTTCTGTAACGATCAAGTCCTCCAGGTGAATCGTTTTTCCTTTCCAGGTGGAGAACCTTGGGTAGCATAAGGCGATGCCTTCTACCTTGCCATCATACTCACCTACAAAACAAGTGAACAATGGTGGTTTTGTTGATGCGTGATATTGTAACTCTTCTACCGTCACCTCAACGGCATCTGGTTCCTTCTCAAAAATGGCTAGTTCTGTAATAAGTTCCAGAACTCTAGGATAATCCTCACTATTTGCTGGTCGTACATGTATCATGACAACAAAGAAAAGTCAAAAAATATTAGAGGCACACAACTGAAGGCAAAAAGTAGGTAACGATAACGTTATAGTTAAACCAACCCTATATATTTGTGCAAACCAAAAGCTACATGGCACGTATCAACCAATCCCTAGGAGAATTTATAATTGAAAATCAGGGCGAGTTCGCTTACAGCAGCGGCGAGCTTTCAAGACTCATCAATTCCATACGCCTTGCAGCAAAAATGGTCAACCATGAAGTTAATAAAGCCGGTCTGGTGGATATTACTGGAAGCGCTGGTGAGATCAACACTCAAGGTGAAGATCAGCAAAAACTTGACGTATTTGCCAACAACGTTTTTATACAAACCCTAACCAATCGCGAGATCGTTTGTGGAATCGCCAGTGAAGAAAATGAAGATTTTATCACCATTTCTGGATCCAATAGTGATCACAAGAATAAGTATGTGGTGTTGATCGACCCGCTGGATGGAAGTTCCAATATTGACGTGAATGTTTCTGTAGGAACCATTTTCTCGATCTATCGCAGGGTAACGCCGTTGGGAACACCAGTACAGGTAGAAGATTTCTTACAACCTGGTAACCTGCAGGTAGCCGCAGGCTATATTGTTTATGGTACATCCACCATGCTGGTCTACACGACTGGACATGGTGTCAATGGTTTCACACTCAACCCAGCTCTGGGCACCTATTACTTATCGCACCCTAATATGAAGTTTCCTGAAGAAGGTCACATCTACAGTGTGAATGAAGGTAATTATGTGCATTTCCCACAAGGAATCAAGGATTATATCAAATATTGCCAGAAAGAAGAAGGCGACCGACCTTACACCAGTCGCTACATAGGTAGCCTTGTGAGTGACATACACCGTAACATGATCAAAGGCGGCATTTATATGTATCCTAAAAGTTCTAAAGCCGCCAAAGGCAAACTAAGACTGCTTTATGAATGCAACCCGATGGCTTTTATCGTAGAACAAGCAGGCGGCAAGGCCAGCGATGGTACCACACGCATCATGGAACTAAAACCTACTGAATTACACGAGCGCGTTCCCTTTATTTGTGGCAGCAAAAAAATGGTTGAAAAAGCCGAAGAATTTATCGCTAGGGCAAACAGCTAAAAAATAGACTTCAAAAAAAGAGCTTTTCCAGATGGAAAAGCTCTTTTTTTTGTTCAAGGGAAAAATTCCTATCTGTTTTTATTCAAAAGATACCTGTAATCTTCCAGATTTAAGTGTCCGTTAAATATTTCAATGGAACGTTCTACAAGATATTCTGCATCTGCATCATTGTAACCTAGAGCGACCGCGTACTTGCGCAACAGTCTGTGTTCTGGTTCGTCCATTCTATGGTCTGCAAAAACAATTTTGAATAGGTCGTGCAACCACTGTATGCGTTCTTCAGTTGTATTAGGTGGTGTTACGGGATATTTGCTGGGATCCTTCATGATATCCTCAAAATCAGCGTCTGAAATGTCCAGCACACTTTTGAATCGCTGTAACATCACTTTCTCTTCTTCCTTAATTCCTGAGGACTGTGCAAGGGACACAATTGTTGCAAAATGGCTTTTATTTCTGGCGCTTTCTCCAGATTCAAATAATGATGAAAATGACATAATTCGTTTTTGATAAGTAGGTACAAATATAATAATATGACGCTGCTATCAGATTTTTCTAGGATAGATGTTGCAGCATTTCAGCAACTGTTTTTTCAAGATCATAGGCCGCACTCCAGTTCCAGTCGGTACGTGCCTGACGGTCATCAATGGACGATGGCCAGCTGTCGGCAATCTGCTGCCTAGAATCTGGCTCATAAGTTATCTCAAAATCTGGTAGGTGTTTTTTAATGGAACGAGCCATTTCTTGAGGTGTAAAACTCATACCGCTTAGATTATAGCTGGATCGTTCATTAATGTTTTCTGCTGGCGCTTTCATGATATCCACCGTGGCTCTTATGGCATCTTCCATATACATCATGGGCAAAGCTGTGTCTTTTGATAAAAAACAGGAATAAGAACCTTCTTCTATGGCTTTATGAAAAATCTCTACGGCATAATCTGTCGTGCCACCACCTGGCAAGGTCTTCCATGATATAAGTCCAGGATAGCGTATGCTGCGCACATCAACACCATATTTACGATGATAATATTCACACCAGCGTTCACCGGTTTGTTTGCTTATGCCATAAACCGTGGTAGGCTCCATGATGGTATGCTGTGGCGTTTGTTCTTTGGGTGTGGTAGGTCCAAAAACCGCAATACTCGATGGCCAGAACACTTTCTTGATCTTTCCTTCTTTAGCCAGATCCAGTACGATAAACAAAGAATCCATATTGAGCTTCCAGGCTTTATCTGGAAACTTTTCGCCAGTAGCACTTAGCATCGCTGCCATAAGGTACACCTCATTCACCTTCTGGGATTCACAAACCTGGCTTACCTTTTCCCTATCCATCGCATCCAGTATTTCAAAAGGACCAGATTGCATCAACTCTTCATTTCCTTCCCTAATATCTGCGCCTATGACGTTGTCGATTCCATAGAGGGAACGCAACTTCATGGTTAATTCAGTTCCTATCTGCCCGCAGGCACCTATGACTAGAATTTTATTTGGCATTATGCGATTAAGTTTCCTGCAAATATAGTGGACACCTTCAAGCTATGGATAATTGGTAGCGTTGGTTATATATATTTCGCTTTCGCGAAAGCGAACTCATCAACCATCCATTTATTCTCAACAACACTGTTAAGAATCGATCTTTTGCACATGGTATTTTAATTTTGGTTATGAATGATAAAATGGGACTACTCAAACCCGTCCGATTTTTTAAAGTGGAAACCTGTCACTATTTCCAAAAATGAGCTTTTCACTAGCCTAGAACTTACGGCAATAAAGAGGTGCTTTTTTTGTTTAATTTTGACTTGTTATGCGTTATATCCTTTTCCTATTTTTCAGCCTCGTATTAATTTCCTGTCAGGAAGAAAAACGTGATACGGTCAAGGCAGACAAGGTTGATGTTTCTCAAATCCAGTTCCCAAAAACCCAAGTGGCGCTCGTGGGCGAGGCACAAGGAATCGCCTCGCAATGGGAAGCCTACACGACCTTCCAAACTTCTTTTGAGAATTATGATCACAGCATAGCGTCCACGCAGCGTCTGGCAACGCTGGCCGGTAATTTGCGTTCGAACATGATACCAGAGTTTGATAGTCAACCCATACGCTCCAGAATCCTGGTACTGGAGACCAGATTGAGGCGATACGCTTCCTTTTTAGGCTACACCAGCAAATCTGCCGACGAGTACAAGGAATATTACAGCAACATCATCGATGCACTGGACAACCTCAACGGTCAGCTCAATGAGAAGTCCTATGTCGACGATCTGGAGCAGCAGCTTATAGAAGAATTGAAGTCAGACTTGCGAGATCTTGATGGCGTTCCCAATGATTCCATCGGCTTATAAACTTCTCTTAAACGATCGATAATTCACTGGTAGGCGCCTAATTTTAGGCAATGAGCAAGCCACTACTACAATTTACAGACAAAGGTATCTACTGCGATGCTGCAGGTGTTTATCTAGATCCATGGAAACCGGTAGACAAGGCACTTATCACGCACGGTCATGCAGATCATAGCCGCTGGGGCCATAAAAAATACATCACGCATCACGACAATGTGCCTATTATTTCCCACAGATTGGGAGATATTAATGTTTCTGGTGTCGCTCATGGCGAAAGCCTGCTCATCAACAACGTCAAGTTTTCATTCCATCCTGCGGGACACATTCCGGGATCTTGCCAGATAAGAGTGGAACACAAAGACGAAGTCTGGGTTTTTACCGGCGATTATAAAACGGAAGATGATGGGATTTCCACACCTTACGTTCCCATTAAGTGTGACACCTTCATAACGGAATGCACTTTTGGGTTGCCTGCTTTTAAATGGCGACCACAAAGCGAAGTTATGCACGATGTCAACGAATGGTGCGCTCAAAATCATGCCGAAGGCAAGACCTCCATCCTATTTGCCTATTCTCTAGGCAAAGCCCAGCGACTGATCAAACATTTAGACACCAGCCAGATGAAAATATACTGTCATGGCGCGGTCTATAAAATGACGGAAGTATTGCGCGAACTCATCGATTTCCCAGAAACTACCTTGGTTACTCGAGAAACTACCAAAGAAGAATTGAAAGGCAATATTGTGGTCGCTCCACCTAGTGCTCATGGATCTGCATGGATGCGCAAATTTGTGCCTTATGCCACGGCTAGTGCTAGCGGCTGGATGACTTTTAGAGGTGCGCGCCGCAGAAGAGCCATTGATAAAGGCTTTGTACTATCTGACCATTGCGATTGGGACGGCTTACTGGAAAGCATCGATGCCACTGGTTGCGAGAATGTGATCACCACGCATGGCTATCAGGATATTTTTGCCAGATACCTACGGGAAGAGAAAGGACTTAACGCCATTAGCGAGCGCACGCAATACGAAGGTGAAACGGTCAATGAATCTGAACCTGAAATCGAGGTCGAAGCTGAATGATAAATTTAAATCCAAACTTAAATTCAAATCTCAAATTAGTCGTGATATTATCTAAAACATCCAAAACCAACTTATCCAAGTTTCAAAGCGCATCGGTCACGACCAATAATTTAAGTTTTGATTTTGACTTAAGTTTAAATTTAGGAACGTGAAACAATTCGCAGGACTCATAAGAACCATCGATGGTACCAATAAGACCACACTCAAGGTCGCTGCCTTAACCGAATATTTCAACACGGCACCTGAAGAGGATAAATTATGGACCATTGCTATTCTTTCCCATAGAAGACCCAAACGACCGGTCAACACTACGCTCATGCGGGAATGGGCTACGGACATTAGCGGTGTTCCCATGTGGTTGTTTGAAGAATCCTATCACATCGTAGGTGACCTCGCGGAAACGATCGCGCTCATCCTACCTACGACCAGCGAACCATCTGATAAATCTTTATCGCAAATCATCCATGAGTTGATTGCCTTGCGCAAAAAAACGGATGAAGAAAAGAAAGAATACCTACAGGAAAACTGGCTCAAACTGAATTATTACGAGAGGTTCGTGTTTAATAAAATCATGACTGGTGGATTTAGAATTGGCGTCTCACAAAAATTAATGACACGTGCGCTCGCAGCATCCACAGGTATTGATCAGGATGTGTTGGCGCATAAACTGATGGGAAGCTGGACTGGCGAAAACACTACCTTTCAAGAATTGGTTTATGAAGATAACGAGGTCGCCATGCGCGGCAAACCTTATCCGTTTTATTTGGCTTATGCGGTAGAAGGAAAAGTGGAAGAATTAGGCGAAGTGAACCAATGGAGTGCAGAACATAAATGGGACGGCATCAGATCTCAAACCATCATCAGGGCTGGCGAACTATTCGTCTGGTCACGCGGTGAGGAATTGGTTACTGATAAATATCCCGAGTTTCAAAAATTCCTCGATGTGATTCCCAACGGTACCGTTATCGATGGTGAGATATTGCCTTATAAGGATGGCGAGATCATGAACTTCAACGACCTTCAAACCAGAATAGGTCGCAAAACGGTAGGTAAAAAATTATTAGCTGATGTTCCAGTGGTAGTGGTCGCGTATGATTTACTGGAATGGCAAGGCAAAGACATCAGAGAATTGCCGTTTATGGAGCGCCGGAAGTTGTTGGAGGAATTGGTTAATGTGGTGCAGGACGGAACTCGCTATGAGCAATCTGGTGACAACCGGCAGATCCTGAAACAAGTTCAGGATGATAATTCCAATGTCAATTCGAGTTCGAATTCAGATTCAGCTTCAAGTTCGAGTTCAGGTTCGAGTTCGAGTTCAAGTTCAGCGGTGCCGCTACTGCTCTCAGAAACCATGAACTTCAACTCTTGGGAAGAAGTGGCTGCAGAACGTAACAAAGCAGAAGAGCGTCGCTCTGAAGGATTGATGCTCAAAAAGAAGGACAGCCCTTATCTGGTAGGTCGCAAGAAAGGCGACTGGTGGAAATGGAAGGTCGATCCATTCAGCGTTGATGCTGTATTGACTTATGCCATGCGAGGTCACGGTCGCCGAGCCAATTTATTTACCGACTATACTTTTGGATTATGGCAGGATGGCGAATTGGTCACTTTTGCGAAAGCGTACTCTGGACTCACGGATGCCGAGTTTAGAAAAGTGGATGCTTGGATCAAGAAAAACACCTTGGAGCGTTTTGGACCCGTACGATCAGTAACGCCTCACCATGTTTTCGAAATTGCGTTTGAAGGCATTGCTCCTAGTAAACGACATAAATCTGGTGTTGCTACAAGATTTCCACGGATTGTACGATGGAGAAAAGACAAACCCATTGAGGAAGCCAATACGCTAGATGATTTAAAGGCGTTGATACCGACTGATGGAGAGTTTTTGTAGTTCAAAATAAGTAATCCAGTATCGAGCGACAGTCGAGATATGGATGGTTTATGTATTAAAACAAGCAACAGATCCTGAAACGGGTTCAGGATGGCAAGAAATGCAGATCTCGTAACAAGCGCGAGGCAATGATGACTAAAAAAGAACTCTTCCATATCGCCGAAGATTTTTTCCAGCAGCAAGGCTGGGAAGCGTTCCCTTTTCAGAAAAAGACCTGGGTAGCTTTTCTGGCAGGTAAGCATGGATTACTCAATGCGCCTACTGGTAGCGGGAAAACCTATGCCTTGTGGGTCGCGATCGTTCTCAACTACATCAAGCAAAATCCGGATTACAAAAGCAAACCCAAAAAAGGCTTGAAAGCGATCTGGATCACGCCGTTGAGGTCGCTGTCCAACGAGATTGAGCAAACTTCCCAGCGTTTTGTGGATGCCATCGGTTTGCCATTTACGGTTGGGATTAGGTCTGGCGACACGTCTACTAAAGAGCGTGCGGCACAGATCAAATCCATGCCAGATCTGTTGATCACCACACCAGAAAGTCTGCATTTATTACTGGCGTCCAAGGATCATCAAAAGTTTTTTGGCAACCTCAACGCCATCGTGGTGGACGAGTGGCACGAGCTGTTGGGCACCAAACGCGGCGTGCAAATGGAACTGGGCATCTCGCGATTATTGGGCCTGAGCAAAAAACTTCGGGTTTGGGGAATTAGCGCAACGATCGGCAACCTGGAACAAGCCCGTCAAGTGTTGTTAGGTGTTGATGAAGTTCGCTTTCGCGAAAGCGTACTCATCAAAGCACAATTGAAAAAAGATATCGAGGTCAAGTCCATAATTCCGGCATCGATGGACAAGTTCCCGTGGCGCGGCCATCTGGGATTGCACTTGATGAAAGAAGTGGTCGAGATTATTAATTCCAGTAAATCGACACTGATTTTTACCAATACACGGGCGCAATGTGAGCTGTGGTTTCAAGGCTTGATGACCAATTTTCCCGAGCTTGCCGGCGAGGTCGCCATGCATCATGGATCGATCAATAAGGAAACGCGGATTTGGGTAGAGAATGCGATCAGGAACGAGAGTTTGAAGGCTTGTGTGTGCACCTCATCGCTGGATCTAGGTGTGGATTTTGCACCTGTGGAAACCATCATTCAAGTAGGTGGACCCAAAGGTGTTGCCCGATTTTTACAACGTGCCGGTCGTTCCGGCCACCGACCTGGCGAGACCAGCGTTATTCATTTTTTACCGACGCACGCGCTGGAATTGATCGAGGCAAGCGCGCTACAAAAAGCCGTTTCCACTCAAGCCGTAGAAGATCGATTGCCGTACATTTTATGTTATGATGTGCTCATACAGTATTTGTGTACGCTCGCCGTTTCTGGCGGATTTTACCCTAGCGAAATCTATCCCGAAGTCAAGAATACCTTTTGCTATGCCAGCATTACCGATGAAGAATGGGACTGGTGCCTGCGCCTGATCGTTCACGGCAGTTCATCGCTGCAATCCTATGACGAGTATAAACGTGTGACCGTAGAAACCGATGGGAAATATGTGATTACAGATCGCAAGGTTGCCATGCGTCATCGCCTACAAATGGGAACCATCGTCACAGCGACTGATGTGACGGTAAAGTATGTGACTGGTGGTTACATAGGATCGATTGAGGAATACTTCATTAGTAAACTTTCTCGTGGTGATGTTTTTGTTTTTGCGGGAAGAACGTTAGAATTCATTCGGTTGAAAGGAATGGTGGCGCAGGTGCGTAACTCATCTCGCAAACGGGCGCAAGTTTCCAATTGGCAAGGCAGCAAACTACCATTGAGTGCGCAACTGGGCGAACTGCTGCGTGAGGAAATGATTAATTTTCAAACCGGTAAAAAGCGTACGCCAGAAGTCAAGGCGTTAAGAGATATTATCATACGCCAGCAGCGCGAAAGCATTATTCCGCAGCGTGATCAATTCTTGATTGAAACCTTTAAAACCCGAGAAGGCTATCATGCGGTTTTTTATCCGTTTGAAGGCCGATTTGTTCACGAGGCCATGGCCGGTGTAATTGCCTATCGCATCAGTTTATTAAAACCTATCACGTTCTCGCTCGCGTTTAATGATTACGGCTTTGAGATCCTGAGTGATCAGGAATTTGACATGCAAGAAGTACTGGACAACAATCTACTCACACCAGACATGCTGTCCCAAGACCTGCAATCCAGCATGAATGCTACGGAAATGGCGCGGAGGAAATTCCGCGATATTGCGGTGATTTCTGGGCTTGTTTTTACAGGTTACCCCAACAAATTGATCAAGACCAAGCACCTTCAAAATAGCAGCCAATTGTTGTTTGAAGTCTTTCGTGACAACGAACCCGAAAATTTGCTATTCAGACAAGCGTACACAGAAACCTTTGAACAAGCCATTGAAGAATACCGATTATTTGACGCGCTGGAGCGCATTCAAAATCAAGAAATTGTCTGGAAAGCCTGCGAGAAGCCTACGCCATTTTCGTTCCCAATTATTACAGATCGCTTACGCGAAAAATTAAGTAGCGAAAAGCTGGCAGATCGAATCAAGCGGATGCAGTTGCAATGGGAATAATTGAGTTACCTAATTAATGTATAGTTAATTAGGATTTTGTATGAATTATCCTAGAATACATTTGGTGATAATTCTTAAACCTCATGAACAGCACTCGTCATTTCTATGCTCAATTAAAGGCAAAGAAAAAATCCCTTCAATACCTTGTTCGTCAACCTAGGAATTTTACAGCGGTTCCTGCAGACTGGCATGTCGTCGTTGCAGATGTTCAAAATAGCACGCAAGCGGTAGAAAATGGGATGCACAATAATGTTAACCTTGCAGCTACAGGCAGTGTTGTGGCCGTGCTTAATAGTCTAAAAACAGACTTGCATAAACATGAGATTCCTTACTTTTTTGGTGGTGATGGAGTTACCTTTTTAATTCCGGACGATTATCTAGAAAAGGTCATGAGCGCTTTGGAAACCTATAAAAAACACGTTTTCAAAAACCTAAAACTCAAACTAAAGGTTGGAGCCTTATCCGTTAGGGAAATTTACCATAACAACTTACAGATCAAAATCTTGAAGTCAAAAGTGAATCCGCATTTGACCATTCCTATTGTTTTAGGAAATGGCATCAAGTATGCCGAAAAATATATCAAGAAAGAAATAGATCTGGCAAACGCTATTGAGGACTCCACTGCACTTATTGATTTAACCGGTATGGAGTGTCGCTGGGATCAAATCTCACCTCGTGATGAGAAAAATAAAGTGGTATGCCTGCTGGTACATTGCGAGGATGAAAGCCAGCAAGAATCTGTTTATGCAGATATTCTTGATATTATCACTTTGGTATTCGGAAGTCTTGAAGAGCGACAGCCTATAACTGTAAAAAGACTCAAGCTTAAGGCTACCATTCGCAAAATTAGAAAAGAAATGGTTGCACGAATAGGAAGAAATGATCTGACCTATCTCGTGAAACACTGGTTGATCACCTATTTTGGCAAGTTTTACTTCGCCTATTTTAAAGAAGGAAAAGAATACCTCAATAAAGTAAGCCAGCTATCTGACACCATCATGTTTGACGGATCGCTCAACACCGTTATGGAAGGTGATGCAGATCAAATCGAGCGTTTGACAAACTACCTTGATTTACTGGAGCGAGAAGGCAAAATTAAGTACGGCATACATTCCACCTATGCATCAGTCATGAGTTGCTATGTTCAAGATAGAAGAGACAATCATATACATTTTGTAGATGCGACTGAAGGCGGCTACACCAGCGCAGCAGTGATCTTCAAGAGTAAGTTTGATCAAGAACTTGAGCTAGACCTTATGTATTAAGTCATTTTTCAAATTCTTGAACATCTACATCTCTAAGAGTTTCAAGCTGCATATCTTCATCAATACATCTGGATTTTTCCTTACTTTTGCCAGCCGTAAAACAGCAGTAGAATGAGTACTAAATTCAAGGAATACAAAGGGTTGAACCTACCAGAAGTTGATGAACGCATCAAAGCATTTTGGAAGGAAAACGATATTTTCAATAAGTCTGTAACGACTCGTGAGGGAAATGAACCTTTTATTTTCTTTGAAGGACCACCATCTGCTAACGGCCTTCCTGGGATCCACCACGTGATGGGTCGTACCATCAAAGACCTATTTTGTCGCTTCAAGACACAACAAGGCTACCAGGTCAACCGCAAGGCTGGTTGGGATACGCACGGTCTGCCAGTGGAACTAGGCGTTGAAAAAGCACTGGGAATCACTAAGGAAGATATAGGCACTAAAATCAGTGTGGAAGAGTACAACGAGGAATGTAAAAAAGCCGTCCTCAAGTACACAGACATCTGGAGCAAACTCACAGATGACATGGGCTACTGGGTAGATATGGAAGATCCATACATCACCTACAAGTCTAAATATATGGAGTCTGTATGGTGGTTGTTGAAAGAGATCTATTCCAAGGATTTGATCTATAAAGGCTACACCATCCAGCCCTATTCACCAGCAGCAGGAACCGGTTTGAGCTCGCATGAGTTGAACCAGCCTGGAACCTATCAAGATGTGACTGATACCACGGTGACCGCTCAATTTAAAGTCGTGGACCCTTCAAAATTACCGTTTGCTGCGAGCGGCGAGGTCTTTTTCCTCGCTTGGACGACCACGCCGTGGACACTGCCATCCAATGTAGCGCTTACAGTTGGTCCCAAGATCGACTACGTGCTGGTAGACACTTTCAACCAGTACACGGGCGAGCCTATGCAGGTGATCCTTGCCGAAAAGCTCGTGAGCTACCAGTTTGGTAAAAAATACCAAAATGTGGATGATGAGTCCGCTTTCGCGAAAGCGAAACAAGCTTACCAACTTTCTGACAAGAAAATACCGTATAGAATCCTAGGGCGCTGCCAAGGAACCGATCTGGTCAACATACGCTACGAGCAATTGTTGGATTATGCTCAGCCTTATGAAAACGCACAGGATGCCTTTAGAGTCATCGCAGGTGACTTTGTAACTACAGAGGACGGAACCGGAATCGTACACACGGCACCAACCTTTGGAGCAGACGATGCGCTGGTTTCCAGACAGGCAAACCCACCTATTCCACCACTATTGGTGCTCGATGAATATAAAAATCCAGTACCACTAGTCACCCTACAGGGAAAATTCCGTGATGAGTTGCCGTTTATAGGTGGGAAATACGTGAAGAATGAATATTTCGCAGAAGGTGAAGCACCAGAACGATCGGTAGATGTGGACATCGCGATCAAATTAAAAGAAGACAACCGCGCCTTTAAGGTGGAGAAATACGTGCACAGTTACCCGCATTGTTGGAGAACGGACAAGCCTGTTTTATACTATCCGTTAGATAGTTGGTTTATAAAGGTGACCGAGTTCAAGGACCGCATGCACGAGTTGAACAAGTCCATCAACTGGAAACCTAAATCTACTGGAGAAGGACGTTTTGGTAACTGGCTCGCAAATGCAAACGATTGGAACCTTTCCAGATCTAGATTTTGGGGAATTCCATTGCCCATCTGGAGAAACGAGACCGGAACCGAAGAAAAAATCATCGGCTCCATCGAGGAATTAGTGACTGAAATCGAGAAATCCATCGCTGCTGGTTTCATGACTGAAAATCCGTTTGCGGGATTCAAGTCTGGCGATATGAGCGATGCGAACTATGACCTAGTAGACCTGCATAAAAATGTGGTGGACGCGATTTACCTGGTTGGGCAAAACGGCGAGAAATTGACCCGAGAAGCAGACCTGATTGACGTCTGGTTTGACTCAGGTTCCATGCCCTATTCCCAGTGGCATTACCCTTTTGAGAATAAAGAAGAAGTAGAAAACCAACTGCGCAAGGCAGATTTCATTGCCGAAGGTGTCGACCAGACACGCGGCTGGTTTTACACGCTACACGCGATCGCCACCATGATAAGCGACGATGTAGCCTATAAAAATGTAGTGAGTAACGGTCTTGTACTGGATAAGAACGGGCAAAAAATGTCCAAACGTCTAGGCAATGCCGTGGATCCTTTTGATACGCTGGGCAAATTTGGCGCAGATGCCACACGCTGGTACATGGTGAGCAATGCCAATCCTTGGGACAACCTCAAGTTTGACATTGACGGGATTACTGAGGTACAACGCAAGTTCTTTGGGACCTTGTACAACACCTACAGCTTCTTTGCTTTGTATGCAAATGTGGATGGGTTCCGCTTTCGCGAAAGCGAAATACCTCTAGCAGATCGTCCAGAAATTGATCGATGGGTACTTTCAGAATTGAACACGCTTATCAAGGAAACGACCGCCTTTTATGAGGACTATGAACCGACCAAAGCAGCAAGAGCGATCACGACCTTTGTGACCGAAAACCTGAGCAACTGGTACGTACGTTTGTGTAGAAGACGTTTCTGGAAAGGTGATTACCAACAAGATAAAATCGCTGCCTATCAAACCTTGTACACTTGTTTGAAAACCGTAGCGCAGCTGGGAGCACCTATTGCACCATTCTTTATGGACCAATTATACCGCGACTTGACAAGTGTTTGTGAAGAAAATGCCGTAGAAAGTGTGCATTTGTCGAAATTTCCTACATTTGATGCAACCATCATCGATCCTGAATTGGAAGAAAAAATGCACAAAGCGCAAGTCATCTCAAGTTTGACGCTTTCCTTACGTAAAAAGGAAAGTATCAAGGTGCGTCAACCGCTACAGCGCATTATGATTCCAGTTTTGGGAGCTCACGATAAAAAGCAGATTGAAGCCATCGCAGACCTGGTCAAAAGCGAGGTAAATGTCAAGGAAATAGAGCTCATCGATGACGCGAGCGGCATACTTGTGAAAGAGATCAAGCCTAATTTTAAGGCATTGGGGCCACGTTTTGGAAAAGACATGAAATTGGTCGCTGGACTGATAAATAGTTTTCAACAAGAAGACATCGCTTTGTTAGAAAAAACTGGTGAAAAATCTATTGAGGTTGATGGAAAACAAATTACTTTGGGCCTCGATGATGTAGAGATAACGTCCAAAGACATAGAAGGTTGGCTAGTTGCTAATCAGTCCGGAATAACGGTCGCTCTCGACGTATCCATCACTCCAGAACTCAAAAAAGAAGGGATTTCTAGAGAACTGGTCAATAGAATCCAAAACATCAGAAAGGATTCTGGACTAGAGGTTACGGACCGCATCAATATTGAGTTGCAATCGCAGGAAGAAATCAATGCAGCTGTTCACAGCAATGAACAGTATATCAAGGATGAGACGCTTGCAGATCGCATTGAAATTACAAACCAACTGGATAACGGTACGGAAATTGATTTTGACGAATTAAGAACGGTTATTCGAATTAAAAAGATTTAACTATGAGTACATCTACAGATGAAAAAGTAAGATACAGCGACAAGGATCTAGCTCATTTCAAAGAAATAGTAAAAAACAAAATCGCCGAGGCCACTGAGCAGTACGAATTGATCAAGAGCGCCTACATGAACGATGCAGACAACGGTACTGATGATACAGCACCGCAGTTTAAAGCCTTTGATGAAGGTAGTGCCGTCATGAGTAAAGAAGCTAACGCACAGCTGGCTATACGCCAGGAGAAATTCATCCGTGACTTGAAAAATGCCTTGATTCGTATCGAGAATAAATCTTATGGTGTATGCCGTGTTACAGGAAAGCTTATCGCAAAAGCAAGACTAGAACTGGTACCTCATGCGACCTTGAGTATCGAGGCAAAGAACATGCAGGATTAAGCAACTAATGAATCTAAAGAATAGCATTGCCCATTCCTTCCTGGTATGGATGTCAATGCTATTTTTGGCATTGGGGCATTCTCAAAAACTAGAAACCTCATTTCATACTGTTGTGGTAGAGATGTCTCACTTCGTGGAGTTGAGATTGGATAGCAGCAACGAGTTAGACACCTATTCCATCAACGAAAAACAGTCTGGAGAATACAGCGATGCCGTGATATTTAAATCCTTTATTGCCAATGATACCTTGTTTTTTGAGGATGCCATGAGTCCTGTATTCGAATTGCCACAGGATAAACTAAGTGCTCATAAAATCACGGATTCCAAAGCCAACATCAAAATTCCAAAAAATAAGTCTGTCTTGATTAGCATGGCACATACCAATGCGGAAATATCAGGAGATTACCAGCTATTGAGAGTCAACGTAAGTAATGGTTCTGTCTGGTTAAATTCCGTTTCTGGAAACTCAGAGATTACTACCATCAATGCAAACGTTATAGGTTCTCAATTGGGAAACTACGAAGTTACCGCCAGCAGTAGAAATGGGAAGGTTTCTGCAAGTTCAAAAAAGAATCATCCAGCCTACACAATGACCGTTGAAAGCGTGAATGGTAATATAGAAATACAATGACTTTTTTAAGTATATTGTACCAAAACAGTCCCTATTAATGAAGTTATACAAAGCAATACTCATTATTGTTGTCGTTCTATTTATAGATCAAGCAAGTAAGATTTATATCAAGCTTAATTATATGCTTAGGGATTCCAGAAATCCCATAGTAGATTGGGACAAATTCCAGCTTTTATTCTATGAAAACCCAGGTGCTGCTTGGGGTTTTGAACTGCCAGGAGATTATGGCAAGATCATCTTAACGGTCTTTAGAATCTTTGCTATTTGCGGCATAGGATACTGGCTATGGAAAAGTGTCAAGGAAAAAAGTCACTCCATCTTGATTGTTTGTATTGCCCTCATATTTGCTGGGGCATTTGGTAATATAATCGACAGTGTTTTTTACGGGAAAATATTTTCCAGCAGCACCAATAGTGTTGCCACATTCCTACCCGAAAATGGCGGTTATGGAACCTGGTTTCATGGAGAGGTTGTCGATATGTTATATTTCCCATTGTTTGACGGCACATGGCCAGAATGGGTACCTAGCGTTGGTGGACAACAGTTTACCTTTTTCAACGCCGTATTTAATGTGGCAGACAGTGCCATCACCATAGGCGTCATCCTGCTAATTCTCTTTAGCAAAAAGGCGTTCCCTGATAAACGTTAATAAGCAGAATTGATCTAGTTAAGAAAGGCCTCAACAATGGCGTCTTTAGATATAGGCTTTGTGATAAAGTTGTGCACGATATCGTGGTTTTCAGCGCGATTGACCTCTTCTGGATTTATAGTGGAACTCACGATATTCAATTTTATATCACGCTCCAACATCTTGTCTGCATAAGGCTGAATTTCCTTTAGAAACTCCCAACCATTCATGATAGGCATATTGAGATCTAAGAGGATAATACTTGGTAAGATCTCATTAGGGTCGTCAATGGCATTTTTAAAATAATCGAGAGCCTCGCGACCGTTTTGAAAAACTAACAACTCGTTAGCAAAGGAGTTCTTTTTGATCATCATCGTTACTAAACTCACATAAAGTCGATCATCATCAATGATACAGACCTTGCTTACTAACGGTTTTTCCATGATTATAGCTTGATGGTAAATGTGGCTCCTTGATCCTTCTTGCTTTTTACCACAATATCGCCACCCATTGCCTCTACCTGATTTTTTGCCAAGAATAAGCCCAATCCTTTCGTCTTACCATCTGGATGCTCTTTATGATTTACTTTGAAAAGATTTGATCCAACGCTGGTCAAATCCATTCCTGATCCATTATCACGAACGACAAGAAGTTTTTTGTCTTTGGAAATTTTTGTGGAGATACTAAGTTTCAATGGTCTCGCCTGAGAACGATTTTCAATGGCATTAGAAATGAGCGTCACCAAGATACCGTGTAAAAACGATGGAACATATTCAATCGAATTGAAATGATCAACGTTTATTTCTACCTCAGCTTGAATTCGATGTAACTCCGTTTTATAGATTTCCAGCACTTGATTTACGATTTCGTCAATCTTGATTATGGTTCTATTGGTAGCCTGGGAATTTAAAGTAACAACCTGATTCAAATGCTTTAAGGTAGCACTTAGGTTAAGAGAAACTTCTTCTAGATACGAATAAAATACAGAGGACCTATCGTCATGTTTTATATCGTTAAAGAGTTCCAATGTAAGTTCCAGATTACTACTGTGAGATCTTAAATTATGAGATACAATATGGGCAAAATGCAGTAGTCTCTCATTCTGCGCTTCAATCACCTTACTGTGCCTAACGACTTCTTCACGCTCTCTTACGTATTTATCTATACTGGTAAATATTCCCCTAATACCTACTATTTCATGATTGTTATTATACTTAGGCTTACCGGTAAATCGCATCCAAATTTTTTCCTTGTTGGAGGATGTCATCTGGATATCAGCTTCTAAAAACTCACCTGCTAGACAAGTCTCTAATAAGTCCTTAAAATCCTGCTTTTCAAAAAACAGCTTTGAAGCTTCGGGAATGGTTGGGTTAAGCGCATCTGGAATATCGAGAATAGACCTTCCTATGGCGTCAATAAAGAATTGATTCTCTTTAAAATTAATTGCATATACCCCAGTTTTAGTGGCTGCAGCAACTTCTTCTAGAAAATAGGCCTTGTCCTCAAGGCTAGATTTAAAATAATCAGGGTTGTCCAACATCTTTTAGGGGAAGTATGCTAGTTTAGTTTTGGGTTCAAATGTGAAAATAAACTAAAAAAATCGATTAAAGGATCATATAAATACAGTCAAAGTAAATATTTTCTGACAATTAATTTAAAAAGTAATTACAGAATAAGGTGTAACTAATTGATCTATAGAAACATCTGTTTGATTAGCAAGAATTTCTTCGTCTAGAGGCTCAAAAAAAGAAACACCGATTTTTAACGCATTTGGTCGACATTGATTTAAAAATCTATCGTAAAAGCCCTTTCCGTAGCCTATTCTGGATCCGTTATGATCTACTGCAAGAAGCGGTACGAAGATCACATCCAATTGTTTGGGATCTACTTCAAAGTCGTCTCCTTCAGGTTCTGGAATACCGTAATTGTTGTTTCTAATAACAGTTTGATCTGTCAGCAGAAAATGTCTCATCTCCATGGTTTTGAAATCGCTTCTGGACAAGACTATATTTTTATCTCTACCTTGAAGCACCTGCATAATATATTCGGTCTGCACTTCCTTTTTGTTTTCTATAGGTAAAAACAAATGAAAATTTTTAAAGCTCCAGATATCAAGTTTCAAGATATTATTTGCAATATCCAGACTTAGCTTGTGAATGTTATCCTCACTTAGCCGTTCTCTTTTATCTTGATATTCTTTACGAAGACTTCTTTTGCTTTTCATCCTTGCTTATATGGAAAATAGCATCACCTTGATACACCAGTGGACTGTGATTCACATTGAGTATATATCCAGCATTTGGTGACTTTACCTTATGACGCATGGTACCATATGGATCTGTTATAACCGCCAAAAATTCGCCTTTTTCAACTCGTTTCCCGTGACTTACCTTAGGATGCAGCAGGCCGCTATACTTTGCTCTAAGCCAATTGGATTCCTTGATAACTATGGTAGGAAAACTAGGTTCGACCAATAGATCTGGTTGTGATAGCATTCCCAGATGATTTAGAACCCTAATCGCACCGTTCACAGCAACTCCAGTAATTCCTTTATCGCTTTGTTGGGACTTACCACCTTCAAATAAAAGATATTTCTTACCCAGCTTACCACAACTTTCCCTAAAGGTTTTGCTTAAGTTCCTACTGTGCATCAAGAATGGCGGGTGAAAGATTTTGGCTAGTTCTAGGCTTTCCGTCTCTGACGGGTCCACTCTTATTTGGGGTGCATTGAACCGTTGCGCGCCACCCGTATGGAAATCCATAATTAGATCTACATGAGGCAAAATATTGGTAGTGACTTGATACGCAAACCTACTGGCAAGAGAGCCATTCTTAGTTCCTGGGAAAACTCTATTTAGATCACGACCATCAGGAAATTCCCGTTGCATGTTTAGAAAGCCAAATATATTCACCACAGGCATCGCGATGATCATCCCTATTTTAGGCTTGGCCACCTTTTTGGAGATTAATTGTCGTACTGCTTCTACACCATTGAATTCGTCACCATGCACGCCACCGGTCAATAGAACAACTGGTCCATCCTTCTTAGACCTATGAATAATTACCGGTACATCCACTACCGTCGTAGTGTACAGCCTTGCCATGTTAAAATTGAGCGTATGACTGGTGCCTGGTTTAATGATGGTATCCAGAATAACGATCTCCTTTTTCATATCTAGGTACTTTTTTCTATGTATTTGATGATCTCCTTAGCGATGTTATGTTGCGTAGCCGCTTCAATGCCTTCCAATCCTGGAGAACTATTGACTTCCAGTACCAGTGGACCACGACTGCTTTGCAGTAAATCTACTCCACAAACACCTAATCCTAAAGACTTAGCCGCCGCGATAGCGGTGTATTCTTCGTCTTTGGAAAGTTTGATTTTAGTTGCCGTTCCTCCACGGTGTAGGTTGGATCTAAATTCTCCTTTTTGGGCCTGTCGTTTCATGGCGCCTACGACCTTATCTCCTACTACAAAGGCTCTAAGATCTGCACCGCCAGCTTCTTTAATAAATTCCTGTACAATCACTCTGGATTCCATGGTGTTGTAGGCTTCCATAATGGCTTCGGCACTTTCAAAATTTTCTGCGAGATTCACGCCTATTCCTTGGGTACCTTCCAGTACCTTAATGATACATGGCGGACCATCGACCATTTCAAGAATGGTAGACGTATGTTTTCCAAAATTGGTGAATACCGTTTTAGGCATACCAACGCCAGAACTACTCAATCGCTGGAGACTTTGCAATTTATCGCGGCTGCGTACCAGTGATTGGGAGCTAACCGTAGTAAAACAGTGCATGGCCTCAAACTGCCGCACGATAGCCGTGCCGTAAAAGGTAATGCTGGCGCCTATTCTAGGAATGATCGCGTCTGGTTTATCCAGACGGGTTCCTTTATAATAAACGGTAGGTTTTTGTTTCTCAAGTTTTATATCACACTTGAGTGGATCTACCACTCTTACCAGGTGTCCGGCCTTAGTAGCCTCTTCCACCATGCGGGCAGTACTGTATATGTTTTTACTTCTTGAAAGTATATCAATCTTCATGATTCGTCTGTAAAAATGAAATATCCTGCAGCTCAGGATCTACTATAAATTTTTTGGATAAAAACTTGCGACCCAGCAGTACGGGAAACCTCATTTCTTCCCTGTTGTTAAGCGTGAGCGATATTTTGAACAATCGGTTGAACAATCTGATGTTGGACTGCACTTCATAACGCTGGTCCAGCATACCGTTGCTACTGCGCACCGTAGTGATCTGGTAATCGTTAAACTCTATCTTTTGCCCGTGAAATTGTGGATGGGATTCATCCAGAAATATGGCACACAAGACGCCATCGTTTTCTTCAATATCCTTGCAGTGAATGCTGGATGTGTAGGCACCAGTATCGATCTTGATATCGATATTTTCAAAGTTGAGTTTTGGAAAATCAGCCTTATCGGTGCGGCCTATGATAATTTTATTGCTTTTGATCGCCCTCGTTTTTAGAGGCGCAATGTACAAAGGTTTCTTGGGTAAGATTGCCTATGTATTATTAAAAGGATGTGTTGGTATTTCGCTTTCGCGAAAGCGAACTCCACTAAAAACACGATCACTTTTATATGGCATCAATTACTCATTCATGAAATCGCGCACCTCTTTAAACCTATCATTCCAAGGCCAAAACAGTTGGGACACCATGGGAATGTGGGATTTATCCAGCCATTCTATGCTGGCGCCAGGTTGATGTTCTTTCAATCCTTCCAGAAATCGCTGGTTACTGGAGATGATGGAATTGTACGTGTTGCTGCCGGCGTAGATCTTGATTCTAGGCGTTTTCTCATTGATAAAATTGATGGGTGACACTTGTTTCCAGAACTCTGGATCGCTGGTCCAAGTCGTGAGATAGTCGTCATCTGCCGTTGGAGGATGGTTTGCAAGATAAGTTGCCATGTCAAGTCCTGCAGCATCATTGAGAATGATGCCCTGGATCGTGCCCTGCTCGATACCGTATTTGGGATTCATGGCCGCGAGCGCTACCAGATGACCACCTGCACTATGACCCGTGAGGTAGATTCTTTCTGGATCGCCGCCGTACTTAGCAATGTTATCTCGCACCCATTTGATACTTGTAGCAATTTGTGTGGTCATTTGATCCACATTGACTAGCGGACTTTTTGTATAATCTGGTAGGACGGTGATCATATCATGTTTGGCAAAGTTTCTACCTACATAATTATACAAACCTTTCCTGCCGCTGTTCCAGTTGCCACCATAAACGAAAATTAGAACAGGTTTGAGCGACTCTGTAACATTTTTACTGGAGAAAATATTGAGATCTGGATGGTTTGTAATACCGCTGATGCGGCTGCCATAATCAATGTCTGTATGCTTTTTGATCGCACAGGAATTCATGCTCAAAAATAGAAAAGATAGCATGGGATAAATGATAAGGTAAACTGATTTTAATTTCATCGTCATCAATATGTCGATAATCTACGCATTTAATCGCTGAATGGTTTTAGTTGGTTTTGTATTTTTAAAATATTATTTGGTTTTCCCTAGTTATGACGGCTTTAACGTAATGGTTGACGTTCGTCACTACTTTTACCATATGTCATTTTTAACCTCAACCTGGAGCTATCTTCCTTTTGCGAATTACAAAGTATTACCGGCACTTTTAAAGCCATATTTACCCAAAGGCACTCAACTGGACCTGCGAGGCGATCTGGCAGATATTAGTCTAGTAGGCCTGCGTTTTGAAAACACACGCATCCTTAATTTACCTGTTCCATTTCACATCAACTTTAGCGAGATCAACTTGAGATTCTATGTGAGACAAACGGGAACCAACAGGCGAGGCGTGGTTTTCATTAAAGAAATTGTGGACAAACCTTTAATCACGCTGGTAGCCAACAAACTCTACAATGAACGCTACGATACCATGCCGCTGGGTTTCCAGCTTGAAGCGAATAAAGAGCTTCATCACGTGCATTATAAATGGAAGCCTAAGGACTGGCAGGAAATGGGCGTTACTTACGAACCGGCTGCCCTTTCCATTGAAGACGGCAGCAACGAGCAATTTATCTTGGAACGATACTTCGGTTATTCATCTTATGATCCACAGACCACCTATGAATATGAGGTACGACACGCCAGCTGGAAGCATTACAAAGTCACTGATCACCAGATCAACGTCAATTTTGAACAGACCTATGGTAAAGAGTTTGCCGTGTTGGACACTCTAGAACCCAATAGCGTGATGATGGCTCACGGCTCCAGAATCTCGATTGAAAATAAACGGAAACTGTAAACCTAGTTCTTGAAAAAGTTCGCTTTCGCGAAAGCGAAATTTCTCAAAAACAAAAAGGCAACATTTTTACATGTTGCCTTTTCTATTATTAGTTATGCTACTTCTACAAATCGTACTTCACCTGCAGGTATACATATCTAGGTAGTACAAAGTTTTGTCTTGTACTGGAGACGATGATACCGGTACCGGCAGAAGCGCTTACGATCGCTTCTGTATTAGTCAAGTTGGTCGCTGCCAGTTTATATTCCCATTTAGAATCTGGCTTGTTGTAGTATAGGCTCGCCTCGAGGAAATCATAGTTCTGGCTGTCTAGGTCACCGCTAAATAGATTCAAATCGTACTCTGCAACTAGTTGTAACGACTCACCTATTTGCCAGTCGGCATCTAGGGAAAATGTGTTGGTAGTAAAGTTGGTTACCTGTAATCCTTGATCAACATTCTGTAGATTGAGGCTGTAATTAAGATCAAAATTGACACCATCATCCCAATTGCTGCGTAATCCAGCAGAGTAGGTTTGGGTGAAATTCTTCAATTCCTGAACTTCACCTCTAATAAGGTTATTGAAGGATGCGAAGTTCATGGCGGCAGAAATGCTAGCATTCACTTTTCCAAATTCACGACTAAATCTACCGTTACCGCCATAAGATTCTTGAGCAAACTGGGAATTGATAGGTCTTGAAATCTGGTTAATACCATCCAAGATAAAGTCATTTTGAATCGCATCACGCTGCTTGGTATAAGTCAAACCACCAAAAATCGTGGTGTAATTGAACATATTGAAGTTTCTATAATTCAAACGAAAGACGTCGTTTATCGCACCTTCCAGTTGATTGTTACCGCTACTCAAAGAGTTATAGTTACCAAATACCAATGCCTCTGCATAATTGTTCACGTCAGAGAAATTCAAGGTCTCGTTGTATCTAAAGGATAAGCTTTCAGAAGACTTCAAATCATATCTAATATCTAGATCAGGTAATATTCTGCTGGTCTTGATCTCGTTCGTGACGTTGTTTTGTTCATCAGTGGTAGTAATGTTATGATAGTTAAAACCAGGTGTGAACGTAAATTTACCAGAGATAAGTTTGTAATGTAAGCCAGCATAAATGTCATCATAATTATAGGTGACATAATTGATCAGATCTGGATCTGTAAGATCATTTCTAGATTGATCGTCAAGAATCTGGAAAATGCTGGAGTTGTAATCCTGTTTAGCAAAAATTCCACCAACTGTTACATTGATATTACTGATTTTGTTGAGGATGTACCAATAATCCACTTTGGCATCCAGACGGCTGGTTTGCACGAGGTTGTTTTGATTGATGTTATAGGGATCAGCTTGAGTCAATCCGAGACGACCGTTAAATGGCTCTGGATCCTGAGCATTCTGTTGATCACGAACGGCATTGTAAAACGGATCTTCTTCCTGATTGATGTAACGACTCTCTAAGGAGAAAATACTTCTATCACCAGCGGTGTAATAACCATTCAAGCTTTGATCAATCACCACAGGACGTTGAGCATCCAATTGGTCAATATTCTCTACCACGTTCTCGACGCCACCGCCAGATACCGGCTGGATACGAGTCGAGATAAGATTTGATGTTTCCTGAATATCCGTAATGTTTACTTGTCCATTGTAATCCAGTGTAAAGTTGGCATTAGGTTTATAATCTGCACCTAACTTAAAAATAGCGAGATCATTTTCTTGAAATGACCCATTTTGGACATTCTCCTGGATACCACCATCTAGATCATCATTAGGAGCATCGTCGTATAATCTGTTTTGAACACTGTTATCATCAGTAAGTGTTTTGGAAAATATCGCAAAACCACTAATGTCTAGACTTTCACTTGCTTTAAAAGCGGCATTAAAAGCGGCAAACTTACTTTCAATATTAACTGCTTGATTTTGTCTAAATGTGGTAAATCCAGATGTGCCTACTCCAGTACCTACATCAGTTCCAGCATCGCTGGTGTTACTAAAACTTCTTCCTGTGAAACGTGAATAATCTCTAAAACTAAAAGCTGGAATACCTAGATTATTAAAGTCTGTCAAAATATTTACCGACAAATCTGGGCTGTAGTAAAATGCCTTAGGCTTTACCTGGTAACGCACATCATCATTTCCATATCCACCAGCAGCTGTTATTTCACCAAACCAGAATTTTTCCTTTCCTTCCTTGAGTCTGATGTTGATGGCAACACGATCCTGATCATTCCCAATGCCTTTAAGCTGACTCACGTTGTTGAAGTTTTTCAACACCTCAACTTTTGAAATAGCATCTGCTGGGATGTTTTTAGTAGCTAGTCGCGTATCGCCTTCAAAGAATTCCTTACCGTTAATAAAAACTCGTTCCACAGCCTTACCTTCTACTTGAACATCACCATCTTCATTCACTTCCATTCCAGGAAGTTTCTTTAGAACATCCTCGAGTTTTCTCTCCGTACCATTAGTAAAGCTATCACTATTGTAAACTATCGTATCTCCTTTGATGGTTACCGGCATTTCATAAACCAAGTTGATGGCGTCTAATTGATCTGCTCCATCTAGCATGATGAAGTTTTTGACCATATCTGCCTGGATCTTGCTTACCGTTTCTTCAATAGGTTTTAAGCCTAAAAAGGAAACTTTGAGTACGTAGGTACTGTCCTTTTTGAGATTGAGAAGCTGGTACCTACCTTCAGTATTTGTAATACCAAAAGCTCCCATGGTATTATTGGAGCCATAGGCAATAATATTTGCCATAGGCACTGGTGTACCTAGACTATCCACAACGGTACCCGTAATTTTTACTGATTGTGCTTGTGCCACTATTGCGGTAAGAAAGAGTGACACAATGAGAAGTATTATTTTATTCATCAGTTGGTTGAATTATTTTAGATAATGAAAAGCGAGGTATGACAACCTCGCTCAACTGTTTGTAGGTTTATTTTTAATGTACTTAGTTTCTACCACGACTTCTACCACGAAAACGCTGCGACATTTCTTCCATCTTTTGTTGGAAAGTGGCATTATATGCTTCCAATTTAATTTCTTCTCCTTTAGTCGCCGGCTCAATATCGCTGCGATCTTCTGGGTTCAAAATAATTTTTGTACAAAGCATTGTTGTGTTATTCGCATTTAGCTCGAGAATAAGTCCAGGAAGTCCACCATACTCTGCAGGACCATGCTGTACTGGAATTTGAGGTGTGAACCACGCCGTTACCGTGGTATTCTCATCCTTTTCAATCATGTCTGTAAGTTTAGTCTCGCCATCTTCTTCCTTCTTCTTGTTATCGTCACGTCTTCTTCTAAAGGCGCTCATGTCCAATGCATCGTTTTTCTTAACAGCAGTGGCCTTAATGGCAGTATAGTTTCCTATCTGGCGTGTCTCTCCAGTAATTTGCCAGTCCAACTGCGGCAAGTCATCCTTGATCAAAAAAGTCTTACCCATCATATCACGCTGCTCTGTGAACGTGTTGGATGTCATGTCCTTATACTTATCACCACCCATGGAACTTCCCATGAAATTTCCCCAGCCGCCACTTTGACCTGGTGTTGCTAGAGCCACTTCTTCTGTCCACAAAGATTCACTTCTATTGAATTTTAGGATGAACGTTTTCTCACTTGCCTTTTTGAGGTTTTCCTCGATGCGTTTGCGCTGCTCTGGACTTATGTCTCTATTGCCTTCGAGAAAGCTTTTGTCTATAGAAGCTTTTGAGAAGTATGTCGCCTCGCCATAGATATCTTGAGCAGTAGACCAAGTAGTCACGGCTATCAAAGCGACAAAAAGTATGATGTTTTTCATTTCTATTTTTTTGAGTTAGTAACTTATATGATGGTTAAGTTACAGTTTGCGCTTTATGACTTTAAAAAACAGATATGGTTGCAATCGCGTTGATAGTATTAACGTTTTTATAACAATTAAGGTTAGTGATTCCTAGCTGTGAATCTATGGTGAGATAATATAGAACTAGTTGCTAGTGGTTCTAGTGATAATGAAGCCTTTATTTCCATTTCGCTCCATGCGTTCTTGCATTTTCTTTTCCCTTAACTCGTCAAAATCCTTTTGATTAATTTTCTTACCAGATTTTGGTTTTTTCATATCAAGATCCTTTTCTGGATTGATCTCAATTTTTGTACATAGCAATACCGTATTAGCTTCTTGCACCTCGAGAATTAATCCGGGAAGCCCTTGATATTCTCCTGGACCGTTGCTTATAGGGATTTCTGGAGTGTACCATGCCGTGATCGTTCTGTCTTGCTCAGGAATCATGGCTAGCAAACTACCTTGCGAGGCCTTTTCCATCTTTTCTTCCTGTTCCTTTTTTTCTTCTTCGGTAAGGACAGGTGTGTAGGTGGCTTTGTAGCAGGTATAGTTTCCTATTTTTTTAGTTTCATTGACAGGTTGCCATGCATACGATGGTATATCATCAACGATCAGAAACTCTTTTCCCATGATCTCATCTTCCTTATAATACTTTTGCTCTTTTAAGTCTTTGTAAACGCTGCTTGTGGATCCATTGTTGACGGTAAAGCTCACGCTTATTTCACCAGCTTTTTTAGGTTTGGCAAGTTCTACAACCTTGTTATAAGAAGATTCAGTTGGGGTGATTTCCATTACATATTCCTGCTGATTACCCTTAGACATAGCCTCTCTTAACTTGGCCATGATTTCAGAGGTTCTGGCGTCTTCGGCTTCATCCTTTGCCTCCTTTTGCTTATCCTCATCATCCTTAAGGTCAATTTTAGTTTGAACGATGTAATGTGCGATGGCCTTGAAGTTTTCTTGGGCTTGTAATGTATTCGCTTTCGCGAAAGCGATACAAACAACAATCAACGCGGTCCATTTAAAATTCTTCATGATATATTGGTTTTGTAATTCTTTCCAAAGATGCCAAGATTGTGCGTTGAACTAGGTTAACGAGCGTTAACTAGTGTTAACCGGCTTTCCTGTAATGTTTTAAATGAGCACCTTTACCTTATGAATCATCATAAATATAGATTTTTATTAGTGCTGATAAGCGCCGTGATCCTAATAACTCTAGGTATCCAATCCTATTGGGTATTCAAAAATTATAAGGAAAGTGAGCGTCAACTAGAACGTGATATTAGAACGTCATTTGACTTGAGCGTTGAGGATTACTACACTACCAGCGCCAAAAGAAATACCCTTAGTTTTTTTAACGAGGCCAATGAAAAATGGAGTGAAAGTGAGTTTGACTCGCTGCTGGGCAACATTACCACTTTTGCAAAAAAGGCGAAGTCTTCAAAAAAGAACAATGTGAAAATTGACAGTATCATTCCCTCGCAAAAAGGAAATGACCGGTTGTCAAAAACTCCTGCTGAAAATAACATCAAGGCGATTACCGTATTTAAAGGTCTTGATGCAGATACTGCAGTCTACAAAAAGAATGAGGATCTAAATTTGACCAGGTTCTTTAAGTCAAAATCCAATGGTGACTCAACCTCAAACGCTAAGGTCACCAACATGAGTTTTACAGACGACTCTGAAGGCCAACTTTCTGGGCAATTAAAAGAGGTGTCTGACAAGATCATATTTTCTTTCACCACTAATGTATTAGATCTTGAATCGCTGGACTCCTTGATGAGCGAGTCGCTCGAAAAAAATAATATCGACATTGATTATGGTTTCAAATACAATGATGGTGAAGATGATTTTGAGGTAGGAAATATTGCAGGTTCACAGATTATGGACAGCAAGAGCCCACAACTATATAAGAATACCAATCTCAAATTGATATATCAAGGACAAGAGGCTACTCTATTCAAGCGCAACCTGGTGAGTATTTTGCTTTCCTTCATTTTGGTTTGTGGGATCATACTCTGCCTATTTTACCTATTATTCATTATTAAGAAACAAAAACAATTAAGCCTGATCAAAAATGATTTAATATCCAACATTACCCATGAGTTTAAAACGCCTATTGCCACGGCGAGCGCTGCCCTAGAAGGCGTACAGAATTTTACAGTCACTGGAGATACAGAAAAATCCAACCGATACCTGAACGTTGGGCGTGAGCAATTAGGGAAACTTAACCTTATGGTGGAGAAACTCTTGGAAACTGCCATGATTGACAACGAGCGACTGTCCCTTCAAAAAACGAGATTTGACCTCAAGATGTTATTGGAAGAGTCTGTCAAGCGTTTCCAGTCGCAAACTCAAAAGAATATCAAATTTGAAAGTGACACAACCCAAATAGATTTTTATGGAGACGAGTTCCATATGGAGAATGCCATCAACAACTTATTGGACAACGCCATTAAATACGGTGGAAATAACATTACCGCCACCATATCTAAGAAAGGGCAATCCCTTATTACAAAAATCATTGATGATGGCACACAACTCAACAACAGAAATGCCAAGAATCTTTTTGAAAAATTCTACCGCGTGACAGATGGCAATAAGCATCATACTAAAGGTCACGGTATAGGTTTGTTTTACACTAAAGCCATCATAGAGAAACACAACGGAACTATAAATCTAACCCTCAAGCCTACTACTTTCACCATAGAATTACCGCATGAATAGTTCAAAAATCAAAATCCTTCTCGCTGAAGATGAGCCCTCACTCGCCATGATTGTCAAGGAAAGTCTCGAAACCAGAGATTTTGACGTCACTCTTTGTGAAGATGGTCAGAAAGCCTACGACTCCTTTTTAGGCAATGATTTTGATCTATTAGTACTGGACGTTATGATGCCCTTAATGGATGGTTTTGAACTTGCGACCAAAATCAGAAAAAACAACCCGTCGATCCCTATCGTTTTTCTAACGGCCAAGGCACAGACAGAAGATGTCCTGAAAGGTTTTCATGTAGGAGGTAATGATTATTTGAAAAAACCATTTTCTATGGAAGAATTGATTGTACGCATTCACAATCTTCTGGAACGTAAAAATGTACAGCAATCAGCTGATACATTTAGTATAGGCAGGTATCTTTTCAACTTTCCGCAGCAAAAATTAAGTTTTGAAGAGAACGAACCCGTGAAGCTTACACATAGGGAATCCCACTTGCTCTATCACCTTATACAGAATAAAAACAAGGTACTGGATCGCAGTTATATCTTACAAAAGCTTTGGGGCAGTGACGATTTTTTTACCGGCCGCAGTATGGATGTCTTTATCACAAAGTTGCGCAAGAAGCTTGCTAAAGATGAAGCTTTGGAAATCGTGAACGTTAGAGGTTATGGTTACAAATTGCTGTGCCCATAGATATAAGCTACTTATATGATGATTGTTTCATAGTTCGCTTTCGCGAAAGCGAATAAGTTAAAATCAAGTACTGAACTCCTGCTCTATTTAGTAACCTCAACACCTTTCCAAAACGCCACATGTCCCTCAATTTCCTTGGCGGCCATTTTAGGGTCTGGATAATACCATGCGGCATCTTTATTGGTTTTATCCTCAACCTCTAATGAATAATAGCTGGCAGTGCCTTTCCAGGGACAAGAGGTAGTTTTATCGCTGGGTTTGAAGAACTCTTGTTTTAATGAAGATTTTGGGAAATAGTGGTTGTTCTCGACCACTACGGTTGTATCACTTTCTGCTATAACCTTGTTGTTCCAGATCGCTTTCATATTATTCCTTTTCTACTAAATTAACATCTAGAGTACGGTTCTAGCATTGATTTGTAAATCATTTAAAGAAATCAATGCAGTTTGTCGAAAACACCTACATCAATGTTAAGGATTTATTAATAATTATTTTACATTGTCGGTTCATTATAAATCTAATCTCAATGAAGAAAATTATTTTATCCCTGTTTGCTACGGCGCTCCTTATCGCTTGTAGTGAAAACACAGACGTTCAAGAAGAAGTCTTGATCAACAATGACGGTGTGCAGACCGCAGAATTGCGCAAGTGTTTTGCCTCAGAAAACTTTGATAAAATGATGCTCAATCCAGAGTATCAAAAAAACGTTCAATTAATTGAAGATCAAACCCAATCATATATAGCAGATATGGAATTGCAGGCCAAAAAAGGTAAGCCAGGTGGCAAACCAAGTGGCGGTGGCGGTACTCCAGTCGGTGATAATCTAGGTGTTGTCAATATACCAGTCTTGGTACACGTGATCTATAGCAACAACGCTGAGAATATAAGCGATGCTCAAATCAATTCACAAATTGCCGTGTTAAACCAAGACTTTAGAAAGTCAAATTCTGACGTGAATCAAGTTCCTTCTCAATTTGCTGATCTAGCTGCAGATTCTGAAGTAACCTTTACACTTGCAGGAGTTACAAGAAAAGCGTCTTCAAGAACTTCTTGGGGAACAAATAATGCTATGAAGAGTTCTGCAAATGGTGGTGTTGACGTTGTTGATCCAGCCAATTACTTAAATATCTGGGTATGTAACATAGGTGGTGGCATTTTAGGATATGCACAATTTCCTGGTGGATCTGCAGCTACTGACGGTGTGGTAATCTCTCCACAGTATTTCGGAAACACTGGTAGTGTATCGGCTCCATTTGATCAAGGTCGTACTGCTACTCATGAAGTAGGTCATTATTTGAACCTACGCCACATTTGGGGTGATGGAAGATGTAACCGCGATGATTTTGTTAGCGACACGCCAACATCTGACAGAGCAAATTACGGCTGTCCTACATATCCTACAACCAATTGTAGAAGTGCAGACATGACGATGAACTACATGGATTATACAAACGATGCTTGCATGTATATGTTTAGTTCAGGTCAAAAAGCGAGAATGAGAGCGCTATTTGCCGCTGGTGGTGCGAGAGAATCACTTATTAAATAAAATGAAATACCACTAAATATAAAACCCGAGCCATAAGCTCGGGTTTTTTTATAATAAAAATGAATTAATAGATGCTTCATGCAAAGTTTAGAACTAAACCAGAGAATTTTTTCAATATTAAAAGATCCTAAACAAAAAGCTTCTACTTATCAAATAAGTAAAGAATGAGCTCCTCAAATTAAGGCATTCCGCAAAGGACACCACCATTACGGCTGCTACCTGCGATCACTTCAAAATCTCCAAAAATTGCACCTGGGCCAATTGGTTGAGAGCAGCTGGTGTGAATTTCTTCTACCCTACGACCATCAACCATAATATATACCTTGCTAGATAATGTTTGCTGGTTATCTTGACCTATCAATTGAATCACATCTCCTGGATCCACAGACTGATTGAATATTTCTCCTCCACGCTGTTGTTCCACTTTAACGTCTACCGTTTGTGAACCATTGTACACTAAGCTTAAAGAGGTAACCTTTCCATCACAAGTATTGCAAGGCTCTGGTATGTCTGACTCGTCTAGGTCACAAAGTGGACCTCCATTTCTGCTTTCTCCAGCTACAATAATAAAGTCAGAAACCGCATAGCCTATCCCGATTGGAATACTACAACTGGTATGTATTTTGGCCACCTGAGCGCCGTCGATAGACATATATATTTCTGTGCTAAGAGTTCCTTTCCTATCCGTACCATCAATAGAGAACTGTTCTTGTGGACTTACTACTCTGTCAAAAACAATTCCACCTCTTTTTTGTTCAACGGTAATTCTAGCACTTTCAGTTCCCTCATATATAAAAGATAATGCTGTTACTTTTCCATCACAAGGACCACAAGGTATCGGCGGGTTATTCAACCCTATATTTCCTGCTGCGATGATGGTAGACATATCATCCATACTATAGTGTGGACCTACATAATACTCATGATTCTCTGTTAAATCATAGTAGTCAGTAGAAGTGCCATCATCCTTTTTATCGAAAAAAGTTCTTCCTATTCCAGTATCTCCATCTATGGGGTTTAGAGTAATAACTCGATCACCATTATTCCCAAAAAGGCCTTCGTGAATATGGACTGGATGCATGATTCCTGGTATCGTATTTTCTAGCTTCATGAAAGATTCCACTCCCATGATACCGGCATCTCGAATAGTTATAATACCTTGTATACCTTGTACATCGGCCTCAATGAGCTTATAGGTTACTTGATCAGCACTTTGCGGTACTACGGTAAAAAGTTGCTGAGCATTTTCTGGCGCAGTAATATCGATTCGATTTTCAAGTGAATCATCACATGAGGCTAGTAAAACCACCAATGCAGTCAATACTAGATATTTGAATTTGTTCATAATGGGAAGTGCTATGTTTAAGAAATAAAGTTAGGTTAAGCCATCGCCAACAAATTACCTTTTCGTCATATAGCTAATATATTAGACCAAAAATTATTTGTGTTAAACGAATGCCAACAGAACCTTGAAATTCTAAATAAGAAACGCGAAATTATAAAGCTCTATTACCTAACCTTAAAAAGGTAATCTTTAAAAAACTCTCGATCATCCTCATAAAACTGGACGATTTCTAAACCTGCCTTCTGCGCAAGCCACTCCACGATGTCATCATCATATTTTTGAGAAATTTCGGTATGAATGGTTTCCCATTTCTTAAACTCAACTTGTAGGTTTAAATGCCTTACGTCAACCGTACAAGGTTCCGTGGCGAGTAGATAGCTCTTTGCCGTTCCTGTCTGTGGATCGTATGCTTCCCAATGTTCAAAAACATCTACTGGAAAATTAGCCTGCATTTCTTTATTGATTCGGTGCAAAAGATTTCTATTGAACTCTTGCGTGATCCCTTGGGAATCGGCATAAGCATTTTGAATAGTTAACGGATCTTTCTTTTGATCAAACCCCATAAACAAGACATCTTTATCGCTCATGATTTCTTCTAGCTTACTTAAAAAATCAATAGCTTCTGGATGTTGAAGATTTCCTATGTTAGATCCTAGTACAAAAATCGCTTTGGGTCTTTTATTGTACTGGGCAAGTTCTTCCAGCACCTTAAAATAAGTTCCTTGCTCACCTTGTACATCGAGGTTGGGAAACACTTGCAATAAATCCTGTGCCAACTGATCAATTGCATTTTGGCTTATATCGATGGGTTTATATGTAAAATCAGTTTGATGATCACACAATTCCTTGAGCAACACTTTTGTTTTTTTTCCATCACCAGCACCCAACTCAATCAAATCAAAACCACCATCAATGGTTAATAGTTTACGTAAATCTGTTTTATAGGTATCTATAATATTATACTCGGCTCCTGTGAGATAGTATTCTGGTAACTCCATGATTTGTTGAAATAGACGGTCGCCTTTATCATCATAGATATATTTAGAACTCAAGTATTTAGGAGATGAAGTCAGTCCTTTTTTGACATGGACTTCAAATTCCTTTTGAAAGGTCTCTTTTTTAGTCATAAAGATTGGGCTAGTCTTAAGCCTGTAAATTGCCATCTTAAATAAGGATGGAAAAAATTGCGGTAGGTAGGACGTGCATGGTTGGCCGCAGTGGCAATGGAACTACCTCTTAATACTTTTTGATTGACCATGAATTTACCGTTGTACTCGCCTAGAGCACCATCTGGTTTCTGGTAATTGGGATAAGGTAGGTAAGCACTTTCTGTCCATTCCCATCGTTCACCCCATTTGAATTTATCTTGAGCTATTTCCCATTCAAATTCAGTAGGTAGTCTCATACCTTTCCATTGTGCAAAGGCAAAAGCTTCATAGTAGGAAATATGAGTGACGGCTGCGTTCTTGTCTATTTCTAGGGATCCCGAAAGTAAATAGTTGCTCCATGTACCATTGTCGTTAAACCAGTACATAGGTGCGCTTATGTCGTTTTTTTGAACCCAATCCCAACCTTCTGTATGCCAAAGCAAAACCTTAGTATAGCCGCCATCTTCAATAAACTGCATCCATTCTCCATTCGTCACCAGCTTATTTGAAATAGCATATGGCTCTACAAAAACCCGATGACTAGGCAATTCATTATCATAACAAAAAGTGTCTTTGTCATGCCCTATATGATAAATCCCATCATTTATGGGAATCATTTGTGCCGGCTGGTGCTCTACAAAAACCTCATCCTTTTGCGCGCCATAAATAGGCTGCAATGGGTTGTTGCCTAAAATGTATTTGATATCTGTAAGCAACAATTCTTGATGTTGCTTCTCGTGATGTATCCCTATTTCTATCACCTCTAGAACCTCTGCCGCTGGCTCGCTGTACAACAACTGTATCATTGCATTGGTGACATGAGCTCGATAGCTATAGACATCAGAAACGCTGGGACGCGATAGATTACCGCGATCTGTTCGCACGACACGTTTTCCCATGCTTTCATAGTAACTATTGAATACATAGGCGTATCGCTCGTCAAATCTTCGGTAGCCTGATAGATATTTAGTAAGTAGGAATTCCTCAAAAAACCAAGTCGTGTGTCCCAAATGCCATTTAGGTGGTGATACATCTACAATGGGCTGTACCACATAATCCTCTGTAGCCAGCGGTTTACAGATGTTTTCAGAGTCGGCTCTGGTTTGATTGAAAAGTTCGAGAAGTGGTTGATCTTGGTTCACTACTCAAATTTAAGTGGTTTTGATTGTAAGCAGATTCCTGTTAGAGTTAACTTCTAGTTAAACAGACCGCTGTAACCCTCGATTTTTGAAATATCAATGATATTTTTTGTGATTTCGCTTTCGCGAAAGCGAAACTTCAACCAAAATATTTTGAATCAAATTAAACCGCCACAGCAGCCTTGATCGCAGGATAGGGATCGTAATTTTCCAAGGTAAAATCTTCGTATTTGAAATCAAATATGTCTTTGATCTCTGGATTGAGTTTCATGGTAGGCAAATCTCGTGGTGTTCTGGAGAGTTGCAGGTCAATCTGCTCGCGATGGTTGGAATAGATGTGCACGTCACCAAAAGTGTGTACAAAATCACCGTAATCCAGCCCGCAAACCTGAGCCACCATCATGGTAAGCAAGGCGTAGCTAGCAATGTTAAAGGGAACGCCTAGAAAGACATCTGCACTGCGCTGGTAGAGCTGGCAGCTCAATTTACCATCTGCCACATAAAACTGAAAGAAGGCATGACATGGCGGTAATGCCGCCTTGCCATTGGCAACGTTTTCTGCAAAACTCTTGCTGGTATCTGGCATCACGCTGGGATTCCATGCAGTAACCATCATGCGACGGCTGTTGGGGTTGTTCTTGATGGTATGGATCACGTCTTTTATCTGGTCAATACCTTCACTGTTCCAGTTGCGCCACTGGTGTCCATAAACAGGACCTAAATCTCCATTCTCGTCTGCCCATTCATTCCAGATACGTACGCCATGGTCCTGCAGATATTTGATATTTGTATCTCCCTTGAGCAACCATAGCAACTCGTAAATGATGCTTTTAAGGTGTACTTTTTTTGTAGTCACTAAAGGGAATCCTTCTTGAAGGTCAAATCGCAATTGCTGGCCAAAAACACTGCGCGTACCAGTGCCTGTGCGGTCACCCTTGTCGTTACCATTATCCAGTATATATTGTAAGAGGTCGTGATATTGCTTCATGAGAAATGCTTGTCTGTTTCAGCACTAAAGAAAGCGCTTCAACTAAAGTTGAAAAATAAGAAATAGAATGATGAACCAAATTGAATAAAGAATTTGATCCAGCTAATTTTTCAACGTGTTATTAGAATTAGTCTTCTTGTTCTTCAAGAAAAGATTTTGCCCAGGAAACGGCACTATCTATAGAATTGAAGACTCCAAACGAACCAGAATACACTTCTTGCTCCTTACCAACCGATCGAACAAGTTCTTCTCTCTGGCTAGAAACCATTGCGATAGCGACCATTTTCTTAGGGTTTACCATTTTGTAAACAGAAAGATCCACCTCATGGCCAAATTCCCTGTTCGAGATGTAAACCATTTTTTTACTTCCAAAATGATCTTTGATGGATGTCAAAATAGTCTTGGCAATAGAAGTGGTGACCATGGTATTAGGTAGGATAGTGCTAATGACATAGTTGTCATGAAACTCCATCTGGCCGAAATCAAATTTTTTTACTTCTACTTGAGACATATTTCTCCTTAACTAATTATTGGGTAAATGTATAACGGAATACTAAATAAAGGTTAAATAGAAACCTATTATTTGAGATAAACTTAAAAAGCAAAGAAATATCAGTCAAGTATTGACTATCCAAAAAGCATCCCTGCAATGGTTGCTGTAAGTAGCGCAGCGCAAGTACCGCCTATCAAAGCTTTTATTCCAAACTTGGCCAAAACGCCACGTTGCGATGGTGCCAGAACTCCTATTCCACCTATTTGAATACCTATCGAGGCAAAATTTGCAAACCCACAAAGAGCGTAGGTAGCAATCACTATAGATCGATAATTTACTAGAACGCCTGTATTTTTTAGGGTACTTAATGATGCATAGGCAAAGAATTCATTGAGAATTGTTTTCTCTCCTAACAGCTGCCCTACCGCAACAATGTCTTCAAACGGCACACCGATAAGCCAGGCTACAGGAGCAAATAGATTACCCATGATGTATTGCATGGAAAAAGACTGGTATCTACCATCAGTCCATTGAACAATCTTGTCATTCAAGCCCGTAGGATCACCTATTAAATCGCCTAGCATCCAATTCAAAACAGCCATGATCGCTGTAAATACAAGCAACATGGCACCAACGTTTACCGCTAGTTTCAATCCATCTGTCGTGCCTCGAGAGATCGCATCCAGAACATTGGATCCTATTTTTTCCTTAGAAATATCTAATTCTCTGTTGATGTCGTCTTTGTTCTCTTCTGGGAATAAGATTTTTGCAATGATGATAGCTGCTGGCGCACTCATGATGGACGCCGTCAACAAATGCTTCGTGAAAATAATTTTTTCAGCATCGCTATCGCCACCCAGAAAGGCGATGAATGCTGCAAGAACGCCACCAGCGATGGTTGCCATACCACCAACCATAAGACAAAGCATTTCTGACTTGGTCATTTTATCCAAGTAAGGTTTTACCACTAACGGCGCTTCTGTTTGACCTATAAAAATATTAGCAGCAGCAGCTAAGGATTCAGAACCACTTAATCGCATGGTTTTACTCATAACCCATGCAAAACCGTAAACGATTTTTTGAAGGATGCCTAAATAATAAAGTAGCGATGTAAATGCCGAAAAGAATACAATGGTAGGTAGGACCTTGAAAGCAAATATGTAGCCTAGGCTAGAATTGACATCGATCAAATCTCCAAATACAAAGTCTGCTCCAGCTTCTGAAACATTTAAAAAATCTACTACTTTATTGGAAATCCAGTCAAAAACGAATGCTACTGCTGGAACCTTCAATACCAATACTGCAAAAACCACTTGTAAGCCCAATCCAGTAGCGACCAGTTTCCAGTCGATTTTCTTTTTGTTCGCACTTAATAAAAAGCAAAGTCCGATGATAAAAACGATACCAATAAGGCCGCGGTACAAACTCGTGAACGTAAAACCAAACCCTTTGGATGGATCCACAGCAAAATCCTGCTCAACGGTATCATCTGCAGCAACCTCAAGTGGTTCCGTATTTCTGGAAAAGTCAAAAGATTCTGTATCGCTGGAATAGACCAGTAGATCATTGGTTAAGTTTTCAACCTTGTAACGTTTTGCATTATCGTTAGGCTCTACAAAATATAGAGTCAACTCGTTCTCGTCATAAAAATAATTACCAGCTGCCTGTTGCAGGGAATCTGATGCCAGATAATAGGTGAAATTATTTTTCCCGAATGCTACCGAATCTATCGCAGTACCCTTAAAGGTGGCAGGCTTATAATTTTGATCTGTAGTGTTGATCTTCCAGGTTCCCTCAATTGAAATCTGGTCTGTCTGCGCAGTGACGAGAGTAGAGCATAATAAAGAAACAAACAGAAAAAAGCCGGTCAGCGCAGGTTTTAAAATCTTCATATAGAATGATAGGTTATCTTTTTGAGATCTCATCTCTAATGCTGGCAGCCAACTCATAATTTTCATTACTCACTGCTTCCTGTAGCATTTTATTGAGTTCGTCCATCGACAAACTGCTGTAATCGTTTTGCTCACTTATAGGTGTATTGATCAATTCTTCTATAAGCTCATCACTATCTTCATCTTCATCCACTAAATCCTTGTCAGCTGAAATTTGCTGTTGGATTCCAGCCTCGTCCAGAATATTCTCATAGGTAAACACAGGCGCCTTGAAGCGCACTGCCAGGGCGATGGCATCACTTGTTCTCGCATCGATAATTTCTTCAATCTTGTCCTTTTCACAAATCAAACTGCTGTAGAACACACCATCGACCAATTTATGGATGATAACCTGCTTGACCACGATACCATAACGCTCTGCAAAACTTTTAAAAAGATCGTGGGTCAAAGGACGTGGTGGACTTATTTCCTTTTCTAGTGCTATAGCAATACTCTGCGCTTCAAAAGCACCAATGACTATAGGCAACTGTCGATTACCACCAGATTCTTTTAGGATCAACGCATACGCACCATTTTGTGTCTGGCTATAGGAGATTCCGCGTATGTTAAGTCGTTTTAGACTCATTATTTATAAATGGACTTAAATAGAAAAAGGCTGTGCAAAAATGAGCATTTTCTCATATTGCACAGCCTTAAATTTAATATTTCTTTAGGTATTAGGCATTAGCGGCCTTAAATGCCTTCAATTTCTCAATAAGTGCAGGTACTACTTCAAAAGCATCACCAACGACTCCATAATCTGCTGCCTTAAAGAACGGCGCTTCTGGATCTGTATTGATAACCACTTTTACTTTAGAAGAGTTGATTCCTGCTAGATGCTGGATCGCTCCAGAAATCCCTATCGCAATATATAAGTTGGAAGCTACAGGCTTACCAGTTTGTCCCACGTGTTCTCCATGTGGTCTCCATCCCATATCACTTACTGGTTTGGAACAAGCGGTGGCTGCTCCCAGAACATCTGCAAGTTCTTCAATCATTCCCCAGTTTTCTGGTCCTTTCATACCACGACCGGCACTCACTACGATCTCTGCATCTGCAATAGTTACCTTGTCGGTAGCCTTGTCAACAGACTGCACTTCTACTTTAAAGTCATCGCCGTTCAAGGATGGTGCAAAGTCTGCTACGGTGCAATCGGTTGGGTTTTCTTTTAGGCCATATGCGTTTTTGGACAATCCTACTAGTTTACGATCGGTAGAGATTTGTGTGTTACTAAAGGCTTTATTGGTAAAAACAGATCTCTTTACGGTAAATGGATCTGCACTTGAAGGCAAAGCCACTACGTTTGAAACGTATCCAGCGTCTAAATGAACACTCAATAGAGATCCCAAATACTTGGAATCTGCACTGGAACTGATCACGATCACTTTTGCATCTTCTGCCTTGGCAGCTTGAGAAATCGCGTCTGCATAAGCGCCTGCGTTGAATTTATCAAGCTTGGACTCTTTGACATTGTGCAATTTGCTCACACCATAAGTTCCCAGCTCGCCGGCGTCTGTTGCATTAAAGGAAATTGCCGCAACGTCTGTTCCCAGCATGTCTGCAATTCCTTTGGCATAACTTGCCACTTCATAAGCCGTTTTTTTAAAGGCTCCGTTTTCTGATTCTGTATATACTAAAACTGACATATCTTAAATTTTGATGTGGAATCTAACATTTGATGGTTCCACTGTGGTTTATAATTAATTCGCTTTCGTACCACATCAGGTGCGGCATAAACTTCTTTTTAGTTCGCTTTCGCGAAAGCGAAAAAAGAAAATCTCTAGATCGCTTTTGCCTCGTTGTGCAACAGATCAATCAGCTTATCAAGATTGTCTGCGTCCACTAACGTAACTTCTCCTTTAGGTGCTGGCTTTTCAAAAGAAACCGTACTAGTCTCTGTACTCGCACCAACGGACGCCTTGACATCCAATGGCTTTTTACGAGCCATCATGATACCACGCATATTAGGGATTCTAAGGTCGCTCTCCTCAACCAGACCTTTTTGACCACCTATCACGAGCGGCAAACTTGCTTTTACCGTTTCTTTACCTCCATCAATCTCACGGGTTGCAGTTGCGGTATCACCATCAATTTCCAAGGAAATACAAGTGTTTACAAAACTGGATCCAGTCATGGCAGCTACCATTCCTGGTACCATTCCTCCATTATAGTCAATAGACTCACGACCAGCAATTACAAGATCATAACCACCGTTTTTTACAACGTCTGCGAGTTCTTTTGCCACAGCATAACCGTCCACGGCTGGCGTGTCCACTCGTATCGCTTGATCTGCACCTATGGCTAGGGCTTTTCTCAAGGTAGGTTCCACTTCCGCACCACCTACAGTAACCACATCCACACTCGCGTTTTGCTTTTCCTTGAACCACATGGCTCTAGTTAGACCAAACTCGTCATTAGGATTGATCACAAACTGCACACCATTAGTATCAAACTGAGTGTTGTCATCTGTGAAATTGATTTTTGAGGTTGTATCTGGCACATGGCTGATGCAAACTAATATCTTCATTTTATGAGGTGTTTTATTATCAATAATTCAATGTCCACGAAATTAATTAAAAATCACACAATAAACTATGCGTGCATAATAAAATTTTGTTAGACTTTTTAAGCAGATAGTTCTTTAAGGCCTATTTTTGTTCGTAGTACAAGATCAATATTTTTATGAAGACAATACAATTCCGCGAGGCGATTTGCGAAGCGATGAGTGAAGAAATGAGACGTGATGAGTCCGTCTACCTTATGGGTGAGGAAGTTGCGGAATATAATGGTGCTTACAAAGCTTCAAAAGGAATGCTCGATGAATTTGGCGCTAAGCGCGTTATCGACACTCCTATTTCTGAGCTAGGATTTGCTGGTGTTGCAATTGGATCAACCATGACAGGTAACCGTCCTATTGTTGAATATATGACGTTTAACTTCTCGCTAGTTGGAATCGATCAAATCATCAACAACGCAGCAAAAATACGCCAGATGTCTGGTGGACAACTAAAGTGTCCTATCGTCTTTAGAGGACCTACAGGTAGTGCTGGACAGCTAGCTGCAACACACTCACAGGCTTTTGAAAGCTGGTTTGCAAATACACCTGGACTTAAGGTGATCGTACCTTCAAACCCATACGATGCTAAAGGATTGCTTAAAGCCGCTATACGCGACGACGATCCTGTAATCTTTATGGAGTCTGAGCAGATGTACGGTGATAAAGGTGAAGTTCCTGAAGATGAGTACATCCTACCTATAGGTGTGGCAGAAATCAAGCGTGAAGGAACCGACGTGACGATTGTATCCTTTGGTAAGATCATCAAAGAAGCCTACACCGCTGCTGAAGAATTGGAAAAAGAAGGCATCTCTTGCGAGATCATCGACTTGAGAACCGTACGTCCTTATGATAAGGAAGCCATCTTAAAATCTGTCAAGAAAACCAACAGACTTGTAATTCTTGAAGAAGCGTGGCCGTTTGGTAATGTTTCAACTGAAATTTCCCACATGGTACAGGCAGAAGCTTTTGACTATCTGGATGCTCCTATCTATAAAATCAACACAGCAGATACTCCAGCGCCTTATTCTCCAGTATTACTAGCAGAATGGTTGCCTAACAGTGACGATGTCGTAGAAGGTGTAAAAAAAGTAATGTACAGAAAATAAAAAACTTTCTTCCCATAATTTAAATCCCAGCTCCTGCGAGTTGGGATTTTTTGTGTTGTAAAATTGCTGGTAGATGAGTTCGCTTTCGCGAAGGCCTGCCAGTCAGGTAGCAAAGGAAAATTGAAAAAACGCAGATTTCTTCCTTAACTCATTCGCTTCCCGATTAACCTATTTCCATTTTTTGGAACAGATAATTTCAGTTTCAATACGATTAAAAACCAGTAGTTCCCATTTTACGTATGTTTTGAAAATTAATAAGGGTTTAATCCTTATTAATAATCGGGTCTGCTTGTAGGGAAGCCGGCTCGATTTTTTGTTTTCATAACACTTAGATTGATGGAGTCGTCATATCTTCGGCTCTTGTAATCCACGCAATGACAGATAACTATTATCTAATTAATTTGAAATCGTTTCTGGCGATTTTTACCGTTTTACTTACCTCATATACATTGATGGCACAGACTAAAGTTGGTGGTGTTGTCTATGACACAGATGGTGTAACGGTTCCCTTTGCAAATGTGGTCTTTCCTGGGACTTATGAAGGTACGATCACCAATGATGACGGTCGATTCTATCTGCAGTCAGACGAGTCCTATAACCAGATCGAGATTTCCTTTGTAGGCTACAAAACCAAAACTATAGATCTGGAGAGTAGTGTTAAACTAGATTTTAATATCACACTGGAAAGTGATGAAGCGCAACTTAATGCAGTCGTCGTTTACTCTGGCAAGACTTCAAAGAAAAACAATCCAGCACTGGACATCCTGCGAAAGATCTGGGAAAATAGGCGTAAGAATGGGTTAAGCCAATTCAAACAGTACCAGTATGAGAAATATGAAAAGCTGGAGTTTGACTTGAACACCATCGACAGCGCCATGATCAATTCCAATCTTTTTAAAGGAATGGAGTTTGTCTTTGATTATGCAGACACTAGTGCTGTAAGTGGTAAAACCTATCTACCCATTTTCATCAATGAATCCCTTTCTACAGTATATGGAGACAATTTACTGAATAAAGAAAAGGAGAATGTAAAGGCCAATAAGAACTCTGGATTTTCCAATAACCAGACTTTAATTGCGCTGGTAAAAGATCTTTATACAGATATTGATATCTATGATCGACACCTTAAATTTTTTGATAAAAGTTTTGTGAGTCCCATAGGTCGGGCTGGAATTGATACCTATAATTATGTACTGCGTGATACGGCAGATGTAGATGGTGTGCGTGCCTTTAATATCGTATATTATCCACGTCGCAAGGGCGAGCTTACCTTTAAAGGAGATTTCTGGGTAGCCGACTCCACTTTTGCCATAAAAGAGATTAATCTGCAGGCCACTAAAAGTGCCAACGTCAACTGGGTAAAAGATATTTATATCGAACAGGAATATGATGTTCTTGGCGACAGTTTGTTTTTGATCACACGCGATTATTTTCAAAGCGATTTTTCTTTTAGAAAAAAGGAAGAAGCCAAAGGTGTGTACGGAAAACGCACGACACTATTCGATAAATATCAATTTGATATCGCTAAAAAAGAAGATTTCTACCGTCGTCGCGTCAATGATTACGACCCAGAAACCTATAACCGCAGTGAAGCATACTGGGATGAAAACCGTTTGGAAAAACTGAACAAGGATGAAAAGCAAATCTACACCATGCTGGACACCTTGCGCCAAAACAAAAAGTTCAATCGACTTTACAACATTGGTACTATACTCGCTTCTGGTTACTATGAAGTGGACAATTTTGACATAGGTCCAGTCTTTTCAATTTTTGGATTTAATGATGTGGAGGGTTTACGATTACGCGGTGGTGGACGCACCTATTTTACGGCAAATGATCCATGGCGATTAGAAGGATATCTTGCCTATGGTTTTAGAGATGACCAGGTCAAGTATGGAATTTCTGGAAAATACCTACTGGATAAACGCAGTCGCCTTACCGTACAAGCAGGAAACCGTAGAGACATTGAACAGCTTGCCGCAAGCTTAACCAATACCAATGACGTACTAGGTCGTAGTCTCGCATCTAGTGCATTGATCAGTACAGGAAATAACGGCAGGTTGTCTTCTATCAACCTATCTACGGTAAGCTTGAGTTTTGAGCCATTGTATAACTTGGAGTTTCGTTTAGGTGGAAGCTATAGAACCATCAAAACCGCAAACCCAGATTTCTTTAGTCTCGATTATCTGGATGATAACGGTATGATCAATGGACAGGTCAATCAAAGTGATATTGGACTTTCCATGACTTACACACCAGGCCGCAAGACCTCCAACTATGGCGTGGATAGAACCATTATCAACTCGTTTCAGTACCCTATTCTATATGCCAATTACACTAGAGGTCTGGAAGGTGTTCTCAATAGTTACTTCAATTATGACAAAATGCAATTCTATTATGAACATCCTTTACAGATAGGTGGTTTTGGTAGATTGCGAGCGCGTGTCGAGGCTGGAAAAACTTTTGGAACCGTTCCATTAGCATTACTGAATGTAGTTCCAGGTAACCAGACGCTCTTCAATATCTCTGGAGCATTTAACACCATGAATTTTTACGAATTTGTAACTGATGAGTACGTGACCCTACACCTGGACCACAACTTCAATGGACGCATTTTCTCTCGTATTCCTGGGTTGCAGCAACTCGACCTGCGCGAGTTGGTAGGATTCAAAGCCGTTTATGGTACCATAAGCGATGATAATATCGCCATCAACCGCAGCAGTATCGATTATCGAGCACCAGAAGATATCTACTACGAGTATAGTTTTGGGATAGGTAACATCTTCCGCATCTTAAGGATTGACGCAAGTTTTAGAGGCAACTATCGCGAGCTTCCAGATGCACGCACCTTTGCCATTACAGGCAGCTTCGGGTTTAGTTTCTAGGTTCCTGTTTTGTACACATGTTTTTTTTGAGTTCGCTTTCGCGAAAGCGAACTGCATTAAAATCCACAGCTTTTTCTATTTAAACATGTTAGGTTCATCAAAATCTTGCTGGTTTATCTTGTGGTAGCCAAAACCTCTTCTTTTTACTCCTGAATTATCACAATCCTATTTTTTTATGGTTGGAAGCATCGTTTTCTTAGATATTGACAGTTCATATTATCGTTAACAGAATTTTATTACATTAGCGACAATTAAAAAACAATCAATTAACACATGGAAGAATTAGTTATTTATGCGCCACTCGCTCTGGCCGCATTAGGATTTGTATTTATGCTGACCAAGAAGTCCTGGGTCATGAAACAAGATGCCGGCGACGGCAAGATGAAAGAGATTTCTGATCATATTTATGAGGGCGCGCTGGCATTCTTAAAAGCAGAATATAAACTGCTATCCATATTTGTTGTCGTTGTAGCCATACTACTGGCGGTAGTATCCTTTGTAGTGCCTACCACACACTGGATGATTTTTGTGGCCTTTATTTTTGGAGCCTTGTTTTCTGCCTATGCAGGAAACATAGGGATGAAAATTGCTACCAAAACCAATGTTAGAACCACACAAGCAGCTAAAACCAGTTTGCCTAAGGCATTGAAAATCTCTTTTGGCGGTGGTACAGTGATGGGATTAGGTGTCGCAGTTCTTGCGGTTCTAGGATTAACGGCATTCTTTATCATCTTTTTTCACGTATTCATGAATGGTGAATGGGCTCCAGCAGAATTTGGCGGAGTCATGAAAACACCTGGCGAGTTAATGACTATCGTTCTTGAAACTCTTGCCGGTTTCTCACTAGGTGCAGAAAGTATTGCACTTTTTGCCAGAGTTGGCGGTGGTATCTACACTAAAGCAGCCGACGTAGGCGCTGACCTTGTAGGTAAGGTAGAAGCTGGAATCCCAGAAGATGATCCTCGCAACCCTGCCACCATTGCAGATAACGTAGGTGACAACGTAGGTGATGTGGCCGGTATGGGCGCAGACTTATTCGGTTCTTATGTGGCGACGGTTCTTGCGGCGATGGTGTTGGGTAATTATGTGATACGTGATATGGGCGGCGATATTGTCAATGAAGGTTTTGGCGGGATAGGACCTATTTTGTTACCTATGGCGATTGCAGGTTTTGGAATTGTTATTTCAGTGATCGGTACCATGCTGGTGAAGATTTCCAGTAACGATGCTAAGGAAGCTCAAGTGATGGGCGCTCTTAATGTAGGGAACTGGACGTCGATTATTCTGGTTGCTCTCTCTTGTTTTGGACTGTGTTACTACCTACTTCCAGAAACCATGACCATGAATTTTTATGGAGAAGGCGCAATGACGATTTCATGGCTTAATGTGTTTTACGCAACGCTCGTAGGTCTTGTCGTAGGAGCCGTAATCTCATCAGTAACCGAATATTACACAGGTCTAGGTAAAAAACCTATCCTTAAAATAGTACAACAATCCTCAACTGGTGCAGGAACTAATATTATCGCTGGTCTTGCCACGGGAATGATTTCTACTTTTCCATCAGTAATTTTATTTGCTGGTGCTATTTGGGCATCCTATGCTTTTGCAGGATTCTATGGTGTGGCTCTAGCGGCCAGCGCCATGATGGCAACCACAGCGATGCAACTGGCCATTGATGCTTTCGGCCCTATTTCTGACAATGCTGGTGGTATTGCAGAGATGAGCGAGCAGGAACCTATCGTGCGTGAGCGTACGGATATTTTGGATTCTGTTGGAAACACGACTGCGGCAACGGGTAAAGGATTTGCCATTGCTTCAGCAGCCTTAACATCCTTAGCGCTTTTTGCAGCTTATGTAACTTTTACGGGAATTGACGGGATCAACATTTTTAAAGCGCCTGTTCTTGCGATGTTGTTTGTAGGTGGTATGGTGCCTGTAGTTTTCAGTGCATTGGCGATGAATGCGGTAGGAAAAGCAGCCATGGAAATGGTAGAAGAAGTGAGAAGACAGTTCCGTGAGATTCCTGGTATTATGGAAGGAACTGGAAAACCACAGTATGATAAATGTGTGGATATTTCAACCAAGGCATCTTTGAAAGAAATGATGTTACCAGGTCTATTGACCATAGGGTTCCCATTGGTGATTGCTTTTGTGCCTATGATTTTTGGTATGAATCCGCTAGCGATTGCAGAAATGCTAGGTGGCTACATGGCTGGTGTTACCGTGAGTGGTGTGCTTTGGGCCATCTTCCAGAACAACGCCGGTGGCGCCTGGGACAATGCTAAAAAGTCTTTTGAAGCTGGTGTGATGATCAATGGCGAGATGACCTATAAAGGATCTGACGCGCACAAAGCGGCAGTGACTGGTGATACGGTAGGTGATCCATTTAAAGACACTTCAGGTCCATCCATGAATATCTTGATCAAGCTGACTTGTTTGATAGGACTGGTGATTGCTCCTATTTTAGGAAATCACAGCGATGAGGTAGAGACTGCGGTTGTTCCAACGGAGATCCAGCTAGAAACTCAAGACGAACTGGAAACTGCCCAAAACGAAGAATTGTTAGTCGCCTGCGATGCTGGAATGTATTACTTCAAGCCAGCAAATGCGGCAGAGCGCGCTCTTAATCCTTTGGCAGAACGTTAGACGAATTCATTTTATAAGATTTAAAGCCGTTCTGTTTTCAGAACGGCTTTTGTTTTTAAGAGAATCTACCACGAACTCATTTACATAGATTGTATATTTCAATTTCAAATCAGTTTATGGCATTATTCCAGCGCGATCCATGGATCATCGACGTTTTCCGTACGTATAGTGGTGAATTTCACCTGTACGTTCGTGGTCGGGCGCTTGAGGACCAGCCGTTGAAACTTTATGAGCAGCAGACCTTCTATCAAACCCTGCGCAACACCTGGCGCGCCTTTAAAACGGACGAAATAAGAAGGATTCCCGTCAGACTTACGTTGCCAAATGGAAACTTTTTTGAAACCACTACTGATAGTGAAGGGTATTTCCTTTTTGATATACAGACCAAAACCGACTTGCAAGACATCTCAGATGAGGAAGGCTATGTGCCTATCGTTATTTCCTTTGACGAGAAAAATTCCGCTTTCGCGAAAGCGAAATCCCAACAAAGAATATCTATCAATAAATTCACCGGTGAGACACTCGTGCCGCCCAGCACGACGGCTTATGGCGTGATAAGCGATATAGACGACACCATCATGAAGACTGGTGTGACCAGCTTCTTGAAATTGCGCGTGGCGTTCAATACCTTTTTTAAGAATTTTGACCAGCGATCGCCGTTTAAAGATGCCGCAAGTTTTTACCAACTGTTGCATCGCGGGCCATCTGGCAAGGATCAAAATCCCATGTTTTATTTGAGCAATAGCCCATGGAATTTATACCGTTATCTAGAAAAATTCGTGGATTTTCACGGATTCCCAAAAGGACCTATTCTCTTGCGTGATTTTCCAACACCATGGGATCGCACACCAAAAAAAGAGCGGCCACACAAGGAACACGAGCTGATTAATATTTTAAAACATTATCCAGACCAGCAGTTTATACTCATAGGCGATGCCGGTGAGCACGATACCACCTACTACACCAACGCCGCGACAGAATATCCTGAACGTGTTAAAGCGATCTACATAAGAGCGGTAAACCACTCCAAAAAAATGGCCGCGATCAAAGAAATGGCAGATGCATTTGAGGTTTGCCCAGTTTTATTGGTAAAAGAATCCAGCGAGGCGATTAAACATGCGCGTGGAATGGGATGGATTGTTTGAAGTGAAATATAAAACAGGTCAACCTTCTAAAAATGCGGGAGAACCCTATTTATGATAACTTATACTATCTAAACTTATAACCAAACGACAGCTGTATAATCGTATTTCTCAATTTGAAACCATTCGATCTTGGAGTTTCGTCTACTTCAATCAAAGTAGCAAATCCCTGCTGAAAATTTAACTCGGTAAAAAAGCCCTCAATATTATAGCCTACACCTAAATTAAAACCATAGTCGACTTTACTTTTTAAATCACCAAAATCTCGATTGAACCTTTCTTCATTCAATACATACCCAGCGTAAGGACCAGCTAGGATATAAGGCTGATTAAAGAATTTAAACTGTAAAGGAATATTCAAATAATCCAATTTATATTTAAAATCCACCGATGATGCAGAACCATCATTGGAGCCAGCTTCCTCAGCTTTAGACTTTGTAGTTCCTTGTTGAGAATAAACAATTCTAGGACTAAAGTTGATGTTTTTGGATATTTCCAGATCATAGCTTAATCCTATGTGTAGACCAACTCCGTTTGACGATCCCTGAAAAGGATAGTTTTCTGGCTCAGTCAAATTAATAAGATTTGCTCCTGCAAAAACCCCAAAATTTCTTTGAGCTCTAGCTATAGAAATACACAAAGCTAATATTATAAAACATATGAATTTTCTCATGTAATTCTGTTTGAATAATTTTTAAGAAAATGGCAAGAGAATATCCCTAAGCAAACAACCCAGTCATCTCTGCATCGATCCTGTTAATGATATCACCTAGATCCTCAGGATTATTGACAAAATCGATGTTATCCACATCAATGATCAATAGATTACCCTTGTCATAACCGTGAATCCATGCTTCATAGCGCTCGTTCAAGCGGCTTAAATAATCAATAGAGATAGAATTCTCATAATCGCGGCCACGTTTGTGAATCTGGTTCACAAGATTTGGGATAGAACTGCGCAAATAGATCAACAAGTCTGGAGCTGCTACTAATTTTTCCATGAGATTGAACAGCCTACTATAGTTGTCAAAGTCACGCTGGGACAACAATCCCATAGCATGAAGGTTGGGTGCAAAAATGCTGGCATCTTCATAAATCGTACGATCCTGGATGATCTTCTTTCCACTCTCACGTATTTCCAACACCTGGCTAAAACGGCTGTTCAAGAAATACACCTGCAGGTTAAAGGACCAGCGCTCCATATCCTGATAAAAATCTTCCAAATATGGGTTTTCAAGAACGTCCTCAAATTGCGGTGTCCATTTATAGTGTTTGGCAAGTAATTTTGTAAGTGTAGTCTTTCCTGCTCCTATGTTTCCTGCGACGGCGATGTGCATGTTTAGTTCTTCTTCTGGTTAGTCGTAAAAACGCTCAGGCGAGCGCGGCTGTAAAGATAGAGTTTTCCGTTCTTTAGGTAAAGTGATTTTGGCGGCTCTTGTGGTTCAATGTTCTGGTCGTTTTCCATAGGAGCGAACTCATAACCTGAGGTGAATTTAAAGCTCTTGAAGGCATCATCCTGTTGTATAATGAGTTGTTCAAAATCATAATCAGCGAGATGGATGTTGTCAAGTTTCAGTTCGCTGGTCTTACTAGCATAATTGTTATAGCTGGCGACTCCTGTATCACTTATTAAATGACAGTAGTTATAATCGGTCAACATTTGCGTGACTTGATTTTGTATGACTGGCGAACTCACCACTAGTTTGTCATTGATATAGTCGTACAATTCCAATCGCTGCTGGTCCAGGTTGTAAAGCCACAAACGACGCTCACCAGCGAGACCGGCAAATTCAAAGTACCGATAAGGTTGCAATTGATTGAGTTCCACACGCTGGGTTTCATTGAGCCGATTATCCAGCAATACGATGGTTTGAGTGTCCTTATAAAAAAGCAAAATCTTAAGCGGATTGATCAAATCCACACTGGTCAGGTCGCCCAACTGCACATCATAAAACTGTTGTTTCGGGACACTGGCACGGCCATCGATGGGTGATTTATAGAACACGTTGTCTTTGCCGTAGTACAGGTTTTCAAAATCATCGACACCATAGAACGCATCTGCCTGCAGGGAATATGCTGTAGTACTGGTAGATGGTGTGGATTGCGCTTTCGCGAAAGCGAAAAAAAATAAACTTCCCAACAATGTGAAAACCAACTTCATATAATAGGTATCTTTGCCGCCGGTAAAGCGATGCCTTAAAAATACGACTTCCAAAAGTCGCGAGAGTCACAGTGCCTGTAAATAAGTTGTGTAAAATTATTTGCTAGGGCTTGTCAATCAAATTTTTAATAGTACATTTGCAGCCCGATTTTAGTTAGTAAAATCGCGTAAGAAATTAAAACTATTTCACAGTGAATACTTTAAGTTACAAAACCGTATCAGCTAACAGCGCTACAGTAAACAAGGAATGGGTACTGATAGATGCTGCTGATCAACCATTGGGACGCATGGCTTCCATCGCCGCAAAGTTCTTGAGAGGTAAATATAAGACCAACTATACACCGCACGTTGACTGTGGTGATAACGTGATCATTATAAATGCTGCTGGAGTGCAATTAGGCGGCAACAAATGGAACGATAAGAGTTACATACGCCACACGGGTTACCCAGGTGGACAACGTAGCCTTACCGCAAAGGAGCTTTATGATAAGGATCCCGCGAGAGTAGTAGAAAATGCCGTAAAAGGTATGTTGCCTAAAAACAAGTTAGGCGCTGCTATCTATCGCAACCTTAAAGTATATGCTGGTGCCGAGCATGAGCAAGGTGCACAACAACCTAGAACAATCAATCTTAACGAGGTAAAGTAAACCTATGGAGACAGTACACAAAATAGGTAGAAGAAAAACTGCCGTAGCAAGAGTCTACCTTACAGAAGGTAAAGGCGCTGTAACGATCAACAACAAGCCATTAGATCAATATTTCACAACTGGAATGCTTCAATACAAAGTGAAGCAGCCGTTTATGTTGACTGACGATGTAGATGGTTATGATGTTCGTGTAAACGTTTTCGGCGGTGGAATCACTGGACAGGCAGAGGCTGTACGTCTAGCGATCTCAAGAGCCCTTGTAGAAATCGATGCAGACAAGAAAACATTATTGAAAGCTGAAGGTCTTATGACTCGTGACCCAAGAATGGTAGAGCGTAAGAAATTTGGTCAAAAGAAAGCGAGAAAGAAATTCCAATTCTCCAAGCGTTAATACAACACAATCTTTATCGTCCCGCAACTGCGGGACGATACTTTTGTTCTTTATTTATTATTTTAATTTGCTGTCAACTCGATTGCCGTCGAATGCTAGTTTAGCATCTAAATGGGTCAGGCGATTTCCTTATGGAATGACCACTAATCCATTGCTATCTGACAGAACGTAAACTATTTAAGAAATGGCAAATACTATTGAGGTCAAGGATCTACTTGACGCAGGTGTACACTTTGGACACCTAACCCGCAAATGGGATCCCAACATGGCACCATATATCTATATGGAACGTAACGGGATTCACATCATCAACCTTTACAAAACCAGTGCAAAACTGGATGAAGCTAACGCTGCATTGCGTAAGATCGCTGCATCTGGTCGCAAAATCCTTTTTGTAGCTACTAAGAAGCAAGCTAAAGACATCGTTGCAGAACATGCAAAAGATGCTGGCATGCCTTACATCACAGAAAGATGGCCTGGTGGAATGTTGACCAACTTTGTAACCATCCGTAAGGCAGTTAAGAAGATGGCTACTGTAGACCGTATGAAAAAAGATGGTCGCTATGAGACTCTTTCTAAGAAAGAGCGTCTTCAAGTAGACCGTATGCGTGCAAAATTAGAGAAGAACTTAGGTTCCATCTCTGACATGTCCCGCATGCCAGCAGCTCTTTTTATCGTTGATACCGTACGTGAGCACATCGCTGTTGCAGAAGCCTTGAATCTAGGTATTCCAATTTTTGCAATGGTAGATACCAATGCAAATCCACGTGATATCGATTATGTGATCCCATCTAATGATGATGCATCCAGATCTATTGAAATCATCATCAAATCTGTTACTGATGCTGTAAAAGCTGGATTGGAAGATCGTAAGAACGAGAAAGGTGATGACGATCAACCAAAAAAGAAAGAAGGTAAAGCAGACAAAAAGGACGCTCCTAAAAAAGCAGCCAAGAAAGCTGTAGCATCTGAAGAAGAATAAATAACTCTGTAAATACAGAATTAAAAAAACGTACAAAATGGCAAAAATAACCGCCGCTGAAGTAGGTAAACTAAGAAACACTACCGGTGCTGGTATGATGGACTGTAAAAAGGCCCTTGTAGAAGCAGATGGTGATTTTGATAAAGCAATTGACATCCTTAGAAAAAAAGGACAAAAAGTTGCTGCAAAGAGAGCAGACCGCGATTCATCTGAAGGTGTGGTTGTAGCAAAAATCAATGATGACAATACAAGAGGTATTTTACTTTCCTTGAATTGTGAGACTGACTTTGTTGCAAAAAATGACTCTTATGTAGAGCTTGCTGATAAAATTGCAGAAATCGCTTTGGACAAAAACTCTAAAGAAGAAGTTCTTGCAGCAGACTTTGATGGGATGACCGTTGAAGAAAAGTTGATCGAGCAAACTGGTGTCATAGGTGAAAAACTAGAAATAGGAGGCTTTGAAGTTTTTGAAGCACCTTATGTTGGAGCTTATGTTCATGGTGGCAAGATTGGTGCATTAACCGGTCTTTCGACAGAGAGCGAAAACAAGGAAGAAGTTGCAAAATCTGTAAGCATGCAAGTAGCTTCCATGGGAGCAACTACATTGTCTTATAAAGATTTTGATCCAGAATTCGTTAAGTCTGAAACTGAAGCTCGTATCGCTGCGATCGAAAAAGATAATATTGAAAGAGGTCGTCTAGGTAAGAACTTGATCAATGTACCATTGTTCATCTCTAGATCTCAATTGACTGACGCTGCTATCGCAGATGCCAAAGCTAATTTTGAGCAAGAATTGAAAGCAGAAGGGAAACCAGAAGCGATCTGGGACAAAATTATTCCAGGTAAAATTGAGCGATTCATTTCTGACAACGTTACTCTTGATAAGGAGTTGGCTCTTTTGGACCAGAACTTCATCATGGATGACAAGAAAACAGTTGCAGAATATGTTGATTCTAAAAATGCAGATGTAGTAGGCTTCAAGAGAGTTTCTCTAGCTTAAGTCATACCTTCATAAATATTAAAATCCCGTTCCTTTTGTTAGGAACGGGATTTTTTTGTTGGCGCTTTCAAGTTAAATTAACATCTATCATTTCAAGCCGTCCTATCTTGCGGTATGACGTATAGACTATTCTTTTTTATAGCCTTAGTTGCCAGCTGTGAGTCTGATGAGAAGACCGCACAGGCTGCGATTGAACCTGTTTTCAAAATAGATCAAATTGCAACGCTTGATTCCAGCATTACAGAATCTTCAGGGATTGTGGCTGTTGATGATTTGCTATATACACACAGCGACATTAGAGGCAAGGCAGAATTAATACAGATCCTCAAGGACGGCTCCATAAGTAACACAACAACCTATCAAAATATAGACATACGCGACTGGGAAGACATCGCCGTCGATCAGGAGTTTCTGTACATAGGCGACATAGGCAATAATCTAGGCAACAAAACTGATCTGAAGATTTTTAAAATCAAAAGGGCAGACTTGAACAACACCAATCCAACCGTAGAAACCATCACCTTTTCCTTTGCAGATCAAACCAACTTTGACAATACAGAATTGAACGAAACCAGCTATGATCTAGAAGCACTGGTTGCCATAAATAACGATTTGTATATACTCACTAAAGATTGGCTCGACTTAAATAGCAACATCTACAAGTTAAGCAAGGAACCAGGAACCTACGCCCTACAGCCGCTGGCAACATTGAACGTAGGTGGCCTGGTAACCGGTGCGACCAGCAGTCCAGAAGGTGACATAATTATCACTGGTTACAGCCCAACTCTTTCACCCTTTGTAGGACGCGTTAACATTCAAGGCGAGACTCCAGTTTTGGAACGCAAAATCAATCTGACCAGCATGCTTGCTAATGCCTCTCAAATTGAAGGCATCGCCTATTTCGGAATGATCGATAACGTCGCGACCTATTACTTGACCAGTGAGCAGTTCACAAGATCCTTTGCCGGCAACCAGATCGTGCTGCCAGCCCATCTTTATGAATTGAAGTGGAATGAATAAAATAAGTTCGCTTTCGCGAAAGCGAAATACCTATAAAACGCAGTGACTATATGAAAATCCTGAATTTTCTCAAACATATGGTAACGATGGGCTACACGAATTTGAAAATGAGTTTTCCCGTCGTGATCCTTCTCTTTATTCATTCTTGCAGCTCCATCGATAAGGCTGTTCCATCATTAGCGTCCACGACAATTTTATCATCTTTTGAAGTCGTATCCAATCTGGATCTAGAAATCACCGAAACCTCAGGTTTGGAGACTTATAACGGTAATCTTTTGACCCATAATGACAGTGACGCAAAACCCGTCATCTACTTTCTAGAAACTAATGGAATTATTAAGTCTCAAATCGAGTATCGGGAAATGACAAACATCGACTGGGAAGACATCGCCATAAGTGACACAGATTTGTACATCGCTGATATTGGTAATAATTACGGCGACCGTAAGGATTTAAAAATCTATAAAATCCCAATCTCAGAAATTCAAAATCCAGCCGTACAGCCAGAAATATTGACTTTTGAATATGATGGACAGCAAAGCTTTACACGCCAGAACCAAAGACATTCTTTAGATGGCGAGGCGATTGTTTATGCGAAAGATCGGCTACTGCTATTTTCTAAGGATTGGGTCAACTTCAATACAGATGTATATGAGATCGAGACAATAAAAGAAAAACAGAAAGTCACCAGCCTACAGAATCTTGATGTGGATGGATTAGTGACCGGTGCCACGTTTAATGGATCCAATCGCGTCGTTCTTTGTGGTTACAATAGTAGCTTGAATCCCTTTGTCGCCATATTAAAACTGGAAAACGGCACCTTGCAAATTGTGGAGCGTATAAAATTACCCGTGATAAATGGAGCGCAGATAGAAGCGATTACCTATTTTGAGACAATAGGTAAAGACGAAGTTTATTACTTGAGCAGCGAGGCCGTCAACTTGAAACTGGGTGAAGACGAGGCCAAAACTAATGGCCAACTATATAAAATGACACTCAAAATTGAATAAGTCTAGTTTGAATTGATTCTGTACGATTAAATTATATTTGCAGCGCACACAACACATCCTATGAAATACAAACGCATATTACTCAAGCTATCTGGAGAAGCCCTTATGGGAAATCGTCAATACGGTATCGACCCAGAACGCCTCGCAGACTATGCCCATGAAATTAAGGAAGTAGTAAATCAAGGTGTAGAAGTAGCCATTGTGATAGGCGGCGGTAACATCTTTAGAGGTGTCGCAGGAGCCAGTAATGGTATGGATCGAGTTCAAGGTGATCATATGGGAATGCTCGCCACCGTCATTAATGGTCTGGCATTACAAAGTGCCTGTGAGGATGCTGGCATACCTACCAGATTGCAAACCGCCATTCAAATCAATGAGGTAGCAGAACCTTTTATTAGAAGAAAAGCAATGCGTCACTTAGAAAAAGGTCGTGTAGTGATCTTTGGTGGTGGAACTGGAAACCCTTATTTCACAACAGATAGTGCCGCAGTTTTAAGAGCTATTGAAATAGAGGCAGATGTGATTCTAAAAGGTACCAGAGTCGACGGCATCTATACAGCAGATCCTGAAAAGGACAGTTCTGCAACTAAGTTTGATTTCATCTCTTTTGATGATGTGCTTACTAAAGGTCTTAAAGTGATGGATACCACAGCCTTTACTTTGAGTCAGGAAAATGAGTTGCCCATCATCGTTTTTGATATGAACACACCAGGGAATCTGGTTAAATTGATCAAAGGAGAATCCATAGGAACTAAAGTACAGATGTAAAAATGGCAAAACTTTTGCCGCAGGTTTTATAAAAAGAATAACATGAACGAAGAAGTAGATTTTGTTTTGGATAGCGCCAAAGAGGACATGGATAAAGCTATCGCTCACTTAGAGAAATCATTATTGAATATACGCGCCGGTAAAGCCAGCCCAGCCATGCTAGGTGGTGTAATGGTAGATTATTATGGTAGCCAGACGCCACTTTCCAGAGTAGCTAACGTGAACACTCCTGATGCTCGCACGATAAGTGTCCAGCCTTGGGAAAAGGGATTGATCCCAGAAATCGAAAAAGGAATCATGATTGCCAACCTAGGTTTGAACCCTATGAATAATGGCGAGAGCGTGATCATCAATGTTCCTGTATTGACAGAGGAGCGACGCGTTCAGCTAGCAAAACAAGCAAAAGCTGAAAGCGAAGAAGCAAAAATAGGCGTGCGCAACGACCGCAAGGTAGCTATGAACGAATTAAAGAAACTAGACATTTCTGAAGATCTTTTAAAGAATGCAGAAGACGATGTTCAAAAATTGACCGATAAATACATTGCCAAGATCGATGAGATGTTCGTGGTCAAAGAAAAAGAGATCATGACCGTGTGATTTTTTAATATCCATCAAGTAAAAGCTGGCTGTCGCCAGCTTTTTTTTGGCCATGCCACATCACAATATCTTCCTATAATAAGCCGCTGATCCTAAGCGTTTAATTAGCTTTGATCACATTTGTAAATTTCCCTATGAAGTTCTGTTTTTTGTTTTTCAGTTTACTGGTGAGCTGTTTTTGTATGGGTCAACAAGATCCCGCTTCTAGTTCTGAAATTGGGTTTATAAACGACATCATTAAGGCAAAGGCGAGAAACAATCCACAGTTACGCTTTTCTGAGTTTCAATATGAGAGCTATGAGAATCTAAAGATCACTGGTGATCCAGAGGCCATCACTGGTCCAGGATACAAGAAAACCGAACTGCGCAAAACCATCAAGCAGACTATGGTTTTCTATGCAGAAAAGACATCCAGCTACATCTACTCTCAAAAATACGGCCTTAAAGAACAGATCACCGCTGCAGATATGCCCGGTTTTGCAGAGCCTGTCTACCCTATTTACAACATCAACTTTCAATCGTCCAGTGCTTACCAGTCTCCTTATATCATTTTTGACAACAAGTACATCAACCCTATAAGTGCAAAAGGCCTAAATAATTATCTATATGCTATAGGCAACGATTCCATCATCCACAATCGCCCAGTGATAAAACTTAGTTTTATCCCAGCAAACGAGCGCAATAAAACAACACTGGAAGGCCATCTTTACATTGATAAAGAAACTCTTGGAATTGCAAAAGCGGTTTACAGTATTTCCAACGATCTTAACGTACAGGCCATTCATAATTTTGAATATCAGGAAGATCTGGACCTGTGGTTCAATACAGAGCGTTTTCTATCGATCAAGAAGGAAAAGGATAAAAAGGAACTGGAATTATTCGGTGCGAGACTAGAAGTTGGGATAGAAAAAACCGACAAGGCCAAAGCGAAAAATGAAGACCTCTATGTATTCATCAAAGCCATCAATTACAACTTCACCAATCAATTGAACCAAGATTACGGTCGCCAAGGTCTTACCAAAGAAGTACTCGATGAAGCTATCGATAAATCACCAGAATATTGGGAACCCTACAGAGACAGAGCCAATAATACCGATGACGAGTTTGCCTCTTATAAAAACATCGATAGTGTCGTGGTGGCGACAAACATTACCAAAAAACTGGAAACCCTAGATAAGTTCAAAATAGGCTACTATCCCGTTGGATTCTTTGACATTGACCTCAAATACCTCATTAAGTACAACAACTACGAGGCCTTTAGATTAGGAATAGGTGGAACGACTAACGAAAAGTTATCAGAGCATTACCGCCTAGGTGGCTATGTTGCCTACGGTACAAAAGACCAGACGTTCAAGTACAATCTCAACGCTGGTTATAGAATCAATAAGGAAAAGAATACCTGGCTTAACGTTTATCGCACAGATGACATTACAGAGTTTGCTGCAGAATCCTTCTTAACAGATGCCAGAGTTTATTCGCTCTTTGAACCACGATTGGTCAACATACCTACTTTTTACTTGTATCGCGAGTATGGTTTATCCCTACAGCAACGATTGTTACCATCAGTGATTAGTGAAGTTTCGCTTTCGCGAAAGCGAATAGATCAAACCACAGCTTACATTTTTCAGCCTGATGATGTACCCTTTGAGCGCTATGCATTAACGGAGCTGAAAGTTGGGGCACGATGGAGTCCTTATAGTGAGTTCATGCGAACACCCAATGGCTATGAAGAAAGCATCAAAGGTTTCCCGGTATTGAGCGCACAACTCACAAAAGGGTTTAAGGACGTGCTGGAATCTGATTTTAATTATGTGAAGGTGTCAGCAAAAGCTTCTTACACCAGGCTGCATTCCAACAATTCCAATACAGAATTTTCAGTAGAAGGTCACTATGCCAGTGGCGAGGTTCCTTTAACGCATTTATTTCACGCCTATCCCAACGCACCTAATAAGGATGCTCTTTTCCAGCGATTTTCAGTAGCGGGTCGCCGCAGTTTTGAGACCATGTATTTCAATGAATTTTTCTCTGATAAAATCGCGATAGGACAAGTCAAGCATGAGTTTGCGCCGTTTAAGATCGCTCCTTACTTACAGCCAGAACTGGTGTTGATTACCAGATATGCCATAGGCCAATTAAATGATCAACAGCAACATCTCAATATTGAGTTCGACACTTTGGAGAAAGGTTATCTGGAAAGTGGTTTTGAACTTAACAAGCTCTTATTTGGTTTTGGTCTAAGCGCCGCCTACCGCTATGGCGCCTATCACCTACCAGAATTTGAAGATAATCTTTCCATCAAATTCACCTTTTACCTAGAGCTTTAAGCCTGATGGTAAACCTTATAATTCTGCCAGTCGTCCTACACTAGCATTGCTTTAAGCAGTACCTTTGCATACTGCTTTTATCTATGCATAAGTTATTAAGTTTTGGTTTTTGGAACTATGTCGCAAGACTGATCCTGCGCAATAGAATCCTTATTCTAGTGGTTCTAGGAATTGCCACCATTGCATTATCCACGCAATGGAAAAACCTGCGATTCACACATACTGAAGCCAATCTACTACCAGACGATCATCCTGTTAATGTTGAGTACAATCAATTTTTAGCACAATTTGGTGAAGAAGGTAATCTCATCATCTTGGGTGTGGAAAATTCCCAACTGGACAGCTTTGATAAGTTCAATGCGTGGAACCAGTTAGCCGATAGTATCGCTACATTTCCTGAAGTAGATCTCGTACTTTCCACCGCAAATCTTCTAGAGCTCGTTAAATCTGAAGATGGATCCTCCTTTGAGATCCAACCCTTTGTCGATCGCAAGATCACTTCTAATAAGGAGCTGGACACCATCAAGAAAAAGCTTTACAGTGAGCTACCCTTTTATAAAAACCTGATTTATTCTGAAAAGGATAGTGTCATAAGAACAGCGATCTACCTTAAAAAGGAAATCGTCAACACGCAGGCACGCAAGGATTTTGTCCTGGACCACTTACAACCGCTAATAGACGCACAAAATCTGCATATTAAAGTTTCTGGGATGCCTTACATCAGGACGCTTAATGCAAAAAACATCGTTGATGAGATTGGCATTTTCCTTTTGGCGGCATTGCTTATTACATCGGGTATTTTCTTCTTTTTCTTTAGATCCTGGCGAGCGACATTTATATCCATCATTACCGTAGTCATAGGTGTCATGTGGGCATTCGGGATACTTGGATTGCTGCAATACGAGATCACTGTCCTGACGGCTTTGATACCACCGTTGATCATCGTGATTGGAATTCCCAACTGCATTTTCCTGATCAACAAATACCAGCAAGAGATCAAAAAACACGGGAACCAAGCAAAATCTCTGCAACGCGTAATTACTAAAGTAGGTAATGCCACCTTAATGACCAATATTACTACGGCCAGCGGTTTTGCTACGTTCATCTTTACAGAAAGTACATTGCTTAAGGAATTTGGTATTGTGGCCTCAATATGTATTATTTCCATATTCCTCATTAGCTTGATGGTGATTCCCATCATCTACAGTTATTTACCATTACCTAAGGAACGCCACTTAGAACATCTAAGAAAAAGATGGATAGGCGCCTTTGTAGACTGGATGGAAAACATGGTGCGCAACCATAGAATTGCCATTTACATTTCCAGTGTGGCCGTATTGATTGCCAGTTTTATAGGAATGTATCAGATTAGAATATCTGGTAGCTTGATTGAAGACATGCCTAAAGGCGCACAATTTTATAAGGACATCAAATTCTTTGAAGAAAGTTTTGACGGCATCATGCCAGTGGAAATATTAGTGGACACTAGATCCAAAGAAGGTGTTACCAAATCCAAAAACCTTAAGAAACTTGAACGTCTCGAGGAACATATCATAGAAACGCCAGAACTTTCCAGACCGCTGTCCGTAGTAAGTCTCGTTAAATACTCCAAACAGGCATTCTATGGTGGTGATCCAGAATTCTATGATTTACCTACCAGCAATGAACGTATGTTTATGGCGCCATTGATGCAAAGCAGCGGCACGGACATCGGTCTTATGTCCAGTTATGTGGACAGTACAGGCCAGATTGCCAGAGTGACCACGTTTATGAAAGACATGGGCACCGACCGTATGGAACGTGTGGAAGAAAACCTGATTGCACAGGTCAACACCATTTTCCCAGCAGAAAGCTACGATACGCTAATCACTGGTAAGGCGCTGGTTTTTCAAAAAGGAACGAATTATCTAATCAACAATCTAATCATTTCGCTTTCGCTCGCGATTATTCTGATCGCCGTTTTTATGGCATTCATGTTCCGTTCGTATAAGATGATTTTGGTATCGCTCATTCCCAATCTATTGCCGTTATTGATAACCGCAGGTTTGATGGGTTTTATAGGTGTTCCCATTAAGCCATCAACGATTCTGGTTTTCTCGATCGCGTTCGGGATTTCGGTGGATGACACCATTCACTTTCTGGCCAAATACCGTCAGGAACTCATTGCCAATGACTGGAAAATCAAGAAATCGGTTTACGGTGCCTTGCGGGAAACTGGCGTGAGTATGTTTTACACGTCCATCGTCCTGTTCTTTGGGTTTAGCACGTTTACCATATCCAGTTTTGGAGGAACGGTCGCTTTGGGCGCTTTGGTCAGTGCCACGCTCCTATTTGCGATGCTGGCAAACCTTCTGCTTCTGCCCAGTATGCTGCTTTCCTTTGAGCGCCAGTTCAGTAATAAGGAAACCATCAAAAAGCCGGCATTTCCAATCATTGCCAAGGATGGTGATGAAGAAGAGTAGCCGCTGAGTGAGTTCGCTTTCGCGAAAGCGAATACATCATCCACCTCATTACTCTTTTACAGGATCCCATCGCAGGATTTATAGCTTTCTACGTTGATTATAGCTTTCATAAAATTTATATTTGTCGGCACGAGAAAAATCAACCATGAAGAGAATAGACGCGCTACTTAAATCAGATCCATCATTGCACGAGATAACCGTTAAAGGTTGGGTGCGCAGTTTTAGAAACGACCGTTTCATCGCCTTAAATGATGGCTCCTGTCTGGCAAATCTACAATGTGTGATCGAGCCAGAAGATTTTGATCGCGAACTGTTGGATCAAATCAATATTGCCGCAGCTGTAGCTGTGACAGGAACGCTGGTGGAAAGTGCCGGTAGCGGCCAGAAAGTAGAGTTGCAGACCACAGCGGTCAAAATTTTAGCACCTGCAGATCCAGAGGATGTCAAGAAAACCGTGCTGTCGCCTAAGCGTCACAATCTGGAGACCTTAAGAGAGCAAGCTCACTTGAGAGTGCGTACCAACACCTTTGGTGCCGTGATGCGCGTGCGTGCAGCGTTGTCTTTTGCAGTGCACAGATACTTTCAGGAAAAGGGTTTTTATCAAGCCCACACGCCTATCCTAACCGGTAGTGATGCCGAAGGTGCTGGCGAAATGTTTAGAGTAACGACGCTCGATCCCAAAAACACGCCACTGACTGAAGATGGCAAGGTGGATTACAAACAAGATTTTTTTGGCAAGGAATCCAACCTGACCGTTTCTGGACAGCTGGAAGCCGAAACCTATGCGATAGGATTGGGACAGGTATATACCTTTGGACCAACCTTTAGAGCAGAAAACTCCAATACTTCACGCCACCTGGCAGAATTCTGGATGATTGAGCCAGAGGTCGCCTTCAATGACTTGCAGGACAACATGGATCTTGCCGAGGATTTTATCAAGGACGTGATCGAATACGCCATGAAAAATTGCGCTGAGGATATTGAGTTCCTGGAAAACCGTCTGGCGCAAGAAGAAAAGTCAAAACCAGAAGCAGATCGCAGCCCGATGCCACTGCGTGAAAAACTAGAATTTGTACTTAAAAACAACTTCAAGAGAGTTTCTTATACTGAGGCCATCGAGATCTTAAAAAGCTCAAAGCCCAACAAGAAAAAGAAGTTCCAATACCTCATTGAAGAATGGGGCGCAGACCTACAGTCTGAGCATGAGCGTTTTCTTGTAGAAAAGCATTTTAAGTGTCCGGTGATTTTATTTGACTATCCTGCAAAAATAAAGGCATTCTACATGCGTTTGAACGAGAAGGATAAAGATGGACGCGAGACCGTAAGAGCTATGGATATCCTGTTCCCAGGAATAGGAGAAATCGTAGGTGGTTCCCAGCGTGAGGAACGTTATGATGTTTTAAAAAAGAAGATGGAAACTATGGGCATTCCAGAAGAGGAATTGTGGTGGTATCTGGAGATGCGCAAATTTGGTAGTGTGACACACAGTGGTTTTGGACTTGGTTTTGAACGATTGGTGTTGTTCGTGACTGGAATGACAAATATCAGGGACGTGATTCCTTATCCACGTACGCCTGGTAATGCTGCGTTTTAATAACAAGAAACGAATAGAAATAATAGCCTGTCACTGACAGGCTATTTTTATGTTGAGCAATTCCATACCTTAACATTTATAGTTTCAATGGGATTTATAAAACTGGGTTTCTTTATTTTTACTAGTCAAGTACATCTATCATGCTTAAACAGTCCTTAAATTTTAAGCTTTCGCAAAAGCTATCGCCGCAGCAGATCCAACTCATGAAGTTGATCCAGCTGCCCACGCAGGCTTTTGAACAACGTGTCAAATCTGAGCTGGAAGAGAATCCTGCTTTGGACAATGGCAAGGAAAAAAGCGACGATGAGTATGATGAATTTTCCAACGAGAATGAATACGACGATGCTCCAGAGCCGGACATCAATGTGGATGATTATTTGAGTGATGATGAGATTCCAGAGTACCGAACGAGAGCTAACAACTACAGCTCTGATGATGAGGAGACCAGCATACCTTACGCTTCAGGAAAGTCTTTTACACAATCTTTAAAAGATCAGCTTAATACCAGAAGGTTGAGTGAAGAAGATCAAGGCATTGCAGAGTTTCTCGTGGGAAGCATTGACAATAGCGGATATATAAGACGCAGCCTCGAGGATATTACAGATGATCTTGCCTTTACCATGAATATTTACACTACGGTAGAAAAGGTGGAGAAAGTGCTCAAGATTGTTCACCAGTTAGATCCTGCCGGTGTTGGTGCTAGAGATTTACAGGAGTGTCTGGTGATTCAGCTTTCGCGAAAGCGTAACAACCCAGCTACCGAACTTGCTCTTAAAATCGTTCGAGATTCCTTTGATGCTTTTAGCAAGAAACACTATAAAAAACTGATCGCAAAATATCATATCACAGAAGATGATTTGCGCGACGTGATTGAAGAAATAAGTCATTTGAACCCTAAGCCTGGTAGTTCCTACGCTGGTGGTTCCACTCGTATTGTAGAACAAGTCGTACCAGATTTTACCATAAGAATTAAAGATGGCGAGCTGGAACTGACCCTTAATGGTCGCAACACTCCAGAATTGCATGTGAGCCGCGATTATTCCAACATGTTGAAAGGCTATAAAGAAGCAAAGGAAAAGACCAAGTCGCAAAAAGATGCGGTCATGTTTATCAAGCAGAAACTTGATGGCGCAAAATGGTTTATAGAGGCTATTAAGCAACGTCAAGAAACCTTGTTTATGACCATGTCCTCCATCATGAATTATCAAAAGGAGTATTTCATGACCGGTGACGAGCGCAATTTGCGACCCATGATTCTCAAGGATATTGCAGACGAGATTCAAATGGACGTTTCTACCGTCTCTAGGGTTGCTAACAGCAAATATGTTGATACACCTTACGGGACAAAATTGATCAAGGAATTCTTCTCTGAGTCCATGACCAATACAGATGGAGAGGAAGTCTCCACCCGTGAGATCAAAAAAATACTGGAAACGGTCATTGGTGATGAGAGCAAAAGAAAACCTCTAACTGATCAACGTCTTGCCGAAATACTCAAGGAAAAGGGATATCCCATTGCCCGTAGAACCGTTGCCAAGTATCGAGAGCAGCTCGATATTCCCGTAGCGCGTTTACGCAAAGAAATTTAATCCACCATGAAATGGTTCTTGAGGGTCTGGAGTTTTATATCAAGTCCATTGTTAGTGCCGTTGGCAATTTCCTTTTGGTTCTTGAGCTATGCAGGTAGTTTTTCAGATCCTGTTATAAAGCTTAAGCTTTACATCATCGCCTTATTTACTGTTGGCATACCATTACTTTTATATGCCGTATTATACTCCTTAAAATTAGCAGATAGCATTCATCTATCTTCTACAAAGGAGCGTTTGATCCCATTACTGATATATGGAATATTAATTATTACCATTGTAAAATTAGCTTTCAACGATGGTATGTTCATGCCTCTTTACTTCTTTTTTATTGGCATCTTGATGTCCACCATTATCGCGCTTATTTTGGCGCTGTTTCAATTTAAGATCAGTTTGCACATGATGGGAATGGCTGGAGCGTTAGCATTTGTAATTCTATTGGGATTCTATCTTAAAGTAGATTTGATCTATTATGTGATAGGCCTCGCCATTGCTACAGGATTGACAGCAACCTCAAGACTATCCATGAAAGCACATTCTCCAGCAGAATTGATTTTTGGTACCGTGATGGGTATTGCGGTTCAGGTGGTGGTGGCCGCTTACTATATTTAAAGGAAATAAAACTCGATACCAAATTTGATGATCTGCAGTCCTACATCGTCTCCATCAACGGTGACTGCATTTTTATCAAACATATCATTGAGACTATAATTGACAAAGGCATTGAAACTACCATTACCTATAGCCAGAGTTGCATGGTATCTCAATCTATTGAGTTCTGGGACATCAGTCTGACGGATTAAAAAATCACCGTCTTTAAAAGTAGATCTAAAAAAGTACATGTAACCTACTTTAAATCCAGGGTAGATACGCCAAAAATTAAATGTCGTAGGAGTGGATGTACGCCACCTAAATTGTATTGGGACTTCTACCAAATTTGTACTAAACCTATTGGCATCAGAGTTGTCCTGAATGTTTTCAATTGTCCTGAATACGGTTCGCTCGTTGACGGTTTCACCGATGACCAAGTTAGAGTTGTAGGTATTGGAAGATAAACCTAAACCAACTCCAAGAGCCACATTACGTCGTTCATTGATAGGCATATCTCTAATAAAACCGAAGTGCAACCCACCAGAAAAACCATTTTGGGAAAAGCTAGACGGGTCATTCACCACCAGATTGAACGATAGTCCTAAATAGAATTGATCTTCTCGATACAAACTATCTACAACTTCTGGAATCGCATTCTCATCGCTAGGAAGATCTGCTGGCTGCGCCCACGCTAGGCTGATGAAAAGAAACGAGAATGTAAACAGTAGTGACTTCATTACTTAAATATAGACTAACTCGCAGTTACTTTAAACAAAAAAACCATCCTGAAGATCAGGATGGTTTTTTAATAATTGAATCACGACTTATTTCTTAACGTTACGCATAGGATCACCATTCTTTGCGGTGTAGTTAATTTTTAACGCCATAGCCTCACGCAATTCCTGTTTCACATCGGTAAGTACTCCAACTTTAGAGCCACTATCTACCTTAAGAGAAACCATCATTTCATCCTGAATATCTTCAGGCATATCGTTACGCTTTGTATTTACATACGTTTGAACCTCTTCAACTGTAGAAATCTTGTCTCCTAATTGAATTACGTCAGTAACACCATAGGTTTTTTGGTATTGTGCACTAGGCTTTCCTATGTAGATGTATATCAGTTTATTCTTGCTCTCGAGTTTTTCAACCTGATTAGCATTAGGCAACTTATTCTCAATCTTCAACTCATCTTCTCTCATCACGGTTGCTACCATGAAAAAGAACAAAAGCATGAAAACGATATCTGGAAGCGATGCTGTAGAGATCGCAGGTAAGTCACCACTTTTTTGTTTTTTAAACTTTGACATAATTTATGATTCTTGTGGTTCAGCTTCAGACAACTTCAATGGAAAAAGATCACGGATCAAGTTGACTTGCTCTTCTAACTTTTCGTATTCTGGAGTTTCCTTTTCGGTTTCAGGCCATTCCTTGTAGCGCAGATACATATCCTCATAAGATTCGTTGTATCTCTTGTTAGACTCTCTATTACGTAGGATTGTATAAGCACGCACCAATTCGTTATATACAGTCACATAAGTGTTGTACGTTGCTTGACGGTCATTTACTAAAGAAATTACAGCCTTATCTGGATTGTCCGAACTTTCAGGATCACGCTCACCTTCACAATAAGCACATCCAGCAGGTCCTTCACCACCACCGTTATCCAAAAATTTTACTGCAGCAGCAGTTAAATCTTTGATCTCCATGTCCTCATTTTCAACCAAAAGACGGTTGTCTTGGTTAACTAGAACCTGGAAGATATTCTTCATTTTGATTTTTGGTGGAGTAACCTCATCCGGTACAGGTGGCGGCAGTTTACTTTGAATACCACTATCAACTTCAATGGTTGTTGTAACCAGGAAGAATATCAATAGAAGAAATGCGATATCTGCCATAGATCCAGCATTAACTTCGGGTGCAGATCTTTTAGCCATAATTTATTTTTTTACAAGTTTAGTTGCTCCAGCCCACAAGATCGATCCTATCGCTAGGATACCGATAATGTAGAACGTCCAGAGCGCAGCGCCGATCCATTGTGAATCGCCAGCGGTAAGTGCTTCACCGTCATCAAGCATCACTTGTTTTCCTGTTGCAGGATCTAGTGTACTATTATCAGCAAATACGAAATACGCCAATAAAATGATAACAAGCATTATGCCAACTGACACGGCAGCACTTTTAAGAGCACCAGGTTTTGTAAATAAATTGATAACTACAAAAACCGCTACAAGACCTATAATTATCGCCATTACTATGTAAGCAATGTACATCATAGGGACTACGGTCATACCTTGAACGCCGTCCTCATCCATCTGGATGGGATCATCACCTACACTAAGCGCGTATATAAAGAATACGGCTGCGATAAGGCACAACGCCATTGATAAATATTTTAATACTTTATGTGCAATCATGATTAAGTATTGATTAAGGGTTAATTACAGCTTACCGTTCTTGTAATCTACAAGAATATCGATAAGAGTAATAGAAGCATCTTCCATATCGTTCACGATACTATCGATTTTAGCAACGATATAGTTATAGAAAATCTGCAGGATAATCGCAACGATCAAACCAAATACAGTTGTCAAAAGTGCTACCTTAATACCAGTTGCAACAAGAGCAGGCTCCATAGTTCCAGCCTCTGCAATACTATCAAAGGACTTGATCATACCTATTACCGTACCCATGAACCCAAGCATAGGAGCAAGAGCAATAAATAGGGAAACCCATGATACATTCTTCTCTAGTTGTCCCATTTGAACACCACCGTAAGCTACAACTGCCTTCTCAGCAGCCTCTACGCTTTCGTCAGCTCTATCAAGACCTTGGTAATAGATAGATGCAACAGGACCTTTTGTGTTACGACAAACATCTTTGGCAGCTTCAATACCACCACTTTTAAGAGCCTCTTCTACATCTGCAGCTAATTTCTTAGAGTTTGTAGTAGAAAGGTTTAAGTAGATAATTCTTTCTATAGCTATAGCAAGTCCTAAGATCAAACAAACTAGTACGATAGACATAAATAGAGGTCCACCTTCTATAAATCGTTTTTTAAGTTCTTGATGAAAACTAACTGTTTCCACAGTTTCTGGTTCATCTTGGGCTGCTACAAGTGCAGTAACCGCTGTGTTAGTAGTCGTTGTAGTTGCCGTTGCAGTAGTTGACATTCCTAGTATCATTACAACTGCCATGAACAAAATTGAAAGTGATCGTTTCATTTGAAGATTTATTGATTATGTGATTTTTCTAATAAAGGGCTAAATATATAATTTATTGCGGTAAAACCGAACCTCAAACCTATTTCTATAGGATTTTTACCAATATTTTTTTTGAGGTCAGATCTACTAGGAGAATCCTTAATAATTGCTTACGAGCGTTAAGAAATTGCCGCTTTCACTGGCATTGGTGTTCTAGTTTGCTACATATCAATTAGAAAGAACGATTTGCGATTATCAGCAACTTTGACTTTGAGGTATTCGCTTTCGCGAAAGCGAACTAGACACCACCATATTCCTGCAAAACAATTTGTGACTCTTTTATATAACGTCATTAGTTGCCTTCTAGTGTTCACCTAAACTTTTTGAATCATACTATTTAAGTCTTTTGAATGAAGTCTTGCTCCTCAAGCCAACAGCTCCTTAAGATCGAGGTCGTATACACCATTGTTGTCCTGCTAATTCCTGGCTGAGCGTTTTACGACTTTTGCGATAAAAAATCAGCGTAGGATTTGAGTCATCGTATAAGTCTGCGCAGCTTCCTAGAAAATGAAATTGGCAAAAAGCCTAGGTCATTTTTATGAATTCAAATAGGTCTTGGAGTGTTGCCTGGCCTCTGCACTATTCTCAAAATAACACACAGGCGTGCCGGCAGCCGTGATCTCATCAAGTAAAGAGGAAACTTTTGCCTTTTTTAATTTGCTCACCTGTCTGATATAAACAGCTAAGATCCTTTTAGGATGTTCTTTAAAAACCTCGTTGTATATATAAGGATCCTGCTGAGTGTCGTCGCCCAGCAATACAAACGACCGATCTGGATAGAATTCCAGAATATCTTTTATGCGATGTAATTTATGATCGTGATTGCCACCGCCAGAGGCCAGTAGGTCAAACACACCACTTTTTATGGACTTTAGAAAAAAAACAGCTTTAGGAAACTGATGGAGAATGGTGAATTTTTCAATAAAATTATACAGGTTCCATTCACTACTGGAAACATAAAAGAACAGTGCTGGTTGCAAGTCTGGCTTATCAATGTGTGCAAGCTCCCTGTAATGCTGGACCACACCTTTGAAGAAATTACGCTTGTTGATATTTCTGGTCAATAGGATGTAGATCTTCTTGAAGATATTTCCAGAATGGGACACTAAAAAGGTATCATCAATATCTGAAATGATCCCATAACCTGGAGCGGCTTTCAATAAGGAACCTTTGGAAACCATTTTTTTAGAACCCATATTCACCGTAACGCTGACTTCATGCCATCCAGCGTCAATATCAAGTTGATGCTCCAGATTGAAGAAGTAAAATCCGTTTTCGTCGGTTTCTACGGTTTGCGTGATGCCGTTAAACTCAAGAGTGACAGAAATGCCTGATAAGGTTTTTATACTAAAAGTACGCCACATATAGTAGGCATATCTTAACCAGCTGTGTTCAAGATTAAAACTGGACGGATCGGTTTTCTTAAAAACGTGCCCACTGGTATAAAGACGTTTCTCATTGACAAAGCCTCTGTATACTTTAAGTTTTAATTTCATTGATGGTACTGCAATTTATCTACTTTTAAATATAAGTACTCTCCTTATGAACACGCTTTCTTCTCAAGATAAATTATTATTGGTTGTTAACCCTATCGCCGGCGGGACAGATAAAGCACCTTATATAGATACGGTAACGAAACTGATAGAGCATCGGTGGGCTCTTGAGGTTTTTTACACGACTGGAGAGAACGATGCTTCCAATATAAAAGATGTCATCGATAATTATCAGCCAGATCGTATCATGGTTATGGGTGGAGATGGCACCATCAAACTAGTCGCTGAAATTGTCACCAATAAAATCCCCATTGCCATCTTACCTGCTGGATCTTCTAACGGTCTCGCCACAGATCTTGATATACCCATGGAAGAAAGTGCCGCGATCCAGATTGCGTTAGGTTCTAATGCTAAGGTCATCGACACGCTATACATCAACGATGGATTAGGTCTGCATATAAGCGACATAGGACTCAATGCAGAATTGATTAGAGAATATGACAGCGGTACCATTAGAGGTCATCTGGGATATGCGTTACAAGTCATTCCTACTTTATGGAAGAGTGAGACGCCTTGTAAATTCAAAATCGTGACTAAGGATGAAACCAAGGAAGTGATGGCCGTCATGGTTGCCTTTGCAAATAGCAAGAAATTTGGTACCGGTGTTACAGTCAATCCTAACAGCAGTATGGAAGACGGCTATTTTGAAGTACTTATCTTCAAAAATCTAGACCCTATAGATGTAGTCAAAACTATGATGGGCAGCATACCACTGGATTCAGAATTTGTAGAAATAATTAAGACCCAAGAAGCCATTGTTACTACAGAAAAACCAGTGAGTTTTCAAATTGACGGAGAATACTGCAGCGAGCAGACCAAAGTTAAAGTTTCTATTCTACCCGGCAATCTTTGCGTGATGGTGCCCTAATAGCACTAGTGATCAAAAAATAAAAGCCCGAATTCGCAGTTCGAACTCGGGCTTTCTTGATGCAGTGAGGAAGGGATTCGAACCCTCGAAACGTTGCCGTTTACACGCTTTCCAGGCGTGCGCCTTCGACCGCTCGGCCACCTCACTAATTTAGGATTGCAAGATTACGACTTTATGTCGCTCTGTGCAAGAATCAATTTATACAGTTAATTCACCTCGCAAGGATTTTTCAAAATAATGTTTGAAATCTTCCAGAGTGCTAGTATAGTTGAGCAAGTACATCATTTTTGCCAGGGCAGATTCTGTAGTGATGTCCTTTCCAGACACCATTCCTATTTCTTTAAGCTGGATGCTGGTTTCGTATTTTCCCATATCAACGGCGCCTCCACGACATTGGGTGACGTTTACGATGTAAATTCCTTGATCCAGCGCTTTTTTCATGAGAGCTACAAACCAAGGTTCACTGGGCGCGTTTCCGCTACCGTAAGTTTCCAATACGATACCTCTCAACCCAGGAATATTGCATATAGCCTCGACCACACTTTGGGTAATCGCTGGAAATATTTTGAGAACCACTACATCCTTGACAAAGTCTGGACGGTAGTTCATGCGCTGTTGCGTGATTGATGTTTTGGATGTTTTCGCTTTCGCGAAAGCGAACTCATCATAGCCCTGCTGCCACAATAAACCGCGATCCACCTTCAAATGCACACCGCTCACTGCCAGTGGCGGATAGTTAGGCGATGCGAAGGCCTCAAAACGGTCTGCGCTTACTTTAACCGTGCGATTTGCTCGATACAGCTGGTATTCAAAATAGATACAAACTTCCTGTATGATAGGCCTGCCTTGTTCCCATTGCGAAGCGAGTTCTATGGTGGTGATGAGATTTTCTTTGGCATCTGTGCGCAGATCGCCAATAGGCAATTGTGAGCCTGTGAGGATGATAGGCTTAGTCAAATGTTCAAACATAAAGCTTAGGGCGCTACCTGTGTATGCCATGGTATCGCTGCCGTGCAGGATGACAAACCCATCAAAATCGTCGTAATGTGTATTGATGGTTGCTCCCATTTCTTGCCAGTGCGACAAGTTCATGTTTGATGAATCGATTGGGTGGTCGTAAGACAAGGTAGTAATCTCGCATTCCAATTGTCTAAGCTCTGGAATGTGAAGTAACAGTTCCTTAAAGTTGAAGGCTTTAAGCGCTTTGGTAGCTGGATCCTTGATCATTCCTATGGTTCCACCCGTATAGATGAGCAGGATCTTAGGCTTCATAGGCTGGCTCCAATTCTTGCTTGTTGATCACCGGTCGTGCATACATGTTCAAAAAGCTTTTTACGGCTTCGGGATCTTGCATGTCCACACGCATGCGCAACCTGCGCTCAAACTGTGCCTGGTCTTTCTTGCTATAAAATTTCTCGTATTCTCTCGTATCACGCAATAGGTCGTATGCAATGTAATTGGTAGGCCACAGCTTATAATTGCTCTGGATAATGTCGTTCAGTTTTGTGACCAGTTGCTGCAGCACCTGGTTGGTAGCCTCATCACTGCATTCTTCCAGCGATAAAGGCTTTGAAGCCGTGATGTGAATGTGTTTCTTTTGACCCAATGCTCCTTTAAGAATGCTATTGAAGTCTTCATTCTCTGATTTGATGTATTCTGTTTGAGCTTTTTTGGCAAGCAGCTCTGGCACTTTTAAAATATCTGTAGGGTCATATTCATAGGAAATGGAAACCGGTACGATCTTAAGCGAATTCAAATATTCAATAACAGATCTTTTGCCTGCTGCCAGTGCAATCATTTTAAGCACACCTTGTTCGGTAACGTCATTACCGTCTTTGGTACGTCCTTGACGTTGGGCAATCCAGACACTTTGTTGCTGGTCTTTGAGCAAATATTCAATGTATTCGCTCAATTTCTTACTGCTCATTAAAGTCTCGCGAGGTGTGCCACCACGTTTCACGATAAAATTACGGGTAAGTTTACTCAAGGCGTTCACAAAAGGTCGTTGCACCAGATTATCGCCTATGGCGCTAGCTGTGCGTATCAAATTATGTTTGAACAAAGTAAGGTTGATCAAACAAGTGTCCAGAACAATGTCTCTATGGTTGGAAATGTATAGATAGGATTGTGACTCCTCAAGATCTTCAAAACCCGAAGTGGTCAATCCAGCACTGGTTTCTTCCAGAATGCGTTCTACCGTTACAGAGATCACATCTCGCTGAAAATCGTTGATCGAGCTGCAAGACAAGACAATGTCCTTGATCTCGTCTTCTGTCTTGTCAGGAAACGTGTATTTAAAAAGGGTTTTAATCATTGGGTGACGCACCGCACTTTGCAACGCAATGGAAACCTCTTCGTCATTAAAAAACCGTATATCGTCGTAAATCGCCAAATCTCAATATTCTAGAATTTCAAAAGTAAGCATCTTAACCACTAGACACCGAACACTTCACATGAATTTGACGTTGTGATCCTAGCAATCTCCTCAACGCTCTTGTTAAACAACTCGGCAACCTTCTCTGCTACCAATTTTACGTAGGCACTTTCATTGCGTTTTCCTCTATAGGGAACTGGTGACAAGTAAGGAGCGTCAGTTTCCAGTACAATGTGCTTTAGGTCTATTTGATTTAGAAACTGGTCGATTTTGCCGTTTTTAAAAGTAACTACGCCACCTATTCCTAGTTTCATACCGCATTTGATGGCACGATGTGCCCGCTCCAGCGTACCTGTGAAACAATGAAAAATTCCTTTTAAACCTTGGCCGTCAAAACGTTCCAATACCTCAAAAACTTCATCAAAAGCATCTCTGCAATGGATCACTATAGGTAAATCACGCTCGAGCGCCCATTCAATTTGCTGGTGAAAGGCACGCATCTGGATGTCCTTAGTAGATTGATCCCAATACAAATCCACTCCTATCTCGCCTATGGCGACGTACTTTTCTTTATCCAACTGCAGGAGCACGTGATCCAATTCTGCTTCATAATTTTCTTTAACATGCGTAGGATGCAGGCCAGTCATTAAATGAATGTGCTCTGGAAAATCTCGTTGTAACTGCAGCATGGCTTCTGTAGTTTCAGAATCTATAGCTGGCAGAAAAAAACGATTCACGCCGGCATCCATGGCCCGCTGGATCATGGCATGTCTATCCTCATCAAATTGCTCACTATATAAATGCGTATGCGTATCGGTCAAATCCATGCGGCAAAGGTAGCAAGCTCAAAAAGAAAAATGGTGTGCGAATAAAAATTGGATTTCTCTCTCTCTCTTTAAGGATGGACAATGACTGGTTTTCATTTCGCTTTCGCGAAAGCGAACCTATCTTTGATCTCTTAACTAGCGCCATGGCATCGATCAAGAAAACACTTTTGGAACAAGGATATATCGCACACCGGTTGCGCATAGCAAAAAAGAGTGGACATATTGTGACCAAAGTATCGCTCAACGGCTACTCAGGTAGATTCATCATCGACACCGGTGCAAGTGCTACCTGTGTGGATCAACTGCTTTATAAGGAGTTCCAATTGACGACAGAGTTTATGGATAAGCAAATAGGTACAGCTAGCGGTTCTTTGCGGCCTCGTATCTCTCACAACAATACCTTAGAATTGGGCGACTGGAGTGATGAGGACACCACCGTACTTTCCATGGACATGAGCTTTGTGAACAGCGCACTCAAAGCCGAAGGCATGAGATCGATTCAAGGTTTACTGGGAGCAGATTTTCTCATTGCCAGCAAAGCGGTTATCGATTATCGCGGCAAATGGATCTTCCTTAAATTATAGGGTCACGGTAAATGAGCCTTGGGTCACGGTGACGTTTGATGGCGGTCCAGTTACAAAACTAAAAATCCCACTATACTGTCGTCTGGCAGCATTCACAATGGTAATGTCTAATGTGCCGTCAATGGCATCTGCCGTGGTACCATTATTAGTGACGCTTGCCCTGTAGTTTCCTGTGGCTGTTATGTCATAACTTCCCACGGTAACGTTTTGAGGAAAGCTCAAAAGAAGGGTTGTGTTGGAATTATTGGCATTTACAATCACAATTCCAGATCCCGCATTAGTTGCTACTGTTGTCGGGTTAAGCGCCGTTCCATTGATCATGGCGCGAACGGTATTGACAATATCAGAACCTACCTCAGTACCAAAAGGCACCTGATAAATGACACCTTTACGCATGGTTAAGGTATCTTGAGCATTAGGCGTATAACTAACAAAGCTAAAATCACCGCTCACGGTTCCTTCTGGGCTGTTAGCAGATAAAACCACAGTACCATTACTCTGACCTGTACGAGTGCTGAATTGTTGCTGGTTGTTAAAAGTGTAAATCGCTTCGTTAGGAGATCCTTGACCTAAAGGATACACTCCAGGATTGGAAGATGTCAAAACAAAACGCAGCCTCTCCAACGGATTCTCACCAGCGATAGTAACAGTACCATCTGCATTATTCGTCACACTTACCTGATCACTTCCAAAGAATTCTCCATTGCGGGAAGCCTGTAGTGCCGGGACATTATCCTTATCCAGATTCTCCTCGCAAGATATGAATAGACCCAAAGTGATCCATAATAATAGGTATGTCGCTCTCATAGATATCAACTCGTTGTTCCAGGTTATAACTCAAAAGTAAATAAAATAGTACTGCTGGTTGCTCATAATTAAATTAATAGTATTTTTGCAAGCTCAAATTAATAACCAGGGTCGAGAACCCATAAATTTAATGTTATGCCTGTAAAAATCAGACTTCAAAGACACGGTAAAAAAGGAAAGCCATTTTTCTGGATTGTTGCTGCAGATGCACGTTCAAAAAGAGATGGTAAATATCTTGATAAGATAGGAACCTACAATCCTAACACTAACCCAGCTACAATCAACCTTGATGTAGATGGTGCTGTAAAATGGTTGGAAAATGGTGCACAGCCTACTGATACTGCTCGTGCAATACTAGGATACAAAGGTGTGTTGTTGAAGAGACACTTAAAAGGTGGTGTGAAGAAAGGCGCTTTCACTGAAGAGCAGATGGAAGAGAAATTCAACGCATGGATGGAAGAGAAAGAAGCTAAGATTGCTGCAAAAGCATCTGGTCTTTCTAAAGATGAAGAGAAAAAAGCTGCTGAGGCACTTGCTGCAGAAAAAGCAGTAAATGAAGCTCGTATCGCTGCTAACGCTCCAGAGCCAGAAGCTGTTGAAGAGCCTGCTACTGAAGAAGCTCCTGCTGCAGAAGCTGATGCTTCTAAAGAAGAGGAATAAATCAATAAGCCATGCGTAAAGAAGATTGTTTCTACGTAGGCACTATTGTCAATAAATTTAGTTTTAAAGGCGAACTCCTAGTCAAGCTTGACACAGATGAGCCAGAACTTTTTCTAGAAATGGAATCAGTTTTTATCGAGATCGGTAAAAACTTGGTTCCATTTTTTATTGAACGCAGTCAATTACACAAATCCTTATTGTTACGGGTCAAGTTTGAAGATGTCGACGATGAACCCATGGCAGACAGTCTCATGAAAAGAGAACTGTATCTACCATTGACGGTTCTGCCTAAATTAGAAGGGACTCAATTCTATTTTCACGAGGTGATAGGTTTTGAAATCATCGACACAGAGTATGGAACTGTTGGCACCATCACCGGTGTGAACGACACCACTTCACAAGCTTTGTTTGAAGTTGACCATGATGGTGACGAGGTTCTTATTCCTATCAACGATGAGTTTATTGAAAAAGTAGATCGTGAGAATAAAACCATCACCGTTAATACTCCAGAAGGTTTGATTGACCTTTACATCTCCTAATACTTATTCAGCGGTTATTTTTATCTCAACCACGCTGGCGGAGACCATATAAACTCCATATCACTTCCCAAACCTTTGAATCATGAGCGTTTTTAAATTCAAACAATTTGAAGTAGCTCAAGATCAATGTGCGCAAAAAATTGGAACTGATGCTATATTGTTAGGCGCTTGGGCAGATCCGAAAGAGCAGCCTTTTTCTATACTTGATATAGGCACTGGTACTGGTGTAATTGCTTTGATCATGGCGCAGCGATTCTCCAGCGCTCAAGTCGATGCGATAGAGATTGACGATGCTGCCTTTGAGCAAGCGACCTTTAATTTTGAGAACAGCCTTTATGGCGATCGGTTGTTTTGTTATCACGCTTCTTTTCAGGAGTTCTATCACGAGGTTGAGGAACGTTATGATCTCATCATTTCAAATCCACCATTTTTTGATGGTAATCTAGAGCGTGACGACCAGATCGTGGATCAAAAACGCCAGCAGGCCAGGTTTGACGACGCCTTGCCCTTTGAGGAATTGGTGTATGGTGTTTATCAACTACTGGAAAATGATGGGACTTTTGCCTGCATCATTCCGTCAGATCGTGAAGAAGCCTTCCTTAAAATCACAGATCATTTTCAGCTTGTGCCAGTTCGCAAGACTTATGTGAAAGGTACGGCAGATGCTCCTGTCAAGAGAGTTTTGATAGAATTTCGCTTTCGCGCCTGCCTGCCGGTCAGGCAGGAAAGCGAAAAAACCACCAGCAACCTGCCAACCGTGATAAGTCATCTCATTATTGAGAAATCCCGCCATGACTATACCGATGACTACGTGAATCTTACCAAAGATTTTTACCTGAAAATGTAGCTAGGGACGATCAACAATTACGACCAATTGTACCAGATTCCTTGTTAGGATTGCTATTTTTACCTTGATTAGCGATTTAGCAATAACTTATATTCCAAATTAAGGAAATCACAATATATCATTCCATCTACCTATGAGACCAGATTTATTTGAAGCACCGGATTATTATCAGTTAGACGATTTATTGACTGAGGAACACAAGATGATACGCGATGCGGCGCGCACATGGGTAAAACGTGATGTATCACCTATCATCGAGCAGGCTGCCCAAGATGCCAAATTTCCTCAAAGCATCATTCCTGGATTGGCTTCCATAGGCGCTTTTGGCCCATATATTCCAGAAGAATATGGCGGTCCTGGACTGGATCAGATCTCATATGGATTGATCATGCAGGAACTGGAGCGTGGCGATAGCGGTGTAAGATCTACAGCATCCGTACAGTCATCACTAGTGATGTATCCTATCTGGAAATATGGTAGTGAGGAGCAAAAACAAAAATTCCTACCCAAACTTGCCAGCGGTGAGTTTATGGGATCCTTCGGTCTGACCGAACCTGATCACGGTTCTGACCCTGGCAGTATGGTGACCCGATTCAAAGACGCTGGAGATCACGTGATCCTCAATGGTGCTAAACTATGGATCTCTAACAGTCCGTTTTGCGATGTGGCCGTAGTCTGGGCAAAAGATGAAAACAATCGCATTCATGGTGTGATCGTGGAACGTGGTATGGAAGGATTTACCACGCCAGAAACCCATAACAAATGGTCGCTGCGTGCCAGCGCCACTGGTGAGTTGATCTTTCAAGATGTCAAGGTTCCCAAGGCTAATATTTTACCAGGCCGCAGCGGTTTAGGCGCTCCATTGAGCTGTCTGGACAGTGCTCGTTTTGGCATTGCATGGGGCGCGATCGGTGCTGCGATGGACTGCTATGACACCGCATTGAGATATGCCAAGGAACGCAAACAATTTGGAAAACCTATCGCAGGATTCCAATTGCAACAAAAGAAACTCGCAGAAATGATCACAGAGATTACCAAAGCCCAACTACTCGCATGGCGATTAGGTGTCCTGCGTGAAGAAGGAAAAGCCACCAGCGCACAAATCTCCATGGCCAAAAGAAACAATGTCGAGATCGCCATCAATATTGCTCGTGAAGCCCGACAGATTTTGGGCGGTATGGGAATTACCGGCGAGTATAGCATCATGCGCCACAGCATGAATCTAGAAAGTGTGATCACTTATGAAGGCACGCACGATATACATTTGCTTATAACAGGATTGGACATTACGGGTGAGAATGCGTTCAACTAGTACTATTTGGTACTATAGTTGATGACAGCTTTCCCAAACTAACCTTCCAACCATGAAAAGATTATTATCTCTTACAGCAGCTTTGTTGCTGTCAACCCTTTCGTTTGCTCAAGTTCAAGATCAAAATCGCTCAAAGACCGATTTTCAAAATGAAACGATTTACAGGGTCAACCTTCTTTTAACACCTAACCTAGAAATTGAAAAAGATGTCACAAAAGATATTTCCTTACTCGCAAGTGCAGGTGTGGGAATTGCTATCTATGGAAACAATAGCTTCGGAAATAATGAAGTAGGTCTCATATTTCCATTTCAAATAGAATTGGCAACTAGATACTATACCAACTTCAATCGCAGGTTAGAAAAGGGCAAAACCATTGAAAATAATAGTGGTAATTATGTCGCTTTGAGTTTTGCTAATGTTTTTGAGGCAGAAAATGATGACGTTCGTGTAGAGCCTGGCTCAGCGCTAATAGGTGCGTATGGCATCCAGCGTACCTACTGGAAACATTTCAACCTCAACTTCCAGACAGGATTGGGTTATGATTTTCAACAAGAAGAAGTCGCTGGACAGTTGATCTTGAAGTTAGGGTACACCTTCTAGTTAATCCTATCCTAAACTTTTTTGAGGCTGGTTATTTGTTGTAACCAGCCTTTATTTTTGTAAAAAAAGATGATACAAGAGCCCGTTAATCAAACAGTTCCAAGTTCTAGTAACGATGCTATGAAAATGTTGAATGAGGCTATCTCGCTTTCGCGAAAGCGATTATTACAACATCCGCTTTACACCGCGATAAATACCACTTCTCATTTACAGACTTTTATGAAGTCTCATGTTTACGCGGTATGGGATTTCATGTCGTTGTTAAAGGCGCTCCAGCAACAACTGACGTGTACGACCTTGCCATGGCGTCCTGTCGGCGACACCCAATTGCGATATCTAATCAATGAGATAGTACTCGCCGAAGAAACCGATGAAGACATGAATGGCCACCGATTGAGCCATTATGAAATGTATCTAGATGCCATGCAGGCGGCCGGCATCACTACCGAAAAGGTAGAAAACCAAATCTCCAACTGGAAGTCGGTCGATCAAGTTCTTGAGGTTACGGCAACAGATGAGCTACCAGCACATGTGAGCCAATTTTTAAACAACACTTTTACCGTCATCAAACGAGGCAAGGCGCACGAGATCGCTGCCGCTTTTACCTACGGTCGCGAGGATCTTATACCAGAAATGTTTACTGAAATTATTGCAGGCCTAGAAAAATCTGAGGTCGCTATTGATCTCTCAAAAATCAAATACTACTTTGACCGTCACATAGAATTGGACGGTGATGAACATGGGCCTATGGCACACAAGATGGTCGCTTTACTTTGTGGTGATGATGAAACCAAATGGAAAGAAGCCACGACCGTGAGCCAGCAAGCTTTGGAAAGTCGTTATGAGTTATTCAGTGGTATTTTAGAGCGTCTGGATCAGTAATCTAGTTTTCCACATCTAGATTATCGCGATAATCTTCCTTTTCTACCATATTTGAAACGTCCACCACAGTTTGTATCTGTGGTGCGTGTTTCTTGATGGTAAGCTCGACACCAGACTTGAGTGTCATTTGATTGACGTGACATCCCACGCAAGTACCCAGCAGGCGCACTTTTACATCAACGCCATCAGTAATGCTGACCAGTTCTATATCGCCACCATCTCTTTGTAGAAAAGGTCGTATTTCTTCAAGTCCTGCCTCGACAGCTGCTTTTAATTGAGTTGCGTTCATCTATTTTTTATTAACGGGACTGCATCCAGCCATGGTGGTGATCTTTACGGCTTCAGTTGGAGGCATTTGATCATTGCGACGTACAGTTTCAGTTACCACATTCCTGGTGATATCTATAAAGGATTTTTCTATCACGGTTCCATCCTGCATGGCTGCTGGTCGGCCTACATCACCTGCTTCACGTATGCTTTGGATAAGCGGCAATTCACCTAGAAAAGGAATGTCCAGATCTTCGGCAAGATGTCTCGCGCCGTCCTTCCCAAAAATATGATATTTATTTTCTGGCAGTTCCGGTGGTGTGAAATATGCCATATTTTCAATAATTCCCAGAACAGGCACATTGATACTTTCCTGCTGGAACATGGCGACACCTTTGCGGGCATCTGCTAGTGCCACATTTTGCGGTGTACTGACTACCACGGCTCCAGTTAGCGGTAAAGCCTGCATGATACTCAAGTGGATATCACCGGTTCCTGGTGGCAAGTCTACCAGCAAAAAGTCCAATTTTCCCCAGTCAGCATCAAAGATCATCTGGTTCAACGCTTTAGACGCCATAGGTCCACGCCATACGACGGCCTGATCCAGCTTTGTAAAAAAGCCTATACTCAAAATCTTGACGCCATAGCTTTCTACAGGTTTCATTTTTGACTTGCCATCAACGTTGACAGACAGTGGTCTCTCGTTGACCACATCAAACATAATGGTAGCTGATGGACCGTAAATATCTGCATCCAGTAGGCCTACTTTAAAGCCCATTTTAGAAAGGGTCACGGCAAGATTTGCGGTTACTGTCGATTTACCAACGCCACCTTTTCCTGAGGCTATCGCAATGATGTTGTCAATTCCCGCAATGGGTTTTCCCTTGATTTCTGGAGCATTGTTTGCCTTAACAGGAGCTTCTACCTTGAGGTTCACTTTTACCTGAGCCTTGTCTGTAGTCTTTTCTTTGATGACCTGCTGGATGGAGCTTTCGGTTTTCTTTTTGGCCTGCAATGCAGGGTTTGTAATGGTAATATCCACGATAACCTCATCGCCAAAAACCAGTACGTTTTTAACCGCACCACTCTCTACCATATTCTGACCTTCGCCGGGAACACTTATGGTTTCCAGAGCTTTAAGGACTGCGCTTTTTTCTATCTTCATGTGACTTTCAATTACTACAAAGATAAGGTCTAGAGAGACGTATTGAAAATGATTCTAAATAATATACAGAAGGAATTATGCAGTGTTTGATGGTGTGGTAGTTTCGCTTTCGCGAAAGCGAACTCTACATTATTCCTCTTAATTAAAAATAGATATGGTAATTATTTCACTCCATATCTAAAGATTTACTAACTTACTGGTTCTGTTTTTAAATAATTCATTATGGGTATCAAGAGTTTTATGGGCCGCAGGTCTGAAGTCAAAGAAGATAAAAGGGAAGCGATACGTGTCAAGGATTACATGAAACGCAAACTGATTACCTTTTCTGTTGACCAAAGCATCAACGAGGTGATGGAGATCATTCTCAAACAACGCATCACTGGTGGACCGGTGACTGACGATAACGGCAACCTTATAGGAATCATTAGTGATACAGACCTCATGCAGGTCATAGGCGATAGTCGTTACCACAATATGCCTGTAGGCGATCGTACCGTAGGTGATCTCATGAGCACTCAAGTAGCTACCATAGATGCCGAGGCTGATATTTTTGATGCCGCTGGCAGATTTCTTAAATCTGGGCACCGCCGTTTTCCCGTTACCGAAAATGGAAAATTGATAGGTCAAATCTCTAGGATGGACGTGATTATCGCCGCCACAAACCTAAAGAAGAACCACTGGAGATAATTTCTAATAGTTAATTTCCAGGACTTTTAGTTTACGAACTTCATTGCCTAGTTTGAAATCCACTTCTTGGCCTTCTTGAGCACCAGCTAGCGCGCGTGCGATAGGTGTGGTAAATGCAATTTTGCCTTGGGAAACATCTGCCTCGTCCACACCTGTAATATGAATGGTTTGAACAGCATTTGCAGATGTGTTTTTGAATTTTACGGTGGCTCCAAAACGTACTTCGTCCTGTGCCTGATCTTCTGGTTTTAAAATCCTAGCGCTGGCGATACGTTCTTTGAGCAATTTGATCTTGCCGTGAATCAAAGTTTGAGACCTGCGTAGGTCGGTTTCATTTTCATTGGATAAAGTGCCCAATTCATTTTCCAATTCATCCAACTCATTTAAAAGCTGTTGATGTCCATAAGGTGTAACATAGTTAATGACGCCATCTGGTAAAATCGCTCTTGGCGGGATTACTACTGGCTCTTCCTGATCACCTTCTTTTACAAATCCGCGGCTCATTCTGCATAGGTTTTCAAGACGTTGATGTCTGTGTATTCTAGTGCTTTTTGATCTGTTGCGTTTAAATCTACCAATGGTGCTACGCCAGCTTTTTCTGCCTCTAGCCAGCGGCTTATACACAAGCACCACTTATCACCAGGCACGAGTCCAGGAAATTGATAAGCCGGAATAGGCGTGGATAGATCGTTGCCTTGAGCTTTGGTGTACTCCAGGAATTCTGCCGTCATGATTGCGCAGACGACATGAGTTCCTGTATCTGCATTTGAAGTTCTACAATAACCATCGCGATAGAATCCTGTCATGGGATCTGTACAACAGGCCATAAGAGGTTCTCCTAGAATGTTTTTCTTTTGGTCCATTTTTATGCCTTTTGTATTTGATGCTTTAACTCGCTAATGGGTTGTACGCCACTACCACGCCAGACTTGCTTTCCATTTTTGAAGATCATAAAAGCTGGAACACCACGCACGTTAAATTGAGCGGCAAGCGGCTGGTTTTTATCTACATCAACCTTAATGATTTTGACATTCTCACCTAGGTCTTTTTTTAATTGCTCCAGCACTGGCATCATGGTTTGACATGGTCCACACCAGGTCGCATAAAAGTCCACGAGAACAGGAACGTCATCTGCAATTATTTCGCTGAATTTTGCCATAGCATTGTCATTTTACACAAAATACACAAAGCCAGACTCACGACTGGTACTAGTAATATTTATTTAAGAATTAAAAGTTCACCCTTAGAGAAGTTGGGAATCTATATGCCGTTTTAAAACCGCAGCTTAGTAAAAATTTAAAAGCCCCAGTAATTAAAATTGATACCTTTACCGTGCTATGGAAGTACCGCCGTTAGAGGTTCAAATAAAAACCTTACCCTTATCGCCAGGAGTCTATCTGTATTTTGACAAGACAGATCGATTGCTTTATGTAGGTAAGGCAAAAAAACTCAAAAAAAGGGTTTCCTCTTATTTTACTAAAAGTCATGACAGCTATCGCATCAGGACGATGGTCAAAAAAATAGCACGCATCGAGCACATCGTCGTCCAGACAGAAACGGATGCGCTCCTTCTAGAAAACAGTCTTATCAAATCCAGATCGCCTAAGTATAACATCATGCTTAGAGATGACAAGACCTATCCATGGCTGTGTATTAAAAACGAACGTTTTCCTAGAATTTTCTTGACCCGCAAGATGATCAAGGATGGCAGCGAATATTACGGCCCATATACCAGCGTACGTACCGTGCGTACATTATTGGAATTGGTAAAGAGTCTTTATCCCATTCGCACATGCAAATACGACTTACAAGAAGAAAAGATTCAGGCCGGCAAATACAAGCTGTGTCTAGAATATCACATAGGCAATTGCAAAGGTCCTTGCGTAGGGCTGCAAAATGAAGCGGCCTACAATCGTAACATAGAGGCGATACGCAACATTGTGAAAGGTGATTTTAAGGATGCGGTGAACCACTTTCACAACTCTATGAAAGAGCATGCAGAAAATATGGAGTTTGAAGATGCCCAACGCATCAAGGATAAACTGGATATACTGACTCGATACCAGACGAAATCAACGGTCGTCAACCCTAACATTTCCAACGTGGATATTTTTACCATCGTTAGTGACGAGGCTGCCGGTTATGTCAATTACATCCAGATCAATCACGGTTCCATTACGCGATCGCACACTATGGAACTCAAAAAACAATTGGACGAGACCGACAAGGAGCTTTTAGAGCTTGCCATTGTAGAATTAAGAACCCGATTTGATTCCCAAAGCACCGAAGTATATACCCAGTTTCCAGTAGATCTTGGTGATTTGATAAAAGTGACCGTACCTAAACTGGGCGATAAAAAACGTGTGGTAGAATTATCAGAGCGCAATGCAAAATTCTTCCGTCAGGAGCAGTTCAAAACCATCAAAATTGTGGATCCAGATCGTCATGTCAACCGACTCATGGCACAAATGAAGGCCGATTTGCGTCTGGATGAGGAGCCACGACACATGGAGTGTTTTGACAACTCCAATATACAAGGTACAAATCCTGTCGCTGCCTGCGTGGTTTTCAAAAACGGAAAGCCCAGCAAGAGCGACTACCGTCATTTCAACATCAAAACCGTCGATGGGCCAGATGATTTTGCCAGTATGGAAGAAGTCGTCTATCGCCGTTATCGCAGGTTACTGGAAGAAGATGAACCTCTACCACAATTAGTTATTGTAGATGGTGGTAAAGGACAACTGTCCAGTGGCGTGACCGCCTTGGAACGACTGGGCTTGAGAGGAAAGGTGCCTATTATAGGTATTGCAAAACGCCTGGAAGAACTGTTTTATCCCAACGATCCCGTACCTTTATATCTGGACAAACGCTCTGAAACATTGAAAGTTATCCAGCAAATGCGTAACGAGGCGCACCGTTTTGGTATCAATCACCACAGGAACAAACGCAGCAAGCAGGCCATCGAGACAGAACTGGACGGGATTCCAGGAATAGGTGAGAAAACCACGGTAGAATTGTTGAGACACTTTAGGTCTGTCAAACGCGTTAAGGAAGCTACTAAACAAGAACTGGAGTCTGTAGTGGGAACCAGCAGGGCACAAAAAATAATTGACTTCTATAGTGAAGAAGAGTAGGATAGCATTGTTGTTGATGGTTCTCGCTTTCGCGAAAGCGAACTACCTACAAGCGCAACAATCCCAATCTTCTAATGAACAAAAAATAGGCCTCGTACTCTCTGGTGGCGGCGCCAAAGGACTCGCTCACATAGGAGCACTTAAAGTCATTGACTCCTTGGGAATCAAAGTGGATTATGTGGCTGGAACTAGCATGGGCGCCATTGTGGGTTCTTTGTATGCCAGTGGTTATACAGGTCACCAAATTGATTCCATCTTTAAAGTCACCAACTTCAACAACCTGATTGCAGACGAGATACCTCGCAGTGCCAAAACCTATTATGAGCGTAAACAAAACGAGCGGTATGCGGTGACCTTGCCATTTAAAGATTTTAAAGTGAGTCTTCCCAGTTCACTTAGCAAAGGGCAAAATGTCTATAATTTAATGTCGCAATTGCTGTCGCACGTCAATGATGTAGATGACTTTTCACAATTGCCCATTCCGTTTTTTTGCATCGCAACTAATATCGCCACTGGTGAAGAAGTGGTCCTTGATTCTGGATACTTACCTAGAGCTGTAAATGCCAGCGGCGCTTTACCTTCATTATTTGCACCGGTACAGATCAACGACCAGATGTTGATCGACGGCGGCGTGACTGATAACTACCCAGTGGAGAAGCTTAGGGCCAAAGGAATGGACGTTATCATAGGTGTTGATGTACAAGATGATTTGAAATCCTTGGACGAGTTGAACAGTGCCTTTAGCATCCTTACGCAAATCAACAACTTTAGGACCATCAACGACATGAAGGTCAAGGCACCCAAAACAGATGTCTACATTACACCTAATATCAAGGATTACAGTGTCATTTCCTTTGATCAAGGTGCAGCTATCATTAATGAAGGAGCTATCGCAACCAGAAAAAGTATAGATACGCTCACTACGCTGGCTACTGGCGGTTACAAACGTCCCGCTTTAAAGGTCCAGTCTCACGATCGGTTGTACTTGTCTGGTATTACCATTGAAGGCAATGATCGCTATACCAGGTCTTATATCATAGGTAAATTCAAAATCAACACTCCAGGATTTACCACTTATGAGAGTATTAAAAATGGTGTGAACAACTTGCAGGCCACCAATAACTTTACAAAAATCAACTACGAACTCAAACCAGACATCAACGGCATCCAACTAGCCGTAATGGTAGAAGAATCTACCGTGCGTAATTATTTGCGTCTGGGATTGCATTATGACGAGCTACTGCGCAGTGCGGCACTGGTTAATTTGAGTCGCAAGAGTGTCTTATTTAGCAACGATCAGGTTTCTTTTGATGCCATACTTGGTGACAACTTGCGTTACAGTGCAGACTATTATATTGATAAGGGTAAATACTGGTCTGTTGGTTTACACAGTGAATTCACCCAGTTTGAAAAGGGAATCCCAACCAGCTTTCTTGAAACGGTAGGTCGCCCCATACCACCTAATATTAATAGTCTAGACTTTGAATACAATGACTGGACACAACAATTCTACTTACAAACCCGATTGGATCGTGGTTTTAACGTGACGGCTGGAATCGAGGTTAAGGCCTTGGATATTTTTACCAATACACTTACCACTGGTAATGTATTGACCACACGTACCGATTTTGAAAACAGTACCACCGGTAGCATTTATGGGAAGCTATTGCTAGACACTTATGATAATGCCTTTTTTCCTTCATCAGGATGGTTTGTGGATGGCGATTTTCACCTGTATCTCTATAACGATGTGTTTCAAGAAGAGTTTAGTGAATACTCCATCGCACAACTGCAGGTAGCTCATGCGAGATCCTTTGGGAAACTTAGCCTCCAGGCGATGGCTCACGTGGGTGTCTCGATAGGTAACCCGCAAACCTCATCACTTGATTTTGTTCTGGGTGGTTATGGCGCCAGGCGCATCAATAACATCCTGCCATTCTATGGCTATGATTTTATAAGCCTTAGCAGCAATTCCATGATCAAGTCCTTATTTGAGGTGGATTATGAGGTGTTTCGTAAGAATCACGTGACCTTGAGTGCCAATTTTGCCAGCCTAGACGATGATCTTTTTGAAAAAGACGACTGGTTTAGCGAGGCTCAATACTCAGGCTATGCCATTGGCTACGGGATTGAGACATTTCTGGGTCCGGTAGAGCTGAAATATAGCTTTAGCCCGCAACGAGACGATAGTGAGTTCTATGTACGACTAGGATTTGCGTTTTAGTTTGAGATGAAGTTCGCTTTCGCGAAAGCGAAAAAATCCTTCCCATCGTAACAAATCATAGACTTTTGCATCTAATTAGCAGTCATTTCTATGGAATGGTCTGGAGAATTTCCGAAATTTACGATACAAACATTGTCCTATGCCTTTCTATCATAAAATGGGTTCCATACCGCACAAGCGCCACACGGTTTTCAAAAAACCAGATGGCTCGCTGTACTATGAACAGCTTTTTGGCACGATAGGTTTTGACGGAATGTACACTAATTCCTATCATGAACATAGGCCAACGATGGTCAAGGAAATCAAAGGAAGCTACTCTGTAAAGCCAGAAATAGCCCTTGAAAACCACTTGAAATCTTATCGCCTTAAAGGTTTTCAAGTGCCGCCACAACCAGATTATCTTGATAGTAGAACCTGCATTTTAATGAATAGTGACGTGCAGATTTTACTGGCAGCGCCCCAAGAATCCTTAAGGGATTACTGGTACAAAAATGCCGATAGTGACGAGCTGTTGTTTGTGCACCAAGGATCTGGAGTATTGCGCACACACCTGGGCAACCTTAAATTTTCTTACGGTGATTATTTATTGATCCCTAGAGGTGTGATTTATCAGATTGATTTTGACACGGCCGTGAATAGACTGTTTATCGTAGAGAGTCGCAGACCTATTTATACGCCTAAGCGTTATCGCAATTGGTTTGGTCAACTTCTGGAACATTCACCATTTTGCGAGCGTGATATACGCAGACCAGAAACTCTGGAAACGCACAATGAAAAAGGTGAGTTTTTGATCAAGATCAAGAAACAGGATGAAATATTCAATATGGTATATGCATCACATCCTTTTGATGTGGTGGGCTATGATGGTTATAATTATCCCTATGCTTTTTCCATTCATGATTTTGAACCCATAACGGGTCGCATTCACCAACCGCCACCAGTACACCAGACCTTTGAAACTGATGCTTTTGTAGTGTGTAGTTTTGTGCCTAGAAAATATGACTATCATCCGGAAAGTATTCCAGCACCATACAACCATAGCAACATCGATAGCGATGAGGTTCTTTACTATGTAGATGGCGACTTTATGAGTCGTAATGATATTGAAAAAGGGCACATTTCATTGCATCCTGCGGGTATACCACACGGACCACATCCTGGAGCTGTGGAGCGCAGTATAGGACAGACAGAAACTGAGGAGCTAGCCGTTATGGTGGACACCTTTAAACCTTTGAAAGTTACCAAAGCCGGCCTAGAAATCGCCGACGATTCCTATCATAAAAGCTGGCTAGATCATGAATAGCAAATTAATAACCAACCATAAATAAACGACGTGAACGACATTCAAAGAAAACTATCAGCTGATCCAGGCGCCACTGTCCTGGGAATCATCGCATTGCTCATAAGCATTACAGGATGCTGTTGTGGTATCCTTGCCATACCATCGGTCATTATGAGTATCATAGGTCTGGTTTGGGCCGTAAAAAGTGGTAATGCCTATAAACGATCACCAGAGTCCTATCTTGCCAAAAGCTATAACAACATCAAAACCGCCAAGATTTTGAACATCATTGCCCTTGTACTTAGCGCCATCGCACTAGTAGTATCCATGATTTGGTTCGGCAGTATGTTTAACAATCCAGAAAACTTCTTTGAACAACTGGAGAATGGCGAATTCAATGTTGAAGTGGATGACATGAATGAAGATGATTCTTTTGATGATACTACTACCGAAGAAGAAATCGACACCTGGAGATATGAAGATGCTGTAGACAGCACTACCGCAGGTGATAAGGTCATAGAAGTAGAGGAATACGAACAATACAACGATTCCATTTAATACATGATAGAGGTTAAAACATATATGGCATTTCAAACAAGAGCGATGTGGTAACTGCAATTTAAAGTACACCATATCAATTCTAATTTTTAAAAAAACACATCATGCCAGCAGAAATTAAAAACCTCAAAGATTTAAGTAATACAGAATACAGCCTAAAAAAGCTTTTCAAGGAAGCCGAAGATTTTTTGCCGCTTCTTGGAACAGACTACGTAGAGCTTTATGTAGGTAATGCAAAACAGGCTGCCCACTTTTATAAGACCGCATTTGGTTTTCAATCCCTAGCCTATGCAGGACTGGAAACAGGAATAAAGGATCGAGTATCCTACGTGCTTCAACAAGGAAAAATACGTTTGGTCTTGACCACACCGCTTCAAAAAGGTGGTGAAATCAATAAGCACATTGATGAGCATGGCGATGGCGTTAAAGTCGTGGCCTTGTGGGTTGATGATGCTACGAAAGCTTTTGAAGAAACCACAAAAAGAGGCGCAAAACCATACCAGAAACCTACAAAGGAAACTGATGCACATGGTGAAGTAGTACGTTCTGGAATCTACACCTATGGTGAAACCGTTCACATGTTTGTGGAGCGCAAGAATTATGAAGGTATTTTTCTGCCAGGATTTAAAAAATGGGAAAGCCATTATAATCCAGAACCCGTCGGTCTTAAGTTTATCGACCACATGGTAGGAAACGTAGGCTGGGATCAAATGAATACCTGGTGTAAATTCTATGGAGAAGTGATGGGCTTTGCGCAAATCATATCTTTTGCAGATGATGATATCTCTACAGAATACACTGCTCTTATGAGTAAGGTAATGAGTAATGGTAATGGTCGCGTCAAATTCCCTATCAACGAACCTGCCAAGGGAAAAAAGAAGTCCCAAATAGAAGAATATCTGGATTTTTACAATGGACCAGGCGTACAGCATATCGCGGTTGCTACAGATGATATCGTAAAAACAGTAAGCGCTATGCGTGATCGAGGTGTTGAGTTCCTGTATGTTCCAGACGAATATTACGACGATCTATTGGAGCGAGTTGGTGAGATTGATGAAGATGTTGAGGTACTTAAAAAACACGGCATCCTGATCGACCGCGATGAAGAAGGTTATCTTCTACAACTGTTTACCAAAACCATTGTAGACCGTCCTACCATGTTCTTTGAAGTGATCCAGCGCAAGGGTGCTCAATCTTTTGGCGTAGGGAATTTCAAAGCGTTGTTTGAAGCTATAGAACGTGAGCAGGCATTGCGAGGCACGCTATAATAATTTTGGAATGGCATTTGTAAATGATAACTTGTAGCACCATAAACGGTAAGTTGCAAAACACCATGAAAAAAATTGTACTCTTATTACTGGCGATCTCTTTAGTGAGTGTTGCTTATATACCACCTAGTTCCAACAATAAAATAGAACAAGCCTATAAATCTGGTGAGTGGTTCAAGTTTCGTATTCATTATGGGATGTTCAATGCCAGCTTTGCCACATTAGGAGTAGAAAGCAAAACCCTTAATGGCAAACCAGTGTACCATCTTAAAGGAAAGGGTGAATCTACAGGTTTACTTCATTTATTCTTCAAAGTAGATGATCGCTACGAAAGCTATGTGGATCGCAATACGGGAAAACCATATAGGTTTATACGTGACATAGATGAAGGTGGACATACTAAGGATATCCAGATCGACTTTAATCATGACACGCGCAAAGCAGTAATCAATAATAAAAAGCACAAAGAGATCAAGACTATGGACATCAAGCCTGGTACCCAGGACATGGTTTCCTCATTTTATCACTTACGCAATATTGTAGATCACAACAGTCTCAAAGTAGGAGATGAATTTGTACTGCCTATGTTTTTTGATGATGAGAACTATGATTTCAAAATGAAGTTTTTGGAACGTGAAGTTGTCAAGACAAAATTTGGTAAGATCAAGGCACTTAAATTCAGACCTTATGTACAGTCAGGTCGTGTGTTTGAAGAAGAAGAGAGTTTGACCGTATGGATTAGTGATGATGAGAATAAAATCCCTTTAAAAATACAGGCAAAACTAGCCGTAGGTTCATTAACAGCTGATTTAGATGCCTTTAAAGGATTGAGCCATTCCTTTCAAAAAATCGTTGACTAACAGCCACAGGTTTAAAAATTAGGATTAAACGCAAGGTAATGGACTCAAATCCCTTATGTTGTTTACATTTGCCAGCTTATAAAGCCCATAAATGCCGGACAAGATCTCTCCAGAAATTGCAGAACGCATCCAACTGCTAGAAAAGAAGTTCAAAAATTCTGGGCAGGACATGCTTTCCTACCTTGACGGCCTTCTTTACGATCAATACATTACCTACTGGGATTACATAAGACTGGACACGTTGCTTAGTTTACAAGTGCCGTCCACGCCATTTCCAGATGAGATGATTTTCATAGGATATCATCAAATCACAGAATTGTACTTTAAACTCGTAATCCACGAGCAGCTTCAGGTAATCGAGCAGGAGCAGCTTACAGGAACCTATTTTTTGGAAAAAATCAAGCGCATCAATCGGTACTTTAATGTGATGATCAACAGTTTTGAGGTCATGATCAAAGGCATGGAGCGCGAGCAGTTTCTTAAATTCAGGATGTCGCTGTTGCCAGCGAGTGGTTTCCAGAGTGCGCAGTTCCGCATGATAGAGCTGTATGCAACAAATGTGGATCATCTGGTGCATTATGATGATAGAGTTCGCTTTCGCGAAAGCGAAACAACCACAAGCATTCCAGAACTGTTCCAACATATTTACTGGAAAAAAGGCGGCATTGACAAAGCCACTGGCGAAAAAACACTTACACTAAAACAGTTTGAGAAACGTTACACACCTAGGTTCCTTAGAATTGCAGAGCAAGTCAAACACAGCAATATCTACCAGCGATACCTACAACTTCCTGAATCTGAGAAATTACCAGAGCTGAAGGAAGAATTACGTAAAATGGATCAAAACGTCAATATTAACTGGTTACTCATGCACATGGGAGCAGCGCACCGCTATCTGCGTAAGGAAAGCGGTACGGTACAAGCTACAGGCGGCACCAACTGGAAGGAATTTCTACCGCCCAGTTTCCAGCGCATCTCATTTTTCCCATCTTTATGGTCTGATCAAGAGCATGCAGAATGGGGCAAACAATGGGTGGACCACACTTTTAATACCTCTACCATAGAATGAAGAAATTAATTGTCCTAGCTACTGCATGTCTATGTCTATTTTCATGTGAACAAGTAGATGAACCCACAGATCTAGCAATTGCAGACCCTATTAAAATCGTACCTAAAGTTCTTTATGGATACGACCTCAATAATTACACGGTTGTAGAAGATACCGTAGAATCTGGAGACACCTTTAACGACCTTATTGCCTCGCATTTGGTTCAAGGTCAAAGTGCTTATGAAGCTGCCATGACCATGGATAGCGTCTATGAGTTACGCAAGATTCAAGCCGGTAAACCTTTTAAGATCTTGAAGCGCAAGGATGCGGCCCGCACACCAGAAGCTTTTATTTACGAACCCAGCCGCCAGGATTTTGTCATTCTCAAATTGACTGATGGCATGCAAGCCATCAAGGATGAACATCCCGTAACCATTAGACGCAAGACGGCTACTGGTGTTGTGAATTCCACATTATCTGAAGCAATGGAAGAAGAAGGCCTGGGAATGAGTGCTATCTGGGAATTGAGCGACATTTATAAATGGACAATTGACTTCTTTAAGTTACAACAAGGTGATCGATTCAAAATGATCTATCAAGAACGTTATATCAACGACACGGTTTATGATGGAATTGAAGCCATTGACGTTGCCATCTTTGAGACGCGTGGCAAACCGTATTACGCGTTTAATTATGTAACAGATTCTGTCAAAGGAGTGCGCGACTACTATGATGATGAAGGTAAAACACTGCGCAATTTCTTTTTAAAAGCACCAGTGAATTATACCCGTATTTCTAGCCGTTATAGTGGCAACAGATTCCATCCCGTACAAAAGCGCTGGAAGGCACACTTAGGAACGGACTATGCTGCAGGCTATGGAACACCGATAGTTTCTACTGCAAATGGTGTGGTAACAAAATCTGGATACACGCGTGGTAATGGGAATTATGTCAAAATACGTCACAACAATACCTATGAGACACAGTACCTGCATATGACCAAAAGACTCGTCAGAGTAGGACAACGCGTCGATCAAGGACAAACTATTGGTACCGTAGGTAGTACTGGCCTAGCGACTGGACCTCACGTGTGCTATAGATTTTGGGTAAATGGAAAACAAGTAGATCCATACCGCCAAAAATTGCCTAGCGCAGATCCATTGCCGAAAGATCAAATGGATGTTTACAAAAACTTCATTGAACCACTCAAAAAAGAAATTGACAATCTACCCTATAAAGAAGAAGATTCCGTCTCATGAAAAACATCAACCCAACCACTACTACTTCTTGGGAAACCCTGAAAGAACACTATAAAAATCTCAAGGATTTTGACCTTAAGCAATCCTTTGTAAAAAACCCCAATAGGGTCGATAATTTCACGATCATCAACGATGATTTTTATGTAGACATGTCAAAAAACCTTTTGACCACCTCTACAAAAGATGTGTTGACCCAACTGGCTAGGGAATGTGATCTTGAGAAAGCCATTGAGTCCTACTACAGCGACCAACCCATTAACGTTACAGAATATCGTGAGGTTCTACACACAGCTCTTAGAACGCCTCTAGACAAAGCAAATGATAAAATCAAAAGCTATGTAAAAGATGCGCTGGCCAGCAAAGAGAAAATGTTTGCGTATGTCAATGAGATCTTAGATGGCTCTCGTACTACCTATGATGGTCAACCATTTGATACAGTCGTCAATATAGGTATAGGTGGTAGCGACTTGGGACCCATGATGGTTTACACCGCTCTAGAAGCCTACCACAATCAGGTAAAAGTCCATTTTGTCTCCAATGTGGACGGTGATCACGTAGAGGAAACGCTCAAAAAGCTCAATCCTGAAACCACGTTGTTTATCATCGTATCTAAATCATTTACCACTCAAGAAACCTTGACCAATGCTACGACCCTGCGGGACTGGTTTTCAAAAGAGGTATCCACAGATGCTGTAGGCAAACATTTCATTGCAGTGAGCAGTAATGTAGAGCGCGCGATAGAATTTGGTGTGGAGAAAGAAAACATCTTCCCTATGTTTGACTGGGTAGGTGGTCGTTTTTCTTTATGGAGCACCGTTGGGATGTCCATCGCATTGGGAATAGGTACGGACAACTTTCAGGCGCTATTGGATGGTGCTCACGAGATGGATGTACACTTTAGAGATGCAAAGCTGGACGACAACATTCCGGTACAGTTAGCGCTGCTTACCATATGGTACAACAACTTTTTCAAGGCAGAAAGTGAGGTCATCATTCCATATACACAGTACCTACAACAACTGCCTGCCTATTTGCAACAGGCGATCATGGAAAGCAACGGGAAGAGCATCGATAGAGATGGGAAACCCATTGATTACCAAACAGGAAATCTTATTTGGGGAGCACCTGGAACCAATTCCCAACATGCTTTTTTTCAATTGATTCACCAGGGAACTAAACTTATTCCAGCTCATTTTATCGCTTTCGCGAAAGCGAAATACAATCATCCTGATCACCATCAAAAACTCATGGCAAATTTCTTTGCACAGACCGAGGCGCTTATGAACGGCATGTCCATGGATCAAGTGAAAGAAGATTTAGAGAAAAGTAAATTGACTGAAAAAGAGCAGAAGTTACTGGCTCCTTTTAAAGTTTTTGAAGGTAATAAGCCTACCACTACTATTTTAATCGACGAACTGACTCCAAAAAGTTTAGGCAAGCTCATCGCGATGTATGAACACAAAATTTTCACTGAAGGTGTTATTTGGAACATCTACAGTTATGATCAATGGGGTGTCCAACTAGGTAAAGTTCTTGCAGATAGGATAAACGACGACCTGAAGTCCAAAAAGTTTAATGGACATGACGCCTCAACCACTGCGCTTCTTAAGCGCTTTGACTCTAAATTAAGGTAACTTAAAGTTTATCAACAAGTTAAGGTTCATAAAAAAATGAATACTTAATGTTAGCTTAATATTGGAAATGTTTTAAACGGATTACTTTTGCCGCATCTAAACTAAAACGTTTCAATAATGAACAAATCTTTACAGATTTTCCTTTTTCTAGGAATTATTTTAAGCTCGATGGCCTCGATGGGACAAGGTGTTACGACATCTTCCATAAATGGTCGTGTTCTTGAAGGAGAAGACCAACCTCTTTTAGGAGCAACAATTGTTGCAGTTCACACGCCTACAGGTACAAAGTACGGTTCTGTAACAGACATTGAAGGTTACTACCGTATCAACAACATGCGTGTAGGAGGTCCTTATGACATCACGATTACCTATGTAGGTAAGCAGGATCTTGCTCTAAACAATATCTTCCTACAGTTAGGAGAATCAGAGCAAATCAACGCTACCCTAGCTGAGTCTACTAACGCTCTTGATGAGATCGTTATACAGGCACAGCGCAACGGTATCTTTGATAGCGGTAAAACAGGTCCTGAAACAAACATCTCAACTCGTGAGATCAATACATTACCTACTACTACTCGTAACATCTCTGACTTGTTGAGAAAAACTCCACAAGCTGATGTTAGTGAAGGTGGTGCCATAACTCTTGCTGGACAAAACAACAGATATAACTCTTTTTATATCGATGGTACAGTACAGAATGATGCTTTTGGTCTATCTGGAACCGGAACCAATGGAGGACAAGTAGGTGTCAACCCTATCTCTTTGGATGCTATTGAATCTTTCTCTGTAAACCTTGCACCATTTGACGTACGTCAATCTGGTTTTGCTGGTGGTACCATAAACGCGATTACTCGTTCAGGTACAAACGAATGGTCTGGATCTGCCTACGGTTATTACCGTAATGAAGATCTTGCAGGAAAAACTCCAGGTGGATTTGATCTTGATGAGCGTGAAAAGTTAGACGAATTCACAGCTACTTTGATTGGTGCCAGAATTGGTGGTCCAATCATTGAAAACAAACTTTTCTTTTTCTTGAATTATGAAAGACAAGATGAAGAAACTCCTAGGTTTTTCAACTTTGATGATTATCAAGGAAATGCTTCTCTAGCAGATATCCAAGCACTGCGTCAAGGTTTGATTAATACTTACGGATATGACCCAGGTACATTTGGTAACAGTACAGAGTCTCTAACTTCTGATAAGTTTACAGCACGCTTAGACTTCAACCTAGATGAACTTAACACCTTTACATTAAAGCACAATTACGTTAAGGCTGAAAGCTTGAGCCCTAGCCTAAGTAGCCCAAGAGGTATTAACTTTAGTAATGCCGGTATTTTCTTCCCATCAGAAACTAACTCATCTACATTGGAGTGGAGAACAACGAATGGATCTGACCTCTCAAACAATCTTGTTATAGGTTATACTACAGTGAATGATGACCGTGATCCAATTGGTAATCCTTTCCCACGTGTATCACTAGGTGACGGTCCTGGAGGAATCACTTTCGGTTCTGAGGCATTCTCAACAGGTAACATTCTTGAACAGGAAGTGTTTACGGTAACTAACAATTTTGAGATCCAATCTGGAGCACACAACATCACTGTTGGAGGAAACTTTGAATACTTTAATGTAAGAAACGTTTTTGTTCGTCAAAATTTTGGACAATACAGTTTTTTCAGCCTAGCTGATTTCAATACATACTTAGACGGTACAGCTGGAAATGAAGCAGACGCTAGATTTTATGACTACAGTTATTCATTACTTGATCCAGCAGGAACTTCTGGTGATGATATAGAAGCAGCAGCAGCAGCTTTCAAATATTCACAATTAGGTTTCTATGCTCAAGATGCTTGGAACTTGACAGAAAACTTCACAATGACTTATGGTGTTCGTTTTGACGTACCATTCTTCTCTGACGGTACAGTGAATGATGACTTCAATACAAGAACTGTAGCATTACTTGAAGCAGCTGGTAAAGATCTACAAGGTGCAAGAGTTGGTAAGCCTATCAAAAGCCAGATTCATGTTGCTCCAAGATTGGGAATCAACTGGGACGTAAATGGTGATAACTCAACTCAAATACGTGGTGGTATTGGTGTATTCACCTCTAGAATTCCATTGGTATGGCCTGGTGGAACATACAACAACAACGGTATTTCTGTAGGTGGTGTTGATGAAAGAAACTTCCCAGGTGGTGTTCAATTCGTTGCAGACCCGGCAAATCAACCTATTGGAAACGGTGCTGCTCCTGGTAGCGGACAGTTAGGTGGTCAAATCGACCTTTTTGCACCAGACTTCAAATTACCACAGGTGTTGAAATACAACATAGGTGTTGATCAAGAACTAGGAGTTTGGGGATTAATTGCATCAGCAGATTTCTTGTATAACGATGTGTTATCTAACGTTCAATATGAAAACATCAACATCGTTGGTCAAGTTGGTAACCTCAATGGTGCAGACAATCGTCCATTATATAGCCGTAGTTTGGTTGATAGAACTTATGGTAGTGTTTACTTAGGAAGTAATACTGACAAAGGTTACTCGTACAACGCAACTTTTACATTGACTAAACCAGTACAAAACGGTTTTGGAGCAAGTGCAGCATATACTTATGGTGACGGTAAAGAAGTTTTTGACAACACGTCATCACAAAACTCAAGCCAATGGAGAAACTTAGTTACTGTAAATGGTAAAAACCAAGCTGGTTTGACTAATTCTCAATTTGCTACAGGTCACCGTGTAACAGCTAGTGCAACCTATGAATTGAACTGGAATGAAAATATCCGCACTCAATTTGGATTGTTCTACACAGGTCAGAATGGTGCTCGTATCTCTTACATCTATGATCAAGAGAACACCTTATTGCTAGGTGATGACTCTAGAGATAACGCTTCTATCTACGTACCAGCTAATGCTAGTGAGATCAACCTTGTTCCATTAGTATCAAATGGCCAAGTATTTACAGCAGCAGATCAGTATGCCGCTCTTGATGCCTTCATTGAAAATGATGAATATTTGAGATCAAGAAGAGGTCAATATGCAGAGCGTAACGGTAGTCGTGCTTCCTGGAATCACTCAATTGACCTTAAAGTTCTTCAAGACTTCTCAATTTATACAGGTGCTAACAAAGACAAGAGAAATACATTACAACTTTCTGTTGACATCTTCAACGTTGCAAACCTGCTAAACAAAGATTGGGGTGAGATAACTCAAGTTCCTAACTTTAATGAAGTTGAATTGATCCGTACTGAATCAGGTGGTGCAAACCCGACATTTACATTTGATCCTAGCATTACTAATAATAGTATTGAGCAGATCGATGATTTTGGTACAAGATCTTCAAGATGGCAAATGCAAATAGGTGCTAGATACATTTTCAACTAGTAACTAGTAACTAGTTACAAATAAAGATTAGAACCCGATGCTCGCGCATCGGGTTCTTTGTTTTTGGACTATTTTTGTGATCACAAATATTTACTATGTACAACATTCTTAAAGCTGCTCACTCTGGATGGGCTTATTTACTTCTCATCGTTCTTTTCATCGCGACCGTTAATGCGCTTATAGGTTTGTTTGCTAAAAAGGATTTTGGCAATAAGGACTTTAGTCTAGCTCTTGTTGGATTGATTGTTACGCATATCCAATTGCTCTTAGGACTTGCTTTATGGGCTTTATCGCCTTACAGCAGCGCGCTGTTTTCCAATCCATCTGAAGTTATGGGAAATGTTGATCTAAGGTTACTCGCTGTGGAACATCCATTAATGATGATTGTTGCTGTAACACTATTGACTATAGGGTATTCAAAGCACAAGAAGAAGATCGTTAGTCATGGCAAGTTTAAGATGCTTTCGATATTTTACACACTAGCATTCTTGGTAGTGCTAAGCAGACTTCCATGGGATCAGTGGATGTAGAATATTTAATTACATAAAACAAAAGCGGCGGAATTACATTCCGCCGCTTTTGTTTTTAATACGTTACTGTAATTGGAGGTCGCTTTCGCGCCTGCCTGTCGGCAGACAGGAAAGCGAAACAATCGTTTATCTATTCCTGCTCCACCGTTGCAGTTTCTAATGGCAGCACATCGTTCATGATCTTGAATGCCTTGTCAACACTTGTGATGTGATCCATTTTTAGCAACAGTCTCAAGCCAGACCTGGTTTGCTTTTCTTTCATGTGCATCTTACTGCCACGTTGGCTCATGGACTGTATCAAGAAATTGAAGGTCTCACTTTGATAAAACTTGCTGGTTTGATCTGCGATAAAATATCCTACAAACTTACCTTGCTTCATGACGATTTTCTCAAGTCCCATGCGACTCGCAATCCATTTGAGTTTAATGCTGGTGAGCAAATCTTCTGCTGGATAAGGCAACTCGCCAAAACGGTCTACCAGCTCCTTTCTAAATGTATCAAGCCCAGCCTGATCCTCTATATCATTAAGCTTAGAATATAGTGCCAGTCGCTCTGTCACACTATTGATGTAATCATCTGGGAACAAGAGTTCAAAATCAGTATCGATGGTAACATCACTAACGTGTTTCTTTTTAGTCGCATCAGTAGGATACAAATCAGCAAACTCATTTTCCTTGAGTTCTTCTATGGCTTCACTGAGAATTTTTTGATAGGTATCAAATCCTATTTCATTGATAAAACCACTTTGCTCACCTCCTAGGATATCACCTGCACCACGTATCTCAAGATCCTTCATCGCGATATTGAAACCACTACCCAGTTCTGAGAAATTCTCAATGGCTTGCATGCGCTTTCTGGCATCATCTGTCATCATATCGTAAGGTGGCGTGATGAAGTAACAAAATGCCTTCTTATTGCTACGACCTACTCTACCGCGCATCTGGTGCAAGTCAGATAGTCCAAAATTATTGGCATTATTGATGAAAATGGTATTGGCATTAGGTACATCAAGTCCGCTTTCAATAATGGTAGTACTTACCAAAACATCAAACTCGCCCTTCATAAATGCGAGCATCAATTCTTCCAGCTTTTTACCATCCATCTGCCCGTGGCCTATACCTACTCTTGCATCGGGCACTGATCGCTGGATCATTCCAGCCACTTCCTTAATATTTTCGATACGGTTGTGAACAAAAAACACCTGGCCACCACGAGAAATCTCATAGCTAATCGCATCTCTTATGGTCTCCTCAGAAAAGCGTACAATTTGCGTTTCTATGGGATGCCTGTTAGGTGGTGCGGTTTTGATTACACTCAAGTCACGCGCTGCCATTAAAGAGAACTGCAGGGTTCTAGGAATGGGCGTTGCCGTTAAGGTTAACGTATCTATGTTCTCTTTGAGTGTCTTGAGCTTGTCCTTTACGGCAACCCCAAATTTTTGTTCTTCATCAATAATCAGCAATCCAATATCCTTGAATTTGACCGATTTGTTGACCAATTGGTGCGTACCTATAACAATGTCAATAGAACCATCTGCAAGTCCATCCAGAACGGCGCGTCTTTCCTTTGCTGTACGGAATCGGTTCAAGTAATCCACCTTCACAGGCATGTCTACCAGACGTTCCTTAAAAGTTTTGGCGTGTTGAAACGCAAGAACCGTGGTAGGAACTAAAACAGCGACTTGTTTGCCATTAACAGCGGCTTTAAAAGCGGCACGTATAGCAACCTCAGTCTTACCAAAGCCTACGTCACCACAAACAAGACGGTCCATGGGACGCTCGCTTTCCATGTCATTTTTGACATCTTGAGTGGCCGTGCTTTGGTCTGGCGTGTCCTCATAGATAAAGCTGGCCTCAAGTTCATTTTGTAAGTAGCCGTCAGGCGCATATTGAAAGCCTTTGTTAGCACGACGCTTAGCATATAGTTTGATCAAGTCAAAAGCAATTTGCTTGACTCGTGTTTTTGTTTTGGCCTTGAGCTTTTTCCAGGCCGGACTTCCCAATTTATAGATCTTAGGAGTTTTACCATCCTTAGCGGAATAGCGCGTGATCTTGTGCAGTGAATGGATGGAAACATACAAGATATCTCGCTCGCCATAAAACAGCTTGATCGCCTCTTGCATCTTGCCGTTGACATCAATTTTTTGAAGCCCGCCAAATCTTCCTATTCCATGATCAATATGAGTCACATAATCACCTTTCTCTAGTGTGTTGAGCTCCTTGAGCGTGATGGCCTGCTTTTTAGCATAACCGTTCTTTAACTGGAACTTGTGGTAGCGATCAAAAATCTCGTGGTCTGTGTAGCACGCGATGCGCAAATCGTGATCCATAAAACCACGATACAGTGTCATGATTACCGTTTCATAGGCCACATTAGCGCCCATGTCGTCAAAAATATCCTTGAATCTTTTGGCCTGCTGTGCCGTGCTGCAAAACAAGTAGGTTTTATAACCGTCAGCTTCATTTTGCTTCAGGTTATCGATAAGCAACTCAAACTGTTTATTAAAGGATGGCTGCGGTACGGTTTTGAAAGTAATGTCTGGCTGATTTCCAGATAATTCCACTAGGTTGAATTCCGCAAGCTGCTCTTTTAGCAGTGCCGATTTGCTAAAAATATCTTCTGGTTCCAACTGCTTGATTTCTCCTTGCAACTCGCTGTATGCTTGTTCCGCTTTCGCGAAAAGCGAATCTATCCTACCATACATCATCTCGACATTCCTCGCGATCACGACTGTCTTGGATGGAAGATATTTTAGGAAACTCTCTCGTTTTTCTGAAGACTGTTTATTCTCGACATTAGGAATAATGGACAGCTTCTTAATTTGATCCTTGGACAATTGTGTCTCCACGTCAAAGATGCGGATGGAGTCGATCTCGTTGCCAAAAAACTCAATGCGATAAGGCTCATCATTTGAAAATGAAAACACATCCAAAATACCACCACGCACCGAAAACTCTCCAGGTTCTGTCACAAAATCAACGCGCTTGAAGGCATATTCAAAAAGCACCTCATTAGCAAAGTCAATGGAGATCTGGTCGCCTACGCTTATTTTGAGCGTGTTGCGATCCAGCTCTTTTTTAGTCACCACCTTTTCAAAAAGAGCATCTGGATAGGTGACGATGACCGCTGGTTTTTTACGGGAATTGATGCGATTCAGTACCTCAGCTCTCAAAAGAATGTTAGCGTTGTCTGTTTTTTCTATTTGATATGGCCTGCGATAACTGCCTGGATAGAAAAGCACGTGATCTTCACCTATCATTTTTTCCAGATCGTTCAAATAATAGGCAGCTTCTTCCTTGTCATTGAGCACAAAAAGAAATGGCTTATCAGTGGACTCAAACATATTTGTGAGTACCATGGACAAGGCGCTTCCCATAAGTCCCTTGATCTCGCACCTGCCGTTAGGTAATGATATATGATCCCTAAGTTTTAGGGATGGACTTGCGTTACTGTAAGATTCTAAAATTTGTGGATAAGACACTTGCAATGCAGTTAGCTGCAAAGATAGACTGCGACACTACCTGATCCCAAATATTGAGAATTCTTTCACAGCCTAAAGATCTTAACCACCTATTTTTAGAACATGAAGAAATATGATGTTTTTGTTTTAGGAACTGGTACAGCTGGCAAACTGGTGGCCAATAGATGTAAAAATGCAGGACTAAAGGTCGGCATCATAGACAATAGAGAATATGGTGGCACTTGTTCCCAACGAGGTTGTGATCCTAAGAAGTTATTGCTGGCCAGCAGTGAAGCCGTGGATTATGCCAGAAACATGCAAGGTGACGGCGTGGATGGTGAAGTAAACATCAACTGGAGAGATGCCTACAATTACATACGACGATACACTCAAAACATCCCTGACAATACAGAATCTAGCCTGAAAGAAAACGGTATCGATTGCTATCACGGTGACGGTAGTTTTGTAGATGAAAAAACGTTTGTGTTTGACGATACCACTATAACAGCAGATTACTTTGTTATCGCTACAGGTATGCAACCTAGGCCACTAACCATTCCAGGTGCAGATCATCTTCTTACCAGTGAGGATTTCTTTAAAATGAAGGATGTTCCAGAAAAGATGGTTTTTATAGGTGGTGGTTACATAGGTATGGAATTTAGTCACATGATGGCCAGAGCTGGCGTCAAGGTGACCATTATTGAACAAGGCGACCAGATTTTATCACCCTTTGAAAAGTTTGTGGCAGATTTCCTTATGGAAGATTCTATCAAATTAGGTATCGACATTAAGTTGGAGTCTACCTTATCATCTGTAGAAAAGAAAGATGGCAGGTTTGTAGTTCACTATGGAAATGAAGGTTCCATCCATCAAATCACGACAGATGTAGTTTACAACACCACAGGTCGTGTACCGTCCACAAAATCTTTGCACCTTGATAAAGCTGGTGTGGTAACAGATCAAGGTAGTGTGGTCGTCAATGACTGTTTGCAAAGCACTACCAATGAGCGATTCTATGCATGTGGAGATGTCACCAACATGAATCTACCTTTGACGCCGTTAAGCAACCTAGAAGGAGCCATCGCCGCAAAAAATATTATTGAAGGCAAGCATCCACTCGTTCCCGTAGACATTCCTAGCGTTGCCTTTACCATCCCGCAGGTGGCCAGCATAGGTTTGACCGAGGCGCAAGCCAATGATCAAAATAAAAAGTTCAAAGTCCTTAAAGGTGATGCCAGCGGCTGGTTCAATACACGCCGTATGAATGCAGGCACTTATGCTTATAAGGTTTTGGTAGATGATGAAACAGGAATGGTTCTAGGCGCGCATATCGTTTCTCACGAGGCTGGAGAAACTATCAATCTATTTTCTGTCGCAATGAATCACGATATCACATTCCAGCATTTACAGCAAACGATATTTACCTATCCTAGCTGGGCTAACGACCTCAAAAGTTTTTAAGCTTTACTGGCGCGCCACTGCTGGAACTTTAGCATAGGATTGGTAGCTCTATTTTGATACCCGTGAATCATGCAATTAATCGCTATCAATATAGCAGCGCCTAAGGCTAGGTAAGCAATATCGTCCATGGTTCCTGTGTGTCTCACATAAATCGCCACCAGTGCCCAAACGGCAACTCCTGCAAATTCACGCATATTGCGATACCAGACCATCAATAAATTGATAATCGTTGCGACAACAATAATTCCTATAGTGGCTAGTACTTGTTGATTTTCTGGAATATCAAACATACCATTCAAATAACTCGCGACATTTGCGATAATTGCGACACTTATCCATCCAGAGTACAAACACAAAGGCCACCATACAAAGGCGATAATAGGAAATGGCGCATCCCACAATTCCATGTCCAGCTGCTTAACGCAAAGCAGTAAACAAACCAGTATTCCTACCATACAAAGCACAGATGCTCCAATCATTTCTTCCAGCCACAAAGCCACCCAAATAGAGCAAAATATATTGGCCGCCAGAAAATAAGGGAAAGTGGTGATCACAAAGTTGGTCCTATAGCTGCGAGGTTGAAGGGATTTCGCTTTCGCGAAAGCGGAATACACACCATATCCAGCAAACACCAATAGCATCAAGAAAATAAGACCCCAAATAGAGAAGGCATAGCTAGCTGGAGTAAACAGGTTATTGTACTCTGCACTTAGATCACCTACCGTTCTACAGTTGAAGTTTCCCGTGTTTGCGTAGCCATTCCATGCAATGAGAATGATAACCATCAAAAGGTTGAGTATGCTGATCAGACGTTTGTACATGGCTAGGTTTTGTGGGAATAAATATACAGTAGTTTTTAGGATAACTCTACCACTTCATTCTCCACACAAACGAAAATGCGATTGCCCTTTTGAGGCTTCATGGCATAGGTTCCGGTAAAATCCCCAAAAGCTGGAACAATCATACCATAATCTGTACAGAAAAAACAAGGCATTTTTAAACGTTGCCTACCTATTCCCGTCAATTTTACCGCAGGATGTATGTGCCCTGCAATGTTGAAGACGTTTTCCATTTCTAAGGGATGATGGGTGAGCAGCACATCGCCCATTTGTAATTGCTGTACCGTTTTTATTCCCAGCATATTGAAATGATCGCTTGATATAAGGTCGTGATTTCCCATGACCAGCGTGAGTTCAATACTTTGCATGCGGGACCATTGCTCAAAAAAATGCCACTCTGCATTCTGATAGGAGTGAAATAAGTCTCCTAAAAACCAAAGCCGTGAAGGCTTGAAATAATCGATCACAGCATTAAGTTTATCATATTCATTGTCATCTGCCTGCGATGGCACGGCCATTCCGTGCTTTCTAAAATGGGCGCTTTTGCCCAAATGAACATCTGCCAATAAAACAACATCCTGTTCCTGCCAGTAGCAGGCACCAGTGCTATGTAAATGAAAGGTCTGATTGTGAAGAGTTACTTGGAGACTATCACTCATTGTTCTAGAATGAATAATTAAGAGCGAGTATCAAGTTGCGCCCAGCAGCCGCTATTCCAGAAGAGTACGTTCTATAGCGCTGGTCTGTGATATTTTCTAAGGTGGCAATCGCACTTAAGCTATCCGTAAACTGATATTGCGATCTTAGGTTGACCGTGTACCATGAAGGAGAAAACGGATTCCCATTGGCATCACTGGCATATAGATAATCCCTATCCTGTTGGTCTGGTGCCAACTCATCAAAATCAAACTGACCATTGAAAATGGTGAATGCGTCCAGCTTGAATTTGCCTTGATCATAAACCACGTGCGCATCACCAAAAGCTGGTGCCACATGTCTAACGGCAACCTCACTGCCATCTTCTTCTTCCTGTTTTCCATCCAGCCAGGTGTAGTGACCGTACAGCTTAAAATAATCAGACAATTTGTAATCGAGACCTAATTCAATACCGTAAATTTCAGAGCGTTCTGAATTTTGAATCGCTCGCACTTGGCTTAATTCTCCTTGATACACAATCATGTCCTCACCATTGAGTGTGAAATCTCTGGGAACCAAAGCATCCTTTAAAATGGTGTAATAGCCAGCTACTTCTACCGTCAAATCATCGCCTATGCGTTTCTTGAGACCTAATTCTGCATTATAGGAATATTCAGATTCCAGGTCTGGATTGGGTACGATCACTGTGCCTGGACTAGGATCAAAAATCTTACCTACATCATCAATATTAGGCGCTCTAAAGGCTGTGCTTAAATTAGCTCGCAATTCTAGGCTAGGATCTGGCAGATAAGTTGCGCCTATGCCGCCGGTTAATGCACCAGTATTGACCATGGCATCATCAAATGGGAAATTGAAAAAAGTATTGTCAAAGTCTGCATCCAGCCAGATATGATTATATCGAGCGCCAGATTGTACGGTGAAATTAGAAGCCACTTTCCATTGATAGCTTACGTAAGCCGCCAGGGATTGCCAGGTAGAACCGTCTGGATATCTTGTGGCAGCATCTGTCCTTTGTCTGGTCTCAATGTCAAAGACACTACCGGTTGAGCCGACTTTATTATGAACATATTCTGCACCATAAAACAAGATGTTATCCTCACGATTACGGCGCTCAAAATCCACTGAAGTGCTCCAGGCATCGACTTGTTCAACATTTTCAAAAAGATCAGGTGATTGAAAACTGCGGGCATTGCGACTCTCATCAAACCTTTGGAATGCCTGAGTAATGATCATTTTATCATACCAGGTACCACTACCGCGGTGCTGGGCTTTGGCATTAACCATCAACCACTTTTGAGGCCCATAATACCACTCTGCATTTCTTGGGTTTCCGCTTTCGCGAAAGCGATCCAAAGCATCATAGCGGCTATAGTCTGAAGTTGCTGTGTAAATCAATCCTAGATCCAGCTTCCAGTACAGACTAGGTTTATAACTGAATTTTTGCAGCAGATTGATCTGGTCATAACCCGTAGGTACCTGCACCTCAGGATCTTTATTTTCTATCACAACATCTTGACCGTTGCGGCGTGCGGCATAACGTTCTCGCAAATAGTCATCAGGACCATTGGATCCCATTTTTAAATCATCAAACGAATTGATGCTAATGCTGGTAGCACTTGCAAAATTTGAAGTGCCGTAATTAAAATCTACGTGACCTGTCTTTTCATTGTTTGCAGTTGCAAAACGTAAAATGCCGTTTCCTGAAAAGTCAGCAGCGGTTTCAGTATCTGAAAATTGAGGGGACAGCGTGAAGAAATTCATGACGCCACCTATAGCATCGCTACCATAAACAACACTGCCTGGTCCTAGAATCACCTCAGTCCGCTCCACGCTCAATGGATCTATGGAGATGACGTTTTGAAGATTACCACCGCGAAAAATGGCCGTATTCATACGCACACCGTCAACCGTGAGTAGCAATCTGTTGGTAGAAAAGCCTCTTATCAATGGGCTGCCGCCACCTTGCTGGCTTTTTTGAACATACACCTGACCGGTTTGCTGCAACAAATCTGCACTGGTTTGTGGGTTTTGGAAGACGATTTCTTCCTTTCTGGTACTCACGACCGATTGTGGTATATCCTGTTGTCGTTGCTGAAATTTTGAAATCGAAAGAACCACGGCATTCATCGCTTCAGACCTTGGCTCTAGTTTTACCTTGTAGTCATTAGTAGATAGTTTTTCCTTTGTGGTTTTCAACGTCTTGAAGGCGAAGGTTTGAAAGTAGATGCTTTCTGTTTCAGAAAACTTGTCAAGACTTGCAAAACCATCAATGTTAGTGATGATGGATTTTTGTTTGTCTTTATTATAAATCGCAACACTAGCAATAGGCTCACCAGAGACGGCATCTAAAACTTGGATTTGCTGTGCGTTGAGCGTTGATGCTGTAACTATAAGAAGAAGCAGGAATGTAAAAATTTTCACGAATCGAAAAGCTGTTTCAAGATGTCTAACGAGTTGGGTTTTTTAAAGCTGTGCAGGTGGATTTTAAAGTAATCCAGCACAAGATTAAGAAGCGCCGTACGTTGGTTTCGGTTGATTTTGATGGAATGGATAGCATCAAAATTTGTACCAATGAACAGCTTGAACAAAGAACTTTCTTCTTCATTTAAATGATGCGGTTGCATTCCATGATTGTCAAAGCTGCCGTCCAGCACATTAAAGTATGGGAAATCCATAGTCGATCGATCCATTCCAAATCCCATTAACTCGCTCATATCCAGCAAGGTTTTGATGGTAAAGTTGGCCACATGATCTGTCTGATCCAGATATTCAAAAATGGTACTTAAATAATCAAACAACTGCTCATCTGGCTGTTGCTCCGTCAACAATTGTGAGAGTACTTCTCCAAAAAAAAGAGCCACACAACTTTTTGCCACATCAACCGGGATATTCACGTAAGTATATGCGGTTGAAGCTTCCTTGATATATTCCAAAGTTCCTTTTCCTTTATGTTGCGTCTGGATCTCCAATTGCGTCAATGGCTGAAACAGAGAAACTCGCAGCTTTCCCTTACGGGATTTACAAATTCCCTTAAGCATATAGCTTTGGGTTCCTAGCTTCTTGGTATAGATTCTCGCGATAAGATCTGCCTCACCATATTTGATGGTTGATAGTACAATAGCCGGTGTGCGAACGATCATCTAGCGAATAATCATGATTTTGGAAACCGTAGTTTCCACATTATCATCAGTAGAAATGAGCAGCATATATACTCCAGAAGCAACGCGGTTGCCGTTAAAGCTCGTGGTGTCCCACTGGACACTACCACCTTGCGATACGACTTCAAAAACGAGATTACCTTCAATATCAGTGATCTTGATGCGTGCACGATCAGTAAGTCCATCTATGGTAACATTGCCATCAAAACCAGGTTTTACAGGATTGGGAAATGCAAAGACATTTTCGAGATCCTCTGCCGGTTGGCTGGTGCGATCACCTTGAAAGGCTACAATACCATTATCTGTTGCAAAATAGACGCGGCCAGTAGTATTATCAATAGCAATATCGTTTACGCCATTGGAAGGTAGCGGTGAATTATCCTTAGTAAATTGAAAGATAGTTTCCTGGCCTGATGGTGAGAATAAAAATGCTCCAGAGCTTGCAGTCGCAACCCATTTTCTATTATTTCCATCCACCTCAATATCTAGAATGGCTTCATCCTTGAGCAATTCTCGTGGGATTCCGTTTTGATCCTCAATGATTATGGGTCTCGCATCTGGTGGGTTCTCAGACAGTATGCTATTAGCATTAAAGAGTACACGCAATCCTCGATTGCTACCTATCCACAATTGCTCGTTTAAATCTAGAGTCACCTCGCTCACATAATTGCTCACAAGATTGCCTTCTTGAATATCTTCTCTAAGGTCACCAAATTTATTCTCTGCAGGATCAAAAGCAATAACACCAAAATCTACCGTACCGAATATGATGTTCCCTGCATTAGTAATTGCCATTTTTGTCGCACCACCAGTTTCACTAATTGTAGGAACAAATTGAGAAACGTCGATGGCTGTCCATTGACCTGTTGGAGAACGACGGTTGAGTGTCTCGTCCACTAGACTTGCAAGAACCCAAAGATTACCTTCTCTATCAAATCTGCTATCTGGAATACGTACAAAGTCGGTCGCTGGTGGCAATATGCTGGTCAAAGAACTGTTGTTAACTCCATACAATGTTTCTGCCATGCCGTCCACAAATTCCAACACACCGTTGTGCATGCTGTTGATATATACTTCAGCTTGAATTTCTGGATGGATCGTGATGCTGGAAATACTATTGATGTTAAGTACCTCATCAAAGGTGAAATTGGTCCATTCTTCTTCTACTAATCTACTAACACCAAACTGCTCTAACGGGAATGGGTTAAAAAACAAATCATAGTCGCCATAACCTACCCATAACGTATTAGGCGCTGTGGTAAGTGAAAAAGCGCGATTGCGTGATGGTCCATCTGCCACAATAAACTCGGCAGTAGAGAAATCTTTACGGTCCAGTCGTACCAATCCATTTGAGGTCGTTCCTATGTATATATTATCTCCATTAGAATCTCCTGCGGTAAAGACATAGGCCTCACCATTAATATCTCTAACGTCATTTAGTAGGTTCTCGTTGTCATCAATGATCTGTAAAAAATTAGATCCAGTCACGGTGAGCTGGTTATTTGTCACTGTCGCGTCAACACTGCGTGATGGAAAACGGTATCCTGTAGAAACAAAAGAAGTCGCGGCAAACCTGAATAAAAAACCTGCCGTGTCAACGGCATAAATCTGAGAATCCAGCGCTACAACCTCATCATAGGAACCCATATTGGTTTGGGACCAATTGGTAAAGTCAATCAAAAAAGGGTCTGAAATATCAGCGCGACGTATGCCGTCACCAGTACTTGCTGCATATAGAAACCCATCAAATATTTCAATGGACTTAATACGCAATTGGGCGCCATTGTCACCTATGAAATAGGTGTCATTAAATTCCAATCGATCTAGATCGTAAATAGCGATGCCAAAATCTGTAGCGATATACAGCAACTGGTCATTTGCCTTAAATTCATTGATGCGTTTACGGTCAGGATTGATGACCTGTTTATCTCTTATCGCCACTATATCCAGAACGACATCGTCTTGTACGATTTGCAATAAACCATCTTCATACCCTATGACCAATTGGTCATCGCTTTCTCGATAATAAATTTGCGAAATAGGGTCTCCACTCAAGCCATTTACCGTTGTGATCGTGGTGAACGTGCGAGAAAGGATATCATAAACGAAAACCGCATTCTCACTCGCCGCATAAATACGTTCATCCGTTTGCTCAACATCTATGATGCGAGTAAAGGAGAAAAGTCCCGTCCATTGACTGCTAAAATCCTGTGAAGAAGCAAGGCTGGTAAACAGTAATAAAAACAGTAATCTAATTTTCATGATCTTATAACGCATAATTACTGGACATCTGATAGGACGACAAAAATAGGTCGAATTTATTAGGACATAAAAAACCTCTGAAATTCTCCAGAGGTTATGCTAATTCTCAAATTATATATTTCATTTACAACAAACGTTTGCTTTCATAATCTATGGTGATTAATTGAAAAATAATTTGTCAATCCGTATTAAGCTGAATCCTGTGGATTTTATAAAATAAATGATCACCAACAGTTCGAACTCAATTACAAATAGTAATATTATATTCGTTACAATGATAAACAATCAAAAGATAGTTGTGGTGCTTCCTGCTTACAACGCAGAAAAGACACTTGAAAAAACATTCAACGAAATTCCATTTGACATTGTTGATGAGGTCATATTAGTGGATGATCATAGTACTGATAGAACGACTGACTTTGCTAGAAAATTAGGAATTAAAAATATACTAAGACACAAGCAGAATAAAGGATATGGTGCTAATCAAAAGAGTTGTTACAATGCCGCTTTAGAACTAAACGCTGACATCGTTATAATGCTGCACCCAGATTACCAATATACACCTAAGCTTATTCACTCAATGGCTTTTCTTATAGCAAATGACGTTTATAAAGTAGTATTAGGATCGAGGATTTTAGGGAATGGTGCTCTCAATGGCGGTATGCCTTTGTATAAATATGTCGCAAATCGATGGTTAACTCTATTTCAAAATATTTTGATGAATCAAAAACTTGCCGAATACCACACTGGTTATCGTGCCTTTTCAAAAAGTATTTTACAAAAAATAAATTTCGATAAAAATTCTGATGATTTTATTTTTGATAATCAGTTGTTAGCACAAATTTGCATGATGAATTATGAAATAGCCGAAATAACTTGTCCAACAAAATATTTTGAAGAAGCATCTTCAATTAATTTTTCGAGAAGCGTCAAGTATGGAATAGGTGTAATTGAAGTATCTATAAGGTACTTTTTACACCGTAATTTTAAAGTAAAATCATTAATTTTTTTAAATGATTAAATACTTATCATTTGCTGTATTAATCTTTATCAATTGCCTTTTCTGTTATAAATATTCTGAAAGATATACTGATCAATACGAACTCCTAACTTTATTTTATTTGATAGGTCAAATTACGTTCATTGTTTTCATAAACAAAATTACGACCTTTAAAAAGTGTCAAAGCATTGTTATCAATACATTGATCATTATTCCGTTTTTTCTAGCTCTATTGAGTTATGTGTACATTTCTCCTGAGCAATTAAATGTTGATAGATGGAGTGTGATTAATTCCTTTTTAACAAACTTGTTAAATGGAAGATATCCATATAGTGCCATATCACACGTAGGAAATCCTCCTGGGCCAATGCCTATTTATTTTCTTATCGCGTTACCATTCGATTTTTTCAAAGCCTACAGCCTATTAAGTGCTTTAGGATTCATGGCCTTAGGGATTTTTTACAAACGTTTCTACTGTGAGACCTATAATTCAAGTTTTTTAATCTTAACTGTTATTTCCATCTTTATGCTATGGGAAATATTCTCATTGAGTAATATCATTAGTTTTTCAGTATTAGTAGCGATAGCTCTACTATATTTTGAAAAATCGATAATGAAACCTGAGAAGAGAATGATTCTGATTGTTGTAGCTCTAGGTCTATTACTATCAACACGCAGTGTTTATTCCTTAGCTTACATTGTATTCTTTTTATCCTTAATAAAGACTTCAAGTATGACGTTTTTGAAAGCTTCATTTCTTGCAACAATGATTCTCGCAGTATTTACACTTACGTTTTTGCCTTTTATAATTTTCTTCCCCAATGAGTTTTATGAAATAAATCCGTTTATAATTCAATCCTCATTTTTACTTCCTGCGCACTTTGTGCCTATCCTTTTTATAATTGCGATAGGATTTGGAATTTTCGCTAAAAATTTGTCAGAAAGATTTATCTACACTGGCTTCACTTTATTTCTTTCTATATTTTTTTACTCTGGTTACATGGTGACCCAGCATGGTTTTAATAATGCAATTTTTGAGAGTAAAATAGATGTCTCCTATTTTTTATTCTGTGTCCCCTTCCTATTTATTGGAGTTCTTGAGCATACAAAACAGAATTCATTACTTACTACCACTTCTGATTCATGAGTGATTTTCAATATAACAAAAGCCTCTGAAATGATCAGAGGCTTTTAGTTTTATGACGCTTTCGCGAAAGCGAACTCTTTATAATCAGAATGCTACTATACGATTCCTTGAGCTAACATTGCGTCTGCAACCTTTACGAAGCCAGCGATGTTTGCGCCTTTTACATAATCTGTAAAACCGTCCTCGTCAGTTCCATATTTTACACATGCCTCGTGAATGTCGTTCATGATGCTGTGTAGTCTGTTGTCAACCTCTTCGGCAGTCCAGCTGTATCTCAAAGAGTTTTGGGACATCTCTAGTCCAGAGGTTGCCACACCACCAGCGTTACTGGCTTTTCCTGGGCTAAATAGGATTTTCTTATCAAGGAAGTGCTCGATAGCGTCTGGCGTACAAGGCATGTTAGCGCCTTCACCTACACACATACATCCATTTTCAACAAGGGTTTTTGCCTCGTCACCATTCAACTCGTTTTGAGTGGCACATGGTAAGGCGATATCACACTTGATAGACCATGGTCTTGCATCTTCATGGAATTTTGCGTCTGGATATTTATCTAGATATTCCTTGATGCGACCACGCTTCTCGTTCTTGATGTACATGACGTGAGCTAACTTCTCTCCATCGATTCCAGTCTCGTCGTGGATAAATCCATCAGAGTCTGACATGGTGACTACTTTACCACCCAATTGTATGATCTTTTCTGCAGCGTATTGCGCCACGTTTCCTGATCCAGAAATGACGACGGTCTTGCCCTCGATTTTTTCGTTTCTGGTCTTTAACATGTTTTCTGCAAAGTACACGTTACCGTAACCGGTAGCCTCTGGTCGTATTAATGAACCACCGTATGATCTTCCCTTACCGGTAAGAATTCCAGTGAATTCATTTCTGATTTTTTTGTATTGGCCAAAAAGGTATCCTATCTCGCGACCACCTACACCTATATCTCCGGCTGGAACATCAGTATCAGCACCTATCACGCGTTGCAGTTCTGTCATAAAGGACTGGCAAAAACGCATCACCTCACGGTCAGACTTCCCTTTAGGATTAAAGTCAGATCCACCTTTACCGCCGCCCATAGGTAGCGTTGTCAAACTGTTCTTAAACGTTTGCTCAAAGGCAAGAAATTTAAGAATGCTCAAGTTTACCGATGGGTGAAAACGCAAACCACCTTTATAAGGACCTATTGCGCTGTTCATCTGGATGCGGTAACCACGGTTTACCTGCACCTCGTTATTATCATCTGTCCATGGCACTCTAAACATGGTCACGCGCTCAGGCTCTGCCATGCGCTCCAGTAACTTGTCTGCACCATATTCTGGATTTTCTTCAATAAAAGGAATGACAACCTCAGCCACCTCAGTGACGGCTTGAATAAATTCAGGCTCGTTGGGATTCCTTTTTTCTACTAAATCGATAAAATCTTGGATGTTTTTTTCCATTATTTATAAAATAAGCGTTTCAAAAAACGTTTTCGTTAAAGCTGCAAAGATAAAATTATCCAATTCACTTAACTTTTAATTACCATTATTTTAAGCATGCCCACATCGCGATAATTTATAGGTGTATTTTGTGTGTAGACTAAATCTGATATTCCTGCGTTTCATCGTAGGGCAAGAAATGTAATTTGTTATATTTGGCGCTGCATCAAACAATTAATCGATGAATAGCAGGTTTGCTGGAATACTTTTTTTGCTCTTCTTGAGTACCTGCATGAATATTTCACAGGCGCAACTAGGTTTTTCTCATGAAGTAGGTGTTATCGCGGGCCCAGTTGCTTTTCAAAGCGATTACGGTGAACGTTATGACTTTGATACCAACAAAGGAAATGTTGGTATAGGAATTGGGCTGATTCACTACATCAACTTTGCCTACCGTGCAGACTGTAATTGCTACAGCCGTGACACCTACTGGAACGACCATTTCAAAATTAGATCCCAACTCGCCTATCACGTGACCACCTTAAATCACTTGAGCGAACTTGCAGAACGCAACAGTATAGGTGGTTTACAGCTACGTTCTATGGAAGGAAAGGCAAAGGTCTTTGAAGCTGGCGCACACCTGGAGTATTATCCATGGAGCATACGTGATTTCCAAAATGGTGGTTACAAATGGGCTCCATATGTAGGCTTAGGCTTACACTATGCCAACTACAAACCAGAAGCTGAAAGTTCTCTGGGACCATTAGGCAACAGTATCACTACATTTCCCACGTTCATTGATCGTATAGATACCGATCGAGGCAGTACACTGGCCTATGTAGCAGATCTAGGCGTGAGATACAAGTTGACTCCATTAAGTGATTTGTTGATCTCTTCTGCCTGGCATTATTATGATGACAACTACGTGGATGGCTTGAGTCCCAACAATCCCAATAACCGCAACGACGACTGGATCTGGTGGTTCAACATAGGTTACATCTATTATTTGTAAACAGCTTTTTAGCTTGTCGTAGTACTTTTAGAAAGTATCGCTTTCGCGAAAGCGAATCCATTAAAACACACGTACTTCATTATGGATTTTATCTAGGCCAATGCCTGTTTCAAATCATCAATTAGATCGTCAATATCCTCAATTCCAACAGACAAGCGGATCAAAGAATCCACGATTCCTGTTTTTTCACGCTCTTCTTTAGGAATACTGGCATGGGTCATGGTTGCGGGATGACCAGCGAGCGATTCCACGCCACCTAGGCTCTCGGCCAGCGTAAAGACTTTCAAACGCTCTACCAACTGGACGGCGCTTTCCCTGGTGTCTGCTTTAGTAGTGAAGGACACCATGCCGCCATAATCCGTCATCTGTTTTGAGCAAATATTATGGTTGGGATGGTCTTCAAAACCTGGCCAGTATACTTTATCCACTTTAGGATGAGACTTGAGAAAGTGAGCTACCGCTTTTCCATTCTCGCAATGACGCTGCATTCTAACGTGTAGGGTCTTAATACCTCGCAGTGTCAAAAAACAATCTTGAGGTCCTGGAACGGCACCGCTGGCATTCTGGATGAAGTAAAGCCTGTCTGCAAGATCTTGATCCTTTACCACTAGCGCACCCATGACTACATCGCTATGGCCGCCCAGATATTTTGTAGCGCTATGCATCACAATATCTGCACCTAGGTCCAGTGGTTGCTGTAAGTATGGAGTAGCAAAAGTGTTGTCAACCGCGAGCAACAATTTATTACGTTCAGCAATTTGAGCCACTGCGGCGACATCAATGATATTCATCATGGGATTAGTAGGTGTCTCGATCCAGATGAGCTTTGTACTTTCATTTACAAAAGACTCTATCTTGCTCGCATCACTCATTCCCACAAACCGAAACTTGATCCCAAAATCCTCATAGATTTTAGTAAACAATCTATAGGAACCACCATATAGGTCATTTGTACAAAGCACCTCATCGCTTGGCTTCAATAATTTGAGTACCGCGTCAATTGCTGCCAATCCAGATCCAAAAGCCAATCCATACGTGCCATTTTCCAAACTGGCCAATGACTTCTCCAACGCCGTTCTAGTTGGGTTGCCACTGCGAGCATATGCAAACTCTGGATGCTGGCCTATTTTCTCTTGTTTGAAAGTACTGGTCTGGTATATAGGTGGCATCACACTATGGTAGGCTGGATCAATATTTTCCTGGCCGCCGTGAATCGTTTTGGTATTGAATTTCATCGTTTTGTTTTCCATTAAGTATTCCTCGTTGGTTGAGAGACTATAGTTCCATCCTCGATCTACAGGGTTTTTCTAATAGCAAGTGCATATCCCAGGTGAATACCTTCATGGATGTTTACCAGATTGATGGAGTCTTCAATCGATGATAGGGAATAACCCTTACTTGTGGTATACTTTTTAAAATTGCTAAAAGCGCCATTCTCATAATCCTTTACAGTAGTTTCCAACATGGGAACCAACTGGTTTTTAAAAGAAGTAATTTCATTTTCTGTTAAGTCCTTCTCTGGTCTGGTGCCATGTTTATATTGCAGGATCACGTCTTTGGACATCAATTGTTCCAAACCAGACAAACCGTACATCAATCCCTGCTGGGTGACCATGCAATGCACGACATTCCAAATAATATTGTTGGAAAAACCTTTTGGTACCTTGTTGAGTTCCTCTGTAGTGAGGTTGTCTATTAATGTTATAAAGTGTTTACGGGTGATGAGAAGATGTTCAAATCTGCTATCCATGGGATTCGTTTTTATAAAGGTATCATTTAAGGATGTGCTGTCGTAATTTTGCTATATGGAAAATCTATTTATCTACTTAGACAGCTGCAATACCTGTCAGCGTATTTTAAAAGAATTGGAGTTGCCAGATACTGTGACTTTACAAAACACAAAGGAACATCCTATCACAAAAGAACAACTCGAGTACCTCAAAAAACAAAGTGGTTCTTATGAATCTCTATTCAATCGTCGCGCCCAATTGTATCGCGGTCGCAACCTACATGAAAAAGACCTGAGTGAAGCTGATTATAAAGATCTGTTACTAGATCATTATACATTCATCAAACGCCCTATACTTATTTATAACGATCAAGCTTATATAGGTAATGCAAAAAAAGTGGTGGCAGAGGCAAAAAAGGCAGTAGCTAATGACTAAACGCCAGATAGCGCTCGTTTGCGCCACACTTGTCGCGTTATTCTATGCGATCAATTTTTCATCTGCAAAAGAAGTCACGCCAGAACATATAGGTCCGTTTGGATTGACTTGGTATCGGGTGGTTTTTACCTGCGCGATATTCTGGACCATATCTTTATTTGCCGGGCCCAAAGAAAAAGTGCCTTTTAAGGAATTGCCTCTTATAGCATTAGCTGCGTTTTGTGGTGTAGGGTTCAACATGGTGACCTTTATGTGGGGTCTATCATTAACCACGCCCATAACTGCATCTGTATTAATGGTCACTACTCCTATCATTGTAGCAGTATTGAGCGCCATTTTTCTCAAAGAACATCTACACTTCTGGAAGGTATTGGGAATAGGACTCGGTTTTAGTGGTGCTGCATTTTTAATCTTTCTTTCCTCAACACCCAATCAGGTTGCGGCAGATCCCTTTTTAGGGAATGTTCTTATTTTCTTGAATGCACTGTCCTATTCATTCTATATTTTACTAGCCAAAAAACTCACCAAAAAATACCACGTATTCACACTTATGAAATGGCTGTATCTGTTTGGCGTGTTATTCATCACACCATTTGGGATCCAGCAAGGTTTAGGTTTTGATGTTTCTAATGCCTCGAGTCATGTGATTCTCAATATTGCCTATGTGGTCATCTTTGCGACCTTTGGTACGTATATGCTCAACATTATTGCCATACGCACTCTCAAGCCTAGTGTTGTTGCGGTATTTGTGTATTTGCAGCCGTTACTTGCGGCACTTATAGCAGTAGCATTGGGAACTGATGAGCTTACTTGGGTGAAAGCTGCAGCTGGTGCGGTAATATTTCTGGGTGTGTATCTGGCGGGAAAGAAATCCAAAAGAGAATTGTCTGAAAAACTATTAAGCGATTCAAACTAGATTGTTGACCTAAAAATCAAAAAACGGTTATTGTTTCTGTTTGGCTTGAATGAGGGCTACCCATTTTATAGCCTCTCCTAAATCTGTGACAGACTTAAAATTCACAGGCACGAATCTTGATTCTAGAATCGCATTTGTGATACCATTTCTGGTATTGTCAACCACACAATAACCACAAAGATATTTGTGAGCTAGATTTTTAAGCCGGATCCATTCGACTGGTTTGACAGAGTACTTTCTAGTGCGGTTAGCGATCCATACTCTTCTCTTCACCACGTTGTATTGTTCATAGTATGCTAATGCTTTATCAAGAACTTGATACACATGATCTGCGCAACCTACCACACCTTCCTTAAGCTCTGTGACAAACATATCTTCCATTAAATATACATCGCCAAAATCAAATTCTAGCTTGCATAAAATCAGGTCACTATAGTCAGACTCTTCAATGGAAATCATTTGTCAAAAATAACAAACCCTTGAAAATAGTAAGTTCTAAGCGATGTTTATTGGTTAAAAAATCGATGGACGACACTAATGGATACCTAATCTTTTACAGGTCAGTGCCTTGCTTGTTATTTCATTTGACGCTTAAGTGCCCAGTCGATGGCATCACCTAGACTGGTTACAGATTTGAACGCAATAGGCACAAATTTAGACTCCAGAATAGCACTCATGACACCATGTTGCGTATCATCAACGACGCAATAGCCATATAGGTATTTCCTAAGGTGACCAAATTTGAGCCAGCCGGTAGGTTTCACAGAATATTTGTGAATACGGTTAGCGATGTACAGCTTTTTATGGAAGAGTTCCATTTTATTGTAGTACGCAACGCTCTCATCCACCACTTGTGTAGCTTCTTCTACACCAAAAACAAAACCTTCATAAACTTCAGACACGATAAAGTCCTTGCACAAATAAAACTCACCAAACCGGAACTCCAGCTTCTTCAAGATATGTTTACGGTAGATGGAGTTCTCAATGGATGGCATAAGGAAAGTTCGGTTGACTATTGATTACCTAGGTCTTCTGGCAATTGACCGTGAGACCTGGTTTCTTTAAGGTGAATTTCTTTAAAATCGTCAGATTTAGGTAAATGATCAATCATCTTATAAAGATCTTCATGCAGCGCTGTGATGCGGCGTTCCTTAAGATTCATCCAGGCACCAGTCATCAATCCGCGAGCGAGATTCTTCCCTTTGTGATCATAAAAATTATGTCTAAAGCTAAACAAACTACCATCTTCACTCATCCCAGTTAGCTCACAACTTACAGTTATGGGTTGACCCTGGTGAATTTCCTTGAAATAATATATGTTTTCGTTAAAAATGACAGGCCCAGTTTGATATTCCTGCATTTGCTGTTGACCAAAACCATTCTCTATCAAATACGCCATACGGGTATGGCTCATAAAATTTTGATAGGCACTGTTTGCCATATGACGGTTTGCATCCAGATCACTCCAGCGTACGTCAAATTTTTTGGTATACATAAAATTGAAATAAACGCGCAAGGTAGAAAAGGTGCGCTTGACAGCTGGTAATTTTTAAAAAAGCTTATGATAATTACGCTTTCGCGAAAGCGAACTCTTCTTAAACCTCTTCCTTACCCATAGACATATCTTTCTCTGGAGCCTCGTACAATTTTTGCATCGCCTTCCATAAAAAGTAAGCGGTAATGATCGTGCTGGAAATATCTGCAATGGGAAAACTGATCCACACGCCGTCAATCCCATAATAATGACTGAGCAATAGCAATAAAGGTATCAAGATAATTCCCGTACGCAGTGTGGTGAGTAAAAATGCTGGCAAGGCTTTACCTATCGCCTGGTAATAAGCAGCGCCTATGAGCTGGATCGCAATGATGGGAACCGCAAAAAACACGGTGCGTATCGCTACTGTGGTTTGATCAATAACTGCCTGGTTATCGATAAAAACTCCAGCAATTTCACTGGCAAAAACAAATAGCAGCACAAAAATCAACACCCCTAAAATGCAGGCATATTTTATAGACGTGTAAATCACGGCACGCACGCGTTTCCATTGCCGTGCCCCGTAATTATAGCCTGCTATAGGTAGGAAACCCTGCGTGATTCCCAGCACTGGAAAGATGGCAAACATCATCAAACGACCTATGATCCCAAAGGCCGATACGCTGTCCTCGCCGCCCAGTTCAAACAGAATGTTGTTCAAAATGAGGTACAAAACACTGGTGGTTGCCTGTCTGCCTAAAGTGACAAAACCTAGACCACCTATTTCCTTAAGAATCATCCAGTCAGGTAAAAGTTGTTTTAAAGAAGGCATCAACTCGCTGCGACCAGATAGAAAGAACCAGGCGATATACATAAAACATAGACCGTAACTTACCGTGGTAGCCCATGCCGCACCTTCCATGCCCATATCCAGCCTGTTGATCAATATATAATCCAACAGCAAATTCCCGACAGATGGAATCATCATGGCGATCATGGCGTGTTTTGGAGCGCCTTCGGCGCGTATAACGTTATTGCCCATCATGCACAACGCGAGAATGGGAACCCCATAAAGAACAATGCGATAGTAGATTTTGGCAGGTTCAAAAATATCTCCTTTCCCGCCAAATGCCGGAACCAGATCATTGATAAAAAACAGCCCCAAAATCACCAGCACTGTCGTGATAACAATCGTCAATGATAGCTGATTACCAAAAGTGCGCTTGGCCTTAGCACGATCATCAGCACCTAATGTTCGAGAGATAATACTCGCGCCGCCTATTCCTATTGCCATACCTAAGGCGGCAATAAAAAACGATACGGGCAAAACCACATTGATGGCTGCGATGGCTACAGATCCTATCCAATTGCCTACAAAAATGGTATCCACTAAAATATTAAGGGACATTACCAGAATACCAATCGAGGCCGGCACGGCTTGCTTGACCAACAAACTAGGAATCGATTCGGTTCCTAAAAGGGCGCTTTTTTCTTGGGATAGATTGGGTGTGGCCAATGAATGATCTTTCCGCAAATCTAATTACAAAGCAGCATTATAATAAGGATTAACGGTTCTTTAAAAACTAGGCCTTTTAAAAATGAATATCTTGAAAATAAAAAGATGAAAAATAAAAGCGAGCTTCAAGGAATTCAAATACCCTATGAATATAAGGACCAGAAATATGTAGGATACCTTTCCCTACCAGATGATGCCGTCGCACCCAAACCAGGTGTAATGGTATGTCCAGAATTTTGGGGAATGACAGATTACATCAAATGGCGAGCAGATGAATATGCCGCTCTAGGTTATGCTGCTCTTGTCGTTGACTTTTATGGTAATGGCATGGTCGCAAAAGATGCCGAGGAAGCTACAAAGCTTTCAGAAAAAGTAAAAAAAGATCCAGATCACGCAGTGGCTCTATTTCAAGCAGCCATGGATGCTTTCCATAGGGAATCCATAGTAGATGCAGGAAACACGGCTGCTGTAGGCTACTGTTTTGGAGGTGCGATGGCATTAAGCATGGCAAATGCAGGATTACCACTTAAAGCTGTGATGGCCTTTCATTCCAAAGTCGAGCTTCCCATCATGCCTAACGAGAAGCTTGCCGCAAAAATCGTCGTTGCAAACGGCGCAGACGATCCTTTTGTATCAGAAGAAAGTATTGAGGCCTGGACAAATGCCATGGATGCCATCGACGTGAACTATGAATATGTCACCTATCCTGAAGTCAAACATGCCTACACCAACAAAAACGCTAATGCCAAGGCTGAGAAATATGACCTGCCGCTAGATTATGATGCAGAAGCAGATAAAGATTCCTGGAACCGCGTTCAAGACCTATTAGCCGAGGTGTTTTCTAAGGATTAAACCGCGACTGGTTCGCTCATGGCCCATTCGTCAATCCAGCGGCTCAAGACTTTGACCCAATCTTCACGCGTGTTCAAACACGGTATGACGTGAAACTCCTTACCGCCTACCTCGTGAAAGATTTCCTCGCCTTCCATAGCGATTTCTTCTAGTGTCTCTAGGCAGTCACTTACAAAAGCTGGCGTGACAATCGCCAGTTTTTTTGTTCCACCTAGTCCCATGCGTTCTATGGTACGATCGGTATATGGAGTTAACCATGGATCAAAACCTAATCTAGATTGAAAGGTGGTAGAATAAGTACCATCTTCCATCTCTAGATATTCACCTACCAGTCGGGTCACTTCCTTGCACTGGTGGCTGTAGCAAAACTGGTGTGCCGGTGATGGCGTTGCACAACACTTGCCGTCCATCTTGCAGTGACCATTGGTAATATCACTTTTTCTAATGTGCCTTTTAGGAACACCATGGTATGAAAACAGTAAATGTTCATAGTCTTTTCCTTCCAGGGATTCCTTTATGGATTCCGATAGCACGCGTATATAATCTGGATGATTATAGAATGGTGGCATCTGGGTAAAGTTCATGTGCGGGAACTTTTCCTTGCGCAATTCATCAGCTTTTACCACGATAGTCTCCGTAGTGGCCATTGCAAATTGCGGATATAAAGGAACTAGTAGCACCTCAGTAACTCCTTGATCATGCAATTCCTGCATTCCTTTTTCTATGGTCATGCCGCCATAACGCATGGCCAGCGCAATGGGAACACTGGTATAGGTATCAATTTTCTCCTGTAAACGCTCAGACAACACAATTAATGGGCTGCCTTCTTCCCACCAGATTTTTGAATATGCCTCGGCACTTTTCTTTGGTCTGGTGTTGAGTACGATTCCCTTAACCAAAATGGCTCTTAATATATAAGGGAGATCAATCACACGCTCATCCATAAGAAATTCATCCAGATAACGTTTCACGTCCTTAGGTTCTGGTGTGTCTGGCGATCCTAGATTGACAAGTAAGACTCCTTTTTTCATAAGCTGTGTTTGTACAAAAATAACTGTTTTATGGTCGGTGTTTAAGTAGATTCATTACCTCAATGCTTATGGTTATATCAAATGTTGTTATGGATTTCGCTTTCGCGCCTGCCTGCCGGTCAGGCAGGAAAGCGTAATCAATCTCAACCTAATGCACAAAAACAAGCATCCAGATAACGTCAGGAACAGAAACCGACAAAAGCTGCCATCTCAAACACGCATCTACGTTTTTAAACTTGATCCTTTTAATTTCCGTACGGCATCAAACCGTTTACAAATAGTTAAGTACATTTAACCAAACTATTCCCATGGCAAAACGTGCATGTCCAGAATGTGGTGAAGAAGTACGAGGTCGTGCAGACAAGCGTTTTTGCAGCGATTATTGCCGTAATGTTGCGAACAATAAACTCAATCGCGACAGCAGTGCGCTCATGCGCAATATCAACAACAGGCTGCGCAAAAACTGGCGCGTGCTTAATGAGCTCAACCCATCTGGCAAAATAAAAACGACCCGTAATAAGTTGTTGTCCAAAGGGTTTGACTTCACCTTTTTTACCAGCATTTATACCACCAAAAAAGGAGCAACCTATTACTTTATATACGATCAAGGATATCTAGCCATGGACGAGGACAATTACCTGATTGTAAAACGAGATACTTAATTCCAACCATCTATTATGAGAGCCAAATCCCATGTGACGTCTGCTTTTTCCTTTCTTGTGCTCATCGCGATGATCTGGTATGCCTTTCATAGCCAGACGCCCAGCGGTAGTGTTGAGAACAATCTTCCTGCAAATGAATGGTCTACCGCCAGAGCACTGGCTCATGTCAAAGAACTTTCCAAAGCACCTCACTATGTAGGCAGCAAAGCCCACGAGGAAAACCGCATCTACATCAAGCGCCAGCTGGAAAAAATGGGGCTCAAAGTAGAGATCCAGACCGGTTTTACCATCGATGAGTACGGCAATCTAGCACGACCCAGCAATATCATATCTCGTATTCCTGGAACTGGAAACACCGGTGATGCCATTGCCTTGATGACGCATTATGACAGCGATCCGCACAGTTCTTTGGGTGCCAGTGATGCCGCCTCTGGAGTTGCGACCATTCTGGAAGGCATTCGCGCCTATCTCACAGATAAAAAACCCGTCAACGACATCATCATCATCATTACAGATGCTGAAGAGTTAGGCCTTAACGGTGCAGATTACTTTGTAAACAACCATCGCTATACAAAGGATATCAAAATGATCCTCAATTTTGAATCTCGTGGTAGCGGCGGTCCTAGCTATATGCTGGTAGAAACTAATGGAGGCAATCGCAAAATCATAGATGCCTTTAAAGCGGCTGATGTTGAATATCCGGTAACTAATTCACTCGCTTACAGCATCTACAAAAAACTACCCAACGATACAGATCTTACCGTCATGCGTGAAGATGGCGATATCAACGGTCTCAACTTTGCCTTTATAGGTGATCATATTGACTATCATACACAGTTGGACAATTATGAGAACCTGGACCGAAACACACTCGCTCACCAGGGCAGTTACCTCATGCCGCTGCTGGATTATTTTGCCGCCACAGACTTAAGCGATGGTTTCAAGACAAAGGTAGGCACAGATGATATTTATTTCCCATTGCCCGTTTTGGGAATGGTTAGTTTTCCCTTTTCATGGATGTCCATCCTGATCATCATCAGTGGGATTTTATTATTGGGCTTGATCATTTACGGCATTGCCAAAAAGCGCATTTCCTTAGGTCAAATGTTGGTTGGGTTTATACCGTTTTTGGGAAGTCTGGCTTTAAGTTATCTGGTACCGACCTACACCTGGCAAGCTATAAGGACCAGTCCTTTTTATGTAGAGCAATCCAGTGTTTTTCCCGCAACGGGATATTTATGGGTGGCAGCAACCGCATTTTTTGGAATCGCGGTCGCCTTTCTACTCTATCATTTCTTTTATAACAAGACACGAGTGGCCAGTCATAGCGTTGCGCCGCTGATATTATTATGGATTATCTGCCTACTACTGGCATTTCCCGTAGGTGATTCTGGGTTAGTGCCTGCGGCCTATTTGCCGGGCGCTGGATTCTTTATCATTCCGTTGATCTGTGGCTTGTTTTTGCTGTGGCTCAACATCTACCAAAAACGTCCCAGCTACCTCATTATGCTGCTACTCGCTATTCCAACGATCTTTATTTTCGTGCCTTTTGTGGTGGCATTTCCCGTGGCGCTGGGCATGAATATTCTTTTTGTCGCCGCTGTTTTGAGCGTTCTGGTATTTGGCCTGCTCGTTCCTATTTTGGGACATTACCGCAAGAAAAAGTTGCTGGCAATACTGTCATTTTTGATATGTGGTGTTTTTGTTTATTTCGCTTTCGCGAAAGCGGAATTCTCTTCAACCACTCCACAAAAAACCAGCTTGGTCTATCTTCTTGATGCAGATTCACAAACCGCGCAATGGGCTACTTATGACAATCATTTGAGCGACTGGACCAAGGAAAAAATAGGTGACGATCCACAACCGGCAGATACCGGCGATGCCAAAACCATTGATTCAAAATACAATGGCCGATTCACTTATATAAAAGAAGCCACAGCGATCAATCTGCCACCCGTAGAATCCCAAATCACGGTAGACACAACTGTCAACGGTTTGAGAACGATCAAACTTCTGGTACGTAGCGATCGCCAGGTAGATCGATGGGAAGTTTTTTGTGATCCTGAGTTTCAGTTTAGCAAGGCGGTCATCAATGGCGTCGTGGTTCCCATGGATGAGAATGGGAAGCCTTTTACCTATAGACGAGGCAACAGAATCATCTCCTACTATGTTTCTAATCAGGCACCGCTGGTTATGGAATTGACTTTTGACGCCACGCAATCTCCAGAATTTGATGTGTATGCCGCCAGTTTTGACTTGTTGGAGCAACCTGTTTTTGGAGTATCACAACGACCTGAAGATACCATGCCCATGCCCTTTGTATTAAATGATGCGGTAGTTGTTCAAAAACATATCACTACAAACCCAACGCCAGCTGATGAGTAAGATTATAGGCATTATGGGCTGTGGCTGGTTGGGAAAACCTCTAGCGATCCGGCTCTTGAAACAGAATTTTCAGGTCAAAGGAACCACGACCCGTATTTCCAAACTAGAGGAACTACGAGACGCCGGCATCGATCCTTATGTAGTGGATCTGGGAGAAACCTATATCGATGGTGGCATTGAAGCTTTTTTGGAAGGCTTGGAAGTCTTGGTGGTGAACATTCCGCCGGGTTTGAGGTCCAATCCCCAAAGTGATTATGCCGGTAGGATTCGATTACTGCTTAGAAATATTGAAGCACACTCCAGCCTCAAAAAACTGATTTACGTTTCAACGACTTCAGTTTTTGAAGATCAAGCAGGTATTCCAATATATGATGAAGCTGCTAAACCTAACGCCCAAAATTCAAAAGGTAAAAAACTCATTGCCGCAGAAAAGGTGATTCAAAAAGCTAACGCCACTACAACTATCATAAGACCTGGCGGACTCATAGGCGATGAGCGCCATCCCATCAAGATGCTGGCTGGCAGAAAAAATGTATCCAACCCAGCTGCACCAGTTAACATGACTGATCGGGATTATTTGATCAATGTGATCACTAGCGTCATAGTAGGTGACCTACACGCACCTATAATTCACGCCATAAGTGAACCTCACGAGTCAAGAGAATCCTATTACACAAAAATGGCTGATACATTCAACGTGGAAGCACCTACTTTTGAAGAAGGTAATTCTGTTGGGAAGAAGATTGTTTCTACCATTGTGTAAATGGAGTACTTACTAGATAGGAATTATAATACCGTACATCGCCTGTGACTTCTTGACCTAGCCATTCCGGTTTTTCAAAAAGCTCTTTTTCATTTTGTAGTTCTACCTCTACTATGATAAGTCCGTTGTTTTCGCCATCAAAAACGTCCACTTCAAAGATGTGTTTACCTACAGGTATTTCAAAACGGGTTTTATCAATCACGCCTGGCAAGCATAATTTTAGAAGCTGCTGTGCCTCTTGAACATCAATTTCTTTTTCCCATTCAAACCTGCTGGTACCAGAATCATTTGAAATTCCTTTGATGGTAAGAAAGCCTTGATCGCCTTTGATGCGCACGCGTACATTTCGTTCTGGATCACTGCTTAAATAACCTTGGACGATTTTTAAGCCTTTTAGGCCCTTCAGGAAATCAGCGTTCTCAATCAAGAATTTGCGTTCTATTTCTTGCATTTACTTTTTGAATAAATCTTTCTCGCCAGCCTCAAAACCCTCATCAATGAGATGCTTTTCTGGATGCGTGGCAGCATAAACAGCGAGTTGGTCACAACGCTCGTTTTGAGGATGGTCGTTGTGTCCCTTGATCCAGACAAATTTGGCTGGAGCCTGATTATAAGCCTTTATAAATCGTTTCCAGAGGTCGACGTTCTTGACGTTCTTCCATTTGCGTCTTATCCAGCCGTCGATCCACTTTTTATTGACTGCGTCACTTACATACTTGCTATCTGTGAAAACAGTGATGGGAATTTCTGGCTTTTTGATTTTTTCCAAGGCAACAATCACAGCCAGCAGTTCCATCCGGTTGTTGGTCGTCTTACGGTAGCCTTGAGCAAATTCTTTTTTGAAATTGCGTCCTACCTGTTCCATGACAATGCCGTAACCGCCAGGTCCTGGATTACCGCGTGAGCTACCGTCTGTATATATATGTACCTGATCCATTAGCTCAATAATCCTTCAATGGTTTTGGGGAAATGCTCGTGTTCCAGTTCCAAGACTTTGCGGGCCACATCTTTGGGTGCATCTGTAGCTTCCAGTTCACAAACTGCCTGATGGATGATGGCACCTTCATCATAATGCTCGTTGACATAATGAATGGTGATGCCACTCTCATTCTCTTTATTTTCCACCACAGCTCGATGCACATGGATACCATACATGCCTTTGCCTCCATAGTTAGGCAATAATGCCGGATGGATATTGATGATTTTATTGGGGAAATCGACCACGAGATGCTCTGGGAACTTCCATAAAAAACCCGCGAGGACGATCAGGTCTGGATCTATACTTTTAAGTAGTTGATGAATGGAGTTCGCTTTCGCGAAAGCGAACTTGTTAAAACTCATCGCTGCAACACCAGATTTTCTAGCACGATCCAGCACACCAGCTTGAGGATTATTTGTTAAAATAAGCGACACCTTTATTTTTGCAGAGTCCTTAAAATAATCCAGTATGGCCTGCGCATTACTGCCGCCACCACTTGCAAAAATTACGATCTTCTTCATTTATCAAATATAGGAATGTGGTTCATTAGGCATAAATGAAATCAGTATTTGATCTTCACATAATTTTAATAACCGTGGTTTTGTCGCAAAGTTTGTTATTTTTGCCATTCATTAAAAATTAAAACAAGATTATTATGTCTGACATTGCATCAAGAGTAAAAGCGATTATCGTTGACAAACTAGGCGTGGACGAGAATGAGGTAGTAACTGAAGCTAGCTTCACTAATGACCTGGGCGCTGACTCACTTGACACCGTTGAGCTGATCATGGAATTTGAAAAGGAATTTGATATTCAAATCCCAGACGATCAAGCAGAAAACATCGCTACTGTAGGTCAAGCTGTTTCCTATATAGAAGAAGCAAAAGCTTAATTAAGAGTACATGGAATTAAAGCGAGTTGTCATTACAGGAATGGGCGCCCTAACACCTATAGGTAACAACCTACAGGAGTACTGGGAAGCGTTGAAAGCAGGAAAAAGCGGCTGTGCCGACATCACCTATTTTGATACAGAACATTTCAAGACAAAATTCGCTTGTGAACTCAAAGACTTTAAAGTCGAAGATTTCATAGACCGTAAGGAAGCTAGACGTATGGATCGTTTTGCCCAGTACGCACTGGTAGCAGGCGACGAGGCGATAGCTGACTCCGGACTTGATACCGACTCTATTGATAAGAATAGAGTCGGTGTTATCTGGGGCGCCGGTATAGGTGGCCTGGAAACTTTTCAAGAAGAGGTTAAGGCGTTTGCAAACGGTAACGGTACGCCACGTTTCAATCCTTTCTTCATCCCTAAAATGATTGCAGATATCGCTCCGGCCCACATTTCCATCAAGTATGGATTCATGGGACCTAATTATACTACGGTTTCTGCATGTGCATCGAGTGCAAATGCGATGCTCGACGCCATGAATTATATACGATTGGGCCACTGTGACGTTATTGTCACCGGTGGATCAGAGGCTGCGGTGACGCAGGCTGGAATGGGTGGATTCAATGCCATGCATGCCCTATCGACCCGCAACGAGAGTCCAGAAACAGCTAGCAGACCTTTTGACGCGACCAGAGATGGTTTTGTCCTGGGTGAAGGTGCTGGTGCACTGGTTCTTGAAAGTTATGAATATGCCAAAGCTCGCGGAGCAAAAATCTATGCTGAGGTCATCGGCGGTGGATTCTCCAGCGATGCCTATCACATTACCGCACCAGATCCAGAAGGAAAAGGAGTGATTGCCGTTATGAAAAACACATTGGAGAATTCTGGTATCAAACCAGAAGATGTGGATCACATCAATACTCATGGTACTTCCACACCGCTAGGTGATGTGGCAGAACTTAAGGCGATTAAAGCCGTATTTGGTGATCACGCTCCCAAAATCAGTATCAATTCTACAAAATCGATGACAGGCCACCTACTGGGTGCTGCCGGCGCCATCGAGTCTATTGCCAGTGTAATGGCGATCAATCACGGCATTGTGCCACCTACCATCAACCACACCACGGTTGATGAAAATATTGATCCTAGCCTACACCTTATCCTTAATCAACCAGAACAACGCGAGGTAAAAGTTGCGTTGAGCAATACCTTCGGTTTTGGAGGTCACAACTGTTGTATTGCCTTTAGAAAAATCTAGAATCTGAAACGATCAGATGAATAGAATTAAAAGTCTTTTTTCCTCACGTAAAACAACACCTTTAGTATTAGATACAGAAAGGCTACAAAAAGGAATTAAAGCAATTACAGGACTTACTCCTAAAAACATCAATATTTATCATACTGCTTTCACGCATAAGTCCATGGGACTCAAATGTGAAGATGGCAATGTCATAAGCTATGAGCGCCTGGAATTTTTAGGCGATGCCATTCTAGGTGCCATCATCGCAGAGTACATCTACAATGAGGTTCCCAGTGGTGATGAAGGATATCTAACAAAGATGCGTTCTAAGATAGTGAGCCGCGAACATCTCAATGAACTGGGACAAGATTTTGGCCTGCTCGCGTTTGCCAAAACCCAAGTGCCGCCTAAAAATTTTGGGAACAACATCTACGGGAATCTTTTTGAAGCCCTTGTTGGTGCGGTTTATCTGGATAGAGGTTACGTATCCTGTAAGAAATTCATCTGCAAAAAAGTGGTTGAGCCTTATGTGGATATCCATAAACTGGAAGGAAAGGTCATCTCATACAAAAGCCTGTTGATTGAATGGTGTCAGAAAAACAAGAAAATATTTGATTTTGATGTCTATGAGGATACTGGCTTTAATGAGGTAAGACACTTTGCGGTTAAATTTTCAATTGATAAAAAAGTCGTCGCAAAGGCTCGAGCAACATCAAAGAAAAAAGCAGAAGAAAAAGCCAGTAAGCGAGCATTTTTTGCTTTGCAGGACCGTATTGCCAAGAAGTAACCATCGCGGATCTTGCCAACCAGGTCTGTGATCATTTCGCTTTCGCGAAAGCGAAATACAACAAAATCAATGTTTTACTTATTAACGAAAACGTTTGCGTAATTAAACTTACCATCTTCAACGCCACCTTTCAAGCAGTGTTAGGTTATTTTTGTAGATTGATTACTTATGGGCACTCACAAATTAGTTGATTGGGATATGGAAGATGAGCCGTTTGTGCTCATAGGCATCCATTCCACTTGTGAACCTTACAGAATGGCTTATTTTATAAATAAGTACCTCAAGGTTTCTTTTAAGAGACAGGAAAAGGATCAAGATATCACCTTACAGGAATACATTGCCAGATTTCCCGTGTATCATTATAAGGATGTGGATCAAAATGCTTCCTTATATTTGATTCCCAACCACTGCCGGGCTCAAATCAAATCAACATCCAGTGCTGGTTTGTTTGCTACCCATCAAGTGGACGAGATAAAAACAACATTGATAAAAGAGTATCGCACAGTGGATTTTTTACTTAAGATTGAGAAGGATCCAGAACATTTCCCATTAAAGAAATTGCTGAGCGAACTTAACGAGATACCACAGGTCATATCAGTCTATCAAGCTGATGCAACCTCGATAAAAAATACGGATTATTTAATTTTCGAATAATGAATAGTACCCTTAAAAAGACCAAAATAGTTGCTACCCTAGGGCCAGCAACAGCGACAAAAGAAGTTTTACTGGACATGATACGCGCTGGTGTGAATGTCTTTAGAATCAACTTCTCACACGCAGATCACGAGGCCGTTAGAGAACGTGTTCAAATGATACGCGACCTGAACAAAGAGCATGGATTTGCAACCGGTATTTTAGGAGACCTACAAGGTCCTAAATTGCGTGTAGGTGTCATGAGTGAAGAAGTAGTCGTCAAGGCTGGTGATCAAATCACCTTCACGACCGGTAAACCTTTTAAGGGAACGGCCGAGAATGTCTACATGAACTACGATCAATTCCCAAAAGACGTTAAGGCTGGCGAGCGCATTCTATTGGATGACGGTAAATTGATTTTTGAAGTGGTCAAGACAGACGGTGAGAAAAACGTGCTGACTAAGGTAATTCAAGGTGGCCCGCTCAGGTCTAAAAAAGGTGTCAACCTACCTCAAACCAATGTGTCCTTACCAGCGTTGACTGAAAAGGATATCGTGGATGCAAAATTTGCCTGTGAACTTCAAGTAGACTGGATGGCGCTATCCTTTGTACGTCACAGTCGTGATTTGATACAATTGCAAGATCTGATCAAAGAGCACTCTGAACATAAAATCCCAATCGTTGCCAAAATTGAAAAACCCGAAGCCGTAAGAAACATCGACAAGATCGTTGCTTACTGTGATGGACTCATGGTGGCACGTGGTGATCTAGGTGTTGAAATTCCAGCGCACGAAGTACCACTTATCCAGAAGCAACTGGTGCTTAAAGCTAAAAACGCGAGAATTCCTGTGATCATTGCCACGCAAATGATGGAAACCATGATCACAAGTTTGACACCAACCAGAGCCGAGGTTAATGACGTAGCAAACTCCGTTATGGATGGTGCTGATGCAGTAATGCTTTCTGGTGAAACATCTGTAGGACAATATCCCGTTCAGGTGATTGAAAAGATGGCAAGCATTTGTCGCGCAGTGGAAGATAGTGAGCTTATCAAAGTCCCACATGCGGCGCCTCATATCAAGACTAAAAGGTATATCACTAAATCTATTTGTTATCACGCCGCTAAAATGGCTGATGAAATTAGCGCCAAGGCCATCACGACCATGACCAATTCTGGTTACACCGCATTCCAGATCAGTGCCTGGAGACCCGCGGCGCATATCTTGACCTTTACCAGCAACAGCCGTATTTTGACACAACTTAGTTTGCTTTGGGGTGTTCAAGCGTTTAACTATGATCGTTTTGTAAGTACAGACGAAACGATTGAGGACGTGAACAAGTTTGCCAAAGACAAGAAATTTGTAGAAAAAGGAGATTTCCTTATCAATCTAGCTGCAATGCCAGTGACAGAAAAAGGAATGGTAAACACTTTGAGAGTTAGTGAGGTAGAATAATCCTCATTTCATATATTTTAAAAGCTGGAAAGACTTTATTGTTTTTCCAGCTTTTTCAGTTTTTGATGACGGCAATCAAAACTCAAACTCCAGCTGTACCTCAACAGGCTCTTCTTCGTCCTTGTCCTCTGTATTAAGATTGCTCAAAGACAACCCTAGCAAACGTACGCTTTCGCGAAAGGATTCCTGACGCACCAGCTCTGTGGCAATTTCTAAGATCTGTTCTTTCTTATCGACGTAGTTGGAAACCGTTTTGCTGCGCGTTTGCATTTTGAAATCGCTATACTTTATTTTGAGCGTGACCGTCTTCCCGGCAACATCGCTTTTTGCTAGACGCCTTTCAATTTCTTCGGCAATCTGGTCTAGGCGTTCCATCATAAAGATCTCACTGGAGATGTTATCAGAAAAAGTACGCTCTGCTCCCAATGATTTTCTAATTCGGTCTGGTTTTACCGCGCTTTTGTGAACGCCGCGTACGATGTCATAATAATACACACCACTTTTGCCAAAATGCTCTGCGAGAAACTCCTTGGATTTTGATTTTAAATCTGCACCGTTAAAGATGCCATGCTGGTACATTTTTTCTGCAGTCACCTTTCCTATCCCATGAAATTTACGGATGTCCAACTGCTCCAGAAATTCTAACACCTCATCAGGAGTAATGGTCATCTGTCCGTTAGGCTTATTGTAATCGCTGGCAACCTTGGCGATAAATTTATTGATGGAGATTCCGGCACTGGCAGTTAGACCAGTTGTCTCATAAATCCTGCGGCGTATGTCGTAGGCGATGATGGTGGCGCTGGGATAATTCAGTTTGTTCTCCGTGACATCCAGATAGGCCTCGTCCAGGGATAATGGCTCGACCAGATCGGTATAGTCCAAGAAAATCTCACGTATCTGGTTAGAGACCTCGCGATACCTTTCAAAACGAGCTTTTACAAAAATCAAATCTGGACACAATCGCGCAGCGGTCACGCTAGGCATGGCACTGCGCACACCGTATTTTCTCGCCTCATAACTTGCTGCTGCCACAACACCGCGCTTGCTGCTGCCGCCTACTGCCAGTGGTTTGCCTTTTAATTCTGGTGCATCGAGTTGCTCTACTGATGCGTAAAAGGCATCCATATCCACATGTATGATTTTGCGAAGATCTGTGTTCAAAATTTAATAATTCTAACTGACGAAACTAAGAGTCATATATTATCCCGAAAGCTTAAGTTTAGCTACTATGCGTATATTGTGGTTAGATCAAGGAATAATTGAATTTGCAAAATTATGACTAACCTCTCAAAATTAACGCTTTTAGCTTCGTGCATATTTTTTATCAATTGCACAAAAGATGAAGTAAAATATCTACAATTGTCTGGTCGGGTCGTGGACGCTGAATATGAAACGATTATTTTAATCAGCCCTAATCAAGACGTTTACCGTGATTCTCTTATCGAAATCCCAATCGTAGAAGGTAAGTTCTTGTATGTAGACACTCTTGAATATCCTCAAGAAATGAATATAGCTTTTAAAGAAAGTGTCGAAGATGGCATATTTAGAACAATGCCTGTTTTTTTAGAGAATGAAAAAATCAATCTCACTATATACGATGAGGAAAAATTTGATCAGAATGAAATTGATGGAGGCACGCTAAACGAAGAATATAAAAATTATAAACAAGGATTATCCTTTCGTTTTGACCACAAGACTAAGCCTTTGAAAGATAGCTTGAGTGTTTTAAAAAAAAACGGCCTTGATGAAAGTGATAGTGCAAAATTCTTATACTCAGCACTAAGAAATGCTACAAATCAAGATGAAAAAGTTCCAATTTACCAGCAGATTGATAGTTTGAGAGAGTCTGGCAATTTTTATACGGAACCAGCACAGAAATTGAATGATCAGTTAGAGAAAATTAGGGAGGAACAAAGAAAATTCCAACAAGAGTATATTGATAACCAGCTGAATGTTGTCGGTTATTTTCTATTATTTGAAAGTTTGATTTTTGAAAAAGAAGAAATCGATGTTTACGCTGCTAGAAATACAATCAAGCTACTTTCAGAAAGAAATCCAAACCATCCATATAACGATTTAGCAACCAGTTTAGTCGAAGCAATTGATAACGCAAGAGTTGGTTCAAAATACACGGATTTTACTGCACCTGACTTATTTGGAAACGAGATAACCTTATCTGATAAAATGAATGGTGAGATCATACTACTGGATCTGTGGGCAACATGGTGCGGACCATGTATCGCAAAAACGAAGACAATGATTCCTATCTATGAAGAATTTAAGGATCAAGGCTTCAACATAATTGGTGTTGCTGGAGAATATGAAAATACAAATAACTTGAAAAAGTTTCTTAATAGAGAGAAATGGCCTTGGCTTAATTTAGTGGAGCTAGACAAAAAAAATTCTATTTGGCACAAATACGGAGTCGACCATGGTGGCGGCGGTATGTTTTTAATTGACAAAACAGGAATAATTATAGCAAAAAATCCTACGGCTGAACAAGTCAAACAAGAATTAGAACTTAGACTTCTTTAATACGCACCTACCCAGATGAAAAAACAAGGATTAAAGGCCGTTATCATAGGCGCCACTGGACTTACTGGATCTGCATTATTAGAACAGTTGCTGGACGATAGCAGGTATGATGTGGTGATTACGCTTTCGCGAAAGCGAGTTCAAAAAGAGCATCCCAAACTACTGAATTTTGAGGCAGATCTTTTCGATCCTGTTACCTATGAGCATCACTTAAAAGGCGATCATTTGTTTATCTGCACTGGTACGACCAAAGCCAAAACGCCAGATCCAAAACAGTACTATCGCATCGAGCATGATCTACCGCTCACGGTGGCTCGCGTGGCACTTAAGAATGGTGTTGCTACTATGGTAGCCATATCGGCTCTAGGTGCAGATCCAGATAGCAGGTTCTCTTATAACAAAGGAAAAGGCGAGATGGAGCGCGACCTGGAGCAACTGGGTTTTGAACAAGCCTATTTTGTCCAGCCGGCACTTATAGGTGGTAAGCGAGAAGAGAAGCGCACGTTTGAAAGCCTTTGGAAAAGATTTCAACAATTCATCGACCCATTACTGGTGGGCGGTCTCAAAAAATATAGAACCATTGAGCCTGCGGTGATCTCACAAGCGATGATTGAAATCGCCGTTAACGGTTACTCCAAGTCCAGAATTGAAAGTGACGAGTTGAAGGAAATCGTGACCAAGAAGTCATAAATCCTTATGATTCCAGCATGAAATATTGCCAACTAAATGGCGTATTTTTGCATCAAAATTGATCTTCATGAGTAAGTTGGTAGTAGTAGGAACTGTTGCATTTGATGCCATTGAAACACCCTTTGGCAAAACCGATAAAATTCTAGGTGGCGCCGCGACCTTTATAGGACTGGCTGCATCACATTTTAATGCTGAAGTTGGACTGGTAAGCGTCGTAGGTGGTGATTTTCCAGAAAACTACCTTACCATGTTGCAAGACCGTGGCATGAACATAGAAGGCATCGAGATCGTTACAGATGGCAAGACCTTTTTCTGGAGTGGTAAATACCACAACGACATGAACACGCGCGACACACTTGCCACTGAGCTTAATGTTCTTGCTGACTTCAATCCTATCGTACCAGAACATTTCAAGGACGCCAATGTAGTCATGTTAGGGAATTTGCACCCAGCAGTACAATTAGGCGTCATCGAACAAACAAAAGATGCTGATTTGCATATTTTGGATACCATGAATTTCTGGATGGATAGTGCATTGGACCTATTGAAAGAAGTCATTGCCAAAGTTGATGTCATTACCATAAATGATGAAGAAGCGAGACAATTGTCTGGCGAATACAGTCTGGTCACTGCAGCTAAAAAGATCCATGAAATGGGTCCCAAATATGTGGTGATCAAAAAAGGAGAGCATGGAGCATTGCTGTTTCATAATGATGAAATCTTCTTTGCACCAGCGTTACCGTTAGAAGAAGTTTTTGATCCTACTGGTGCTGGAGATACTTTTGCCGGTGGTTTTGCAGGCTTTCTAGCTTCCAGCCGTGACTATAGTTTTGAGAATATGAAACGTGCGATTATCTATGGATCTAATTTTGCGTCTTTTGCCGTAGAAAAATTTGGTACCGAGAGAATGCAAACGGTCACGAACGATGAAATAAGCAAACGACTAGAGCAGTTTAAAGCGCTCACTAAATTTGAAATAAACAACTAAAACATAACGCCCGGGAAACTCTCGGGCTTTTTTTATTCATTCTTTTGCCCTTGAAATGATATGAGTGACCAGTTAAAACATGAATGCGGTATTGCCCTAATCAGGTTATTGAAGCCGCTGGAATTTTATAAGGAAAAGTACGGTACCGCATTTTACGGTATCAACAAGATGTACCTTATGATGGAAAAGCAGCACAACCGCGGTCAGGACGGCGCTGGTTTTGCCAGCATCAAACTGGACGTAAAACCTGGGCAGCGATACATCTCCAGAGTGCGCAGTAATGCCGCACAACCCATTCAGGATATTTTTGATCAAATCAATAATCGCATCAATGATGAAATGGCTGCAAATCCTAAATTGAAGGATAATGTTGCTGCTCAAAAAACAAGTATTCCTTATGTAGGTGAGCTTCTTATGGGTCACGTGCGCTATGGAACATTTGGAAAAAATTCCATTGAATCTGTACATCCGTTCTTGCGTCAAAACAACTGGATGCACCGCAACCTGATCATGGCGGGAAACTTCAATATGACTAATGTATTCAAGCTTTTCAATAAGCTGGTGGAATTAGGTCAACATCCTAAAGACATGGCAGACACCGTGACGGTCATGGAAAAAGTGGGCCATTTTCAGGATAATGAGGTGCGCAAATTATATAAGAAATTTAAAAACTCTGGCCTTTCTAAAATGGAGGCCTCACCTAAAATCGCCGAGGAAATCAATGTTGCTAAAATCCTGCGCAAGAGTGCTCGCGATTGGGATGGCGGTTATGCCATGGGCGGTTTGATGGGCCATGGTGATGCGTTTTTATTGCGCGATCCAGCAGGAATACGTCCTGCCTATTATTACAAGGATGACGAAGTCGTGGTCGTAGCCAGTGAACGACCGGTGATCCAAACCGCTTTCAATGCAAAGTTTGAGGACGTAAACGAGCTGGATCCAGGTAAAGCCATTATCATCAAGAAAAACGGGACCGTTTCTCTAGAGCAGATTAGCGAGCCGCTGGAGCGCAAGGCCTGTTCTTTTGAGCGCATCTATTTCTCACGTGGTAGCGATGCAGAGATTTACCAGGAACGTAAGATGCTGGGTAGACTACTTTTTCCTAAGATCATGGAAAAGATCGATAATGACATCGACAATTCTGTGTTCTCCTATATTCCGAATACGGCAGAAACATCCTTCTATGGGATGATAGAAGCCGCACACCAGGTCTTGAACGAGCAAAAAAGAGACGCGATCATTGCAGGTGAAGGAAACCTCACTGCAGAGCAGGTTGAGAAGACGCTTTCGCGAAAGCTGAGAACCGAAAAGATTGCAATCAAAGATGCCAAATTGAGAACCTTCATCACAGAAGATTCTTCACGGGACGATCTTGTAGCGCACGTGTATGATGTCACTTATGGCGTCGTGAAACCAACAGATCATCTAGTCATCATCGATGACTCCATCGTACGTGGCACCACGCTTAAAAAATCCATCTTGAAAATGATGGACCGACTCAACCCAAAAAGTATTGTAGTCGTTTCCAGCGCGCCACAAATACGCTATCCAGACTGCTATGGTATAGACATGGCAAGACTGGAAGGATTAATCGCATTTCAAGCGGCACTGCATTTACACAAAGATCGAGGCACTGAAAAAATCATCGATGAGATCTATGAGAAGTGCAAAACCCAACTGGAATATGAAGACCGTGATGTAAAGAATTATGTACAGGAATTCTACGCACCGTTTACCGACGAGGAAATATCTGATAAAATCGCAGAATTACTTTCTGACGATGACCTCAACGCCAAAGTCGAGATCGTATACCAAAAAGTAGAGGATCTACACAAAGCCTGTCCCAAAAACCTTGGTGACTGGTACTTTACCGGCGATTACCCCACAGATGGTGGCAACCGTGTTGTAAATCGCGCCTTCATCAATTTCTATGAAGGCAATGATGAACGGGCTTATTGATAATGTAATAAGATGTCTATGACATACGTAAAGAATTTTATTATCGCTACATTAGTTATAACTCTAACTAGCTGTGACACACCAGGAAGTATTGAGGTTCAAAACGACTTCCCTCTAAAAGCTCAAGTCAAAATTTCTTATCAAAACAAAACTTACGAGCCATATACAATAGATATAGAACCTTTGAGAAAGGCTGAAATAATTCTTGGTTTCGGTGCCAGATGGAATGAACAGTTTACATATTCATACAAAGATGAGGTTGTAGATACAATATCTGTCAAATTAGGACAGATAGAATATTATTGCGCAACAACCAAATGTAAGTCTGATCTCTTTACTAAAGCCAATAAAAGTAGTAGTAAAAAACTAATAATTGTCGTTGATGCCAATTTGATAAAAAATTCATTCACGAAATCGTAATACAAAAAAATCCCTTCAACTCACGTTGAAGGGATTTTTAGATTTTAATAAGCTACAGATTATTTGTTCTGCGCGTATAGTTTAGAAACTTCTTCCCAGTTGATCACGTTAAAGAATGCTTCAACATAGTCTGGTCTTCTGTTTTGGTAGTTAAGGTAGTAAGCATGTTCCCATACATCCAATCCTAGAATTGGCGTTCCACCGCAGCCAGTATCTGGCATCAATGGATTGTCTTGATTAGGACATCCACAAACCTCTACTTTTCCGCCTTCATGCACACATAAAAATGCCCATCCAGAACCAAATTGTCCTTTGGCAGTTTCAGAGAATTTTGTTTTAAAATCGGCATAGCTTCCAAAAGCAGAATCAATTGCCTTAGCAAGATCTCCAGTAGGCTCGCCGCCACCATTAGGTGACATGATATTCCAGAACAATTTGTGGTTGTAATATCCACCACCATTGTTACGTACTGCTTTATTTTTCATATCCAGATTGCTCAAGATATTCTCTATGGTTTTCCCTTCATGATCGGTGCCTTCAATCGCAGCGTTCAATTTATCGGTATATCCTTGGTGATGCTTTGTATGGTGTATTTCCATTGTTTTAGCATCTATATGTGGTTCTAATGCATCATATGCATAATCTAACTTCGGTAATTCAAAAGCCATTATAATAAGTTTTTAGTTAGTAATTCTTTGAACTATAAAGTTAGTGTAGGAACGCGCTGTAATAAAATCGCTGGTGTTATAATATACTTAAAGATGGACCGCTAATTCAGCTAAAAGCAATCGTAGGAATTGTCACCTATTGATAAGCTAGTTTTATAGCAGGGTTTTGATGTTGGGTTCGCTTTCGCGAAAGCGAGATCTCCCAAAAAAGAAAGCCCACTAATATCAATGGTTGTCCTAACTTTGAGCATGGCACATCAACCCACCACTTTTTATAGTGCAAGCGCAGGATCTGGAAAAACCTACACACTGGCGAGAGATTACCTGACGCTGCTATTTAAAAGCGCATTTCACAACGGCTACCGCGAGATCCTTGCGATCACTTTTACCAACAAGGCGGTGGCAGAAATGAAGCAGCGCATCCTGGAAAACCTGAACGAATTAACCAAACCTGAAATCCTTGAGGATCTCATTCCCATACGAGACCATATCAAGGCAGAAACTGGACTGGACAACGCCGGCATCATCAATAAGGCAACAAAAATCGAGCAGAAACTGCTGCACGACTATGCGGCTTTTGACATTGTGACCATCGATAGTTTCAATCACAGGATCCTGCGCACCTTTGCGCGTGAGGTAGAATTACCAGATGGCTTTGAAATCGAGCTGGACAGCAGCAGGTTGATTTCCAAAGCCATTCACAACCTACTGGCGAGAGCTGGAAAGGAAAAACAACTTACCGATTTGCTGGTGGATTTCTCACTGTCAAAAATTGACGACGGCAAGAGTTGGGATATTGAGTACGACCTGCACAATATTGCCGGACTTATATTGAGTGAGTCCCATTACAACTATCTGGAACAACTCAAGGAAAAATCCATTGCAGACTTTCTGCAGCTGCGCACACAACTGCGGTCCAACATAAAAACTGCAGAAGCTGATCTTATCGCGAAAGCAAAGAAGCTTATTGATTATTACACCTCTAACGGGCTTACTCAAGATGATTTTACGGGAAAATCACGCGGCATCTACGGCTGGATTCAAAAGATCGCCACTGGAAATATCCCGGCAAATGGGCAACAAAAATATCTAGAAAAAGCCCTAACCGATTCTATTGCTGGTACCACGAGCGCTTCCAATCAAGCTACCATTGATGCCGTACAAAATGACTTGGTAGATTTGATAAAGACCTTCCAGCAAAACTCTGGAACTATTGCATTGCATCAAAATGCGCTGTCATCCATCACCGCGCTATCATTGCTAAATGAGTTGATGCATGAAATTGACAGGATCAAACAAGAAGAGCAAATCGTTCCCATCTATGAATTTAACGGCATCCTTTCCAAACAGGTCAAGGACCAGCCGGCGCCATTTATATATGAGCGTTTGGGCGAGCGCTACCGGCATTACTTCATTGATGAATTTCAGGATACCAGCAAGATGCAATGGGAAAACCTGATGCCGTTGATTGAGAATCCGTTAGTGCAATTGCGTGATGATGGTACTAAAGGTAGCCTCATGCTGGTAGGTGATGCAAAACAGTCCATCTACCGCTGGCGTGGTGGCGATGCAGATCAGTTTTTGGGAATTTTGGGCAGTGGTCAATTATTCCTCCAGGAAAAACGCAACGAGACACTGGATACCAACTGGCGCAGTTATGACACCATCATCAAGTTCAACAATCAGCTTTTTGAACATTATGGGAGCTATTTGAAGAGCGAATTGTATCAGGATTTATACCTCAATTACCTACATCAAGAGCCTAATCCAAAAATCGGCGGTTATGTGCAAATCGACTTTCTGGATAGCAATGGAAATCAAGATCTAGAGGACGATCCAGAATTGAACAGCATCTATCCTATTCATGTAAAACGGCAGATTGACCAGGCTCTTGCCAGCGGTTTTGGACCCAGCGAGATCTGTGTTTTAGTAAGGAAAAAGAAACAAGGTGATGAGATCGCGCGGTATCTGGTCCGTCAGGACATGAGCGTGGTTTCTGCAGATAGTTTGTTGGTCGCTGCATCGCCACGCGTACAGCTGCTCGTCCAGTTTATGCGCATGTGCCTCTATCCAGAACAGCAACAGCCGCGCTATGAATTTTTGCTGCACCATGCGATTTTGAAAGAGAAAACCCTGCTGCATCAGTTTATAAAAGAAAATCTTGATAAGGCCATTGATGAGTTGACCAAGACATTGTTAGAGGATGCAGATGATGTCTATCTCGCTTTCGCGAAAGCGCCCTTATTTCAAGCCACAGAAAAAGCAGCGGCAGCATTGGGATTGTTTGAAGATCACGACATGAGGCTGCAGGCTTTCCTGGAACATGTTTTTGAATTTGGTACCGGCTATGACAAGACCGCATCCAGTTTTTTGGAATCATGGGAAAACAAACAAGGTAGCTTGAGCGTACCGGCGGCAGAAGATCCCAGCGCCATACAGATCATGACGATCCACAAATCCAAGGGTTTGGAATTTCCTGTGGTGATCGTTCCCTATTGCGACGTCTTACTGGAAGAAATGCGAGACGCGACCGGTTGGATGCCTGTTGCTCCCGAAAATTATTCTGGATTTGAAAATTTATACATTTCCTTAAAAAAGGAATGCCTGCTCTATCCAGGACCTGCACCATTGATGTATAGCGAGCAACTAGCCAAGGCGCAAATGGATCAAATCAATACCTTATATGTAGCTTTTACAAGAGCTAAGGAGCAATTGTACATAAGCTGTTTTGAGAACCCGAAGGAAAAGAATAATTATAGTAAAGTACTGATGGAGTTTGTGGAGAAATCCAACTGGACGCTACAGCAGCAAACCGATTTTAAATCGGCTAATCATGGGAATCCAGTTAGAGTTTCAAAGCCTAAAGAAACTACGGCCAGTATTCTTATGGATGACTACTTTGTCAGCTCCAGAACAAAACGCATCGATATTGCTACCAGAAAAGGAATGTTATGGGCAAGCGACGCCATTCAAGCTATTGATGCTGGTACCCAACTGCATGATTACCTGTCTATGATTCAAAATGTTGAGGATTTGGATAAAGTCAAAATAGCTATTGACCTAGATCGTTCCCTAGATGACAACGCTGGTAAAAGCTTATTTGAAAAGATCCAGCAAATTGTAAATCTGCCAGAGATTGCTCAGTATTATCTACCGAATGTCGAGGCTATCAATGAAAGAGCAATTTTGAGCAACACTGGTAGCACATCTATCCCAGACCGCCTTGTCTTTGAAGATAAATACGTCACCGTGATGGATTACAAAACCGGCGCAGAAAATCCCAAACATATTACCCAAGTAAATCGATATGCAGATTTGTTATCTCAAATGGGTTATCACATCAAGGAAAAGATATTGATCTATACAGACGATCTCCATATCGTACAATGGGACTAGATCCTACAGAGTTCTTACCTTTGTGTAAAACGAAAACACACTATGTACGGAGCAATAGGAGAATATCTCAAAAAGGAACTGGAAGAAATAAAAGATGCTGGACTTTATAAAAAGGAACGCATCATAACATCTGCCCAAGATGCTGTAATTACCTTAGATGATGGTAGCGAGGTTATAAATTTTTGTGCCAATAATTATTTGGGCTTAAGCTCACATCCAGAAGTGATCCAGGCTGCAAAAGACACGTTGGATTCTCATGGTTTTGGTATGAGCTCCGTTCGTTTCATATGTGGAACTCAAGACATCCATAAAGAATTGGAACAAAAGCTTGCGGAATTCTATGGAATGGAAGACACCATTTTATATGCTGCATGTTTTGATGCCAACGGTGGAGTTTTTGAACCATTGCTGGGTAAAGAGGACGCCATTATATCAGATTCATTAAATCACGCTTCCATTATTGATGGCGTTCGTTTGTGTAAAGCGATGCGCTACAGGTACGCCAGCGCAGATATGGCGGACTTAGAAAAGCAGCTCCAACAAGCGAATGAAGATGGCGCAAGACATAAAATTATTGTTACCGATGGTGTCTTTTCCATGGATGGGGTTTTAGCTCCGTTAGATAAAATATGCGACCTAGCCGATAAATATGACGCTTTGGTCATGGTAGATGAATGCCACGCTGCTGGATTTCTAGGCGATACAGGCCGAGGTTCTTTGGAGGCGAAAGGCGTTTTGGAACGTATAGATATCGTTACAGGAACTTTAGGTAAAGCTTTAGGTGGAGCCATGGGCGGTTACACATGTGCCAAAAAAGAAGTCATCGAAATATTGCGTCAGCGTTCTAGGCCTTATTTGTTTTCTAATTCGTTAGCACCGTCTATTGTTGGTGCATCCATCAAAGCGCTGGAGTTGATTGACACCAGCACAGATCTTATAGAGAAGGTTCAATCAAATACAGCTTACTTTAAAAAAGGAATGCAGGAACTTGGCTTTGATATTATAGATGGAGAAAGTGCCATTGTCCCTGTAATGTTGTACGATGCTAAACTATCACAGCAAATGGCAGATATGCTTCTAGAGGAAGGTATTTATGTAATAGGTTTCTTCTTTCCTGTAGTTCCGAAGGGTAAAGCACGTATACGAGTGCAGTTGAGTGCAGCACATTCGCAAAAACATTTAGATAAAGCTATCAAAGCATTTAAAAACGTGGGTGAATCCTTAGGAATTATCAAAAATTAACATTTAATTCAGCACATACTTGCGGTATTAGGATAATTTTATTGTTTAAGCCTTGTAAATGACAGGGAACGAATTAATTTTGCGTCGTTGTAAATCTAAAAAACCCAACATGAAAAACTTTATTAAACTCTTTTTTGCCAGCGCTTTGCTTTTGTCTGCATCGTTGGTTCAAGCTCAAGACGAGACCAACCGTTGGTCTGTCGCATTAGGTGTGAATGCCATTGATCTATATCCAGTTGGTGAAGAAGACCAAGGATTAGGAGGCTATTTTGACGAATTTTTTAACACCAATCATTATAACTTTGTTACAGCACCTAGTCGTGTAGAAGTAGGCTACTATGTTGGTGACGGGATAGTTACCACTTTGGCAGGATCGGTAAACACAATAGATCAAGTAGGTGATATGAATGTTCCAGATGACACCTACGTAAGTATTGATGGTGGGTTGAGATATAACCTTAGAGAGATCTACAACGGTAGCGATCTTTTTAATCCCTATTTAGGTATCGGTGGATCTTATCAATTTGTTGATGATCTTTCTTTCGGAACTTTCAATGGTACTTTTGGATTTGATATTAAAGTTGCACAAAATTTATATGCAAATATTCAAACAACTTATAAGCATGCATTTGAAGATGACAATCCTAAACATTTCCAACATTTTGTCGGATTGAAATTTGCTTGGGGCGCTGTGGATACTGACGGTGATGGAATTCCAGATAGCCAAGATGAATGCCCAGAAACTCCGGGTTTAGAGCAATTCAACGGTTGTCCAGACTCTGATAATGATGGTATCAAAGACAGTGAAGATGAGTGTCCATATGTATTTGGTCCAGCTGAAACTAACGGTTGTCCTGATTCTGATGGTGACTCTGTTCTTGACAAAGATGACAAATGTCCAGAAACTCCTGGTTTAGTTGCTTTAATGGGTTGTCCTGACTCTGACGGTGATGGAATAGCTGATGGTGATGATGAGTGTCCAAATGAAGCTGGTCTTGCCAAATTCAACGGCTGTCCTGACTCTGATGGTGATGGAATCTCTGACAAAGATGATAAATGTCCTAACGAAGCTGGTATAGCTGAACTTCAAGGATGTCCACGTCCAGCAGTACCAACTGTAAAAGAGCAAGAGCAATTGAACGCATATGCTAAAACGATCTTGTTCGAATTGAACAAATCTGATATTCAAGCGCAATCTGCTCAAACTTTATCTGATATCATCGATATCTTGAAAAAGTATCCAGAAGCTGAATTCTCTATCGATGGTCACACAGATAGCCAAGGTTCTGAAGCTTACAACCAGAAGCTTTCTGAAGAAAGAGCTAATTCTGTACTTAGATACCTAGTAAATGGTGGTATTGATCCAGATAGATTGTCTGCAGAAGGTTTTGGTGAGTCTAAGCCTATCGCAACTAACAGCACTGCAGCTGGAAGACAACAAAACAGACGTACTGAAATCAACTTGAAAAAGTAATTTTTAAGAAGATTTAAGTATCTTAAAATAGAAACGCCATCTCCACAGATGGCGTTTTTTTATGCCTTATTTTTAGATAGTGTAAAAATCTTTCATGCAGGAAACTTTCATTAGTACCATTCTAGACAGTCTAGCCAGCAAAGGGTTTGATCTAAAGACGATTCAATACATTGTTCCCAGTCGCAGGGTAGGATTATTTCTTAATAAAGAAATAGCAAGCAGGCATGAGGTGCCTATTTTGGCTCCCATAACGTTGAGTATAGAAGATTATATTCAACAACTTTCAGGGTTGAACATACTGTCAGACCTAGATATACTTCCCTTTTTTTATCAAGCTTATTGCAATGTAGAGCCAGAGGATCACAGAGACAGCTTTGACGCATTTATAGGTTGGGCGCCTACCATTCTAAAAGATTTCAATGAAGTGGATCGATACCTTGTTGATCCACAACAATTCTTTGGATACCTGGGCAATTTCAAGGCCTTGGATACAGATCGCCATTGGTCGCTGGATGCTAATCCTACCCAAATGGTCACCCAATACCTTGATTTTTGGAAAAAACTCTATCGCTATTATGAATCCCTACGTGATGTTTTGCAACAAAACCAAGTCGCCTATCAAGGAATGGCATATAGGTTCGCTTTCGCGAAAGCGAAATCTTCATCCACATCCAACCATACATACAATCCTATCGTTTTTTTAGGTCTCAACGCATTAAATACTGCCGAATCTGAAATCATCCAGAAGCTTCTGGAACAAGATCAAGCGATGATATATTGGGATACCGACCATTATTTTTTGGAAAACAAGTTTCATGAAGCTGGCAAATTTATAAGGAGTCATCAGACAAATTGGAACTATTACAAGAATCGAGAGCTTGAGATTATAGGGTCTTGCTATAGGGATTCTAAAAGTATCGAGATTATTAGTGCTACGGGAAACCTAGGGATGGTTCAGGCAGCGAGAAAATACCTCTCGCAGTTAGAATCTAGCGAATTACTCGACACTGCCGTGATCCTGGCAGATGAACAGTTGCTGCTGCCACTACTAAGCGCTTTGCCCGATAATGTGGATGCCTTCAATGTCACCATGGGATTGAGTCTGGACCAGCTGCCTATAAGCTCATTTTTTACCGATCTTTTTAAGCTCCACAAAGAAGCTACGGATGGAATTTTCTATTACAAAAATCTAACGAGTCTTTTGGAGTCTTCCTTTGCTAACCTTGTAGCACCTGCACAGTCAGTTAAGGCGCTTCAAAAGATCAGAGAGTATAATCTTATTCAAGTACAGAAAACCGATTTTGAAAAAGAGGAATATCCGTTCATCAACAAGATCCTTGTAGAACTTGAACAACCTAAACAAATTCTAGATCTCACCAATGACATATTGGTTGAGTTGAAAAAGGTACTCACCAAAACCGAAAATAGCAGGCTCGAGCTAGAGCAATTATTAGGAATGGTTGAAGTGGTCGACGAGCTAAAAGATCTAGTGCGTAATAATTCTGGAATCAATGATCTGCGAACCTATCTGTATTTGTTACAACAACTATTGCCACTTAAAAAACTGGATTTTATAGGAGAACCCGTTCAAGGATTACAGATTATGGGTCTGCTGGAAACACGAGCTCTTGATTACAAGAATATATTGATGCTATCAGTAAATGAGGGAACGCTACCGGCAGGCAAGTCCTTTGGTTCTTACATACCTCATGAAATGAAAAGGGCTTTTGACCTGCCTACCTATACTGAAAAAGATAGTGTCTATGCCTACCACTTTTACCGTCTATTACACCGCTGCGATAATGCAACGTTTATCTATAATGCAGAGTCTGACAATTTAGGTGGTGGTGAGAAAAGCAGATTCCTGCTACAGCTGGAGCGTGATGAGAACACGCATCACCAGGTAACACACACGAATTACTTTCATAAAGTAAATGCAATTAATAAGGAACTGCTGGAAATCATCAAAGAACCTATTTATTTTGAACGACTTAAAGAAATAGCCTCAAAGGGATTCTCACCATCTGCATTAACCAGCTATGTACGTAATCCCATAGATTTCTTCTCTAACAAGATTCTTAGGATTTCAGACCTGGAAGATGTGGAAGAAGACATCGCTCTCAACACCATGGGATCCATCATACATGAGGCACTGGATAAATTGTATCAGCCTTATCAGAATCAAATTTTAGTTCTTGAGGATTTCAAAAAAATAGAAAGTCAAATCAAGACCGAGCTGGATCTGGCCTATAAAGGATGTTATAATTCTACATCCAATCCTTTGGGTAAAAACAAGATCATTTATGAGGTATCGCACCACTACATCAAAAAAATGATTGCTCTGGATAAAACAACGGTAGAGAAATCCAGCGAATTTGTCATCAAGAGCGTGGAGCAGGATCTCTCAACAACAATAGAATTACCAGAAATAGGCCTCGTAACACTGCATGGTAAAGTTGATCGAGTGGACATGATTGATGGCGTTCTTAGAATCATAGATTATAAAACCGGCAGCGTTTCAAAAGGCAACGTTGGTATTGAAGAAGACGGTTATGAAGTCATGATCCAGGATTATGAAAAATCCAAGGCATTTCAAGTATTGATGTATGCCTATCTGTACGCAAAAAATCATCCTGTAGATACCTTGCAGGCTGGAATCATAAGCTTCAAAAACTTTGGCGAAGGTTTTATTCCGTTTGGGATAAAAAACGGTCGCAGCTATCAGCCTCAAGAAATTGACCAGAACATTTTAGACCAGTTTGAAAAACAACTCATTGCCTTGATCAAAGAGTTATTTGACCCTACAACACCTTTAACTGAGAAAGAAGTATGAAAAAGGATAACATCCAGATAGCATCAGAGAACGGCAAAGTAATTCTTCTAGATTATGAGTATAAAGACCAAGGCACCGACTTACCTGTAGTCATTTTTTGTCATGGGTTGAAAGGCTTTAAAGATTGGGGCGCATGGGATTTAATGGGTTCCGCTTTCGCGAAAGCGAACTTCCTATTCATCAAATTTAACTTCTCTCATAATGGCGGTACTCCTGAACAGCCCATCGATTTTCCAGATCTAGAAGCTTTTGGAAACAATAATTACAGCCTGGAGCTGAGAGATCTGCAAAGTGTGCTGGACTGGTTAGAAACATCTGATTTACCGATAGATCGTAATGAAATCAATCTTATAGGTCATTCCAGAGCTGGTGGGATCACGACGATTTCGGCGTCCAAAGACGACCGCATCAAACGTCTGGTGACACTTGCTGGTGTGGCAGATTATGAAGAGCGATTTCCAAAAGACGACGAGCTAGAAAAATGGGAGCAGGACGGCGTTTATTATGTAAAAAACGGACGTACCCATCAAGATATGCCTTTCAATTACCAGCTTTATACAGATTTTAAACAAAATGAGAAGGAACTACATATTCTGGATGCCGCCTCACGTTTGAGCATACCACACTTAATCGTGCATGGAACGCAGGATCCAACTGTAAACGTCAACGATGCCTATCGTTTGCGAGATAGAAGCAGACATGCTCAACTAAGTTTGATACGAGGTGCAGACCACGTTTTTGGAGCGTCCCATCCATGGGAACAAGATTTGATGCCTAAAGACTTGAGACAAGTCGTGCAATGCACCATCAATTTTTTAAGGAGTAATTGATCTTTACAAACAAAGAAGCTCTCTAGCCTTAACAAAAAACGCAACCCTAAAAGGTTGCGTTTTGTTTTTCTGTGGAGAATACCGGATTCGAACCGGTCACCTCTTGCCTGCCAGGCAAGCGCTCTAGCCAAATGAGCTAATCCCCCAAAATTTAGACGGCAAATATACACTTTCCCATCATTTCATAACGATAAATCAAATTCATAACTGCTAAGTTTGCAACGTGAAATCCAGCATCAATATTTCTACCAATTATATTCTCAAACTCGCCTTTCCAGCGATTATTGCAGGAATAGCAGAACCCGTCATAAGCATCACAGACATCGCGATCATTGGAAATATGGAAGGTGACAGCGTGGACGCTCTTGCTGCCGTTGGCCTTGCCGGTGCATTTTTAAGCACGGTGATCTGGACACTGGCACAAACCAAAACGTCTATTTCCAGCATCGTTTCAAAAGCCTTGGGTAACAAATCCCTGGACAAAATCAACGATCTTATTCCTCAAGTCATATGGATCAACATCTTGATGGGATTGGTCATTTACGCGGTGACGGCACCACTGGCGACATTTATATTTGATTTATATAAAGCTAAAGGTGAGGTTCTAGAGTTGACCGCGTCTTATTACCAGATACGCGCGCTGGGCTTTCCATTAACACTTAGTGCATTTGCTATTTTTGGAATCTTTCGAGGTTTACAAAACACCAGTTGGGCGATGATTGCCAGCATCTCTGGCGCGGTTGTCAACGTGGCCTTGGACTACTTGCTGGTATATGGAGTTGATGGCTGGTTGGACGGCTTGGGCCTCACTGGCGCTGCTCTTGCCAGTCTAGCTGCCCAATCCACAATGCTCCTTATAGCCCTTTTTTATTTTTTCAAAAACACGCCATTTACGCTTTTCATACAACGTTGGAAACCGCACGCGCTGTTGGGGCAGCATATTAAACTCACGGTAAATTTCTTTTTACGTACACTGGCGATCAACATCTGCATCTACCTTTCCTACCGGTACGCTAACGGTTATGGCGTGGAAGAGGCCGCTACTCATGCCATCTTAATGAATATCTGGCTGTTCTTTTCCTTCTTCATAGATGGTTTTGCAAATGCAGGAAACGCCATAGGCGGCAAGCTATTGGGCGCTGGCGATCGCGAGTCGCTACGGTATCTGGCGCTTAAAACCAACACCTTTGGCATAGGTGTTTCGGTAGTTCTTGCCTTGATCTGCGCTTTGTTCTATAACTTGATTGGCGGTTGGTTTACAGACGATCCACAAGTCGATTTGCTGTTTGTCAATACCTTTTTTATCATCTTGCTTATGCAGCCCATCAATGCCGTGGCTTTTGTTTACGATGGTATTTTTAAAGGTTGGGGCGAGGCGCCGTATCTGCGCAACTTGCTTCTTTTAGTGACGGTGGCTGTCTTCGTCCCTGTATTGCTGCTGCTGGATTATTTTGGCTTTGAACTCAAAGCCATCTGGTTGGCGTTCTTTGCCTGGATGATAGGCAGAGCGGTTTTTCTACACCTCAAATTTAGAAATAGACTGGCAAGGATGATGTGATCGACTTTCGCGAAAGCGAATATTCTCCTCATCAATATTTTCATGGGCGTTACCTCGTTGCTCGAGGTCGGGCTATACGTTGCAATCTTTTTGGGATACTGCGCACCCACAAAAAGGATTTTCACTTCTATCCCTAACGCGAGCTCTGTGCTGGACAAATAGTATCTTTGCTTCAAATTAATAGGCATGCTTGTTCTACTTCAAGAGGAAAACTGGTTTATCCAACTGTCCCGTTTTATGGGTGGCGTTGGGATATTTCTTGTGATAGGGATTATTCTGGTCGTCGTGGTTATTTACAAGAAATTTTTTAAGAATCGATAATGGGAACGGTACGCATTACTAAGGAATTCACTTTTGAAACGGGTCACGCGCTATATGGGTATGATGGCAAGTGCCGCAATGTGCATGGACACAGTTATAAGCTTGCCGTGACCGTTATAGGGCAACCTATTATGGATGCTGATCATGTAAAATATGGAATGGTGATCGATTTTGGTGATTTGAAAAAGATCGTGAAAGAAGAAATCGTGGATCCCTTTGATCATGCGACGGTTTTTAACAAGAATTCACCGCATGTAGATCTTGCCAAGGAACTGGAAAGCCGCGGCCATGAAGTCATTCTCGCCGACTACCAACCTACTAGCGAAATGATGATTCAGGATTTTGCAAAAAAGATTGCTGGTCGCCTACCTGATAACATCAAGTTGTTTTCCCTGCGCCTTCGTGAAACTGAAACCAGTTATGCAGAGTGGTTTGCGAGTGATAATTAGAAGCTCTAGTTACAATTGCACGGATTTATGACCAAGACACTCAAGACATTGATAATTGCATTTGGCATTCCTCTAATTTATGCAATGATCATAGGATTTTCATTCGGAATGAAAATCGAGGGTTTTGGTGATTTGTTTTCAGTGATGTCAACTACATTTATTTTTGTTCTTCCCACAATAATGGGTGCGTTAACAGTATATCTTTCAGAAAAATCAAGAGCTAGTAGTGTAGCATACAGAATTTTTGCGCCTTGGATTCCTATATTTTTATTTCTCTTAGTGACCATGGTGTTTTCTATCGAGGGTTGGGCTTGCTGGCTAATGATATTGCCGGTATTTCTATTAGCGGCTACCATTGGTGGATTTGCTGGTGGATATTTAAGAGGCCAATGGCGCAATGACAAATTGAATATTTCAATTTTGTTCTTACTTCCATTCTTAATTGCCCCAATGGAAAGCCTGGTCGATTCAATTCCAGGCGAATACAAAGCCTATACCTACATTGACATTGATGCGCCTATCGAAAAGATTTGGGACAATGTGACTAAAGTTTCTGAAATTGAAGCGTCAGAGGACACTGGCTACCTTAATAAAACCCTAGGTTTCCCACGACCTATCAAGGCCGAATTAAATTTTGAAGGTGTTGGAGCTTACCGTAAGACAATTTTTACAAATGGTTTAGTGTTTCACGAAACCGTTACCGAATATATTGATAATGAAAAAATGGTTTTTACCATAAAAGCATATCCTCACGAGATTCCCTCAACCACATTAGATGAGCATGTTGTTATAGGAGGTGAATATTTTGACGTTCTAAACGGCACCTATGAATTAGAACAATTACCCAACGGGATCAATAGATTGCATCTATACAGCAAATTTGAATTAGATACAACTTTCGATTTTTACGCTGGTTTATGGGCAAAATGGATCATGAAAGATATTCAGAATAATATTTTGAGAGTCGCGAAAAAGCGTGCAGAAAAATAATTGTGAGGAATAGATTACAATAGTTAGTTTTTGATGCTTGTTAGCCAGGTCTTCACTCAGTCTCCTAGACCCAATCACGTGGGTTCTCCAATACCTCAACGAGTTCTGCTTCTTTAGAATCAGCTTCTGGGTGATGATCGTACTTCCATTGTACGGCTGGCGGTAGACTCATAAGAATACTTTCTATACGACCGTTTGTTTTGAGTCCAAACAAAGTACCCTTATCGTGAACCAGATTGAATTCCACATAACGGCCACGACGTATTTCTTGCCATTCACGATGATCTGGTGTATAAGGAAGATCCTTTCGACGTTTTACAATAGGCACATAGGCATCCAAAAAATGGGATGCCATATCTTTCTGGAAGTCTAACCAATCTTTCATGGTAAGAGTATCGCTAGCGCGACAATAATCATAAAACAATCCGCCTATACCGCGGGCTTCATTCCTATGTGCATTATGGAAGTACTCATCACATTTTTTCTTGAAAAGTTGGTAATCTGCAACTTCATGGCGATCACAGGCTTCTTTACAAACTTGATGAAAGTGTTGAGCATCTTCTTTAAATAAATAATATGGTGTTAGATCAAGCCCACCACCAAACCAACAGTCAACAAGTTGACCATGCTTATCATACATTTCAAAATACCTGAAGTTTGCATGAACGGTAGGCACCATAGGATTTAACGGATGGATCACAAGACTGATTCCCGTGGCATAGAAATCTGCATCTTGGACGTTAAAGTAATTTTGCATGGCCGGTGGCAATGCTCCATATACAGCGCTTATATTGACGCCGCCTTTTTCAAAAACATCTCCATCTTGTATAACTCTAGAAAAACCGCCGCCACCTTCTTCTCTTACCCATTCATCTTCAATGAATTGAGCTTTTCCATCCAGCTCTTCTAATTGAGAGGAGATGGTGCTTTGAAGTTCCTTAATAAAGGAATAAAAGGCGTCTTTTTGAGAATCCATGAGAAAAAATCTGCTTGCAAAGTTACTTTATACAACGATCTATGTGGCTTGATCTGCAAGTAATTTTTGGCCGCGCAAGAGCTCTAGGGTCGTCTTGCTGGCTGCGGTGACAGATATAGGCAACACCAGAATGATTCCTATAATCGGGATCAACAACATAGCATTGAATACGATGCCGTTCCCTATGGCGCAACCTCTATGATTTTTGACAAAATCAACGCTGGCTCTATACTTAAAATGACGTTCTAAGGTATAGTCCATGTTACCAAAACCGGCATAATAGGATTGCACCAAAAACCCAATAACCCAAAATAGAATTCCTATAACAGGTATCAAACTAAGTAACAATAGAGGAATGGTAAGCAGTAATTCATAAAAAAGATTACGAATATTAATACGTATACCGCGAGATAGTTGTGAAGCATTTGAAGTGTCTCTATAGTTTGAGGCATCGTACACTTCGGGATACAGATGTTTTTCAATCTTTTCTGACACTGGAGACATGAATGGCGCGCTCAAGGCCATCACAAAGTGTTTGTATACCAATAAGCCTAAAATGATAATAATGATCGCGCTAAGAACTTCCGCGAAAGCGAAAAAGGCATCTGCACCAGTTTCCCAGATCCACAACTTAGTAAGTGGACCGGCCAGATTATCTGACAAGCCATAGGCGGTAAAACCTATCGTGACAGCAAAAAGAATGCTAATCGCCATGGGAACCATAAAGTATTTCCATAGACCCAATTGCGACATGAGCCTGAAGCTACCCGCATAATCCTTAAGTGCCTTGAAAATATTCTTGATCATATCAAACTGCTATATCTTCCTCTTCTTCGGCTTCTTGCTCATCAGGAACATAGGCTCTGCTTATAGCCAGCCCAAAAGTCAACACACCTAGCCTACCTATAAACATAAGACAAATAATGACAGACTTCCCGAAAAAAGTGAGGCCACCCGTGATTCCCATCGACAAACCTACGGTTCCCAAAGCAGACAAAACTTCAAACGCAATACGATCCAGTGTGTCGGCCTCAGAAAATGTCAGGAGCAAAACTCCAAAAAAGCTCACGATCAAATAAAAGATAAAGGTCGATACCGCAGCATCAACCCTACCGCTGGGAATTTTTGTATTGAAAAACAAGAAGTCCTTGCAGTTCTTAAGTTTGCTGCGCAAGTAGGCTACCGTTGCCACGAGTGTTGTAATCTTTAGACCACCAGAGGTTCCCGATGGTGACGCGCCTATATACATGAGCAGAATGGTGATCATAGTTACCGGTAAGATCATCACTCCATTATCGATCGTATTAAATCCTACCGTGGTCATGGCCGTCATAGACTGGAAGAACGACGCGTAGAACCTGGTTTTACCTTCTAGAATCATGATACTGGGCTCCGTAAAATACATGGCAACCGTACCCAATGAAAGCAAAATCAAAAATCCCGAAAGTATCAATTTTGAGGTATAGCTTACCTCATGCTTTTTACGGGCAAATTTGAGATAGAAATCAGAAAATATGATGAAGCCCAACGAACCAGCTATTGCCAGAAAGGAAACGGTAAAATTGATGAGACCATCGTCCACAAAATCGACAAATCCAGAATTGAACAAGCTAAAACCAGCGGTACAAAAAGCACTCACACTGTGAAAAATGCTGTTCCACAAGCGTTCCCAAAAACCCCATTCTTGATCTGCGAAACCTATGTAAAACAAAATTGTCCCAACGATTTCAAACAGGATCGTAAAAATAATAACCGATTTAAGAAACGGTCTTAACTGGATGGTTTTAGGTATTGCAAATGCGGCATTTAAGATACGTTCGCGCCATTTTGCCGTATGGTGACTGGTGTTTAAAAGAATATAGGTAGTGAATGTCATGTACCCAATACCACCTATCTGAAACAACAACATGATTACAAATTGACCAAAAACCGTAAACTGATCTGTTAGCCCAACGGTCATCAAACCAGTGGTACTTATCGCAGAAGTTGAGGTGAAAAGCGTGTCAATAAAAGAAACATCGCCCTTTCTTGAAAATGGCAAGCAAAGAAGCAAGGCTCCTATCACGTTATAAAGAAGGAAACCATACACCAGATTGCGTTGTGGTGTTAGCCCAATCAGGAACTTGTAGTACTTCTTGACGTAATTCTTCACATTAGTACTCCTTTACGGCATCCACAAATGCCTGTGCGTTTTCTACGGGTATGTTAGGCAGGATTCCATGACCTAGATTGGCAATGTATTTATCCTTCCCAAATTCATCAATCATCTGCTTCACCATTTTTTTGATCGTCGCTGGCGGCGAGAATAATCTCGAAGGATCAAAATTACCTTGTAAGGTGATGTTCCCACCAGAAAGATAGCGGGCATTGCGCGCACTACAAGTCCAGTCTACACCTAGTGCCGCGGCGCCACTTTTTGACATTTCGTTCAAGGCAAACCAGCACCCTTTTCCAAAAACCAAAACCTCAGTGACTGGTCGCAAGGAGTTGATAATTTGCTGTATGTATTTCCATGAAAACTCTTGGTAATCTACTGGCGATAACATGCCACCCCATGAATCAAAAACCTGTACGGCATTCACACCATGTTTCACTTTTTCATGTAGATAAGCAATCGTCGTATCTGTAATGCGCTGCAGTAATTCATGAGCCGCTTCTGGCTGGGTGAAGCAAAACTCCTTGGCTTTGTCAAAGTTTTTACTGCCTTGACCCTGCACACAGTAGCATAAAATAGTCCATGGCGATCCTGCAAAACCTATTAAAGGCACTCGGTTAGCAAGAGCATCCTTTGTCATATCGATGGCTTCCATTACATAGCTTAAGGAGTCTGCTACATCTGGAACCACTACTCGATCTAGATCTGCGGCAGACCTTATAGGATTGGGCAACCATGGCCCAACGCCTGGCTTCATTTGCACCTCAATATTCATCGCTTGAGGAATCACCAGAATATCAGAAAACAAGATCGCGGCATCTGGTCCTATTTGATCAATAGGCATGACCGTAATTTCGGTCGCGAGTTCTGGCGTTTGGCAACGGGTAAAAAAATCATATTTCTCCTTAAGCTTCATAAAGTCTGGCAGATACCTTCCAGCCTGGCGCATCATCCATACTGGTGGTCTTTCCACGGTCTCGCCTCTTAATGCACGTAGGAACAAATCATTTTTTATCATCTCTCAATTTTTTTATGGCCGTCACCAGCACGTTTTCTACGGTTTGTTTTTTGGCGACCAGCACGTTAGAGAATTTTTCTCTCGCTGCCGTTGCCGTTGTCTCGCCTATGCAAATGGAGCATTGGGGTTGATGTTTGTTCGCTTTCGCGAAAGCGTAAACACCACGAGGACTATAGAACAAAACTGCCGCAAAAATACGATCAAAGCTTTTGTGCACGATGGCAGATTTATAAACAATCACCTCTTTTAACGTGATCTTATGGCTTTTAAAAAGGTCTGGCAACTCATCACGGCGGTGATCACCACACAAATAGGTGAACTGCATATTAGGAAGTGTGTAGATCAGCTGCATTGCTAATTCAGCCGCATTGCTTGCGACAATTCGAGGTTTGATACTCATATTCTCAAGCGCTTGAGCTGTACTTGATCCAACGCAATAAACGGAATCCACTTGTTTCTGATAGGGTTGTAAAGCTCGCAACGCGTTCTTGCTGGTGATAATGACGTGTGCCAGGTTATTTAAACTCAGGTCAACCTTTAGGGTTTCTGTTTTGAGAATGTCGTAATGCACTAATCCTATACCGCTGTGCAATACCAATTGCTGTTGCGGTAAAGTCAATCGTTTAGTAGAAAGTATTGTGGCGATCATGTATCAAGGTTGGAGTAAAATTACGAATCAATCATTCAACAATTTTTATAAAACCAAACATAGACCAGTTGCGTATGTATGATTTTTCCTGTGAAACTAGTTTACAACACAGGCTTGTTATGTCTTAGCCATAGCGGAATTCTCAAGACTTAGGCCAATGGTTTTAAAAATCTGACCATATTTCTATAGTTATGTTTTCCTACATTTTTATAGATTTAGATAGCAGTAAAAACCAATTCTAGTTGTACTGATATTTACTTCGTTATTCCTTTTGAACATAAGTGTTTTTAAAGGTTTGAAGAAAAGATCAAGACTAGTGTGGAATAAAAGAAAAGCTATTGCCTATTGGATAATAGGCGCAACTGAAATATGAACATTCTGTATTAAACGCCTAGTTTAGTTGCATATACACTAAGTAAAAGCGATATTTACAAAGATAAAGATGAGTACAATGGAGTTACCAGATTTCCTACATGATTTAACTGGAGAAGATGATTTGCCTTCCATTAAGTATGCTACTGAAATTTTCAGCATGCTTGAGGTTAAAAAAATCAAGAAGAAACAAGTCTTGCTTCATCTAGGTGAGGTGTGTGACAACATTTACTTCATCAAGTCTGGCATACTTAAAGGTTCCATCATTGATGAATATGGAGATTTACACACCACTAGATTTGTGGCAGAGAACGATGTGATGACATCCATGTATAGTTTTGTGGACCAGACACCTTCCAATATTCAAATCCAATGCGTTGAGTCTGGAGAGGTATTGTGCTTTAACCATCAAGACTTCACCTACATCAACAAACTTTATCCAGGATTGCTTCCCGCATTTCAAAAGCTCATGCTCAAAAGGTACCATAACCTACTGGATGAAAAGTCTCGTATGATTACCAACGACGCGACCACACGCTATCTAAAATTTATGGAGCGTTACAAGGATATGGAAGAGCGCCTACCACTTAAAGACATCGCTTCTTATTTGGGAATTAGACAACAATCTTTAAGTCGTCTGCGCAGTAAGCTGGATCCTGAGAGCGTAGATATGCACTAAGCATTTGCATTCATTATCTTTGCTGGCCTAAAATGAGCGCATGATTATTTCCATGACTGGATATGGTAAAGCTGTCCAGCAACTACCACAACGCAAGATTACCGTAGAGATACGCACCTTAAATAGCAAGAACCTTGATCTTAATCTAAGGATTCCCAACGCGTATCGTGAGAAGGAATTAGAGATTAGAAAAATAGCTGCCGCCCAGCTTTCCAGAGGTAAGATCGACCTTGCCCTGCACATAGAAAATACCAGCGGCAAGACGGGACAAACTTTGAATATTGATCAAATCGAGCAATACATTGATCAATTGTCTCAGATCAAAAATCTAGACTCCGATAACAAAATACAACTCGTACAGATCGCTTCCACCTTTCCAGATGTTTTCCTGACAACTCAAGAAGAAGTGGAAGATTCTGAATTTGATGTCGTTCTAAAAACAGTTCAAGAAGGTCTTGATGCGGTCAATGATTATCGCAAAAACGAAGGCGAAATCCTAAGAGAGGAATTTACCAATCGTATTGATAACATCGCACAGTTACTGGATGACGTCATCGTTGACGATAAGGAACGACTTGACGGCATACGTACCAGACTTGAAAAAGCCGTAGCTGACCTAAAAGAGAAAGTTGATGAAAATAGGTTTGAGCAGGAATTGATCTATTATCTAGAGAAATATGACATCACAGAAGAAAAAGTGAGGCTCAACAACCACCTCAACTATTTCAAGGAAACCATGCAGGCAGATACTTCTCAAGGCAAAAAATTAGCTTTTATTTCCCAAGAGATAGGTCGCGAAATTAATACCATAGGTAGTAAAGCGAATCATGCATCCATGCAGCAAAAAGTGGTTCAAATGAAAGATGAACTGGAGAAGATTAAAGAACAAATGCTTAACGTACTGTAATGGAAATACAGCCAAAATTAATCGTGTTTAGCGCACCGTCAGGAGCAGGAAAAACAACTCTAGTAAGGCATCTATTAAAACAAAAGGAACTCAACCTCGCTTTCTCTATCAGTGCTGCCTCTAGAGAACCTAGAACAGGAGAAGTTGACGGTAAGGATTACTACTTTCTTGGCTTGAAAGAGTTTAAGAACAGGATAAGAAAAGAAGAGTTCCTAGAATTTGAAGAAGTCTATAGAGATCAGTTTTATGGTACTTTGAAGTCAGAAGTAGAGCGTATTTGGGCCTTAGGTAAACACGTTATTTTTGATATTGACGTAGTAGGTGGATTGAGGCTTAAGAAAAAATTCCCAGAACGTACTTTGGCCATTTTTGTAAAGCCACCTTCTATTAATGAGCTTCAGATAAGACTCAAAAAGCGTAAGACCGAAACCCCAGAAAAAATTGCTATGCGCGTTGCAAAAGCCAGTACAGAAATGGCCACCGCACCGCAGTTTGATATCATTATTAAGAATGACGATCTTAATTTAGCCAAAGAACGCGCCATTCAAGTAGTAAAAGACTTTATCAATCAACCAGTACCTAGAGATGAAGAAGAGTAAGGTAGGACTCTATTTTGGCACGTTCAATCCTATTCACATAGGCCACTTGGCCATTGCAAATTATCTGGTGGAAAACAGCGATTTGAAGGAAATCTGGATGGTAGTCACACCTCATAATCCTTTAAAAAAGAAGAGTACCTTATTAGATGATTATCAACGGCTGCACATGGTACATCTTGCCGTAGACGATTATCTAAAAATCAAGCCCAGTCAGATAGAGTTCAATTTACCACAGCCCAATTACACGGTAAACACCTTAGCACATCTAAAGGAAAAATATCCTGATACAGATTTTGTCCTGATCATGGGTGAAGATAATTTGAAGAGCCTACCTAAGTGGAAGAATTACAAAGTGCTTCTAGAAGACTACAGCATCATTGTCTATCCTAGAATATCTGCTGGCGAGGTACCGTTGGAATTGATCGACCATCCCAGCATACAAAAAATTGATGCTCCTATCATGGAGATTTCTTCTACCATGATTAGAAATGGAATCGCCAGTGGCCAAGACCTTAGATACTTCTTGCATCAAGAAGTAAACACCTACATCACAGAGATGAACTTCTACCAGTAAAAAACCGCCCGCAACCTTTTGAAAGGTTTACAGGCGGCTTCCAACCAACCAAATCTTCAGTTTCTTAACTAGAAACTTTTATTTTTCTTTTCTTGCGCGATCTACATCCAGTAATCTAGATTTTGTAGCCACGCTACTCTTGTACTGTATAAAGTTTCTACCCTTGAATTCATAGGTAGTACCAGATGATATATGATATAATTCTATCGTTTTATCATCGATCACGTAAAGGTCGAAATAATCATTGCCTAAAAAATCATAATCGAGCGTTAAATGCTTGTTAAGTGAGCCTGGTGAGGCGTCCTCAACCCAGTATTCACCGTTGTAATCCCAAAATATACTTCCAGTCGTCATCGCATTGCGATCTTGTGAGCTCTGAAATACATCTGCATTGGTTCCAGGTCTAAATCTTAAGTAGTTTTCCTGGTCAAATTCATTGATCGCACCTGCATTGCTGGTATAGGTTTTTTCCCAGGCACCATACTCCTGCAAGAAATACTGGATGTTGTTGTAAAATAATTTATCATAGTCAAACGTACTCGTGCTGTACCCATCCAGAAAGTATCGAGTGCCACTATAGGTATCCCTAAGTTCAATGCGGTTAAAGCTGTTGACATACACATCAAATTCATGAACGCCATCAATGTCGTGATCAATAGTCAACGTATCAAAGTAAGTATCATAAACACCTACATCAATGCCTATTCCAGATCCTGCACGACCCAATCCCACAAGATTATTGTTGGCATAGAGCGTTCCATATTCAAATGTCAAGGTAAAGGCACGAGTCATGAATGGAATGTCCAGGTTACCTTGGGCACTATTCAAGTCCAGATACCATACATCATGAGAAGAAAGAACCTCGTTAAGTGTAGGTTCTACTACTGGATCGCCTATGATAAGTTCTGCATCACAACTTACAAGGGTGATGGCAAGGGCAAATCCGCCTAAGAGAGTAGTTATTGATTTCATATCGGTATCCTTTTAAAGTTCACTACAACGTTTTCGAAAATCGTGCCATTATTATATCGTATTGATTTACTGATGGTTATGAATGATTGTTTCGCTTTCGCGAAAGCGAACTCTCTCCATCGCCTCATTTAACCATTCCATAGGTTGACAAATTCTCAAAAAACAGTCCTTTCAAAAATGGTATCTTTACAAATACACACTTTTCTATGGAAAAAACACTCAAAATAGCCGTCCTAGGTGGCGGTAGCTGGGCCACAGCAATTGTAAAAATGCTTACCGAAAGTATGGATGAAGTTGGGTGGTACATGCGCAGTGTGTATGCCATCGAGCACATCAAGCGCAACGATCATAATCCCAGTTATTTAAGCAGTGTAGAATTTGATGTGGACAGGCTCAAGCTATCCAATGACATCAATGAAATAGTGGCGTATGCAGATGTGTGCATATTTGCCATTCCCAGTGCCTTTTTGCATTCAGAGCTTTCTGCGCTTACCGTTTCTTTTGAGGGTAAACGCGTCGTGTCTGCCATTAAAGGTATCGTTCCAGAAACCGGTCTTATTGTAGGTGAATATTTCAACCAGCATCACAACGTAGACATGGATGATATAGGCGTCCTAACTGGACCTTGCCATGCAGAAGAAGTGGCTCTGGAAAGACTATCGTATCTCACCGTGGCCTTTGCAGATGAGACCAAGGCAAAAGAGCTTGCCGAATATTTTGAGAACGATTACATCAATTGTAAGATAAGTGATGACATCATAGGTACTGAATATGCCGCCGTACTCAAAAATATCTATGCCATTGCCGCAGGTATTGCTCACGGATTGGGCTATGGTGATAATTTCCAGAGTGTGTTGATGTCAAACGCCATAAGAGAGATGAAGCGCTACATCAAGAAAGTGCACAAAATGAAGCGCAACATCAATGATAGCGCCTATCTAGGTGATTTGCTAGTGACAGGTTATTCTATTTTTTCCCGTAATCGATTATTCGGCAACATGCTGGGAAAAGGGTACACCGTACGCAGTGCACAATTAGAAATGAGCATGATTGCCGAAGGTTATTACGCCACTAAAAGTGCCTATGAGCTCAATCAAAAACAAGGTGCCAAAACACCTATTCTTGATGCCGTTCACGACATCTTATATGAAAACAAGAATCCAAAAAAGATCTTCAAAAAACTAGCTGAGAAGCTGGACTAAATTTTAAAATCAAAGTACATGTCAAACGTAGCCAAGGATTTTGGTATAGAAGAAGCGCTCCAACAATTGGGCGTTCAAAACACAAATAAAGGAACTTCAACAGGTAATCACCATTTTGGAAGTGGAGAAGAAATCATTTCTTCATCACCAGTAGACGGTCAGGAAATAGCAAGAGTGACCACTACGACTGCAGCCGATTTTGAGAAAGTTGTAAACGCCGCTCAAGGTGCTTTTAAAGACTGGAGAATGATGCCAGCGCCGTTGCGTGGTGAGATTGTTCGTCAGTTTGGAGAAGAGCTGCGCAGGTTGAAAGAACCACTAGGTAAATTGGTTTCCTATGAAATGGGGAAATCCTATCAAGAAGGATTAGGCGAGGTACAAGAAATGATTGACATCTGTGATTTTGCGGTAGGTCTTTCCAGACAATTGCACGGTCTCACAATGCACAGTGAGCGACCAGGTCACAGAATGTATGAGCAATATCACCCATTGGGAATCGTGGGCATTATTAGCGCTTTTAACTTCCCAGTAGCGGTTTGGGCTTGGAATACGGCACTTGCCTGGGTTTGTGGTGATGTATGTATCTGGAAGCCAAGTGAGAAAACACCGCTTTGTGGTATCGCTTGTCAAAACATTATCGCAAAAGTGCTTAAGGATAATGACCTTCCAGAAGGTATTTCTTGTCTAGTCAATGGTGATTATAAAGTAGGCGAAATGATGACTACAGATAAGCGCGTGCCTTTAATCAGTGCCACCGGTTCTACTCGTATGGGTAAAATCGTTGCGAGTAAGGTTGGTGAAAGATTAGGCAAGTCCTTACTAGAATTAGGTGGTAACAATGCCATCATCGTCACTCCAGATGCAGATATTAAAATGACGGTAATAGGTGCCGTATTTGGTGCGGTGGGAACGGCTGGCCAACGTTGTACCTCAACGCGTCGTTTGATCATTCATGAATCCATGTATGATAAAGTGAAGAATGCAGTGGTAGATGCTTATAAACAATTAAAAATTGGAAACCCACTGGATGAGAAAAACCACGTAGGACCGTTGATCGATAAAGATGCGGTTAAAGGCTATCAAAATGCCTTGACTAAAGTGGTTGAAGAAGGCGGCAAAATCATAGTAGAAGGTGGTGTTTTAGAAGGTGCTGGTTATGAAAGTGGTTGCTATGTAAAACCAGCGATCGCCGAAGCTGAGAACTCTTTTGAGATTGTTCAGCACGAGACCTTTGCTCCTGTTTTATATTTATTAAAATACAGTGGCGATGTAGGAAACGCTTTGGAACTTCAAAATGGTGTGAATCAAGGTCTATCTAGCGCCATCATGACGAATAACCTAAGAGAAGCAGAACGCTTCCTAAGCGTTGCAGGATCTGATTGTGGTATTGCAAACGTCAATATAGGAACCAGCGGTGCTGAGATAGGTGGAGCCTTTGGTGGTGAGAAAGATACCGGTGGCGGTCGTGAATCTGGTAGTGATGCTTGGAAGGTTTACATGAGACGACAAACCAACACTATTAACTACACGACAGAGCTTCCGCTCGCGCAGGGAATTAAATTTGATCTGTAAAACAGATCCCGAAAATCTCTAAATTAGCTTTTCAAATAGAATCCGTTAAAATGGAAGTTCTATTTGAAAAGCTTTTTTGTTAACCAACCATTTTCTCATGAAATTCAAAACACTCCTTTTGGCTATTTCCTTAATTGGCACGTCACTTGTCCAGGCACAAGATGCGGTACCTGTAAGCACTCAATCACCCATCTACATGTACCAAACAGTAACCGTGGTAGAATCTATTATCCCAAGTGGTCTAGGAAGATCTCGTATGATTTTTGGGACTGAACAACGCGATTATCGCGATTTCACAAGCACACGCAGCGAGGAAGATGACGAGCGCAACTCTTCTGACCGTAGTGACATACGTGTCAAGGATTTTGAAGAGACCAAACTGCTCAACTTTTTCAATATCGCTGGAATTAGATTTCAGAATATCGCGGCAAACGATGCCGTAGTGACTTCTAAAATCAATGACCTGGCCTCTCAAGGTTGGGAACTTGCCTTTGTAAACAGTGGTGTAGAAAGCTATAGTGGCGATGGAGACTCCAACGGTATCTACGTGACCCGCTATATTTTCAAGAAAATCACCAATTAAAGTCGTAGGATTAAGTATGGTTTGAAGTTCGCTTTCGCGAAAGCGAACTCATTCCATCCTCATTTCAAATTCACAACATAAGCGATGACGGCAATCAGGATCAACCCTGCCAAAACCGCCAAGAATATCTTCCAAAACGAATAAGGTCGATCGCCGTGAATCGCACCAGTCTGGCCGTTGACATAAAAATGGTAACGCTTGCCGTTGTAATTATAGGAACTGATATATAGTGGCAGTAAAATGTGCTTGAACGTTTCCTGTGTAAGATCAATGTTCATGCTGGTGATGCGCTGCTCGTCACCACCTATGTCGCGGCGTATCCAGTTTTTGGCAATTTCCTCTGCTTTGTCGGTAGCTACTAAATGGCCGTCTTTTAAAGGAATCGTATACTTTTCAGTGACGTAGCCCGCTAGGTATCGAGTATCAAAGGTTTTGAGGTCACTCAATTTCCAGCTGGCGATAGCATTGGGAATTTTTATTTTTTGATTGTTGGTCGCTTTGACCAGCGTATCGTCCACAAAACCACTCACATTTCCTGATGCATTAGACCATCTCGTACGACGTTCTTGAACCGTGCGTTTGTTCTTTCCAGACCCACGCGTCACGGTGACATAATAATAATCACCTCGCTGTCCAGAATAACTGGACGCGAGCTGTGCGTCAAAGGTCCAATAGGGAACGTACAAACCTTTAGTATACTCTGGACTTAAACTGGCGCGTTGCAGATTATTAGGTGCCCACCACAAACCATCGACCCACGTTTTGAAAATCTGGTGCGCCTTGTTTACCTTAAAGGAAAATGGCAGCACAGCTCCTGGCAGGATCCATTCCTCGGTATATTGGTCTTCTATGATCAATGGCATCGTGCAATACACGCAATGCAATGATTTGTAATTATCCTCAATGTGCTGGGTAGCGCCGCAATTATTGCATTGCAACATGGTCAATTCCATGGAGTGCGATTGTGCACCCATAGATTCCAAGTATTTCAACAGCTCTAATTCCTGAAACGGTTGGACTTCTTGATCGATTTGCTCCACATGACCGCAATAATCACAAGTGATCGTATCAGTACCAGGTTCATAGGTAAGCTCTGCGCCACAGTTGACACAGGACTTTTTTCGTTCGGAAATTGATGTGGCCTTAGGGTTCAAATAATGATGATTACTTATTCACTTGCTGTTGGGTAAGAAATATAGAGTTCAAAAAATCCCAATTCTTGATTTGGCTATAGTTTGCTGAACCTCTTTGTCGATTCCTTATTACGCTTAAGCCTTTAAAAATTCAAATGCTTTATGCTGCTTTGAAATTTCCTTCGCAAACTCTTTAATAGCAATCCATTCGCAATTAATACGTCAAAACAGGAATAGAGAGATTTAGAGTTATGGTAAAGGCGGTGGCGTGTTGCCGCCTAAGAACGTTTTCAACTCTTCAACCTCATTAAGCGGCTTCCAGGTTTCCATACCACTTTTCCAGATAAGTGTGTCTCTATTGATCGTTCTACCTGCAAAAAGGGCTCGCAGCTGTTCAAAAGGAACTGGTCCGGCCTGTGCACCATTGCTCGCATAAAAATACTGCACCGCTTGAGGCATAGGTGGCGGCCCTGCCGCCGCTTGCTGTTGTGGTGTGGCTTGTTGTCCACCCATTTGAGGATTCATCATGCCGCCCATTTGCTGCGCGAGCACAAATCCCATTCCCATTCCCATACCAGCACCAGCTGTTCCACCTTCATTTGCAGCAGCGGCTTCAATTGCTTTGGCTGTTTTGAATTTAGTTAATTTATCAAGGTCGATTTTATCGATACGGCTATATTCAAAGATCTCTTTCTTAAGATCTTCTGGCATGGAAACATTCTCTATATAGAATTTCTCCAATGAAATTCCAACGCTTAAGAATTCTGGTTGCATCACTTCCTGACAGGTTTCAGAAAGTTCTGAAGTGTTTGCGGCGTATAGTTCTATGGGTAAATTGGCCTCACCTACGGTATCTGTAAATCTAGTAGCGATAAGACTTTTGAGATGCTCATTGATCTCAAAATTGGTGAAGTTATTATCGGTTCCCACGATATCAACAATGAACTTACCAGCATCTGCAATTTTGAACGCATAGGTCCCGAACGCTCTAATCTCGACCAAACCAAATCGCTCGTCGCTAAGAGTAATCGGGTTTTTAGTACCCCATTTTTCATCTGTAAATAGATGGGTATTCGCAAAATAAACCTCTGCTTTGAATGGCGAATTAAATCCATATTTCCATCCTTTAAGCGTGGAAAGAATAGGCAAGTTTTGAGTGGTCAGGTCATAGGTTCCTGGTTTGAAAACATCGGCTAGTTGTCCTTCATTGACAAAAACAGCAGTTTGTCCTTCACGCACGATAAGCTTTGCTCCATTTTTAATCTCATTTTGATAGCGTTCAAAACGGTGGGCGATGGTATCATCTGTATAATCCAGCCACTCGACAATGTCGATAAATTCGTGACTGAGCTTTTCTTTTATCTTATCAAAGATTCCCATATTGGTTGATTTTTAAGGTTCTACACTTCAAGTTACGTTTATTAGTAGAAATTTAGAAGAAAGTGTTACGCTTTTGAGTTTACCTGTCGGCAGACAGGAACGCGTCATAGTTCAAACCCTAGTTGCGACCATCCTCGTTAGGATACAAGTCTGGCAACGGGTCGCTTTGCCATATTTCCTTAGTTTCCACGCATAATGCGGTCAAAGGTCCTGTAAACGCAGCTCCAGTATCGACATTCCAGATGTTTGCAGCATGAATGGGTTTTGTAGATTCCAATCGTGTGGTAGGCGTATGACCTATAAAAATCTCTGTGTACAATTTGAGACGGTTGGGAAATCTGGGATCGTCCTGTGAGAGATTTGGGTCTATGCACAGTGCCATTTCCCAAAGCGATCGATCCCAATAAGGCAGATTTTTATAGTACTCATGATGCGGTCCATTCAAATTATGAAAACCCGCGTGAAAATAGCCATTACCATCCAGCTCTAGGAAATCCTCCAGTTCTTCGGTCAGAAAGGCCACGTGTCTGGCAATATCTTCATCGGATCGTTTGGAATAGCTTGTAACGGTACTGCTGCCGCCATGGAATAACCACTGTTTGTTCTGTTGTCCCTTTACCAGAAAATTGAGGACGAGCTCATCATGATTTCCTCTAAGGTAGATGGGTGCAGTATGATTGTTTTTGGCACGCTTTCGCTTGAGCGATATCAACTCTTCAATGACCTCATAACTTTGTGACCAGCCGTCTACATAGTCGCCTAGGAATATAAGACGGTCGTCTGGTTGTGGATCTATTCTTTCCAATAATTGGGTCAAGGCTCTATGGCCACCGTGTATGTCTCCTATTGCTAATGTTCTCAAGAATTGTATTTTACTTTTCTCAATATACGCAAGGACTCCTTATATGCCTTGTAGGTATCTGGAAAATTTTTGAGGTGCGTGCGTGCCGCCTTCATTTTTTCTATAGGCTCGCCCACATTGTTGAAGTGGCAAATGAGCATGGTTTCTGGCAAATTGCGCAAATCGACCAAGGATTGTTCCTTGAGCTGTACATCATTGCTGATCTTATTGAGCAGTGATAAATTGGTATTATAGATATGATGCAAGGTGCGACGATCGTAATATGGCGGGTTGAATAAAATCTTACTCTCCAGTTTATAGGTGCCATTAGGGAAAAATCGCAACGTTTGACGCTCCAGTGGATGGTACGCATGGCGGTCGCCCAATCCTAATTCCACAAACTCCAGGATGCTAAAACTATCCTCGTCATAGGAGATTTGAACCTCATCCAGTGCGCTATAAAACAATCGTACCTGCTCATTGACCATCTCTATATCGACTCGATAATAGTACTCACGATCTTTTTTGCGTTTGATTTTTCCAGACCAGCAAATGACAAACTGTTCCTTGAACACTTTGTAAAAAGCTTCCAAACCATTCTCACGCCTATTCATAAAATCTTGAACTCGGTCCAGCGTGAGTTCAATATTATTGCTCGCATTTTTCTCGATTTCATTCACGATGGGTGAGTTGACATCGCTTGCCCTGATCCCAAAATCCTTAGGCATGGACATGCTGCCATCTCTAAAGAATACGGCGCCACCATAGTATTTCCAGATATTCTTGCGCAGCGCCACGACGCCCTTTTGCGCGCGTATCGTCACAAGACCTACCACTTTATCTACCGGTAAATGCGGGAAAGGCACGTTCTCATACATGACCAGTGGCGGGTTGTCCAGATAGGCGTTGATGAGATTCTGCAATTTTGAATCGTCAAAAAAGTCTACGCCTATAATCTCGTTCTTGCGGTCGTCTACGCCCACGACGATGTAACTGTTGTTTGCAGGATTTGAATTTGAGAGCGCACAAATGTGTTTGAGAAACTTAGCCTTGCCTTCTTTGGTAGACAAATCCACTCGCAATTTCTTGTCATAAAAGCTATTCTCGTCATTATGAGCGAGTAGGTTCTTAACGAGAAGTCGCTTATTGATCATGGACTTAAATATAGTTCAAGGAGATGGAAATTGATATCGCTTTCGCGAAAGCGAACTACCGCTTAACACTATGGTAACTGTAGGCAAAATATGGGCCATTAGATATGTTGCGGGATTGCTATCTTTGAACCCATGCAGATTCCAGAAGGTAAAAAAATCTATTTTTCCAGTGACAATCATCTGGGAGCACCTACACAGGAGCTGAGCAAACCGCGTGAGAAAATATTCCTGCAATGGCTGGATATGATTAAGGAAGATGCTGCCGCGATCTTTTTACTGGGCGATTTGTTCGATTTCTGGTTTGAGTACAAAACAGTGGTTCCTAAAGGACAGGTGCGTGTGTTGGGCAAGCTAGCCGAAATACGCGATAGCGGTATACCTATTTATTTTTTTGTGGGTAACCATGACTTATGGATGTTCGGGTATTTTGAAGAAGAACTGGGCATTCCCGTTTATCACGATCCACAAGTTTTTGAGTTTAACGACAAGAAGTTTTTTATAGGTCATGGCGATGGTAAAGGACCTGGCGACAAGGGTTACAAACGCATGAAAAAGATTTTTACAAGTCCTTTTTTTCAATGGTGTTTTAAGTGGATCCATCCAGATATAGGCATCAGGCTGGCGCGGCACCTTTCTGTAAAGAACAAATTGATCTCTGGCGATGATGATGCGGTTTTTTTGGGCGATGAGAAAGAATGGCTGGCGCAATACGCCAAGCGTAAAACGGAGCAAGAGCATTTTGATTATTTCATTTTTGGCCACAGGCATCTACCTATGGAGATCTCCATTTCTGAAAACGCCATATACTACAATCTAGGTGACTGGATCTCTTATTATACTTATGGTGACTTTGACGGGAAATCCTTCAGATTAAAGCGTTTTAAGGACTAAAGAGTCGGTCATCGGCCGCCATTAACATTCCTATTGTGTTTTTAGTCTGATTTATTTACTTTTAATCGATAAATCCGTTTAGGTGATAATTACGTAGATTTTATTGGCTGAAACCTTTTACCTTTAATAGGAAAACACCCCTAAAAATGGATCAATCTCTTCAATTTCAAGCTATTTGGCAAGCTCCTATTGCGATAGCGTATCTAGACACTGATCTTAATTACATCGCTTATTCTGCAAAATGGTTGAATGACTATAATTTACCTCAAGAGGATATTATTGGGAAAAATCACTATGACGTCTTTCCAGAAATAGGAGAAGAATGGAAACAACTACATCAGGATATCCTGAAAAATGGAAATACAGAATCCAGCCCAGCAGATTTATTTGTAAGATCTGATGGTAGCCTTCAATGGATCAAATGGACTGTAGGACCAACTTTTAACGAACGTGGTGAAATAAGCGGTATGGTAATGTCAACTGAGGACATTACGGAAACCATGAATGCCAAAAGTAAAGTCGATCGTGAGCATCAACTCCTTCTAGATGCGGCAGACAAGGCAAAAATAGGTACCTGGGAAATGAATCATAATACCGGTGAGCTTTACTGGTCTAGAGTCACAAAAAAGATACATGAGGTTCATAAAGATTTTGTTCCTGATGTTGCCACTGGTATTGACTTTTACAAACCTGGAGTCAATCAAGAAATAGTTTCTGACTTGTTTTCTAGATCATACAACACAGGAGAACGTTTTGAGGCAGAGTTACAGATCATCACTGCAAAAGGTCATGAGCGATGGGTGCGCAGCGTTATGAAGGCAGAAATAGTCGACGGCAAATGCATTAGACAATATGGAACTTTTGAAGACATCACCGAGAAGGTCGAGTCTGAAAAAAACTATAGACTGGCGCTACGTAAGTTTCACGATGTTTTTGAGGCATCCGGAGTTGGGATGATGGTCGTAGATCCTATTGATCTAAGCATTACTGAAGTGAACCCAAAGATTTGTGAGCTGCTCAATTATCATAGCGACCATATCAAAACTTCTTCTCTTGAAAGATTTGTTCTCAAAGCAGATTTTCCAAAATTATTCAATTCCGTCACTGATCTTTTAAATAATAAGATTGATGGTATTGAACTGGACATTCACTTGAAGAAATCTACAGGAAGGTTTGTGATTTGTTCAGTAATAGGGACATTGATCGATGACGATCAAGGTAACCCTATCGACCTAGTGATCCAAGTCATAGATATATCTGGGATCAAAAAGAAAGAAGAAGAGTTGCGAGCCTTTACCAAGTACGTAGAGCAACAAAATGAGAGGCTTCTCAATTTTGCACATATTGTCTCCCATAATTTGAGATCACATTCCAGCAATTTTGAAGTCTTGCTCAACTTGTATCATCAAGAAACAGATGTTGAGGATCAAAATAATATCATCAAACTCCTATCTTCTTCCAGTTCTCAACTGGCTGAAACCATAAGCCACCTGAACGATGTGGTTGCGGTCAACACCAAGAAGATAGAATTGAGTCCCATCTATCTTAAGGAAAACATTTTTAAGGTGATGGAAAACATATCTTCCCAGATCAAGGAATATCACATCAATGTAGATGTAGAAATAGATGATGATTTTACCGTTGCAGCATCACCGGCTTACCTGGAAAGTATTATTCTAAATTTGCTTACCAACAGCATCAAGTATAGGAAAAAAGATGTACCCAGTAGAATCACCATCAAGGCCTATAAACACAAAGGGAAATCTAGGATCATCTTTGAAGACAATGGTATAGGTATTGATATGAAGCTTAATGGACATAAGATCTTTGGAATGTATAAAACATTTCACGGGAACAAAGATGCTCGCGGTATAGGTCTTTATATGACAAAAAATCAAATAGAAGCCATGGGCGGAACGATTAGAGTCGAGAGTGAAAAAAATGTAGGTACTAAATTCAAAATCACTCTGTAGAGATGGCAATAGATTACACGTGGATCATAGACGATGACAGTATATTTACCTTTACGGTAAAAAAACTCCTGCAAATAAATAATTTGACCCATAGGATTGACACGTTTTCCAATGGTCTGGAGGCAAAGCAGCAACTGGATTTCCGCAGGGAAAATAATCTGCCTTATCCTAATATCATCTTGCTAGACATCAATATGCCTATTCTGGATGGCTGGCAGTTTATGGATGAATTCTCACAGTTTGCTGACAAAAAAGAAATTATCGTTTACTTAATCAGCTCATCTATTGATCCCAATGACCGGATCAAGGCTAAAAAGTACGAGGACATCAAAGACTTTGTGGTCAAACCAGTTACCATAAGTGCACTCTTACAATTGATTGCAAATGCAAAATCCTTAATGGATATCCCTTAACCTAAGTTGTAGACTAGTGACTTTATTCCAGGTATTCTCATCAATGGAATAAGCCATCTCAAATGTTTGATTTTCATTGATCAAACTTATTCTATCTCCTAAATTAAATCCTATCGCATTATATTTTACAGCAGAATTCTTTCCCGTAGTAATGCAGGCCTTGAGATGTTTTCCATCTGCGCCAACCGCTTTTGCATAACCAGTATCCATCACGTTATCGGTAAAAAAAACGGGCGTCATGTTACCAGGACCAAAAGGTTCCATTTGTTTTAGGATCCTGTAGAACTTAGGTGAGATCGATGTTAACGGCAGCTTCATGTCAATAGTGACCTCTTCAGTGCGATCTTGATTTTTGATGGTGGCACAAACTACTTCTTCAAATCGCTTTTTGAAACCTTCATAGTGTTCCTCCTTTATGGTCAAACCAGCCGCATATTTATGACCACCATACTGTTCAATATATTCAGAACATTGCTCTAGCGCATTGTAAACATCAAAACCTTTAACGCTACGTACACTGGCTGCCAGCTTATCGCCGCTTTTAGTAAAGACGACGGTAGGTCTGTAATAAGTTTCTATAAGTCTGGAGGCTACAATACCTATAACACCTTTGTGCCAGCTGGGATCATAAACGACCGTAGAGAAACCATTCTTCTCTTCATTGGCAATGATCTGCTCTAGCGCTGCATCAGTGATCCATTTATCGGTTTCTTTGCGATCTGTGTTGTTTTGTTCAATAGCTTTGGCGAGCGTTATTGCTGTGTCAAGATCTTCGGCAGTGAGTAATTCAACAGCAAACAAACCGTGTTTCATTCTTCCCGCGGCATTAATGCGTGGTGCAATAGTAAAAACAACATCTGTAGACGTGAGCGAGCTTTTGGTGAGCTGGGAAATGATCGCCTGAAATCCTGGTCGTGGACAGGTATTGATCACATGCAGCCCATGATAGGTTAGTATCCTATTTTCATCTACCATGGGAACGATGTCTGCGCCTATCGCGGTGGCTACTAGATCCAGATAAGGAATCAATATCTCAAAATCCCATCCTTTGACCTTTGTGATCGCTTGGCACAATTTGAACCCAACACCACAACCGCACAATTCATCAAACGGATAGTTACAATCTTCTCGCTTTGGGTCCAATACAGCTACCGCATCTGGTAATTCCTTACCTGGCCTATGGTGGTCACAGATAATAAAATCAATTCCCTTTTCTCGCGCATAGGCCACTTTATCTATCGCCTTCACGCCGCAATCCAGGGCAATGATGAGAGTAAAATTATTGTCACTAGCATAATCAATCCCTTTGTAACTAACGCCATAACCTTCATCATAACGATCTGGAATATAGGTCGATACTTGAGGATAAAAGCTCTGTAAAAAAGTGGAAATGAGCGCAACGCTAGTCGTTCCGTCGACATCATAATCTCCATATACCATGATGTTTTCACCGTTTTCTACCGCTTGCAGAATTCGATCCACCGCAAGTTGCATATCTGCCATTAAGAATGGATCATGCAATTCTTTAAGAGATGGTCTGAAGAAGGATTTCGCTTTCGCGAAAGCGTCTATACCACGCTGCACCAGCAAACCCGCCAGCACCGGATCAATATTGAGATCTTGGGCTAGTTGTTCCTGTTTTTCAGGATCTGGTGGTGGTTTGAGTGTCCAGCGCAAAATGGTGTTTTAAGACATCAAAGATAAGTTCATTTATCAACTGGTCTGAATATCTGCCTTCTTATCCTTCAGTTCCACTCGCGTTCTGGGGAAACTCTCTGGATAGTTCTTTTGAATGAACTCAATCATCTTTTCACGCACAAATACCCGTAAATCCCAGGCTGTAGGAGAGTTTTTAGCGCTTACAAGAATTCTGGATTCAATAGAAAATTCTTTGGAGTCTGTCACCTGTAATACATTCACCTCGCCGTCCCATAAGTCGGTTGACTGCAATACTCTGGTGAGCTCTGCACGCAGCTCTGCAAAAGGAACGCTATAGTCTGTGTATAAAAAAACCGTGCCTATGATGTCTGCGCTATTTTTAGTCCAGTTCTGGAATGGCTTTTCCAAAAAGTAGCTAGATGGCAACACCAGCCTTCTCTTATCCCATATTCTAACGACAACATAGGTAAGGTTGATCTCTTCAATCCAACCCCATTCACCTTCTACCACGACAGCATCACCTAGTCTAAACGGTTGGGTGATGGCAATCTGTATGCCTGCGAGCAAGGCTCCTACCATTTTCTGGGCAGATAGACCTATGATGATCCCAGCCACACCAGCAGATGCAAAAAGGCCTATTCCTATTTCCTTTATATTTTCAAAAGAAAGTAATATGAGACCAGTCGCTATGAGAAAGGTTATGAAAATGAGGATCTTTTCAAGGATACCAACTTGGGTGTGAATCTTTCTGGCTCTAAGGTTGTTTTCCTCTTGAATATCAAATCTTTTGAGGAATTTGCTTTTGATCTTGCGCAGGACGAATACAAATAGGAATGCTAAGCCGAGAATGATAAAGTTTCGGCTTTGATTGGCAAATCTCACGAAGTCCAATTCCGTCAAGGAATTCATCCATGATAGGATAGGTCGCCATAATGTACCTACTACCAAAAAGAATACACCTAAGAATAAAGCCAACCTATTTCTCATAATCGCAATTTAATTGCATAAAGGTAAACGTGAAAAAATGAATCAAAGAATTTCTCTAACTTTCCAGATCATCCTATTGAAATATGCCATTAGTAACTCCATTACCACCAGATCACGATCCAGAAACTAAAGAACTTGCTGCGTTTTTTAATGAGACTTTGGGCTTTTGCCCTAACTCAGTATTGACCATGCAACGTAGACCAGCGATCTCAAAAGCATTCATAAACCTCAACAAGGCCGTTATGGCAAATGAAGGTCGCGTTAGCAGCGCCTTGAAGCGAATGATCGCTTGGGTTTCCAGTAATGCTACAGGTTGCCGCTATTGTCAGGCACACGCCATTCGAGCAGCAGAACGTTACGGCGCAGAGCAGGAACAGCTTGATAATATCTGGGAATATAGAACACATCCCGCATTTTCTGCGGCGGAAAGAGCAGCACTAGATTTTTCTCTTGCAGCGAGTCAAATTCCCAATGCCGTTGATGCTAATATAAAGAAGAACTTGCATGAATATTGGGACGATGGCGAGATCGTAGAAATGTTGGGCGTCATCTCACTCTTTGGTTACCTCAACCGGTGGAACGATAGCATGGCGACCACGCTAGAAGGTGATGCCATTGATAGTGGCAAGCAATTTTTAGGAAAACACGGGTTTGAGGTAGGAAAGCATCAGTGATTATTTTTTGGCAAGCACGATACGTTGGGTAGTACCATTTTGATCAAATTCGATCACAAAATTATTACCATCTTGAAAGCCGAGGCCTGTAAAAGATTCCGCAGTGATAAGGTAAACCCCAGCAGCAGATTTACGTCCAGAACCCACTACTTCTCCATTCTTGAATAATTGGAAGGTATCCTTTGAATTGTCGAATTTGATCGATAAGCCGGTGATGGTTTTATCTTCATAGTCCATTTTGATGGCTTCGGGAAGCGCGCTAGATGCTTCCTTTAGATTGTCTGGTGTAGTCTTCGATTTTTCCTCAGCAGTAACATCTACCGTTTTATTTTCTTTTGGCTTAGTTTCCTTCGCCTTATTGAGTTGTTGCTCTTCTTGAATGGTAAGTAGTCTGGTAGGTGCGATATATTGATCATCACCTGTATATTGATAATTCAGATCTTCAAACGACTTAAAGGATTCACGAACAGTGGAAAAATAATCCTTACGGAAATCCTTTGTATTGCTGCGAGCGGATGGTGTAGTGAATAACACCTCTCCATCGCAGTTTACTAATTCTGCATACAATTCCGTTGACAACCAGCCAGATTTGTACACATTTAGCTTTAAAGAATTGCATAAGCCGCGATTCAAGTCGGCAGGTAAAATTTCAGAGTTACGATAGGCATTGAACCCATACTTTTTTAATTCAAAAACCATCAACTCATTTAAGCGGTACTCGTTTGCCTCATTTTGAAACTCATACTGATTATCGACCACCACGTATTTGTAATCATTAATGGATTGTGCGCCAGCATAAAAAAAGCAGGAAAACAAGAGGACAGCTATCAGTTTCTTCATGTCAAAAATCTATTTATAATAAGAGTAAGGTAAAGATAATGGATTGCTTATCATGCGATGAACACCATCGTGCAAAAGCATACTCAATCTTTGTGCCGTTTGACTAACTTTATACCTTTGCATTGCTTCAACGCCAGATCAACAAATTCACGCCATGACAAAATTAGAATTACTCAAAAAACACTTTGGGTACGACAGCTTTAGACCTCTTCAAGAAAAGATCATCGACAACGTTCTTGACGGCAATGACCTGATGGTGGTCATGCCTACGGGTGGCGGTAAGTCCATGTGTTTCCAGCTGCCTTCACTCATTCTACCCGGTATTACGCTGGTGATTTCACCACTTATTGCATTAATGAAGGATCAGGTAGATGCGCTTAATGCAAATGGCATTGCGGCTGGATTTTTCAATAGTTCACAGGAGACAGCAGACCAAGATGAGGTCATTAAAAAACTGCAAAGCAATCAGCTACAACTGCTATACGTGGCTCCAGAAAGTATCTCGCTGTTGCAAAATCATTTAAACGAAGTCAAAGTCTCACTTATCGCTGTGGATGAGGCACACTGTATCTCGACATGGGGACATGATTTTAGGCCTGCCTATACGCAACTTTCCTACCTTAAGAAATCCTTTCCAGAAGCCAGTCTCATTGCACTCACCGCAACCGCTGACCGTGCCACTCGAGCCGATATAAAAAGGCAACTGGCTATCGATAACGCAAGAGAGTTTGTCGCCTCGTTTGACAGGCCCAATATCATGCTGGAAGTGCGTCCCGGCAACAACCGCATGACGCAAATCTTTAGGTTTTTGAACCATCATAAGGAAAACTCTGGGATCATTTATTGTTTGAGCCGCAAGAGCTGCGAGAATATTGCAGCAAAGTTGAAGGGACAAGGATTCTCTGCCGCTGCCTACCATGCTGGATTGGAAAACCGCTTTCGCGAAAGCGTACAAGAACAATTCATAAAGGACGAGATCAAGATTGTGGTAGCGACGATCGCCTTTGGGATGGGAATCGATAAGTCCAATGTACGTTTTGTCATCCATTACAACATGCCTAAAAACGTCGAAGGCTACTATCAAGAAATAGGACGCGCTGGTCGTGACGGTCTTGACTCGCAAGCTTTGCTGTTTCACAGCTATGCAGACGTGATCCAGCTGCGCAAGTTTGCAGAAGGTAGCGGGAATAGCGAGGTGCAGATCGCAAAACTGGAACGAATGAAACAATTTGCCGAGGCGCTCACCTGCCGCAGGCGCATGTTGTTGTCCTATTTCAATGAGTTTCTGGAACAAGATTGTGGCAACTGTGATGTGTGCCTCAACAAGCCAGACTTTATGGATGGTACACGACAGGCACAAATGGCTTTGAGTGCCGTGTATCGCATGGATCAAAGAGCTACTCTTAATTTGCTGGTAGATGTATTGCGAGGTGCCAATAATGCTGGAGTCATGGAAAGTGGCTTTGATAAAATCAAGACCTATGGTGCAGGAAAAGAAACCTCATGGAACGACTGGCAACAGTACATCATTCAATTGATCAATCAGGGATTACTGGAGATTGCGTTTCATGAAAACAACCATTTAAAACTTACTCCTGAATCTGAAAAGGTTTTGTTTGAGGACAAGCCCGTTAGACTAGCCGTAATCCCTAAACCAGAGCAGCGTGCTGCCGCAGCGCAATTGCAAGAATTACCCGAAGAGGTTCACAAGGAGTTGTTCAAAGAATTAAAAGAATTGCGTTTAAGCCTTGCGAAGGAAGAAAATCTGGCGCCATACATGGTTTTTAGTGACGCAACCCTTAAGGATATGGCAGCCCGATTACCACTAGATGATAACGAGTTTGCAGATATTACTGGAGTTGGTGTCCATAAACATGATAAATACGGTCAACAATTTTTAAAAGTGGTAGAACAACACAAAGAATCTAGACCATCCAGCTTTATCTATCGTGCGGCAACTAAAAAGAAAAAGAAGAAACGCTCTAATATCAGCGGATTATCTGATACAGTGATGGAGAGCGTAGAAGCTTTCTGGGCTGGAAAATCCATTGAAGAAATTGCAGAGGAACGTTCCCTAAAAGCAGATACCATTCTATCACATCTAGGTAAACGTTATGCTTCGCACCGTGATGTGGAAGTGGACCCATTACTGGATGGTGTTGACCTAGAAAAGCTGGAAAACATGCTGCCCAACTTCAAAAAGGACCGTTCCATGAAACCGGTGTTTGACTATTTTGATGGTAAAATAGGTTATGGAAAACTGCACCTGGGAATGGCCGTTGTTGAAACTAGAACCATGGAACCACAACGATGATAGATCCATTAGAGAATAGCTTTTTTGGTATTGGGATAGAAAATGGAAAGACGCCAGAAAATCTAGGTGTACTGTGGCGCAGTGCTCAGAATTTTGGAGCGAGTTTTATTTTCACGATTGGGAATCGTTATGCAAAACAAGCCAGCGACACTCATAATGCGGTCAATGCCATTCCCTATTTTCACTACAAAACATTTGACGAGTTTTATAAGCACCTTCCTAAAGGTGCCATGCTCATAGGTGTTGAGCTGGCAGAACAAGCAACCCGATTGGAAGAATTTCACCATCCACGTAATGCGGTGTATTTGCTAGGTGCAGAAGATCACGGATTGAGCAAAAAAGCGGTTGAAAAGTCACACCATCTCATCAAGTTTGAGACGCCTAAAAGTCTCAATGTTTCTGTGGCTGGCAGCATCGTGATGTATGACCGAAGTGTCAAAGGAACAACCATTTACATCGATGGCACACCTAAATTACCATCATAAAAGCCCATCAATACTGGAAAAAGTAAATAATTTAAGTTATTAACAATTTGGTTCAAAGAATCTTATTATGTTTGTGGCTTAATTATTACAATTTTTTATAATGAAACAAGGTACCGTAAAATTTTTCAATGAGTCAAAAGGCTTCGGCTTTATCGTTGAAGATGGAACAAATCAAGACTGCTTCGTGCACGTAACTGGACTAATCGATGAGGTTAGAGAAGGTGACAAAGTGGAATACGAAGAAAAAGAAGGAAAAAAAGGGATGAATGCTGTTAACGTTAGAGTTATCCAGTAATACATATTTATATTTCTTACATCTAAAAGCCCGTTCGTTGAACGGGCTTTTTTTATGCTTTGATGTTGTGTTTCAAACACTAATGGCAACCACAGTCACCATCGCCGCAATTATTGGAATTATAACGTGACGGGAATAATTTTTTTCTAAACAGCCATACCACGGCTGCAATCAATAGCAAAATAACGATACCGTACTGCAGATAGATTTGTAATTCGCTTTCGCGAAAGCGAACTAAAAACAAGAAATGTTGCAACAAGACGTTCATTACTGCAGGATTTGAAAGGCACCCAACGCCGCAAAATAGGCGATCAAGGTCATTGCCGTGAATTGAACAGCAGGCCATTTCCAGCCATTAGTTTCCCGTTTAACAATCGCCAGCGTACTCATGCACTGCATGGCAAAGGCATAGAATAACAGCAGGGAAATACCGCTGGCAAAAGTGAACAATGGACCACCTAGAATGGGGTTGGTCTCTGCCTGCATTCGGTTTTTAATGGTTTCTTCTTCGCTACTTTCCACACTGTAAATAGTCGCCAGTGTTCCCACAAAGACTTCACGCGCGGCAAAGGAACTCACTATCGCAATGCCAATTTTCCAGTCATAACCTAGCGGTCTTACGGCTGGCTCGATCGCTTTACCTATATAACCTATAAAACTGTGTTCCAGTTCGTGAGATGCAATTTTTTGATCCAGTTCAGTTTGAGATAAATTCTGACTTGCATATTGCTGGGTGACGATTTCTTCGGCATTTGTGAATTGCTCTCCAAAACCATAACTGGCAAGTACCCACAAAACAATGCTGATGGCCATGATGATCTTACCAGCACCTAAAACAAAACTTTTCGTTTTCTCGATAACAGTGATCAATACATTTTTGCCCATAGGTAATTTGTAGGCCGGCATTTCCATAACAAAGAAGGTCTTTCTCTTAATGGGAAGTACTTTATTCAATACCCAAGCTGAAAAAATAGCCGCACCAAATCCCAATAAATACAAAAGCATCAACGTCAAACCTTGTAGATTGAAAATCCACCACAAATCCTGATCTGGAATCACGAGCGCGATGATGATTAAATATACCGGTAATCTTGCGCTACAGGTTGTAAATGGCACCACCAGAATGGTGATCAATCGTTCTTTCCAGTCCTCGATATTACGGGTGGCCATAACGGCTGGTATGGCACAAGCAGTTCCTGAAACCAACGGTACAACGCTCTTACCACTCAATCCAAATTTTTTCATGATGTGGTCCATCAGGAACACCACACGACTCATATAACCGCTTTCTTCCAACAGCGAAATAAAGAAGAATAGAAAAGCAATTTGTGGAATAAAAATCACGATACCACCCAATCCTGGAATGATACCTTCGGCAATGAGGCTGGTTAGTGGTCCTGCAGGCAAACTTGATGCTGTAATGGCACTGAAGGATGCAAATAATTGATCGATCCAATCCATTGGGTAGGAAGACCAATCATAAATCGCTTGAAAAATAACCAGCAAGATCAAGAAGAAAATGAGGTAACCCCAAACCTTGTGCAATAGCACACGATCCAACTTACTGCGTAAATCCTTAGCATGCATTTGATCTACAGTAAGCACTTTTTTGAGCAACCCATTGATAAACTGATAACGTACTACGGTTTCTTTGTGCTGTAACCGTTTTAAATCTTCTTCTGATTTTATATTGAATGAACCTGATTTGAGTTGATCAAAGTCACGATTACGATCTACTTTTCCAAAATTCACATCTTGTGTAATCACCAGCCACAATTTGTAAACTAGCTGTTGCGGATAAGCTTTTCTTAGACGCTCAAAATATTCAGGATCTATAACGCTTGCATTGACACAAGGATCTGTTTTGAGCGTTTTATATTGTGTGATGGCATCTTTTAGGTCGTCGATACCTCGGTTCTTACGAGCACTTATCAATACCACTTTTGTATTGAGCTCAATTTCCATCTGTTCTATGTCCAAGGTAATGGCTTTGCGCTCCATGCGGTCTGCCATATTGATCACAAGAATGGTAGGAATCTCAAGATCCTTAATTTGGGTAAAGAGAAGAAGGTTGCGCTTAATGTTTTCAATGTCACTCACCACTACTGCAACATCAGGGAAGTCTCGCGAGTTCCTATTGAGTAATGTTTCCACAACCACACTTTCATCCAGTGATGATGTGTTCAAACTATAAGTTCCTGGAAGGTCAAGGATATGCGCTTTAAGTCCGCGATCCAGTTTACAGATACCTTCTTTTTTCTCAACCGTGATTCCAGGATAGTTTCCTACTTTCTGATTAAGTCCTGTTAACCTATTAAATAAGGAAGTTTTACCCGTATTTGGGTTACCTATAAGTGCAACGTTTATAGATCTAGACATAGGGATCAACATTTATCTTTGCCGCAGTTTCCCGTCGAATGGCTAGATGCGTACCGTTGATATTCAAATAAATCGGATCCTGAAAAGGTGCACTTTGCATCATCGTCACTAGATTGCCAGGCAGACAACCCATTTCCAGTAATTTTAAGGGAACGTCGGTCTCCTTAAAATTTTTAATGACCGCGATCTCGCCGCGCTTTAGATGTGCAATGGTCTTTTCCAAACCTTATTTAGAATTATTTTGAATAAGCAAAAGTACTACGCAATCAAGGAATAGGAAAATATTAACCGCTAAATCTTAAGGATTCAAAGTGTTAAACGTGGGCTTGCATTTCCAGCAACTCGTCTAGATAAACTCTGGTATTAGAAAGTCTTGGAATTTTATGCTGCCCACCTAATTTATTTTTGGACTTGAGCCAATTATAAAACAAGTCTGGTTGTGCAAAATGGATGGTAGGTTCCCGCAAGGTGGTGTTTAAGTAGCGCTTTGCGGCATAGTCGCTGTTGACCTCCTGCAAATGTTGATCCAGTAGCTCCTTAAAAGCCTCTTTATTTTCTGGAAGCTGGTCAAATTCTATAAGCCATTCATGGGCACCTTTCTCTTTGTCTTTCATAAAGATCGGCGCTACCGTGTAGTCTTTTATGACACAAGGAATTTTTTGAAGGGTTTTTTTGAGTGCTTGTTCTGCGTTTTCAATGATCAACTCTTCGCCAAAAACATTGATGTGATGCTTAGTTCTACCGGTCACTTTTATTCGGTATGGCGAGGTGCTGGTAAACCTCACAGTGTCACCTATTTTGTGACGCCACAACCCAGCGTTAGTGGTTATGATGATGGCATAATTCTCACCTATCTCGACTTGCTCCAATGGAATGGCTACCTCATCAGGTGTTCCATAGGTTTTCATGGGAATGAACTCATAGAAGATGCCGTAATCCAGCATGAGCAGTAATTCCTTACTATCGTTTTGATCCTGTATGGCAAAAAACCCTTCGCTAGCGTTATAAGTCTCATAGTACTTGATATCACTACTGGGTAGTAATTTCTTAAAAGGTTCCTGATAAGGCTCAAAGCTTACGCCACCATGAAAGAACACTTCCATATGCGGCCATACTTGTAGGATATGATCTTTTCCTGTGGTCTCCAATACTTTATTGAGCAGCACCATCATCCATGAAGGTACACCGGCAAGACTCGTGACATCTTCCTTAATCGTTTCTGCAACGATGGCTGGCATTTTGGTTTCCCAATCGGCCATTAAGGCGACCTCATTAGTAGGCGTAGAACTATAGTCTGCCCAAAACGGCATGTTGTCTATCAAAATGGAACTCAAATCTCCAGCTGATGTACCAGAGCTTTTATCCAAGGTCTTGCTGCCGCCTAATCGTAAACCACGACCCGTAAACAATCTGGATTCTGGATTGTTGTTAAGGTACATGCACAACAGGTCCTTAGCTGCTGCATAATGGCAGTCCTGTAATGACTGCTGGCTTACCGGTATGAATTTGCTGCGAGAGCTGGTTGTACCGCTGGACATCGCAAAAAATTTAATCTCTTCTGGCCAGAATATATTGTTGACGCCACGACGGGTACGTTCCAGATCTTCTTGTACATCGCTATAATTTGAAATAGGCACTTGATCCCTAAATCGTTCATAGCTGGTAATGGATTGAAAGCCGTATTTTTTCCCAACCTCGGTATTCTTAGCCTGCTGCACCAGCTCCAGCAATAAGTTGTTTTGCAGTTCTTGTGGGTGTTTCATAAACAACTCCATGTCGTGAATTCTCTTTTTCAAGAACCAGGAAACTACAGAATTGACTAAAGGTATGGCCACGCTCTACTGGGTTTAGGGTATTTTTGGGGCAATATAATTCAATTTCTTTCAACCTATACCCAAAATGATTGTAAGCGGCACCATTCGTAAAATGCAAACAGAACTTCAGGAAACCGTTCAATACTATATGGTTTTTAGAGATGAGTTTGTGCATGCCAACCAGTTACTCGACCATCATATCACGATCAAGCACGTGGCAAATGAGTGCCTCAATTGCGGGCTGGACAAGAAAATATGGCGTCAGGGATTTTGTTACGACTGTTTTTCCAGCATACCTCAAGCGGGTGATTGGATCATGAAACCAGAACTGAGCCGCGCCCATCTGGATGAGGAAGATCGCGATCTGGAATATGAAAAGAAAGTACAACTCAAGCCTCACATCGTTTATTTGGCAAACTCCAGCAACATCAAGGTAGGCGTCACTCGTCAGACCCAAATTCCTACTAGATGGATCGATCAAGGTGCCCACGAGGCCGTTGCGATTCTCGAGGCACCCAATCGTTACCTCGCCGGAATCACAGAGGTAGCTTTAAAAGAAAAAGTTGCCGACAAGACCAATTGGAGAAAAATGCTCACCAATGATATTGAAGATGTTGATTTGTTACGCTTTCGCGAAAGCGTGCTCGACCTCATCCCAGAAGAAGCCCGAGAGTTTGTTCTACCCGTAAAGGAAGAAACGCATATTCATTTTCCCGTGCTGCAATACCCCAAAAAAGTAACCAGCGTCAATCTTTCAAAAACACCTGAACATTCTGGAAAGTTGATAGGTATCAAAGGCCAATATTTCATTTTTGAAAATGGCAAAGTCATGAATATCCGCAGCCATGAAGGCTTTGTGGTGGATTTGAAGGTGGACTAAATGGCAAATTTATAGCCTTGTCTAAAGTTATAAGTCAAAATTATATCCAAGGCTTAACTGGATAACTGTATTAGTCGCTTGCAGATCAACATCCCTAAATGGATCCCGTTGTTCGAACTGGACATCAATCAACTCGTTGAATCCTTGATATAGGTTGAGCTCAATAAAAAAGTCTTTAATGTCGAAACCAACTCCTAAATTAAGACCGTAATCTACAGTCTTTAAATCTCCATAATCGCGGTCTCTTTTATCTGTGTCTATCAAGTAACCTATTTGCGGTCCAGCGAGAATATATGGCTGATTAAAGAACTTAAAATTCAATGGGGCATTGATGTAAGAGGTAGAATATTGAATACCTCTAACGTCGTCTTCACGATCACCTTGTTGAGAATAAACCAATTTAGGTGCGAATGATATTTTATCTGTAACAACAGTTTCATAATTCACCCCAGCGTGGAAAACGAAAGAATCACTAGTGGTTATACCTATGGTTTCTAAAATGCCATCTGATAATGATACGGCACTGGCACCTGCAAATATTCCAATTTTATCTTGGGAAAAAGATAGAAACGGTAATAGGGCAAGGAATACAGCTATTGTGAAGGGTCTCATGGGTTTTTCAATTGTATCCTGTTAGTAATACTCATATGTAATTGTTTCAGTGCCGTTGCTACTGGATACTGGATAATCGTCACTGTCATAAGTGTATGTAAAATTAATAGTGGAGATCGTTGAATTATCTGACAGATCTGTCAAGGTTTGTGAAATGACATTGTTCTGAAAAGAATAGAAATCATCGATCAAGACAATACGGGATGTCACGTTATTAAAAGGATTGTTCTGGTTATCATAGGTTAAGGATAGTTCTTCTTCTGCGCTAGAATTACCTGTGTAGTTGATGATCAAGGCGCTCACATTACCGTTGGAATCGTATTGAAATGTGGATTTCTCTGAAAAGTTCGTTTGGTTTACTGCAAAATACCGTATCTCACTGACCAATGCATTTGAAAATTCGTATTCATACTTTTCATCCAATGTGTTCTCGTTAAAGTAATCTTCTCGTCCTACTAATTGGCCATTATCATAAATGTATTGTTCAATGTTTCCATCGGGTATAGCATTTAAATCTTGAAATTCGGCTCTATCAATGTTGCCGTTCTCATAATAGAATTGTTTTATAAAGTCGTCGCCGGTTCCCTGACTTTGAATTTTGTCGATACTATTATTTTCATTGTAAAAAAAGTTCAAGGAAGACGAGCCATTACTGTCAGAAATCGTCAACTTCTTTAGCAATTTCTCTGATTGGACCGTAATCTCGCCGCCATCATCAGGTGTACAGGATGAAATGATGATACAGGTTATAAAAAGTATGCTTAAATGTAGGTTTCTCATAATAGATTATTCTGCTAAACTTTTCCAGTAAGGTTGCAAAATAACCACCAATGATTAGAAACTAACAAGAATGGCCTTGGAATATTAATTCCCAGTAGTATCCTTCTTTTTCTTCAGCAAACCGTTCAAAAGATTGCGGGCGGTTTCTTTAACTTGTTCCTTAGGTGCTGGTTTTGCAACAGAGTCTGTTGGTTTTTTAATAGCGGTAGTGTCTGTAGCTGCTGGTTTTTTACCGGTAAGCACATCTTTAATACCACCCAGTGGGTTTTTACCAGTGGTTAGGTCATCTATCGCTCCGCCTAGAGCATTCTCACCACGATCCTTAAGTTTCTGCTTTTGGATTTCTACGATTTGATTGGTTAAATTAGTAATCGCAGATTCCAAATTCACTTGAACATTAGGAGCCGCAAAAGACCCTGAAAAACGCACAGGAACAGGCACGGTAAGATTCTCAATTTCACTATCCTGAAGTTTTGAAAGCAGCGCAGCGCCATCTTTACCCAAATACTTGGCAGGTACCTTTAGATCCATGGTATAATCCATCTCGTTAGTCAAACTGTGTCTACCACTAGCCGTCACAACGATGTCCTTGACCTTAAAATCAAACGGACTTACCTGTACCGCACCATCTTGAAATCTTAATTTGGTTTTAAGGTCAGTTAGATCGATGTCTTTGAGGCTTATAAAACTTAATTTTTCATCCAGTTTATCCAGTAATGGTGCAGATCCAGGTAAAATCTCTTTGGTAAGTAATTCGGCTAGGGCATCACCACTTATGGAGGTTAATATAGGTGACAGGTCATCTGTCAAGTTTCCTTTAATATCAATATTGGTATTGATTTTACCTTGTAAGGCTTGAATGATAGGAACGTAGGTCTGGAACATCTCAAAACCTTGAAAGGACTGCGCAATATCCAGACTGACCATGTTCAAATTCATGTTGAATTGCGGTGTCGCTCCTTTTGTACTCACAGATCCTGCTACCGTGATCGCACCACCAAAAATATCCGTACTGGTATTGTTCAATGTCAAGGTTTCATCACGCACCATTGCGATTCCTTTTACATTTTTAAGAGTCAATCCATCGTATAGCACTTGGCCTAAATTGAAGTCCAGTTGCGCATCAAGAAAAGCAGGAATCTTCACTGCCTCGCTAGTGGTTGCTGTAGAAGTTTGATTAGCACTGGCGACTTCAGTAGTTTCTTCCATAAAGTCAGAAACGTCAAAACTATTGGACCTCAAGTTGAAGTTTCCTTTCAAACCTTGATCTTGTAGCAAGAAGCCTATCAAATTATTGATGGTACCACTAGCTTTAATGTCTGTGTTACCAGTGATGGCATCAAAAGCATTAAGCTTTATGGTAGATGTATTCAAATCTATATCTGCCCTATTGATCAAAAATGGATTTTTAAACGCAGTACCTATGTATTTGAATTCAGTTAATGATGCGGTTCCTTTAGTTCTTACTCGTTCGTAGCGTTCCTTTTCAATGCTTTCCATATCAAATTGAGCTGCCATATCCAGCGCTAGCCTACCATCCAGATCTATGTCCTCTGGCAATGGAAAGGATTGTGAAAGGTTGCCTAAATCCAGATTTCCCTGAGCATTGAGATCCACATTCATGTTTGAAGTAAGTGCCGTGATCATGGCGTTACCCTGCATGCGATCCTTACCTATGTTGAAAGAAGTATTGGCAATATTCAGATAAGTATCATCTACTTTACCTGTCGTGTTCATGAGTTGGGCATCAATATAGATATTGGTCACTTTTTGTGGTAAATCTGGATATTTGAAAGACGCATTATCAGATTTAACTCTTATATCCAATAATGGGATCAACTCATCTGTCACTTGGCCCTTTATGGAACCGTCCACGGTAAAGTCACCTGTGGTGGTAATACCATCTAGATTAGATCTGTAGGTTTCTGGAATGATGGCAAAGAAGTTCTTAAAATCAGATGACGGTGCGTTAAAAGTGAGGTCCACAATGGTGGATTCTTCTTCCAGATCAATGAAACCCTGTAGTTCCAGTTCCAGATCATTGACCAGTGCCTTGTTATCCTTGAGCGTATATTTTTGATTGTCCAGATCCATCAGGATATCTGCATCCAGTTGCACGCGTTGTCCTGATAAATATTCAACATCATCCAGACTGTAGATTACCAGTGCTGACGTTTGTGTATCCAGCGTACTGCTCGCCAGTGAAAAATCACCATTACCGCTGTGTTGCAGGTCAGTTAGGACCAATACGTTTTTAGTGCTGATATCTTCATAGGAGAGTTCAGAATTTGTTATCTCGTAATGTTTAAGGTCAAAAGTGAAGCCTGAAGAGGTGTCTTGAGGTTGTTGGGAGTCCGCTTTCGCGGAAGCGATATCCCAATTAGCCACTTCTTCTTCATTGACTTTTAAACGTGAAACAGCATTATTGACAATAAGCTCATTGATACGAATGGGCTCGTCTGCCTTATTGAACACGTCAAAAAGTGGCAGGTCCAGGTAGGTTTGCTGGGCATAGAACAAAGTGTCGCCAGCAAAAGGCTCTTTGTTGATGATGGACAAATCCTCAATGTTGAGGCGCGCGTCTGGAAAGGCTTTGATAAAGCTTAAATCCACCTCGCCGAATTCAATCTGCGCATCCAGTGATGCATTGAGCTTATCCTTGACGGCCTGCGCGATTTGATCCTGAAATAAAAATGGAGCGGCAACGATGGCCAGAACCAGTACTAGAATCACGATTCCCAGAATCTTAAAAAACTTTTTCATATCACTTATAATGTATTAATCAATTTGAATTTCTTGAGCCTGTTCCAGACGAAACAGTCTTCTAAATATATAGACACCGGCATATAGCAATGGTGTGTCAAACAAGGCCACGAGCACTTTAAAAAAGAAACCAGCGCCCAATAATGGCCAGAACTTATCCCAGGACAATATACCTGCATAACACAGCAATAACAGTACCGACATGGTATCTACAAACTGTGAGAAGAACGTGCTCAAATTATTACGCAGCCACAGCATCTTTCCCTTAGTAACCCTTTTCCAGAAATGGTAGATCTGTATGTCCACAAACTGGGCAAACAAATAAGCCATCATGCTGGAAATTACGGCCAGCGTGGTAGCGCCAAAAACCTTTGTAAACACATCGTCCTGTATGGCACTTTCTGGAATCGCCGGTGCAATATCTGCCACATAAATAATTCCCAAACTAAACACCGATGCAAAGATTCCTGCCAGAACCAGATCGTTTGCCTTGCGCCTGCCATAGATCTCACTCACGAGGTCAGTGATCAAAAAAGTAATGGGATACGGCAGCAAACCTACCGACAGTTCAAACCTGAACCACCCAAAGGGATTCCAATAAAAGAACTTCTGGAAGATCAAATTTGATACTACCAGCGAGCAAATAAACAAGGCGGCGAGCACCAGATAAATACGGTGAGCCAGTCGTAAATCCTTGCCTATGAGCTGTTTCATAATGCTGCAAAAGTACCAAAGCAGTTCGCTAATATTCCTTAATTTGCTGCAAAAGTAATTGCCATCACGCTACATCATAACCATAAGATTTTCATAGCATTAGGAAGTAATCTAGGCGATAGGTTTGAGAACCTATGCGACGCCGTGGACCTTATTGAGCAGCAATTGGGACTCATTATCAAAGTGGCGCCGGTTTATGAAGTTCCTGCCATGGGTTTTGACGGCAATGATTTTTTGAACAGCTGCATACTAGTTCATGCGATTAAAACACCTGTGGAAGCCCTAGAAATCTTGCAGGGCATCGAGAAGTCCATGGGACGACTGCCCAAAACTGGTGAGAGCTATGAAAACCGAGTCATTGACCTGGACATACTTCTTTATGACGATGTGATCATGGACGATCCACAGCTCACGATACCGCATCCACATATGCTGGATCGGGATTTTGTCATGAAGCCTTTAAGCGCCATCGCCAGTGATGTAGAGCATCCTGTTCTCAAAAAAACGATAGGTTCACTGGCATTTTCAAAAGAACTAGAACATGTGGTTGGGGAAAGTGGAATATCGCTTTCGCGAAAGCAGATTGTCGACAATCTTATTTCCAATAGTAAAAGTAGCCTAGACAACGATCAACTCGCCTTGAACAGATTTCCCATTGATCAGCTCAACTTTATTGCGATTGAGGGAAATATAGGATCTGGAAAAACCAGCCTGGCCCATAAGATCAGTGAGGATTTTAAAGGTAAATGCGTACTGGAACGTTTTGCGGACAACCCGTTTTTACCGCTTTTCTATGAAGATAAAGAGCGCTACAGCTTTCCGCTAGAGATGTCCTTTCTAGCAGATCGCTACCAACAGCTTAGTGATGATGTGGCACAGCATGAGTTGTTCTCCAACTTTACCGTGGCAGATTATTATGTGATCAAGTCATTGATTTTTAGCAAAATCACCTTGCAGTCAGAAGAGTACGCGCTTTACAAACGTCTATTCAATATGATGTATAAGGAGTTGGTCAAGCCAGATCTTTACGTATACCTCTATCAAACCGAGGAGCGATTACTGGAAAACATCAAGAAACGCGGTCGCGACTATGAACAAAATATTGAAGCCAGTTATCTAGCGCAGATACAGCAAGGATATTCTGATTTTATAAGGTCACAGAAGGACTTAAAGATAAAAGTCATTGACGTGACAAATCTGGATTTTGTGAATAATCAACAGGATTATCTCGAAGTACTGCGGCAAATCTCTGAAGCTATTAATTCTCAAGCTAAATGAAAATTTATTGCTTCATACTCGTATTAGTATTACTCTCCTGCAAAACAAACCATTCAATGGAAATTGCAGATTTAGATAGAACTGCGTATGCCATTAAAATAGATTCACTGAGAGAAAAGGGGTTACTTCAAAAAAGTTCTTTTGGTGCTAAATCAAAATGTGGCGGCGCGGTAGATGGTTATTACTTCAACGGTGAGCTAGTTTATATAGAAGCTACAAATGGTGGTGAATTATCTTTTCAAAGAAGAATTATATATCTCAATGAAAAGAGTATTACTGATATTATCTATCAACCTTATGTGACATACGATAATCGTACAAGCAATAAAACTCCTGATTTTTCCATCTTAGACACAACTTATCAAATCCAATTCAGACCTGAAACTGTTTTTAACAAATATTATTCTGGTGAGGTTCTATCAAAAAATGTTGATTCTGCTTTATTATCTAAATTGATAAGTTGTGGCGGGATCATGCTGTCAGAATTGCAAAAAAAATGAAGAATAAGAGCTCTTAGACAGTTGTAAATTGAGCTAGTGAAATAAACTAGAAGGCCTCTAAAACCTAAGACCTCAACTTACTAATCTTATTAAAGATATCATAGATCACGATCCCAGCACAAACCGAAATATTTAAACTGTGCTTGGTGCCAAATTGATCCAGTTCAATCACTTCCTTACAGGCATCTACCACGTCTTGTTGCACGCCTTTAACTTCATTGCCCAACACGATGGCGACTTTATCACCTATGGATGGTGAAAAATTATAGAGGTTTTGAGAGCGTTCTGCCTGCTCGATAGCGCATGTGGTATAACCGGCATCATTGAGTGCATTGATGACATCCATGGTATTTTCTACATATTCCCAAGCGACACTTTCGGTTGCGCCCAATGCGGTCTTGCGTATCTCTCGATGCGGTGGCTGCGCGGTAATGCCGCACAAATATATTTTCTCTACACGATAGGCATCTGCACTGCGGAAAACGCTTCCCACGTTGTTCAAACTGCGAACATTGTCAAGAACGATGATGAGTGGTGTTTTTTCGCTTTCGCGAAAGCGGTCTGGAGACAGCCTATCCAGCTCGTCATTGAGAAGTTTTCTGGTTTCGGACAAAACGGTAAGGCTTATAGATTCACCGCAGGGCAATTACAGCTCCAGCGATCCTTGGTACATAAGAAGTCAATTCCCAACGTGATCTGGTGAAAACCACCACTCGCAAACTGAACCTCGCCAAATTGCTGGCTGTAAGTATAGCCTACGGTAAAGCTGTCAAATTTAGCTCCTATGAAGGGTGACAGTAAGGAAAGGTTTTGTTGTTGGATATCGGCTCCATTCTGGAATTCGGCTCCTTCAAAACTTTGACGGTAGGAAAGTCCCATGTAAAGGGTTGTGTCCTCATTCAAATCGTAGAAAGCTTTTGCATTAAGGTCTACAAATTGTTCCTTGGTACGATCTGTACGCTGGTACAATACAGATGGTTCAAACTGCCAGTCAGATTTTCTGGGAGCGATCAAATAGCCGGCATTTACAATGTAGCGCAGCTGGTTGGTACTCTCAAAACCTTCTGAGTATATCTCACGATTTTGAAAAATGGGATTTTTCAACGTGGCATGAACAAAGAAATCCTTGTAAAGATAAGACATTCCAAAATCAATATTGAAATAGGAGTCACTAACGAGAACGCCAGTAATAATGGGGTCAAAGTTCGTACGGTCAAAGCTGGTCTCATCCAGGCGGCTTTGCACCAATCCTACATTTGCGCCAAAAGACAATCTGTTCAAATCCTCATAACCACCACCTACTTGCAAGTGATAGGCATAGGATAAGTAGGCACCTGTCTGTGAGTGATACCCGTTTTTGTCATTAAATACAATCGCACCTATACCACTATTTTGACCTATCGCGGTATTAAAACTCAAGGTTTGCAAGTTAGGAGCATCCTCTTGATCAAACCATTGCTGTCTTGCCGTGGCTCTTACTTTACCGCAATTTGCCGCACCCGCCATGGATGGATGTAATAGGTACAGATTGTCCATCAAGTAATCCTGATACACCGGTATTCCTTCTTGAGCAGTGCTAAAATTAACAAGGCAGACAAATGAGAGGAAAAAGAAAAAATGCTTCATCAAGTAAATTCTACAGAAATAACGCAAGGCGGTGCTATTTGTTTTATGACAACAAATACAATTTGCTTGTTATTATCCATTGCCTCAAATATATCATATAATAGCAACAATCAGGCAAGGCATCTGGTCTAGGTTGACGATTGTATTTGACCATTGAACCATAAAAGAATGCATTTACAAATAAAGCCGATTGATCTATGATCGCTCTATCTTTGCAAACATAATAATTAAGCTATGAGCACACACACCATAAAAGTCGTTTCCACTACAAATGATGCTATCATTAAGTTTGAAAGCAACCAGTTTTTAGTGAAGAACCACAGTTATGAGTTTAAAAATATTGATGAGGCAAAGCCATCACCACTAGCACAACAGCTTTTCTACTTGCCGTTTGTGAAAACGGTTTATATCGCCCAAAACTTTATCGCTATTGAACGCTATGACATTGTTGAATGGAGCGATGTACAGGATGAGGTGGCACAACAAATCGAACAATACCTCAACAGCGACAAGCCTCTACTACCAGAAGAAGGTGAAGTCAAGAAGGTTCCAGTAACTGTTTATGCAGAAGCTACTCCTAATCCGTCCGTGATGAAGTATGTCGCTAATAAGAAGCTGACGGTCACCAGTCAGGAGTTTAAAACAATTGAGGATACTGAGTCTGGTTCGCTTTCGCGAAAGCTGTACACCTTTCCTTTTGTAAAAGAAATCTTTGTGGATGAGAACTACATATCTGTCACAAAGCACGATATTGTTGAGTGGCCAGAAATCACCAATGAAATCAGGTCATTTATAAAAGAGTTCATTGAAAACGGCCAAGAAATAGGGGTTTCCAAATACAGCGCGGGCACTTCCAAAGAGAAAGGCGAGGAAATGAGCTTGCCTAAGTTTGAGAATTTGAGTGAGGTCTCAAAAAAGATCGTAGAAATACTAGATGAATACATACGACCAGCCGTAGCCAGCGATGGTGGTAACATAGCCTTTGAAAGCTATGATGAAAACTCCCAAGAGGTAAACGTGATACTTCAAGGAGCTTGTAGCGGCTGTCCCAGTTCAACCATGACCTTAAAAAATGGAATCGAAACGATGTTGAAAGAAATGATTCCAGGTAAAATCAATAGAGTTGTGGCGACAAACGGGTAATTATTTGGTCTCAACCAATTATGCGTATCACTGAGTAATGATCTCAAGTTATACATAATAAGGTTTTTGAATAAAAAAGTAAATTCAAAATTTACCTCAAAACAATTAATTTGATTTAAACTCCTTCAAGTAAAAGGGTTCAAAATAAGCGATGTCTTCTGCGACATCGCTTTTTTTATAGGCTACCATGGCAAGATCACACATAGTTAAGGCAGTAGGTAAAGCATCAACATAAGTATTCTTATTATCCTTATTGAGTTCTTTAAACTTCAAGGCTCCAGAACCTATGACAGTAACGTTACTTCTATTTAAAGTTTGCTGGAATGTGGTTGGTTCCAAGATGGTAGCTGTTGTTTCCTTGATCTTTTTATTGTTTTGAAAAACACTGGTATAAACCTCCATGCGACGAGCGTCTAACATCGGGATCACATAATTAGATGGTTTAGGAACTTGCAAGGCAAGTGACTCCAATGTATCGATGGCGATTAATGGTATGTCTAATGCAAAGCATAAGCCTTTAGCACTTGCTACTCCTATTCGCAAACCCGTGTAAGAACCAGGACCTTTACTTACAGCTATGGCATCAAGGTCTGTGGTTGATAACGCATTCCTTTTGAGTATCTCGTCAATAAAAACGTGAAGTCGTTCTCCATGGCTGTAAGAGTCGCTTTGATCTTCACTAAGATCCAAGCAGTTCATCACGCCTAAATTATTTTCAAAACCACCTTGATCGGTTGCTAATGCAACAGAGCAATTGGTAGAAGAGGTTTCCAAGCAAAGAATCAAAGGCATACCAAATGATTATTCAATGTCAGCTGGTTTTTTATCTGGCGTAGACTTGGCATTTACTTTGGTTCCGCTTTTGAGAACATCTGTAACCGTTCTATAAGGACCTGTGATCACCGTTTCACCAGGCTCCAAACCAGAAGTGATGACAATGTTTTTATCATCTTGAATGCCTGTTTTGACCACTTTCAATTTTGCCTTACCATTTTCCTCAACAAAGACACATTCAAACTTTTCAGTGTTCGATGTGACTTCTGGTTTTTTGTAGGAGCTTGTGGTGTCATTTTTTACTACAATCGCGCTTATAGGCACGGCAATAGCATCTTTGCGTTCTTTTGTAATGATATCTACAGTAGCAGTCATTCCAGGTTTGAACGGACTATAGTTGTCTGGTTTTCCTTCGGTGAGATCTTTATAGGATTCAGAAAGGATTCTAATTTTAACTTTAAAGTTCGTCACTTGATCTGCGGTAAGTGTTCCAGTAGCCGTATTAGCTATCTCAGTTACTTGACCCTCAAATTCCTTTTTAAGGTACGCGTCAACTTCCACAATGGCTTTGTCGCCTACATTGATCTTTACAATGTCATTTTCATTGACATCTACCTCAACTTCCATCTGCGAAAGATCTGCTACCCGCAACAATTCTGTACCAGCCATTTGCTGGGTTCCCACTACTCTTTCACCCAATTCAACGGCAAGGAGAGAGACGGTACCTGTCATAGGTGCATAAATACTGGTACGTCCCAAGTTATCTGCAGCTTCATTTACTGTTGCTGCCGCACTTTGAACACTAAAGTAGGCCGACCGTTCTGCTGCCTGAGCACGATCGTAATTAGCCAGCGCAGTATCGTAATCTGATTGCGATATGACTCCTTTCTTAAACAATTTTGAGCTGCGCTCAAAATTGGCTTTAGCTTCTGTAAGACTGGCCTGAGCTTGTGCATAGTTGGATCTGGAATTGGAAAGACCTGCTCTGGATCTGTTAACACTAGACTCCAACAAATCAGGGTTGATCATAACTAGCAACTGACCTTTTTCTACAGCCTCGCCTTCCTTTACATTTAGCTGAATGATTTCTCCAGGAACTTCAGGTGATATACTCACCTCAATTTCTGGTTTGATTTTACCAGTAGCGCTAACGGTTTCAGTAACGTCCATTTTCTCAACGATCATGGTCTCCACCTTAGTACCTTCATCTGAAGATCCTATGACACCTAAAACCTTAAGCGCACCAAACCCGATTACCAGTACTCCAACAATAATTAATGCTATTAGTAATTTTCTATTCATCTTCTATAGTTTTAAATCTGTTGGTTCAATACCAAAGAACAATTCAAGCACTTTAAGTCTGAATAAGTAATTGAATTTGGCTTGATTCAGATTGATTTTTGAATTGTCATATCTCAACTTACTCTGGCTGAAATCAAAAGCATTGGTCAACCCAACATCGTATCGTTCTGTCGCATAGTTGTAAGCCAGTTCTTGAGATTCTACTGCCTTTTTTGCTGCTTCATAGGACTCGCGTGCACCTTTCACATCTACATAGGCTTGATAAACGTTACTCTCAAGATCCAGCTTTGCTTGCTCTAATTGATATTCAGTTCTTTTAAGGTTTACTTGGTTGCGCTGCACGTTGCTACGAACACTGAAACCATTGAATATGGGAATGCTTAATTGGAATCCATAAGCGATACCATCGTTTTGATACAACTGGTCAATAAATGGATCAGCACCACGTAAGGTGGCTATGGTGTTGGGAAATTCACCAACCACGGCTTGTCCAGTTTCTTGAACCACACCTATCTGTTCTATAGAAACAGGATTGTCTGGATCTACGGTTTGCGTAAAAGATGTTGCGTCCGTGTATCTTGTATCGTAGCCAAAAAATGCACTTAAACTAGGATAATAAGCACCTTTAGCGATTTGTAAGGACTTTTCTGCCAGCTCTACTTCCTTCTCGGCGATTTTAACTTCAGAGCGATTACTTTCTGCTCCAGCGATAATTTCGCTTACAGGTTTACTGGCAATGCTTTCATCAATAATTTCATAATCCTCGTCCGCAATGTCAAAAGTCTCGTAGTCCTTTATAAGAAGTAATTGCGCCAGGCTTATCTTACTAATGGTCACGGCATTTTGGGCATTGATAATTTGCTGCTGCTCTGATGCGTTGGTCGCTTGGATCTCAAGAAGGTCACCTTTAGGCAATTGTCCAGCATCCACTAATTCTTGTGTGCGCTCGATTTGATCTAGGGTAACTTGATTTTGAGATTGAAGTACTTCTAGGTTTGCCTTGTTCGTAAGAATTTCCAAATAACTATTTGCCACAAATAAGGATATATCATCCTTCATTTTGTCCAGCCTGTACAGGCTAGCGATCTGAGCGATTTTAGCTTGTTGTAGCTGTCTCACATTTCTCAAACCATCAAATAGCGTATAACCTATGTTGATTCTACCAGTCACCGATAGGAACGTGGTGGTTTGAGCATTGTTTGTTACCGGGTTAAAACTAAGACCCGTGTTTTCTGAAACACCACCAGATGCATTTGCTGTAGGCAAAAAGTTTCCAAAGGCGTTTAGTCTATCGGCATCTGCAGATTCTATGTCCAGCTGGCTTTGCTTGATGGATATGTTGTTTTCCAGTGCGTATTGCACACACTCGCTCAAGGTCCATTGCTTATTGTTAGTAGAGGCTGTTGGGGTTTGCGCTTTCGCGAAAGCGAAACAACCAAAAACTGCCATGCAAATAATTAAGTTCTTCATAATCTGGTAATGTCTATAGGTAGTTCTTAATTGGTATTTGTTACAAGATTTTTCTAACCGCCGTAATTAGTTGCTGTTGCCGCTGGTTTCAAGGCGTTCCAGACTTTGATACGATCGTTGCTGGTAATACCACTTTTGATTTCTACATAAATACCGTTACTCAATCCCAACTCTATATCTCTCTTTTCAAATTCCTGATCTCCAACGGCTACTTCTACAAATGGCTTTTTGGTAGTTGGGTCGTATTGTACCAAAGCTTCTTTGATCGCGAGAACATCTTCTGCCTTATCCAGAATGATGCTAGCATTTGCGCTTAAGCCTGCACGTACAAAGGAATTATCTTCGCTTTGCTTTAATGTTCCTTTTATGGCAAATTGTATGGCGCCGTTTTCTGCAACACCTTTAGGAGCGATGTAATCCAGTACGGCATCAAATTTTTTATTGTCATAGGCACCAACGGTAATTTCCAGTGGTAATCCTTCTTTGATTTTACCTACTTCAGACTCGTCAACTTTTCCTTCAAAGATCATTTTATTAACGTCTGCAATAAGTGCAATCGCTGTACCTTCATTGAAGTTGTTTGCTTCTATGACCTGGTTACCAACTTTAACTGGTACGTCTAGGACCATTCCAGATACTGTGGCTCTCACATTGGTATTGGCATATTCTCCTAATCCTGCGGTGGTACCCGTACGTATGATGTCATAGTTTTGGCTAGCGCCAGTCAAAGCTACCTTTTCCTGATCATAGCGTTGTCTAGCATTGTTGTAGTTGTTTTGGGCAATGTCAAAATCGTTTGCAGAAATCACTCCTTTATTAAAAAGTTCCTTTTGTCTGTTATAGATCGCGGTCTGATTGTCAAATGCCAGTTTTGCTGTTTCCACAGCATTTCTTTGAGAGGCAATGCTGTTTTTAGCACTGGTCAAAGAACTTACATTAGGTACCACTTTAATATCTGCAATAAGGTCTCCAGCCTCGACATATTCACCAGCTTCTACGTGGATCGTCTCAATAACTCCAGAAATGTTGGGTTTAATGTTGACTTCTTCCTTAGGAACAATGCTTCCTGTGGCAACCGTCTCTTTTACAATCGTTCTTTGTTCTGGCATTTCTGTAGCATATTCTACAGGATCTTCCAGGTCTTTAACGACGATGTACCATATTCCAGCGATGACTGAGAGCACGATAACGGACAGTAGTATGATGGTTCCTTTACGTTTCATTTCTAGTTGAGTTTATTCTTTTTGTTTATTTATTCTGTTCTTAATGCGTCCACTGGCTTCATTTGTGTCGCTCTAGATGCTGGTATGAATCCAGCTAGCAAACCAGCGATTACCAAAATGGCCAAGGCGATGAAAATGACATTGATATTTACGGTTGGGTTGGCAAAATTCTCCACAGGACCATTCTGATCCAGGATGAAATTCATGATCCAAATGACTCCAGCAGAAAAAGCAATTCCTGCAAAACCAGCAGCTAAGGTTAGAACAACACTTTCCTGCAGGATCTGTGCCTTGATATCCCAAGGTGTTGCTCCCAACGCTCGACGTACACCTATTTCATTAGTTCTTTCCTTAACGACAATCAACATAATATTGCTGATTCCTATTCCTCCTGAAATCAAGATTAATCCGCCAACGAAAAAGCCAACAAACGATAGAATATTGAACAGGCCGTTGACTTTGGCAAACTGCTCAGCGATATCATAGTTTCCTAGGGCACGCTCATCGTTAGGATGCACACTGCGCTGTTCTTTGATGGTAGCCAGTATTTGTGGTTTGAGCTCTGTAATATTATAGTCATCATAAGCGGTAATCGCCATGAATCCAACATTGTCTCCAGAATTAAAGGATTTTGCGAATGTGGTAAATGGTAGATAAATGGTATTAGCCTCTTCTTCAGAGTCTCCTGAACTGTTAGGGTTTTGAAACACGCCTACCACTTTAAAATTGACACCATTGATGGAGATGTACGTATCTATAGGATCTACACCTACATCGTATAAAGTCTTTACTACATCTACACCTATCACTGCAGACTTTAAATTATTATCGATATCTGAGTAACTAATGAATCTACCCTTAATGATATCCATAGGTTGCTGATTGATAAATTCTGGGTAGTCACCGCTGATCTCAAAAGCTCCAGTTTTCTCATTACGAGTAACATTATTAGAACCACGATATCCACCTAATCTAAATCTAGGAGAGACGTATTTAAGTTCTGGAAATTTGCGTTTGAGCACATCTACATCGCCTACTTTCAAATCAAAACGACGTCCTTTCTCAAAACCTTTATAGGGCATGGAAGTTCTTTGAGCCCACATGAACATGGAGTTGGTGGCAAAATCACCGAAATCTTTACTAACACCCGTCTTAAGACCATTAGTCATGGCCAGCAATAACACCAAAATGAGAATACCCCAAAATACACCAAATGCCGTCAAAAAGGTCCTGAACCTATTTGCGTTGAGCGCTTCTAATATTTCATTCCATCGGTCCTTGCTAAACATATTATTCGTCTCTTAAAGCTTCAATTGGTTTGATGTTTGCCGCTCTGCGGGCTGGAATGTATCCTGCGATCGCTCCAGCTATGATCAAAATGATCACCGTAGTAAGCGAGGTCTTGAGGTCTGCTTTAGGATACTTAAGAAAATCGGTTTCTACTAAAGGACCAATAGCTTCCATGGCAAGAACACCGGCAAACAATCCAATGAATCCTGCGATAGCCGTGATAAAAATGGCTTCTTGAAGAATCATTCCTGTGATCGCAGAAGGCAGTGCTCCCAAAGCCTTGCGTATCCCTATTTCCTTGGTTCGTTCTTTTACAATAATCAGCATGATGTTACTAACGCCTACAATACCAGCGATGATGGTTCCAATTCCTATGAACCAGAACACGGCTCTAATGGTATCGATAAGTCCGTAGATTTTTTGTGCCTGCTCTAGAGTATTGTCCACACGTACTGCAGAGCGGTCGTCTGGTGCGACGGAGAATCTACTTCTTAAATCCTGATCAATGGACTGTGACATTGCCATACTTAAATCCACAGCCTCATCAAAATTATCACTCATTTTTACCGTATAGGCAATACTGCGTATGTTATCTCCAGCATTAAATACTTGCTGTGCAGTGGTCAAAGGAATAAACAATCTAGACTCTTCTCGATTGCCGCCTGGATCTGTATAAACACCTACCACTCTAAAGTTGATGTTGTTATTCAGTAAAATGGTTTTGTTGATGGGATCTTCATCTTTGAACAAATCCAGTTTCATCTGGTTACCGATGACGGCAACCTTTTTCTTTTCTTCAAGATCCGTTTGATTGAGAAAACGACCGACGACCATGGATTGGTTTTCTATGAATTGCTGGTCGGCATTGGCACCTTCAATACGATAATTGCCTTGCTGCTGCTTGTAATTTACCTGGCCACCCCAAGTGGAGTAGGTTCCCGTTTTATATTCGATCTGGTCTTCATACCGCTGGCTTAAATTATCATAATCGCCGTTACGCAACTGCAGATTCCTACCTGGATTGAGACCGTTATAACTTTTAGTTGTGGTTCCCGTACGTATGGATATTCTATTGGTGGCATCGCTCTCAAATTCTGACTTCACACCATTCTCAATGCCATTGGAGAATCCCATGAGAATGACTAGAATAAAGATTCCCAAAAACACAGAAAACGCCGTGAGAAACGTGCGTAGTTTGTTCTTGCGTATGGTTTCAAAAATTTCTTGCCAGCTTTCTATACTAAACATGAGCCAAGGCTTTTACTTGATCCACCATAGTGTCGTCAATGATGCGACCGTCTTTAAGGTTCACGATGCGCTTTGTCATTTGTGCAATATCAGGCTCGTGGGTAACGACTAGAATCGTGCGACCTTCTTCATTGATTCCTTGGATCAAATCCATGACTTCATAAGAGGTTTTGGTATCAAGGGCACCCGTAGGTTCATCTGCCAGTAGTACTTTGGGGTCACTCGCCAGTGCTCGGGCGATGGCAACACGTTGCTTTTGTCCACCAGAAAGTTGGTTGGGAAGATGGTCTGCCCATTCTGCAAGGCCTACTTTTTCCAGATAATGCATGGCCTTTTCTTCTCGTTCTTTACGAGAGATCTTTTGGTAATACAGCGGCAAAGCAACGTTATCGATTGCATTTTTGTAGCCAATCAAATTAAAAGATTGGAATATGAAGCCCAAGAATTTGTTGCGGTAACGCGCTGCGATCTTTTCATTAAGGTTTTTAATGGGTGTCCCGTCCAGAGTGTAGCTGCCTTCATCTGCCTCATCCAGCATTCCCAGAATATTCAACAGTGTTGACTTACCAGATCCTGAAGATCCCATGATGGAGACCAACTCACCTTCTTTAACGCTAAAATTGATTCCCTTGAGTACGTGTAGCGAGTTACTACCTGTTTTGTAGGACTTATGGAGGTCTTTGATTTCAATCATGGGCAAATATTTCAGCGCACAAAAGTGCACCTATATAGACTCCAATAAAATCCAATAGTTACATAATGCTTGTTAAATATGCGTTAATTCACCTTTTTGCGTGTGGTACTGCGATAGATCATGTAAATAATTCCGCCTACCAGTAGGTATGGGAAAATCATGAGATAGGTGATTCCATTGTTTAATCCTTCAGCTTCGGCAGTGCTACCGCCACTTTCAATAACGGCACGGCACATGGCACATTGCGCTTTCGCGAAAGCGGAAAAAAGAAGAACTACAATAAGAGTAACGAGCTTTTTCAAGGTATTTAATAATAAGGTTGCATGAACACGTAAACCAAAACACCGGTGATGGCAATGTATAGCCAAATAGGAAAGGTCCAACGTGCTATTTTCTTGTGTCGTTCAAATCGCTTATTCCATGCAAAATACATGGTATATAATACGAGTGGCAAGATGATACCAGATAGCACAATGTGCGTGATCAAGATAAACAGATACACCATGCGCAACGGTGCATCTTCTGGATAGGCAACAGGTTCATTGCTTATTTTTGAGATGACATAGCTCACGAGAAAAATCGCGCTCAATACAAATGCTGTTGTCATTACAGCACGGTGCGCCTTGCGATTGCCTGATTTGATTAGGGTCAAACCTGTGATAAGCAATAAAGCAGTACTACCATTTAAAATGGCGTGGAACAATGGAAAAAGTCCAGATTCTACTCCTAGAAAGTTGTAACGCTCTGGCATGAACATGAGCACTACCACGACTAGCGGTACGATAATTGAAATTGCGATAATGATCGCTGGGCCACGTTTTTCTAACATGATTATTTATTCAAAAGGGTTTCTGCGTCTTCTGTAATCTCCTTGATCATGGCAGGAAAGCCATTTTCTTCAATGCCACTATATACTTTGATCCAATTCCCAAAGGCATCCTTACGGGATCTTATATAACCTTCCTGATCTACAAGTGCAAAGTTACCGCTGTGCTCAAAACGTATGGCTGGATCGTCGCTTTCCCCAACAAAGGAGCTGAATCCTTCTCGCGCAAGCTGATAGGTCGCTGCTTTATCTCCTGTCAAAAAATGCCAGATGGAATCATTAGCATTGTAGCGCGCGGCGTACTCTTTCAAAACTGCTGGAGTATCGTTTTCTGGATCTATACTTATAGAAACTGATCTATAATCATCGTATTTGGCGAGTTTCTCTGTAACGATCGATAGATTGCGACTCATAGGAGTGCATATAGTAGGACAAGTAGTGAAGAAAAAATCTACGATATATACTTTACCTAAAAGAGTTTCATTAGTGATGGTGTCGCCATTTTGATTGACAAATTCAAAGTCTGGAACCTTATTGAACTTGTATAAAAATTTGTCTGCCACTGGATCACGGTCCTCGCTGCGGTTGCTGTCCACGACTTTATCCTTCTGGACGTAATCTATAATATTGGTAACAGCAAAATAACCGAAGATCAAAATAATGATCCCAAGTCCTATATAATAAGGCGTGTTGTTTTCTTTACTCATCGTCCTTTATTTGATCGTCGCGGTTTTTCTTGAAGGCAAATCTATATTCTGCCAGCAGCACTCGCATATCATCGATCATTGTTTTTTGTAATGCTGCGATGCTTTCTGTGTTATATCCGTAAAGTGCTGGATCTTCGTCATCTGCCTCGCGACCGCGCAATGCGCCATTTTTATCAAAGATAAAGGCGTAGTTGGATGAAAGATCTTCGTTAAGATCGAGTCCTGAATCTAAGGATGCATAAAAGTCCTTGATTTGTTGGTCCGTTGCCGTTACAAAATGCCAGTCTTCAATGTCTGTAGTGCCACGCATCTGGGAACGCATCTCTTCAATATCTGCAACACCAGCTTGTGGTATGATAGAAATCATTTGAAAGGTGTCAAACTCGTGAAACTCCTTATAGATCTTCTCATTAATATTCGAAACGTATCCCAACCTCGTATAAGGATTACTTCCTAATAACGTGATGACACTAACACTATCTTGAAGCTGGACTCTATCACCTTGTAAGGTTCTAAAACTCTCTAATGAACCAACGGATTCATTCATTACGGGAAGTGTATCAAAATGATGCTTTCCTCCCAAAAAGAATAAGTAGGCTACCAATGGTAGCGCAAACAATACCACCAAGACAAAATACTTGGCAAACGGATTCGTTTTCTTGATATCGTAAGTGTCCTTTTTTGCTGACATGTTGTGGTATAAAAAAGGACGGAAAAACCGTCCTTTATATGTTTGTAATTAGTATCGCCTAGAAGTCAAAACTTACAGCGGCGTTCTTATAAACTTCATATATGTAATCACCTTCTACCAGTAGGATCGCTATCAAATAAATGATTAGGAATACTCCTGTCCAGACAACGGCACGACGCAAGCCGCTTACCTCATCTCTCATGTGCATAAAGTCCCAAGTGATGTAATAGGCTTTTACTAAAGTCAGGATGATAAATATCCAGTTCAAATATTTCAAAGCTAAAAATTGACCGTTCAAAAAGTCAGGTTTGATATACCCTAAAGCTACTTCTACCGTGGTCACAATGGAAAGAAAAATCAGGACTCCCCAAATTTTCTGCACGTTATTCTTAAACTTCAATCTACCTCTAAAGATTGCCAGTTTATGTTCGTTATGTTCTGCGTGTGATGCGTGATCTGCCATCTTGATATCTTAAAAAATTAAACGAGGTAGAAGAATGTAAATACAAATACCCATACGAGGTCTACAAAGTGCCAGTACAAACCGACCTTTTCTACCATCTCATAGCTACCTCTGCGCTCATAGGTTCCCAACAAAACATTGAAGAAAATAATGAGGTTGAATATAACTCCAGAGAAAACGTGGAAACCGTGAAATCCTGTGATAAAGAAGAAGAAATCTGCAAACAACGGCGCACCGTATTCGTTTTCAGTCAAATTAGCACCTTCAACAACGCTTACGGCTTGATTCTCTAGTTTGAATTGAGATTCTTCTCTAGACAAAATGGTTTTTTCTGATGCTCCAGTTTCTTCGTTTACAATGATTTGCTGCGTGCGGATCAATAGATCTGGACGAGCGGCAAATCCTTGTTGAACTTCTGCAAGTGTATATGTCGCATTTTCTGCGCCAGAGGATTGATACCAGATTCCTTCACTATCACCATAAGGTGTCACTTCTCTAGGTCCAACACTTACGAACTCTTCGAGTGCTACTCTTTCGCCTTGAGCGTCAACAAACTGAAGAATTTTTCCTCCTTTTGTTTTTACTGCACCGTACTCACCAGCGATGAAGTTTTTCCATTCCCAAGCTTGTGAACCAACGAATATCAAACCACCTATAACGGTCAATAATAAATAGAAGGCCACCTTCTTACGATTCATGTGGTGTCCAGCATCTACGGCAAGTACCATAGTTACAGACGAACCGATAAGGATAAACGTCATCAATGCTACATAGAACATAGGTGCGTCTACACCATGCATAAACGGGAAGTGGTTGAATACCTCATCTGCGATAGGCCATTCCTCGATAAACTTAAATCTGGAAAAACCATATGCGGCAAGAAATCCAGAAAAGGTAAGTGCATCAGACAGGATGAAGAACCACATCATCATCTTTCCATAACTCGCGTTGAGTGGTCGTGTGCCGCCACCCCATTTTTGGCCTTCTGTACCAGTAGCAGCTACTGTCGTTTCCATATCTTCAGATTAGTTGTAATAAGTGGCAAAAATAGGTCTAAAAAATATCTTTAGCAAAAACTAAAAACAATAGTAAATAGATCCAAAGTACATCTACAAAATGCCAAAACATGGACCCCAACTCAAAACCTAACAAGCTCTCACTGGTATATTTACCTCTTATGGTCTGGATAGTCATCACCAGTAAGCATATCAATCCAGCTACAATGTGTGCCAAGTGCGCGACCACAATCACATAGATAAAAGACGCGTTCACATTACTTGCCGCGCCTGTAAAGCGGTAACCCATCTCAATGATGGAATTGAATCCCATGAACTGCATGACCACAAATGTGGTTCCCAGGACAAAAGTCACGACGGTAAAAATCATCGCAGCACTTTTATTATCCTTTTTAATGAGGCTTTTAGCCAGCCATAGCGTCAAGCTACTTAATAAAATCACACCTGTACTATAGAAGAACTCCGACGGCATATCAATATCAACCCAGTCTCTTCTACTACTACTTACCACATAAGCACTGGTCAATCCTGCAAACATCATAACAAGACTTGCTATGGCAAACCACATCATCTGTTTTTTGGATCGAGCTAACTTTTGCTCAATGGGTAATTCCGTTACGTCTGTCATTATCTTAAAAATTTATCTACTACGTAGATGATCTGTATTAAAGTTATATAGCTCACACTCACCAGCATCAGCTTGCGCGCGACCACATTGGTTCGTTCTCTAAACAATTTGACCGAATAGTATAGAAACCAAAGTCCCAGCAACAAAATGATCGCTGCACTCCATATCGTCATATATAAAGAACCGGTCACACCAAAGGCTGGTATCAACGATACCGCGATGGTCCAGATGGTATACAAAATAATTTGTATCGCCGTTCCACGGTCTGCACCGCCAGTAGGCAACATCTTGAAACCACCTGCTTTGTAGTCGCTCTCAAGCATCCATCCTATCGCCCAGAAGTGCGGAAATTGCCAGAAAAACTGCAACATAAACAAGGTTCCAGGCTCTATGCCGAAGCTGCCGCTCGCAGCCACCCAACCCAGCATGTAGGGAATCGCACCAGGAAATGCACCCACAAAGACACAAAGCGGTGTTCTCGTCTTCAGCGGCGTGTAAACCGCAGCATAAAGAATGATGCTCAGCGCACCAAAAAATGCTGTAGGCCAATTGATCAAATACAATAAGTAAACACCCGTAAGCGCCATGGTCAACCCAAATATCCAGGCATGATTCACAGCAATACGACCCGTGGGAATAGGTCGGTTCATGGTGCGTTTCATGAGCGCATCTCGATCACGCTCAATGATTTGATTAAACACGTTTGAAGACCCCACTAGAAAGTAGCCACCTATACAAAGCAGGACAATCGTCAACCAGTCATAGGTCACGGCGCCTAAAAAGTATCCGGCAATGGAAGAAAACACCACGACTATAGACAAGCGTGGCTTTGTGATTTCCACATAGTTTGCCAGCATTCCGGGAGATTTCGCTATGGCTTGTGCCTCACTCAAAAGTGTCGTTTTTAAGGGTTTGCAAAGATACCCTACAACCACTTTGTAGCAAAGCAATTAACAGCCTTTCAAAGGTCTTGTTAAAAGATGTTTTCGCTTTCGCGAAAGCGAGGAATGAACAAGCTTATTTGCAAGTGACAAGAATGACGTTTTGAAATCGCTCCTTCTCGACTGCCGCTCGAAGCGGCTTACAGAGTGTGAAACTAATGCCTGTAAATTATATCGAACGTCAACATTGCAATGATCATGAAACCAGTGTCGAGCGATAGCGTTGCGGTGAGCTTGTCGAAGTGTCAAGACATGGTTCATGCACAATCCCAGTCACCACCTGTCATCCTGAACTCGTTCTCAGGATCTTTTAGGTTATAGTTCCCATGACGTTTTACACCCAAGATCCACAAGACGCTGAAATAAATTCAGCGTGACAGTTCGTTAATTGACTCTGAGATGCTTTCAAACGGTGAGACAACAATGCTCCTGAACCAGTTTCGAGCGATGGCGTTGCGGTGAGCTTGTCGAAGTGTCGAGACATGGTTCTTGCACAATCTTCATAACAAGAAAATCGCTCCTTCTCGACTCTCGCTCGAAGCGGCTTACATTGTGCGAAACTACAATAGTCTTAAACCATTGTCGAGCGATAGCGTTGCGGTGAGCTTGTCGAAGTGTCGAGACATGGTTTTAGTCCTATGTATTATCCCACCACAAAATTCACAATCTTACCGGGAACAATGATGGTCTTGCGTACCACTTTTCCTTCCAGCTGCTCTTGGACTTTTTCGTTTTCCAATACCATTTTTTCTAGATCGTCTTTAGAAATGTCAACCGGTAGGTCCAGTGTGAATTTCATCTTGCCGTTAAACGAAATAGGATAGGTCTTGCTGCTCTCGACCAAATATTTCTCCTCAAAAACCGGGAACGGCGCCTCGCTGATGGATTCGTTGTGTCCCAACAATGACCATAATTCCTCGGCAATGTGTGGTGCGTACGGTGATACCAGAATCGCCAGTGGTTCCAGCACCTCGCGGTGGTTGCATTTTTGAGCGGTCAATTCGTTCACTGCAATCATAAAGCTACTCACGCTGGTGTTGAATGAGAAGTTCTCAATATCCTCACGGGTTTTCTTGATGGTCTTATGCAGGGTTTTCATGCTGTCTGGCGAGGCTTTCTCGTCAGAAACATTGAATCCATTCTCGTCATGATAGAGTTTCCACAGTTTTTTCATAAAGCCGTAAACGCCAGTAATTCCTGCGGTGTTCCATGGTTTGGCCTGCTCTAGCGGACCTAAAAACATCTCGTACAAACGCAAAGTATCTGCGCCATATTGATCACAGATGTCGTCCGGATTAACGACGTTGTATTTAGACTTGGACATTTTTTCAACCTCACGATTAACTTGCCACTTAGACTCTTTAAATAAAGGTTGGAGCTTACCGTCAACGTAATCCAAAAACGTAGCCTCACGATATCCTTTATTAGAATAGTAATCTCTAAAATTATTTATATCCATCCTATTTTCTTGAACTAAGGAAATGTCTATTCTAATTTTTGATATCGTAAATTCAGGTTGTTTAGGTAAGTGCTGGGCGTTTTCTGAAATATGATACTTTAGAATTTCATCAATATTACCATTGTCTTTGAGATCATCGGCTGATTGTTCTTTTTCCCACAATGAAAACACGTAATCGCTTATAAATATGGCACTCTTCATACCGATAAGATACTGCTGATTATCGCTTACATAATAAGGATTCAAACGGTAAATGAAGGCGCCTTCCCCAAGTATCATTCCTTGATTGATCATCTTTTGGAACGGCTCGTTGACGGTGACTTTGCCCAAATCGTGCAGCAACTTCACCCAAAACCTACTATATAATAAGTGGCCCGTAGCGTGCTCGCTACCGCCTATGTATAGATCGACGTTTTGCCAGTATTCCTGCGCTTCTTTAGAGAACATTTCGTTCTCGTTGTTGGCATCCATGTATCTAAACATGTACCAAGAACTTCCTGCCCAACCTGGCATGGTGTTCAACTCTAATGGATACACACAATCGCGATTATCATCATTGGAAACCACTTTGTTTTCTTTGGTACACCAGCTCCATGTGGTCGCACGACCTAGTGGCGGTGCGCCATCTTCAGTAGGTAGGTATTCGTCAACTTCTGGCAATTCCAGTGGCAGATGCTTGCGATCGATCATTTGTGGTAAACCGTCCTTATAATATACTGGGAACGGCTCGCCCCAATAACGTTGTCTGGAGAACACCGCATCTCGCAAACGGTAATTGGTTTTGCCTTTTCCAGCACCTACTTCTTCCAATTTGTCGATAGCAGCTGCCATCGCACCAGAGGCGTAACTCATCCCGTTGAGGAAATCGCTATTGGTGAGTTTTGTGTCGTCCTTAGCCGCATAGGCTTCCTCACTTACATCTACCTCTTTGAAAATGTTTTTGATTTCAGGCATCCCTTTTTGACCCGCAAAGAAATTGGCAAACGCATGATCGCGCTCATCGCCGCATGGTACGGCCATCACGGCGCCTGTTCCATAACCCGCCAAAACATAATCACCTATCCACACAGGAATTTTTTCACCACTTAAAGGATGCGTGGCATAAGCACCCGTAAACACACCAGAAATCGTCTTCACATCTGCCATGCGCTCGCGCTCTGATCGCGCTGCGGTGGCTTTTTTGTAGGCCTCGACCGCTTCTTTTTGTTCTGGTGTTGTGATGATGTCGACCAGCTCATGTTCTGGTGCCAGCGTCATAAACGTGACTCCATAGATAGTATCTGGACGTGTCGTAAAGACATCAATTTTAGCCCCATTGCCTGCGGCATTTCCCCCAAGGGGAAAGTTCCCTTCAAGTTTGAAAGAAACCATGGAACCAATAGATTTTCCAATCCAGTTGCGTTGGATTTCTTTGATGGATTCACTCCAGTCGAGGTCTTCTAGGTCGTTCAGTAATCGCTCTGCAAACGCGCTGATTCTCATCATCCACTGGCGCATTTTCTTGCGCACCACAGGATGGCCGCCACGCTCGCTCACACCGTTGACGATTTCATCATTGGCCAGTACCGTTCCCAGCGCTGGACACCAGTTCACTTCGGTATCAGCCAGGAATGTCAGACGATAATCCAGTAGGATTTTCTGTTGTTCCTGATCGGTGTACGAGTTCCAATCTGCTGCTGTGAATTGTTTCAGATCTTCATCTGTTGCAGCGTTGATGGAGGTTGTTCCGCTTTCGCGAAAGCGAGCTACCAATTCTTCTATAGGACGTGCTTTATTTGCGTCGTTATCGTACCAGCTCTCAAACAACAGGATAAAAATCTCTTGCGTGTATTTGTAATAGCTGGGATCGCTGGTCTTGACCTCGCGCGACCAGTCAAAACTAAAACCGATGCGGTCCATCTGCTCGCGGTATCTCGCAATGTTTTCCTTAGTCGTGATGGCTGGATGCTGTCCGGTCTGTATCGCGTACTGTTCTGCCGGCAAGCCAAAGCTGTCATAACCCATAGGATGCAGGACATTGAAGCCTGTGTGGCGCTTGTATCTGGAGACGATGTCACTCGCAATGTAACCCAATGGATGACCCACGTGCAGTCCAGCGCCACTGGGATATGGGAACATATCCAGCGCATAGAATTTAGGCTTGTCAGAGTGGTTTTGAGCGTGGAACGTGCCGTTTTGAGCCCAATAGTTTTGCCATTTCTTCTCAATTTCCTTGTGGTCGTACAGTAGCATGCGAGTGGTTTTGTAAAGCGCAAAAATAATCCCTTTGCAACAAGTAGGAAACTTATAGCGTTGTAAACCCAGACAGTTCGGGAACTTTGTTATTTTTGTTCTCTTAATTCATTGCAACAGCGATTTATGGCATCCTCTTCTTCCTATCAAAAACGCCGCTTGTTCAGCTCCTATTTTTGGGTCGTGATCAGTGTTTTCTTGGTACTTTTTATGTTGGGCCTGCAAGGCTTTTTCTTGCTGAATAGCCAGAAGTTGGCAGATTACTTCCGTGAGCAGGTGCCCATGTCCATTTATTTTAAGGATAGCGCCAAGGATGTAGAGATGCAACAACTGGAGAAATCCCTGCAAATGGCCGACTATACTAAAAGTGCGGTTTTTGTAAGTAGTGAAGAAGGCGCCAAACAAACCATGGAAGATCTGGGCGAGGATTTTGTGGCAAAACTGGATGGTTTTAACCCTATTCCCAATTCCATCGACGTGCGTTTGAACGCTAGTTTTGTGGACGATAGCCAGATCCAGCAAATCGCTGATGATCTTGCCGCTAAGGATTTTGTGCAGGAAGTGAGTTATGATAAGCCGCTGGTTTCTTTGCTTAACGAGAACGTCAAGCGCATCTCGTTCTGGATGTTGATCGTAAGCGGTGTCTTTATATTTATCGCATTTTTATTGATCAACAGTTCCATCAGGCTATCGATTTATGCCAAGCGTTTCACCATCAAAACCATGCAAATGGTAGGTGCGACCAAAGGTTTTATACGCAAACCCTTTATCCTGACCAGCATCAAATTGGGCATTATAGGTGCCTTGCTGGCACTGGTAGCGCTGGGCGCCGTGGTCTACTGGATGGATGGTTATGTGCCAGAACTGGAAATTTTACAGAACTATAAAATGCTGGCGATTTTGTTTGTGGGCGTTTTGGTTTTTGGTGTGTTGATCAGTTTGATCAGTACCTTTTTTGCAACGACCAGGTATTTGAATTTGAGAACGGATCAGTTGTATTATTAAAGGAGTATAGATCGCTACGCTGCTAGAATATAGAGCATAGACCTATTATTGAAGTCTGATATGGGTATATCGCTTTCCTGTCTGCCGACAGGCAGGCGCGAAAGCGAAATTTTAAAAAGCATTATGAGTAAAAAAGTCAAAAAGAACGAACCCGTCCAAAGCAACGAGCCTGATTATGTCAAGCCGGTTTTTGGATTTGTGTTTAAGAAGAAAAACTACACGTGGATGATCATAGGTCTTGCCGTAATCGCGCTAGGATTTATTCTCATGATAGGTGGTGGCAGTGATGATCCTGCTGTTTTCAATCCAGATATCTTTCACTGGCGACGTATACGACTGGCGCCAGCGCTAGTGATTATTGGGTTTGGGATACAAGTTTATGCGATCCTTTTAGATCCTGACAAATAATGGAGGCTATTGATGCGATGATCCTAGGAGTCATTCAAGGATTAACGGAATTCCTACCGGTTTCTTCCAGCGGTCATTTAGAATTAGGCAAAGCCATTCTAGGCGATAACTCGGTTCCTGAAGAAAGTTTGATGTTTACGGTGGTGCTCCACTTTGCGACGGCATTGAGTACGATTGTGGTTTTTAGAAAAGACATTTTAGAATTGCTGAAAGGTGTTTTCTCCTTTCAGTGGAATGAGGAAACCCAGTTTGCCGCAAAAATCGTGTTGTCGATGATCCCAGCAGTGTTTGTCGGGTTGATGTTTGAAGAAGAGTTGGAGTCGCTTTTTGGCGGTAACGTGTTGCTCGTGGGCTTTATGCTGATCGTAACAGGTTTGTTACTATTTCTCGCTGGCCGAGCAAAAAACACGGGCAAAGCTGTGACCTGGAAAGATGCTGTTATTATAGGTGTGGCTCAAGCGATTGCTATTTTGCCAGGCGTTTCACGTAGTGGCGCCACTATTTCTACATCGGTATTATTAGGAAACGATCGTACCAAAGCAGCTCGATTTTCATTTTTGATGGTGGTGCCGTTGATCTTGGGTAAAATCGCCAAAGACGTGATGAGCGGCGACCTCAATTATGAAAGCAGCGCCAGCTTGCCGTTGCTTTTTGGCTTTATTGCGGCGTTTATCACTGGTTTGATCGCGTGTACCTGGATGATCTCTTTAGTCAAGAAAGCTAAGTTGCACTACTTCTCCTATTATTGTTTTGCAGTAGGTATTATAGCCATCATCGCCGGAAGCCTAGCTGCCTAACCGCAGCCCAACTATTCATTAGAAATTTAAAGTATTGAGTTCCCAAGTTCTTGATAATTCCTATCTCACCGGTAAAGTCCTGCTATTTGACAAGCCTTTAAACTGGACGTCGTTTCAAGTGGTCAACAAAGTGCGCTGGATGATCAAACAGCGCTACGGATTGAAGAAAATCAAGGTCGGTCACGCTGGAACCTTGGATCCACTAGCGACTGGTTTGCTCATTATATGCACAGGAAAGGAAACCAAAAATATCACCACCTATCAAGCTCAAGAAAAAGAGTATACGGGAACCATAACTTTAGGAGCTACCACACCTAGTTATGATCTGGAAACCGAGATTGATCAAACCTTTTCTACCGACCACTTAACAGAAGATCTACTCCAGCAAACCACCGAACAATTCACTGGTGATATCCAGCAACGACCGCCCATTTTTAGTGCTATAAAACAAGAAGGAAAGAGATTGTACGAGCTGGCTCGAGAAGGAAAAACAACCGAGATTCCAACTCGTGCGGTTCATGTTTCTGCGTTTGAACTCACTAAAATAGAACTACCCGAAGTAGATTTTAGAATCGCCTGTAGTAAAGGAACCTACATTAGGTCACTGGCAAATGATTATGGTGCGGCCTTAAATAATGGAGGTCACTTGAGCGCGTTGCGCCGGACCAAAATTGGTAACTACAACGTGCAGGATGCGATGGGTCTTGAAGAGTTTGAGAAATTACTTTCTTTTTAGAACAGCATTACAAAATATTCTATCTTACGCTTCTCTAATTCAGGAGCTATGAAATTAAAATTGATCTATGCACTAGCTTTATGCATCAGCGTATCTGCATGCAAGACGCAACAGGATAGCGACACGATAGCACAAACTCCAGAGCTGGAAGAAATGAGTCGTTTTGCCGAGGCTAAAATAGGTGTTGGCGACGCTTCGACTTTTCAGCTGGCGGTAACGGAATCATCTCTTTTAAATGCCGCAACTAAATTTATTATGGAGAGTAATGACGGCAATTTAGTTTCCTATACCTACAAGATAGAAAACATTGACGGGAATAGGTTTTTGAGATTGTACAGAGAAGATGGAAAGATTACTACCATAGCAATTGATTATAATTCTGAAAAAGCAGCCTATTATACGGGCAACACTATATGCACCTCAAGTTCCAGTTCAAAGGGTTGCATACCAGACGGTAAAGCCTGCTCCAAAATTGAGAATACAGATGCAACTGGCCAGTGCACTAGAACTTCCATTGCATTTTATGACGACGATCTATCCAAAGAAGGATAAATTAACTCGTCAACTTTCGTAATTCCTCCATCTGTTGTTGAAGGGCATTCATTTTGCTCGATATATCATTAGCAATTTCAGGCAGTCGACGGTAAAAGACATAACGTGCGCGCCATACTTGCTTGACTTGTGATAATTCCAGCGTCATGTCTTCAATCTTATTGTGGTCAGCCCTTAAGGTCAACTTCTTGCCGGTAAGGTACATTCTACGCAAAATAAATTGATCTGCTGTCACGACCAGGACCATGGTGCCAGCATTAAGTTTAGAAACGACATTAGAAGGAACAAACTCGGCAATCACAATATCTTTAGGGAACAAGCCCTCGTCGCGGCTTGTCATTTCCAGACTGTCAACGGTGTAAGCTATAAACCGTTTATCTAGATTAATGGGTAATTGGAGCTGCGGCATGTCCTGCATAAATTGCTCATTCAGGCTGTATTCTAGGTAATCGCCAGCATTATTAGGCGTGATGCAGGGCACACTAGCAAACTTCTCACGCTCCAGCTCTTCGGGTGAAACGGTAAGTTGATCATTAAATCGTAATAATTGGTTCACCGTTAATTCGGCAGTTAACATGTCGTCTATTGAAATGCTAAAATAATTAGCAATTGTAATAATAGTCTCAATCTTTGGTTCACTACGACCTTCTTCATAAGCGCCTAAAGTACCGCGTTTTAAGTCAAACATATCGGCAAATGCCTGTTGAGACAAACCCTTAACACCACGTATCTTTTTTATGTTTTTACCAAAAAACGACATTATTTTGCTAATTTTATTTGCAATTAAAACTTTTTGTATATATTTACACTAACAATATTAGCAATATATATTGGATGTTGCTAATTATTTGAACATTAATGTGCAGATTTGACTGTTACCGATCAACAAACTAGAACGATGCAATAGGCCAGTGCATAGTTCGCTTTCGCGAAAGCGAAATAGTAAAAGTTTAAAAATCTATCCAACTTAAAACTACATCTATGACCACACTTATTCTACTTTACCTTCAAGAATGCCTTACGGTTTTCCTGTGATCTCGCAAGAGCTTTTCGTAATATTAAACCAGTAATAAAAATGCCTATGGACAACTATTTTAATACAATTAAGGATTTCTTACAGGAACTTAATTTTGAGATTACCAGAGAAAACCGGACTGACGGCATTCTTGTCATTGAAAAAGAAAGTGTAGGCGTCAAGAACCTTATTCTAGGTATCGCGCCACCTATCCTAATTATGGAGCAGTACATTTTCAAGATCAACAATAAAAACGAAGAGGTATTTAAAAGCCTGCTTCAAAAAAACAGAGACATCATTCACGGCGCTTTTGTCCTGGACGAGAGTGGAACTAAAGTCATCTTTAGAGACACCCTACAAATAGAAAACATCGACCTGAATGAGCTTGAAGGCACCCTTAACTCGTTAAGCTTGCTCTTAAGTGAGTACTCTGACCAGATTATTAAATTTTCAAAATACTAAAAACGAACATCATGAACATATTCAAACGACTTTTCAAAATAGGACAGGCAGAAGCAAACGCAGCAGTCAACAACATGGAAGATCCCATCAAAATGACCGAACAAGGAATTCTTGACATGAAAGAGGACCTCAACAAAAGTGTCGAGGCAATGGCACAAGTCAAGGCACTCGCCATACGCTCTAAAAATGACAAGGAAGAGCATGCTGCTACCGCAAAGGATTATGAACAAAAAGCGATTATCATCCTTAAAAAAGCCCATAGTGGCGAGATGGATAGTGCAGAGGCAGATCGCCTTGCAAAAGAAGCACTGGCCAAAAAAGAGGCAGCACAGCTTAATGTGGAACGCGCCCAGAAAGAAAGTGAGAAATTTGAAAACAACGTGGCTCAATTAAAATCGACCATTGACACGATCAAGTCAAACATCACCAACTGGGAAAATGAATTAAAAACATTGAAGGCTCGTGTCAAAGTGAGCGATGCTACAAAAAACGTCAACAAGCAAATGGCAGAACTGGACAGCACTGGCACGGTAAGCATGCTGGAACGCATGAAGGAAAAGGTAGCACAAGACGAAGCGCTTGCCGAAGCCTACAGCGAGATGGCTGGCTCTAAAACAAGTGTAGATGATGAAATCGATGCTGCGGCAGATACAAAACAAGCCAAAGTAGAAGATGATCTTGCCAAGTTGAAAGAGCAACTAGGCATTAAAAAGGATGAGGCGTAGGTTTCTATTGCCAGCGCAAGTTGTCAGTCTAAGCCTGTCTAATAAGTGTCGTTACGCAACAACAAGCCTTTGTGCAGTCGCATTTCAACAAGCTTGTGCTGAGTTTATCGAAATGCTCAGAGTGACAGGAAAATTCTAACCATTAACAACCAACCATTGGAAAACTATTTCAACATACTATTTTCTGAAGTGAACATCACACTTACCGTGCTGCTGCTCATCCTCATTATCTATTGGATTTTTACCATGATTAGCGGTATTGATCTTGACCTGGATATAGACGTTGACATCGATGTAGATGCAGATCTGGACATGGATTTTGACAGCATTGAAGGTGGTAACCTTGATTTTGAAGATGTTGCCAATGCAGAGGTAGATCGCGAGCATGTCGTCAATAAGCGCACGCGCCAGCTCAAATGGTGGCAAATCATCTTGATTTACTTCAATTTTGTGGGTTTGCCGTTCATGTTCACCTTTACCTTTTGGATCTTCATATGGTGGCTCATGAGCGTTTTAACCACAGCCGTTACGGGAAGCTATGACAACATTTTTGGTTTCATCATCGTGCTGGTAGCTATCCTTCCAGCGCTATTTGTGACTAAAGTAGTGACCACGCCTTTTAAGGCCTTTTTCAAAAATCTTAATAAAGATGGAGACAAAGCAGTGGACTTTTTGGGCCGCAGCGCTATCTTGATGTCCTCTATTTCTGGAGACAAATTGGGCAATGCTGAAGTGCTTGCCGATGGAAACCCGATGAGTATTTATGTCAAGTCCCTGGATGGATCAGAATTACGCTTTCGCGAAAGCGTGCTCATCATCAAGCAATCAGACGATAAGAATTATTTTTTAGTGAGTAAAGCGTAATCCATCAAAATGTAAGTCTGAGCTTGTCGACGACATTTCACAATTAAAAAAATCAATTAATAATAACCACCGCAGAAATCCTTCTGCACAACCAAAAAACAACTATGGACGGAATTTTAGGAATTATTGTAACAGGACTGGGAATTCTCCTTTTCCTAGTCATCGTTTACTTCGCAATCATTGCGATGTTTTACAAAAAAGTACATCAAGGACAGGCGCTGGTGCGTACTGGTTTTGGAGGTACAAAAGTCGCTACAGACAAAGGATTGTATGTAGTGCCGGTTTTCCACCGTGTGGAGACCATGGATATTTCAGTTAAGAAAATTCAGATTGAGCGTATGGGCGTGGAAGGTTTGATATGTAAGGACAACATGCGAGCCGATATTAAAGTGGCCTTTTTTGTACGCGTCAACAATGAGGTAGAGTACATCAAGAAAGTGGCGCAAACCATAGGTGTGCAACGCGCTTCTCGCATTGAAACGCTAGAAGATCTTTTTGAAGCCAAGTTTTCTGAGGCACTAAAAACAGTTGGGAAAAAATTCCAGTTCATTGACCTTTATGAAGCACGTCGCGAGTTCCGTGATGAGATTGTAGACATCATTGGAACTGACCTGAATGGTTACACACTAGAAGACTGTGCCATTGACTTTTTAGAGCAAACCAGTGTAGAATTCTTGAAAAAAGACAACATTCTGGATGCAGAAGGTATCAAGAAGATTACTGAATTAACGGCAGCTCAAAACATCAAGGCCAACTTGATCACACGCGATGAAGAAAAAACCATTCGCAAGCAAGATGTAGAAGCGCGTGAAGCCATCCTTGAACTGGACAAACAACTGGCAGAAAAAGAAGAGCAACAAAAACGTGAGATTGCAAACATAAAATCTCGTGAGGAAGCAGAAACCCTAAAAGTCTCTGAAGAAGAACGACTCAAATCAGAAACTGCTCGTATAGCAACTGAGGAAAAAGTAAAAATTGCCGAAGAGAACATGCAGCGTCAGATTATCGTGGCAGAAAAGAACAAGCAACGTACCGATGCTGTAGAAACTGAGCGTGTAGAAAAAGACCGATTACTAGAAGCCACAGAACGTGAAAGAGTGGTTACTCTAGCTCAAATTGAGAAAGAAAAGGTAGTTGAGGTTGAGAAGAAGAACATTCAGGATGTTATTAGAGATCGAGTAGTTCTTGAAAAAGGAGTGGTAGAAGAGCAGGAAAACATGAAAGACATTGAGGCTTTCAAATCTGCAGATCGTGCAAAACAAGTGGCTATCACTAATGCAGAGGCCAAAGCGCAGGACGAGTTAATAAGAATCACCATTGCTGCAGAGGCTTCTAAACAAGCAGCTATTCAAAAAGCAGAAGAAATTAATATCGAAGCACTAGCTCACAAAGAAGCCAGTGAAAAAGAGGCAGATGCCCGTAAGATTCTTGCTGAGGCGCAAGCTAAAGAAGAAGCTACTGTAGGTCTTTCTGAAGCACAAGTAATGCATGCAAAAGCAGAGGCTAGCGAGCGTCAAGGAATTGTAGATGCACTCATCATCCAGAAAAAAGCAGAAGCCGAAGCAAGCGGAATTACCGCCAAAGCTGCTGCAAAACGTCAAGATGGACTCGCAGAGGCAGAAGTAATCAAAGAAAAAGCCCTTGCAGATGCCGCTGGTATTGAGGAGAAAGCAAATGCCATGAAGAAACTGGACGGTGTAGGTAAGGACCATGAAGAGTTCAAACTACGTCTGGATAAGGAGCTTCAAGTAGACCTGGCACAAATCAACATACAGAAAGATATTGCAGACGCACAAGCGCAGGTGATAGGAGATGCATTAAAAGCAGCTAAGATTGACATTGTAGGTGGCGAGACCATGTTCTTTGAACAAATCATAGGCCAGATCACTAAGGCTAAAGGCTATGACAGACTGGTCAAGCATTCTGAAACCGTATCTGAAGTCAAAGACGCCATTCTAGGAAGCGACGATGTAAAAGGAAATCTACTCGATAAAGTAAAGGACTTTGCAGACCGTTACGACATCAGTTCTGAAGACATCAAGAACCTGACGATTGCTAATTTGTTGATCGATCTACAGGCTAGAGTTGACAATAATGAAGACCAGAACATGTTGACCAACCTCATGAATCTTGCTAAAGGAATGGGGTTATCCAACAAAAAGTTGGGGAATATCTAGGTAGATTTTAGGACGCTCCACTATTCTTTCTTGAGAAAGAATAGTGTCGGGCTATCCGCTTAATCTTTTGAATATCTCACAGGTTTTAATAACCTGTGAGATCTCAAAAAGGATGTCGCTGCTATCCCTAGCGCTAGCAGAATGATTTACCACTAGAACAAGAGTTTCATCAACCTCTATGGCTCTATTAACCATCAATTACTACTATTCTACTTTCAATGGCAGATAAAGAACTAAAAGACACCACCCAACTGGACTCAGGAACCTATGAGATCATCCAGAGTCGTTTGCTCAAGCAAAAAAATGACTTGCAGCAGCGTCTGGCAGCACTCAATGACGAGCGTAAAAAAGTCTTCGGTTCGCTAGAGACGCGGCTTATTGCAAATGATCGCGTCAATACAGAGAACAACTGTATCGCTCGGGATATTGTGACCATTGGCAATTACAGCCTCTTTGGGTACAACGTACACTTTGGCCTGCGTACAGAGATCAAGTTGAGCGACGTTTTTAATGTCTATGAGTTTGATCGTGATGGTGAGGCTGGTGATGCATTACGCTTTCGCGAAAGCGGAACAAAGCTTCAAATCATTGAGGATCCTATCTTTCAAACCGATTTTGAAAACCTTTACAAATACTACCGCAATACCATATTCTCCAAGTTTGCCATTGTTGGGAATTACTTGCACATGGTGTTTCAGCTTAGTGATTCCGTGACTGATATCAAGACCTTTAAATGGTTGATCAAGGAGAACGAACTACAATACATAGACAATCGCAGCGAGCACGAGTATAGATTTCCGCCGCAATATGGATTCCAGTGGAAGGAAGCCGGACGTGACAATCAGCGATCTGGAAGGCATGGTCACGTGTCTATTTTGGACAAGGTTTTTGTAGAAACCATAGGTGGTGACCTCACGATTAAGGTCGAGGATAATACAGATGATGGTCAAGGGATTTACCGCGAGGACGTAGAACATCGCGACCAGACACTGGACGATGGTCAGTACCGCTATGCAGATTTAGGCAACTTGATAATTCTTGAGATCAAACCCTTCCAGGAAGAACCACGCTATTTTGTCTACAATCACAAGATCAAAGAAGTTCAAAAAATAGACAGCATTGCGCAGGCAGCTGTACTGCTTCCAGACGAGCAAGGAATTATATTTCCTAGCGGTTATTACCTACAAACTGGAGAATACAACGTATTTCCCAGCGACGCTGGCAAACTAAAGTTTGAGCAAAAGATAGCTTCACCTAATGGCGAGGATCATTTATATGTATTCTACAATGCCGCTCAAGGGTTGTATGCATTGATGTCGTATAACGTGATTGACCAGACGGTCAAGACACCTATAATCTGCAGTGGTTTTACGATTTTGGAACGTGGTGAGCTGTGTTACTTTAGAGCTGGAGAAGAGCAGACTAAGCATCACATCATGCAAATATGGCAAACACCCTATTTGAAAGGTGATATCATGCCGTCTGAGCATCAAGATACTATGCTCTATAAAATTGGTAACAAAGACATTGTAAAAGCCATGGCCGAAGCCAATGAGCTTTTGACGCTATTAAACAAGGAAGATAGTTATGCCGGTTTGTACGATGATATCGCTCGTACTTCTAAAGATATTCTCGATGCCTATTACTGGTTGTCTGAAGATGAAACCCAGCAAATCAACATACCGCTTCTTGAAATCAACAAAGCGTCTAACGCAGCTATTGATGAGTTTGAGAAAGTCAAGCAAATGCGTAAACAAGCCGCTGCCGACACTAAAGATATTTCAAAAAAAGCCGATGCACTTTTCAGCAAAATAAAAAGTACGTCGTTCAAGTCCATTAATGATTTTGTAGAGCTTTTGACCCAACTGCGCAGTTTGCGTGGTGAAGCCATAGGTCTATATGAAATACGATATGTAGATACCGATTTCATCAAAGGAATTGAGGAGCAGATCGTTGAGCAAAACGAGGTAATATCACGTCGTGCAGTAACTTTCTTGCTGGATGATAAAGCACTAGCTCCATACCATGATGCCGTTGCCCAAAAACAAAAAGCACTAGACGACACTAAAAAAGTCATCGAGATTAAAAACCTAGAGAAAGAGGTCAATCAGATTGCAGAAGATCTGGAGCTACTTATAGAAATAGTTTCTAACCTAGACATTGAGGATACCTCGCATTCAACCAAAATTATTGAGAACATCTCTTTGATTTTTGCGACCATCAATCAGGTAAAGGCTGCTATTAAGAATAAGATTAAAACCGTAGGTAAAAAAGAAGCACAAGCCGATTTTGCAGCACAGTTAAAGTTGATCGATCAGAGTATCATCAATTATCTAGACATTGCAAATACACCTGAAAAATGCGATGAATTCCTAACTAAAGTTTCTATTCAGCTAGAAGAGCTGGAAGGAAAGTTTGCCGATTATGACGAGTATATCACAGAGATTATTGCTAAACGTGAAGAAGTCTATGCCGCTTTTGATAACCGTAAGAGCAGCCTGGTAGAAGCACGTAATAAGAAAGCTATTTCTTATCAAAATGCTGCAGAACGCATCATCAAAGGTGTCCAAAAACGAGCGCAATCACTAGATAGCATCACAGAAATCAATGGTTATTTTGCCAGTGATTTAATGATCAATAAGGTGCGAGACATTGTCGCGCAATTAAAGGAGCTGGACGACGCTGGTAAAGCGGAAGCTATTGAAACCGCCCTAAAAGTAGCTCGTGAAGATGCCTTGAGAAAACTTAAGGATAAAAATGAACTGTATGAAGATGGTGATAATATCATTAAGCTGGGTAAGCATAAATTTGGCGTCAATAAACAACAGCTGGATTTAACCATCGTCTTCAAGGATAACGCGCTGTTCTACCATCTTACTGGTACAGATTTTTATCAAGAATTACACAATGAAATCCTGACACAGTCTAAAGAAATCTGGAATCAAGAACTGGTTTCAGAAAATGCTCAGGTATATCGATCTGCCTACCTCGCCTACTCAATTTTCAAAAATGGAGATCAAGAAGCCTTAAGAACGATGAGTCCGGCAGACTTGTTAGTTCACGTTCAAGAAATAGCTAGTGGGAACTATTCTGGTGGTTATGTAAAAGGTGTTCATGATCATGATGCCGCACAGATCTTAAGTGTGCTTTTACATAAGGACCATGATTTAGGATTACTCACCTATGCGCCACAAGTACGTGCACAAGCGCAATTTTTCTGGAATAGTCTTGATGATCAACGACGCCTCCATCTTAACCGCACGCTAAAAAGTGCTGGTGAGGTTTTATCTGTTTTTCCAGATAGTAAAGAGTATAATTTTATTATCGACGAGCTGACAGAAGAGATTTTCAATGTTTCGAAATTAATTGATAGTCCATCAGCGGCTAGGTATTTGTTCAACGAGCTCAAGGACAATGATCACTTTACGGTGAGTCACAGCGCCATTCAATTAAAGGAAGCTTTTGAAAAGAAAATCAAAGCTCAAAATGCCGATTTGAAATTCAAGAAAAGTCTGGAGGCCTGCGATAATGAAAAAGATAAAATAGAATTAGTGAGACACTGGGTTTCCGCTTTCGCGAAAGCGAACTCAAAACAAGCTTTATTGCCTTACATAGACGAGTGTGTAGCAAATATTCTTTACGGCGAACTGACGGCAGACAAAACCGTAGCCGTATCACCAGAAGAAACCATCCAAAACTTAAAAGGAGCGCATGCAACGATAGAAGAAGGAACTTTCCAATTCAATTATCATGATTTTGTTGCAACACTGGAGCATTTTACGACGACAAAAGTACCTGCATACGAGACCTTTAAAGCCGCGAAACATCAAGTAACTGAGGAGCTGAAAGAATCTTTGCGCTTAGAAGAATTCAAGCCACGCGTTTTGAGCTCGTTTGTGCGTAATAAATTGATCGACCAGGTATATTTCCCATTAATAGGAGACAATCTTGCCAAACAATTAGGAACGGTAGGCGATACTAAACGTACCGACCGCATGGGATTATTGCTATTGATCTCACCACCAGGTTACGGTAAAACGACCTTGATGGAGTATATGGCAAATCGACTGGGTTTGATTTTTATGAAAATTAATGGGCCAGCAATAGGTCACGATATCACATCAGTTGATCCAGAAGCAGCGTCAAATGCAGCCACACGAGAAGAACTCAAGAAACTGAATCTTGCCTTTGAAATGGGTGACAATGTGATGTTGTATCTAGATGATATACAGCACTGTAATCCAGAGTTTTTACAAAAATTCATCAGCCTGTCTGACGGTACGCGTAAGATTGAAGGTGTTTTCAATGGCAAGCCCAAAACATATGACCTGCGCAGTAAGAAATTTTGCATCATCATGGCTGGTAATCCATATACTGAAAGTGGAGATAAATTCCAGATTCCTGACATGCTGGCAAACCGTGCCGATATCTATAATCTAGGTGACATCATAGGCGATACAGCACATCTATTTGAGTTGAGCCTGGTAGAAAATGCACTGACCAGCAATCCGGTGTTGCAACAATTGAGTAATAAGCATTTTGATGATGTCTACGCTTTGATTGATAGGGTTCAAAATGGCGCCAGTGATAACGAACTCAAAGGAAATCACAGCAATCAAGAAATAGCAGATTATGTAGCCGTACTTGAAAAAGTGTTGAAAATAAGAGATACGGTTCTCAAAGTCAATGAAACTTATATCGCCAGCGCAGGAATGGAGGATACGTATCGTACAGAACCTAGTTTTAAACTACAAGGATCTTATCGAGACATGAATAAACTAGTCGCAAAGGTTGTCCCAATCATGGATGATAAGGAATTACAAACCTTACTATTATCACATTATGAAAGTGAATCACAAACCTTAACCAGTGCCGCTGAAGCCAATCTTTTGAAATATAAAGAACTAGTCAACACCATCACGCCTGAAGAACAGCAACGATGGGAAGATATCAAGAAGATTTTTGCAAAAAACAACAAGCTCAATGGCCTAGGTGGACAGAATCAAATGTCCCAAGTCCTGAGTCAGATGATGGATTTTACTGAAAATCTAGAAGGTATCAAAGAAGTCCTGCGTAAAGGATTGTCGAAATAGCAAACACAAAAGCATTTCTAGATTCATTGAAACAAAAAACCCAATCCAGCACTGGATTGGGTTTTTTCTTGATTTGCTTATTTCTATTACAAAGCATCAATGGCTTTAGTAGCCTTTTCTATGCTCGCTTCTCTTGATTGACTCGTTAAGTCTGCGGCAATGAATGTAACATCAGTAATTCCTAAAAAACCAAATAGGGTTTTTAAATAAGGTGATACGAAATCTACCTCGCTACCTACTGGTGTGCCGCCCGTTGAGATGATGGCGTATACTTTTTTGTTTTTGAGTAATCCTACAGGACCTTCTGGAGTATAATTAAATGAAATTCCAGCTCTGGAAATCAAATCGATATAAGTTTTTAATGCCGCGGTTACCGTAAAATTATACATAGGCACACCAATAATGTAGGCGTCGGCTGCTGCAAATTCGATCGCCAGCTCGTTGCTACCTTCTATTTCGGTTCTTTGTACATCTGTAAGATTTTCAGAAGGTGTGAAAAAAGCAGAATAGCGCTCTTTATCACCTAAACTAACGAGATCATCATAATAAAGATCACGCGTTCCTGTGATGAGATGTCCTTGAGATTCCAACTTTTTTTGAAGCACGTCATTCAGCTCTCTGCTTATGCTGGCTTCCTTCATTGGGCTACTATCAATTCTTAGAATGTTCATATTTGTAGGTGTTTTAATTGTATGTACAAATAAATAACAGATTTAGATAATATCCATAAACAAACTGTTAAACATCATCCTATGATGGAAATTGAAAAGAAGCAGTGATAAACGATAGGTTCATCTAAGTACTGCCACTAAAGGACTTTAAGCAATTGCTTTAGATCTTTTTCGATGTTCTTTCCCTTATCCTTATTGTACCAGTTTTGTAACTCTTGCTTGAATTCTGCCGACAGTTCTCCTTTTTGTGCTTTCTCTTCCGCCACAAGAACTGTTGCTTTGCTAGGTCTTGGACCCCATTGGGATAGAACTTTTGTATGGCTCGCATCCAGTACCAACAGCTTTGCTATGGATCTACTGCCATTCGTTAAAAAGTGATCCATCAATTCTAGGTTCTCGTCTCGCAAAACAATTTTCAGATCTATTCCAGCTGCCATAGCCACTTTATTGATCATGGGCATGGTTTGAGCGGCATCGCCGCACCAGCTTTCGGTAATGATTAAAAAGCTAATTTTTTTATCAAACCGATTCAAAAAGTCCTGGGTTTCTGGCTCTAGTTTGACAGTTTTGTCCAGTCGCTTCATGCGCTGGTGATTGAGCTTTGTATATTCTGTTAGTGCTGGAGTCACCTCAGCGCCGCTGTTGGTGCCATTGACCACGTGCGCCGCTACAAAAGCTCTGTATTGTTGATAGGATAAGGTGTTCTCTAATGACTTCTCTATAATTTGCTGTAGTTCCATATTACAAAAGTAAGCTCATGAAATCTCGATAAAAGGTTTTAGCGGTCATTTAAATTGGTACATTCTTCCTGTTGTTAACTATTAGAGCCTTGGGCAACTAAATCCATGGTCGCTTGAAATATGGTTTTTCGCTCCATTTTAGCTTTGAGATAGGCATAAAAACTCATTACAAAAATATCTTCACGGTCAGCTGGTTTCCAGATGAAGGCTTGTTCTACTCTATCCTTGAAAGTTTTTTGTGTCGCCAGATAGGGCTCGTCAAAATAATTACGAAGCAGTTTCATAAAGGTAATCACTCGTTCCTCTTTTATACCAAGCAGTGAATTTTTATAACGCTTTTTGAAGCTGCGCATTTTAGACTCTACAAGATCTGGTTGACTCAGTTCCATATAGATCAAGATCTCCAATATATTTTTGTACAGAACAAACAACAGGCCTTCTTTTCTCTCATAAAATCGATCGGTATGCTTGAGCTCGTTGAGTTTCCTGCGTGCGGCGTTAAATTCTGTTTGTTGAAATAAAAGCATTGCGTGTACTACCACAATTCTTGTAGTGGGCTTCTTTAAACGGGTAATCAATTGCATTGCTTCTAGAGGCTTGTTGGTATAGTTAAAGTTCAAGGCCTTCAGCAATAAAACACGTTCTCTAAATTGTAACTCAAAAGCACCTCTTTGCTTTGACAACTGCACTTCCAGTTCTGTTAGGATTTTTTGGGATGCCATAAAGTCCCTATTTCTAAAATAGGTTCCTGACATAAGGTAGAGAATCTCACAATGATAATACAGATGTTTATCTGCAAGATGTTTCTTGACTTTAACCAGTTCAAAAACGTGATTCATGAAGAGTGATACACCAGCATAATCTGATTCAAGAGTTGCAGCATCTGTCACGATGTTCATGATCTGAAACAGCGTTTTAAACGACAAGCTTGCATCTATTTGTAATTCATATTCCTCTAGTTTTTCTTTTATCAGATCAAAGCTGTTTGATGGATTCTGGGTAAGTTCTCTCTTTAGAATTGCATACAGCTTCACCCATTTGATTTCAGTTTCATAAAGCGACTGGATACGGTTGTAAGCTGCAATTAATTCTTCCAGATCGCATTTAGGATCTAGATGCGCGTATTGTACATAGGTATGATAGCACTCTTGAAGGATGGCATAGGATTCCAGTTTAGAAGACGATCTAATCACTTTATGGAGCGTTTTAAAACCTATGGAGAACTGCTCCTTTTCCAAAAATATTCTGGCGGCTAGTAACAACTTGAGCAATTGTAATTCTTCCAATGATTCGTTGCTAAAGCCACGACTGGCCGTAAAGTCTATTAAGTTTTCCTTTAACCTGTTTTTAAGTGCATTCAGCGCGTTGTTATTCCTTTTCCCATAGATTTTTAGGTCCAGATCACGGCGCACGCCAGACCTTATGAGGTCAAACAACTTGATGTTTTTTACATCAGATCGCTGGTTTTTCGCTTTCGCGAAAGCGATAAAATCTTCAGCTTCATCACTTTGCATCGATCTAATCAACACTATCAAATCGTTCATTATAAATTCCTTTTTTATTGGCTTTTAGTGATTTATGTATTATATAACTACATTCCAATCGTACATAATCCACTAAAATAGGTCATTCCAAACGTTTATGAGGTTGCAACTTTGTCCCATCAAAACAAAAACATGGAAAATCAAATTAATTATTCAACAGAGAAAAAAGAAATTCTCAAAAAGCCAACCGTCTTTAACGGCAAACCTACGGCAGCATTTATCGCAGCCTCGTGGACGGCGCTACTTGTAGGAATGATTTCTTACTGCGTGGGATTGTGGAATGCAGAAATGATGCTTAACGAGAAAGGTTACTACTTTGTGATACTGCTATTTGGATTATTCTCGGTTATTTCAGTGCAAAAAGCAGTGAGAGACAAACAAGAAGGCATTGCAGTTACAGATATTTATTACGGCATTAGCTGGTTTGTGACGATCGCTTCCATCGTTTTACTAATCATAGGATTGTGGAATGCCGATTTGTGGCTGAGCGAAAAAGGTTTTTATGCCATGTCATTCCTTCTTAGCCTCTTTGCAGCGATTGCCGTTCAAAAAAACACCAGAGATATAAAGTTTCTTGATGAAAACGGTACCGACTAATGGAAAAGGAAATGAAAGAGATATATGAGAAAGACACTGCCGTTTTCTATGCGTCAATAGGCAATACGTTATTTTTTATTTGGGTGTATCTAACCTATATCTTTGAAATAGATTGGGTCATTGCAGGCGTGTTTCATGAACTTTTAATGATCCCTATGATCATTGCTGCTCCAGTACTTTTAATTACATCCATCTGGATGCTTTTACAAAAACCCTTTCAATGGACGGTGGTGGTCAGCTTAGTTCTAACTGCCTTTGTGACGGTGGCGATTACGTATCTTTTTTATAGAGATTTCTCATCCTGAAACCGGCTTGTGCCTAATGACAAGCCTGTTTTGATGTGTGAAAGCGACCTTTTCTTTGAAAGGGTCGTTTTCTAGTTTTTAAGATCTAGCCGCGATATTTCCTATTTGCTTTTTTCTCGCTGTGCTTCTTTTTATCGTTCAAGCGCTTGCGCTTTACAGAAGCTGGCACGACTCGTTTCCTGCGCACTTTTTTGGGCTTGCGAGCCTTGTTCAAGACGTCTATAAGCTTCTGGAAGACTCTTTCTTTATTGGTGGCTTGACTGCGAGTGTCTTGGGAGCTTAGTTGTAAGCGTCCATCTTTTGTAAGTCGATTTTTTAAGGCCTCCAGAATTCTCTCGTGTTCCGCTTTCGCGAAAGCGATACTTTGCTCCACATCAAAATCCAATTGCACTCGAGTGGCTACCTTATTGACATGCTGCCCGCCAGCGCCACTGGAAGTTGTTGCGGTGTAATTTACCTCACGATGCAGCTGGTCGATGTCCATCTATGCCTGGTGTGCGGGCTTGAGTAAGTCGTTGACGGTCTTGACAGGGTTGAACGTGATGAGCGGCACCTCTACAAAAATGGTATTCCAGTGCGCCATGGCACCATTCCATAATCCTGGAAGTTCTTGGGCTTTTAGTTCATGACCCATTCTGGATTTATGGGTAATAAATCCGGTTTCAAGGTCTCTAAATTGCGACAGGTCAAACTTATTGCCTTGAAAATCACGCACGCCACACACCAGATCGACCGGGTTAAAGTGCGTGCAATTGGCCGCGATTTTACGCTGACGGTAATCATCGCTATCCACTTGTGCACTCTCGACGATTTGCAGGCTGCTCTGACCAAACTCATTGGTTACCCAAAAAGGGCCACCACCAGGCTCACCTTCATTTTTTACCATACCGCAAACCCTCAACGGCCTGTTCAACGCCTCAATCAAAGCTTCACATTTGTATTGTTTGGTGTATTTATGGTAGTCTCGCGGCAAGCGGCGTAACAATTGATCGCTTATAAATTGTTCCATCTCATCAAAAGCACCATGATCAACGGAATTTTTTTGAAGGTCATTCAAGTAGGCAAAGGCTTTTTCTTGAAGCTTAAGCAATACTCCAGCAAGCATTTTCTTGTATACGCTCACATCCTCATCCATCGTGGAAACGGTCACGTTATCGATGTTCTTGATAAAAATAATATCTGCATCCTGATCGTTAAGATTCTCTAGTAGAGCACCATGACCAGCAGGTCTAAAGAACAACTTTCCATCTTTGTCAACGATAGGTTGATCCTGCATATCGACGGCTATGGTGTCCGTACTCGGCTTTTGATAAGAGAATGATATTTCATAATTCTTACCAGTTTTTGCTTCTACAGCCTCTTCAATTCTGTCAAATTCTTTGACAAAATGATTTTGATAAGCCGGTGCTATAGTAAAGTGTAAGCGAGCCTCATTTCTCGTTGCCGCATAACCAGAAGCCTCATGTAAATGCTCTTCGAAAGCAGTCACTTTGTGATCGCCATAACTGTGAAACGGCACCAAACCTTTAGGCATCGCACTAAAGTTAAAACCATCCTTGAACAACATTTTACGTACAAAACGCTCCTTTTTATCTCGGTCAGTGAGGCTTTGCCAGTTTTCTACATCCTTTTTCAATGAGTTGATGACCGCACCATAGAATGGGAACTTTTCAATCCCAACAAAAAAGGTGAATAGGTCTCTTGCGTTTTTACGGTTGATAAAGGAATTGATGGATTCTACACTGGCGTCGTATTCTTGAAGGAATTCATGCAAAAACTTAAACATTCTAGTAGCGGCACCACTAGCTGGAACAAATTTGAGAATATCAAGTTGCTCTCTTTTGGATTCATAAAAATCCACGTATTCCTTAATTTCTGACTCTGGAATACGTACGATCCCATCGCCTACGGTGGCGGCCTTCTTAAGTTTCACCGTCGGAAATCCATTGACAAATCTGCTTATTTGTTTTTGCAGGGTTTCTTGAGATATTCCTTTTTCCTTAAGTTGTTCCTTTTGTATGGCGGTGAGTTCTATCATAATAATTGATCTATAGCAGTGATGGCGAGCTTCAATCTACGGTCGCCCAACCCAGAAATTTTAGTATACGAATGACCAAAATCATTGAGGGCTTGCTCAAATCTATCAAACATTTCCTTACGGTCATCGGGTTTATCTCTTAAATCGTCCTTAACCCATGGTGTGTCAATGTCCAGCAGCAAGTAATGATCATAACTGGATTGTTGCAATGCTTCCAGCAATTCTTGAGACGCCTTGTCAAAATAAGCCATGGAATAGACATAGGTCTCCAGTATGTCTGTATCGCAAAAGAGTATTTTTTTCGCTTTCGCGGAAGCGATATTCTCTGCAGCTCGTTGTCCTATAGCAATTGGCAGAATGTCCTTAAATGTGCAGATATGACCGTCCTTATCAAAAAGCTCCTGAAGATAATCCCGAGCAAACTCTGCCACCTGTGGCTCACGATAGTACGCTGCAAGCTGATGAGCTAACGTCGTTTTGCCAGTACTTTCAGGACCGTAGAGCACGACTCTTAAACCGTCAAAATGGGTTTGTATAGGTATTTTATCCATCTTTTATATCCTATGTATGCAATGATTGAAAGGAAAATATATAGTACCGCCGTGAGGCTAAAGGAGCCATACAAATCATGCATCTTGTAAAAATACAGCGGCACTGAAATGATGTTCCCTACCATCAATACCAGCCAGTGTTCTAATTTGCGTCGTGCCATAAGCCACATCCCTGCAAAGAATATTCCTGTAGTTAACATATCGATGTAGGAAACCCAACTCTCGAGCCTTTCTGTAAAAAAATAAAGGAAAAATATGGCAATACCAGTACAAATCGCGATGGCTGTTGCGGTTATCCATTCTTGCCTTAGCGTTTTCGTGATGGGTGTTTCCTGATTGTTTTTTCCCTTTGACAACCAGTAATACCATCCATAAACACTCATAATAAAGTAATAGCCGTTGATGACCATATCACCCAATAAGTTCCACTGATAGAGCAAATAGATAAATAGCAGCGTACTAATAATTCCAAAAGGAAATACCAACACACTATTGCGCATGGAAAATAGAACGCTTATCACACTCATGATAATCGCAATGACTTCAATAATTACTTGTGTCGTTGAATACTCACTGTACTGGCCAAAAATGAAATCCCAAACCTCCATCTAGAAATGTGGCTTGTAATCTGCGCGGTTTGATTTGACCATTTTCATATAGATCAATACCGACTTTTGCTTTGAGATGCTGTTCTCAATGGCCTGAGTCAAAAACGGCATAAGCTTGCCATATTCCCCATAAATCTGGGTGGATAATGGGTTTTCAAGCACCTCAAATTCTGAGTCGCGCAAGGCCTTGATAAAGTCAATAATATGGGATTCAAAGTCGTCCTGTAAGGGCGACATGGTCAATTCAATGGAAACTTCCATAGGATTTTGTTTTCCCACAAAGCTAACCTTTCCAGTTGATATCTTCTTCCATGGCAGTTCCCACGACCACCATTTTGGCTCCAGCTTCAAACCTTTTTTTAATCTGATTTATGGAGCACAAGCCACCACCTACAATCACTGGAACATGAATGGTTTCCACCACTTTCTTGAGCACCTCTATACTAACAGGCGTCTTGGCACCACTTCCTGCCTCTAGGTAGATAAGATTATTTCCCATGAGTTGGCCAGCAAGAGCCGTATCTGTAATGAGGTCTACCTCGCTTTGTCGTATGGGCTGGGTTTTTGAAACACGTTCCACCGCGGTTTGTTGATCACCATCGAGCAAAAGATATGCAGTAGGAATAATTTCCAGCGCAGAATTCCTTAGCTTTTTGGCAGCTTCTATTTGTTGCCCAATCAAATATTCCGGATTGCGTCCAGAGATCAGGTTGAGAAAGAGCAATGCATCCGCACGTTCAGAAATTTGTTGCGCTGATCCTGGAAACAACACTAGTTTAAAATCGATTTGTTGTCTGAATGCGCCTAACCAGGCTTCAAGATCCACATGCTCCATGGTGCTGCCACCTATTAATAGAATGATTTGATCTAGACCTAAATCTTTTGTAAGTATAGAGCCTGTTGAAGTTATCGCTTTCGCGAAAGCGGAAAAATCATCCACTTTCAACTTCTCAGGATCCACTAGAATCCCCAATGTCCTCTCAAACTCACAGATACTTTTAAGGATTTCCATCAAGACAATGGGAGAATGTAAACGAGTGTGTATTCAAGAATTTCCTCAAAATAGGTGTCGTAGGAAAGCTGGATCTCGTTAAAATCAATTCTTGAAATCGTGTGGTGGCTGGCAAGCTCAAAAGGCTCGACCTTGCAATGGTCATAGAATCCCAGGCCTTTTTGTCCCAGGCATTTGTACATGGATTCTTTGGCGCCCCAAATGACCGTAAGTGCGCTGGTTTTATTTTCTTGGTTCTCTACAAAATCGCTCTCGTAATTCACGAACTTCTTTGCGATGCGCAAGATTTTATCACGTCTTTTCTCTACATCGATACCTGTGGTGGCGTCGCTTATGATGATGGCGGTCAACTCATAACTATGCGTGATGGAGATATAACACTCGCCGTCAAGATGGGGTTTCCCTAGTTCGTCATAGTACAAATCCTTGTCTGTATAACCAGCGTGCAACAATAAATGGCGTATGCTCAAAAAACCACGACGGTGCATTTCAGAACTCATCGTGACAAGTCTATTGATAGAGTTTTGGGATAAGTCGATACCAGATCTCAGCCATGCTTCAGACTCGGTGACCTGCCATACAAAAACCCTCGTATTAAATCGATTTGTTATGGTTTTTATAACAGGCATTATAGCTGGACGATTTTTTGTAATTTTGCGACCGCAATTTAACAATAATTAAAAGGTTACAAATTGTTGATTTTTAACCAACTCAACGACGAAGTTACCAAGATAAAATCATTTATGAGCACAGAAACGATTCCATACATTCCCTATAAAGTAAAAGACATTTCCCTTGCCGAATATGGCCGTCTTGAAATAGAGCTTGCCGAGGCAGAAATGCCAGGTCTTATGGCCTTGCGTGAGGAATATGGAGAGTCCCAACCACTTAAAGGAGCACGTATAGCGGGTTGTCTACACATGACGATCCAAACTGCCGTACTTATCGAGACTCTAGTAGCTCTAGGTGCAGATGTAACTTGGTCTTCTTGTAACATTTTCTCTACACAAGACCACGCTGCTGCTGCTATTGCTGCTGCAGGAATTCCAGTTTATGCCTGGAAAGGAATGAATGAAGAAGAATTCAACTGGTGTATCGAGCAAACGCTTTTCTTTGGTGAAGATCGCAAGCCGTTGAACATGATCCTTGATGATGGTGGTGATTTGACTAACATGGTTTTTGATCAATATCCTGAACTGGCTAAAGGAATCAACGGTCTCTCTGAAGAAACTACTACTGGAGTACACAGATTGTATGAGCGCATGAAAAATGGAACACTGGTTATGCCAGCCATTAACGTGAATGACTCTGTAACAAAATCAAAATTTGATAACAAATACGGTTGTCGCGAAAGTGCTGTGGACGCCGTAAGACGTGCAACAGATACCATGCTTGCCGGTAAACGAGTAGTCGTTTGTGGTTATGGAGATGTAGGAAAAGGTACTGCAGCATCATTTAAAGGCGCTGGATCTATCGTTACAGTAACTGAAATTGATCCTATCTGTGCCCTACAAGCCGTGATGGATGGTTTTGAAGTGAAAAAATTGGAAAGCGTTGTTGGCAATGCAGATGTGGTAATTACTACTACTGGTAACAAGGACATCATACGCGGCGAGCACTTCAAAGCGATGCGTGATAAAGTGATCGTATGTAACATCGGGCACTTTGATAACGAGATTGACGTGGCCTTCCTCAACAAGAATTATGGTGATACTAAAGTAGAGATCAAGCCACAAGTGGATAAGTACACCATTGATGGCAAAGACATCATCCTACTTGCCGAAGGCCGTCTAGTCAACCTAGGTTGCGCCACTGGACACCCTAGTTTTGTGATGAGTAACTCATTTACAAATCAAACACTGGCTCAAATCGAGTTATGGAACAACAGAGACGCTTATGAAAATGAAGTGTACATGTTGCCTAAACATCTTGATGAAAAAGTGGCGGCATTACACCTGTCAAGAATGGGTGCAGAATTAACTGAATTGAAGAAGGATCAAGCCGATTATATAGGTGTTGAAGTTACTGGTCCATTCAAGCCGGAATATTACAGATATTAAGATTTTTATCATATATTCCGCAATAAGTCAAGAATATTGCGATTTCGCTTTCGCGAAAGCTTAATAAATATAATTAATGGAACTAAAAGAACAAGCACTGGAATATGAGAACATGTCCATGAGTAACATGTCCACGAGCGATCGCGTACATGCTTCACGTAAGGGCAAGGAACTCATACTGGCATTGAATGAAATATTCAAGGAAACTAAAGACGATGAAATCATGGACTTGATGAAACGTCTAACTGCCAAAAAGCAAAAAATAGAAAAGCGTCTCAAGGGACGTCCATAAACCTAAAAAGCCTCAATTTAATATTGGGGCTTTTTTATGTCCCATCCATTCATAATTTCAGAACCACTTGCTCGTTATCTCTACCTAATTACAATCATGAAAACCTATTTATTTACATTTTTAACCGTCGCATTACTCATTGTCTCCTGTTCCAGCGATTTTCAAAGAAGAACCATTGAAACCGAAAATCTGAGTGGCTTCATAGAATCTGGGAACGCTCTGGGCGTTTACGGTGATGCTGGTTTAAAAATTACCCAAGACTCCATACAAATGACCAACTGGCCTATCTCAAAGCTTACAGAGTCATTAAAGAACGTGATGGACACAGCCATCGCCACACCAGGCAAAATGACTGATGTTTACACAATTCAGATTGCCAACAAAGGCCAACTGGAACAACGAGAGTTTGTAGATTCCTTGATCCACGTGTTTTCAAAAAATGGATTGATCAATTAGGCACTCATGACACCTAAAGGAATAAGACCATTTATAGGTTCTGATGATTTTGAGCAATCAAAGGATTTTTATCGCCTTATAGGCTTTACTGAAAACTGGAGCTCCACAAACATGAGTTACTTTGATTTAGGCGGTTTTGGCTTTTACTTGCAGGATGCAGATGTAGAAGACTGGATCAATAACACGATGCTCTTTCTAGAGATAGAGGACTTGGAAAATATCTTGGAACATTTAAAATCTCTTGATCTGCAAGACAGATTTAAAAAAGTAAGGCTGTCAGAGATCGTACACAACAATTGGGGCAGCGAGTTCTTTTTGCATGACCCATCAGGTATATTATGGCATATAGGTCGTTTTGCTAAATAGCTAAACTGAACCATAACAAAAATCCCATCTCAGTCAAACCGAGATGGGATTTTTTAATAAGATAAATAGTTGAGCTATTAAGCCTCAGCTACTGGTACAATAGACACATAAGATCTATTGTTTCTCTTTTTAGTGAATTTTACCTCACCATCAACTTGTGCATGTAGGGTAAAGTCCTTACCAGCATATACGTTTTCACCTGGGTGGTGCTCCATACCTCGCTGACGGATGATGATGTTACCAGCGGTTGCCGCTTGTCCACCAAAAATCTTAACACCTAGGCGTTTTGATTCTGATTCTCTTCCGTTTTTCGAACTACCTACTCCTTTTTTGTGAGCCATGATAATTTATTTTGATGTCTCGATATTAACGAGAACGGTTAGACTTTATTTTTCAACGCCGCCATCTAGACGATCTTGAAGTTCTTGTAATTCATCCCACTTCCCATCTGCGGCAAGTTGGGCTTGCTGTGGCCATGTATCAGGCACGTGGTTACCACGTACATCTGCAATGATCTCGGCGATTTTCTCTGGAGTTGAGTTGGCAATGTCTGCAAATGTTGCTAGACCAGCTTCCGCTAGTGTACTTGCAATCTTTGGACCTACTCCTTCGATTTTCTTAAGGTCATCTCCACCTTTGGCAGCTGTTTTCTTAGCTGGTGCCTTTTTGGCTGGAGCTTCCTTTTGCTCTACTTTTCCTTTAGGAGCTTCTTCTGCTTTTACAGGAGCTGCCTTTTCTGTTTTCGCTTTCGCGGAAGCGGACTCAGAAGAATCTTTCTTCTTACCACCTTTTACGGAAATGCTTGAAATCTGGATTTGAGACATATATTGTCTGTGACCGTTTTTCTTGCGGTATCCCTTTCTACGTTTTTTCTTAAAAACGATTACTTTGTCACCTTTAAGGTGTCCCAGAACTTTTGCTTCTGCAAATGCTCCTTCTATAGCTGGGGCGCCGAGTGTGATGTTGTCGCCGTCACCTACTAGAAGAACTTTATCGATGGAAACCGTGGCTCCTTCATCTTCTTGCAAGCGATGTACAAACAACTTCTGATCTTTCTCGATCTTGAATTGTTGCCCTGCTATCTCTACGATTGCGTACATAATGATTAATTAATGTGAATAATTTCGGGCTGCAAATATACTGCTATTGGTCAAATAACCAAAGTTATACACAATTATTAAACAGCTTGAATTTTAGTGCTTGTCATTCATGGGATGTTGATCCTTGCGAACCTTCCTGGTATTCCATGATTGTTTGTAGATAGGTATTACAACTAGCGCACTCACCACGGTCGTGGCAAGTCCTGAAAGGAATATGAAAAGAAGTATAGCTACCTCGATACCGCTACCTGCTATTGTAATTTTTTCTTGAAGAGCCTCGGCTAGTTCTGGCCTAACCTCAAAAAGGTAAACAGCCATAAATATGGTATAAATGGTCGTACCTACTAATCCTGCCTGCAGTGCGGCAGTAAAACCTTCCATATATTTAAAACGGTCCTTACTTAGCTTGTACACATCCCTTACAGCAAGAAATATACAACCACCAGTAATGATGGCATTTAAAAAGGACAGATAAACGACTTCTGCAAGGCCTAAAAGGTCAATAATTAAAAAGTAAGCGATTAATGTCGCTGCTATATAGAGGCCGTATTTAAGATTATTATTCATGTGGTTATAAAATGATTGGTCTTGAGGTAAAAATAAGGCTTAAAAGAAATCCTTTCCTAGTGTTTTGAACTTACTTTAACGGTATTTGTCGGTATAACTCCCTATAATTAGAATTCAAATTTAAGTGTAACATTTCTAGAGAGTGATATACTTATAGTCTATAAATGTAAAAATAATCAAATGAACAAAATCGTATTAGGTCTTGTAGTAGCTTTTATAAGCGCTACTGGACTTGCTCAAAAGGTAGAATTCACTGAATATGACCTGTCCAATGGTCTGCACGTTATTCTACATCAGGAAAATGCTGCTCCTGTGGTGACCGTAGGTGTCATGTATCAGGTAGGCGCCAAGGATGAAGAACCAGGACGTACTGGATTTGCTCACTTTTTTGAACACCTTCTTTTTGAAGGAACTGAAAATATTGAGCGCGGTGAATGGTTCAATATCGTAGCTGCCAATGGTGGTAGCAACAATGCCAACACAACACAAGATCGTACCTACTATTATGAGACGTTCCCGTCCAATAAGTTGGAATTAGGTCTATGGATGGAAAGCGAGCGTATGCTACACCCTAAGATTGAACAGATAGGCGTAGATACTCAAAACGAAGTCGTGAAAGAAGAAAAGCGCCAACGTATCGACAACGCACCTTATGGAGCGATAATCTATAGAACAGGTATCGACAAGCACTTATTTAAAAAACATCCATACGGTCAATCAGTAATTGGCTCCATGGACGATTTGAATGCAGCAAAACTAGAAGAGTTCCGTGCATTCAATGACAAATACTACAATCCCAACAACGCTACATTAGTAGTTGCTGGTGATATTGATATCAAGGACACGAAGAAAATGATCGAGGATTATTTTGGACCTATTGAAAACAAGGCGCCTCGCAATAATAGAACTGTCATCGTAGAAAACCCTATTACTGAAACGCGCTATGCAACAGAATACGATGCTAACATCCAGATTCCTGCTAAGATTTTCTCTTATGTAACACCTAAGTCCACAGATCGTGACGCTTATGTGTTGGATTATATTTCCCAAGTTTTGACTGGCGGTGCGAGTTCCAGAATGCAAAAGCGTATGGTAGAGGATGAGAAAATTGCCTTCCAGGTATTAGCTTTCAACTCTGCCAACCAGGATTATGGTACTTATACGATGGGCGCTCTTGCGAAAGGCGACACAGAATTAAGTACTCTTGCTAAAGTAATGGATGAAGAAATCAAAAAACTTCAAACCACGCTTATCACAGAACGTGAATACCAAAAATTGCAAAACCAATTTGAAGCTCAGTACATCAATTCAAACTCTAGAGTTCAAGGTATCGCAAGTTCCCTCGCAACCTATAACATGCTTCAAGGCGACACAGATCGTATCAATAAGGAATTGGAGATATACAAAAGCGTTACCAGAGAGGACATCAAAAGAGCTGCAAACCAATATTTGAAGCCTAACCAACGATTAGAACTGGATTACCTTGCAGGACAAGCTCCTACTGATACTGAAGATGCCAAGGATGAAGTAGAGCAAATGAAGGAAGAAATGATGGCCACCGGAACCGATAAAATGTCTGACAAGATTTTCTTTGATTATGATAAAGCAACATTGACAGCATCCTCAAAAAAGGAATTGGATAAAATGGCGCAAGTCATGAAACAAGATCCAACCTTAATGTTGAAAGCGGAAACTTATACTGATAGTAGAGGTAGCGCTTCTTATAACTTGGATCTTTCCCAAAGAAGATCTGCAGCGGTTATAGGTTATCTTGTTGCAAAAGGGATTTCTAAAGACCGTCTGGAAGGAATAGGACGTGGCGAGGAAAATCCAGTTGTTGATTGTAGCGCCATGGACTGTACATCAGAGCAGTATGAGCAATCGAGAAGAACTGAGTTCACTATCACCAAAAAATAATTGAAAACAATGAAAAAGCATATCAATATATTAATGGCCGTTCTCTTTATAGGGACAAGTGCCATAGCACAAATAGACCGTTCCAAAATTCCTACTTCTGGACCAACTCCAGAAATCAATCTAGGCGAACCTGACAGTTTTGAATTGGATAACGGCCTTCAAGTATTAGTAGTTACAGAACGTAAACTTCCTACCATTTCGATGAGTTTGGACCTGAACAATCCTCCTATTGTGGAAGGAGATAAAGCTGGTGTCCAGTCTTTGACAGGCTCCATTATGGGAAAAGGAACTACCAAAACGCCTAAAGAAAAATTCAATGAAGAAGTGGATTACTTAGGTGCACTCATAAGCGTTAGCACTGGTGGTGGGTATGTCTCAACTTTATCAAAGTATACTGACAAAGTAATGGGACTTTTTGCAGAGGCAGCTCTTAATCCAAATTTCACCCAAGAAGAGTTGGATACAGAAAAATCACAATTGATTGAGGGTATCAAATCTGGAGAAAACAGTGCAGCAGCCATCGCTGGCAAAGTGCGCAGTGCTTTAGTTTATGGTAAAGATCACGCTGCAGGAGAATTCTCTACAGAAGAGACCATCAACAATGTAACTCTAGCCGATGTCAAGAAGTTTTATAATGACTACTTCGTTCCTAACAATGCCTACCTCTTGATTAGCGGTGACATTGATAAAAAGGAAGCAAAAAAACTAGTTGAAAAGTACTTCAAAGACTGGAAGGCAAAAGAGGCTCCAAAGCCAAACTTGCCAGAAGTAACTGACGTTGCAACAACCGAGATTGACTTTGTGGACGTTCCTAATGCTGTTCAAACAGAGCTTGCCGTTTACAACACGTCTGAATTAAAGATGAGCGATGATGATTATCACGCAGCATTGGTAGCCAATTATATTTTTGGTGGTGGATTTGGGTCATATCTTAATATGAACCTACGTGAGAAGAATGGATATACTTATGGTGCAGGATCTGGATTAGGAGCTGGTAGAGATTACAAATCTACCTTTAGAGCAACAACCAAAGTACGTAATGAGGTAACTGACAGCGCCATTGTTGAGACTTTCAAAGAACTGGACCGCATCAAAACAACCTACGTATCTGATGAAGACTTGGCAAATGCCAAAGCTAAATTCCTAGGGAATTTCATCATGCAGTCAGAAGATAAATCTGTAGTTGCTAATCGTGCGATCACAATTCGCACTAATGATCTTGACGAGGATTTCTACAAAGACTTCATTGCAAACATCAATGCAGTGACTAAAGAAGACGTAAAGCGTGTAGCAAATAAATACTTCAAGACAGACAACATGAGAGTTGTATTGGTAGGTAAAGCTAGCGACGTGTTGGAGAACCTTGAAAAAATGAAAGTCAATGGTAAAGCATTGCCTATCAAATTCTATGATAAGGAAGCCAACCCTACAAGCCGTCCATCTACCATTTCAATTCCTGCGGGAACTACGGTAAATACAGTGTTTGCAGATTATATCAAAGCTATTGGTGGGCGCGATAATGTTGCGGCCGTTAAATCAACTGCATTGATAGGATCTAGCTCATCACCTATGGGCGAGATTGTTCTTAATGTGAAAAAGACCAATGACAATAAGTTTAGTCAAACCATCACCGTTGGTGGTAACGTTGTATCTAAACAAGTGTATGCTAACGGTAAAGGTCGAGTAGGCGGCATGCAAGGAAATGCAGAGCTGGAAGGCGAGCAACTTGCTGCCGTGGCAGATGAAGCAGTTCTATTCCCAGAATACACGTTTCCAGATAAAGGTGAACTTGTAGGAGCAGAAAAGATAGGCGACAAGAATGCTTACGTCATCAAGTGGTCTGACACCAAGAAAACGTTCTACGACATGGATTCAGGATTGTTATTGGGTCAGGAAAATACGATCAAGGCTCAAGGTCAAGAATTTAAAACCATGATCAAGTACGACAATTATAAAGAAGTAAAAGGTGTGAAATACCCTATGACGATCATTCAGCAAATGGCAGGTCGTGATATGCGGTTTGATATCAATACCGTACGTGTCAATGAAGGTGTCGTTGATGCTGACTTTGAATAAGTATTAGATGGATAGAGAGTTCGCTTTCGCGCCATGCCTGCCGGCAGGCAGGAAAGCGAAAACATCATAATTCTCCTCTACAAATCAAAGAACCAGTCTCTAATCAGAGGCTGGTTTTTTCTTTTCACGAGTTACCAGAATGACCGCAAAAATGATCACACCTGTGGCTAGTCCTTGCCAAAGCGAGAAATCCTCGCCATCCAGTGTTCCCCATATCAATCCCACAACGGGCATTAGATACGTGACACTACTCGCAAAAACCGGTGATGTCATTTGCACCAGTTTATTGAACATGATTTTGGCCGCGACGGTCCCAAAAACACAAAGCACCAAAATAAAACCAAGACGGCGCAGCACCTCTGTAGAAGTAAACTCAAGATTCCCACCGCCAGCCGATAAAAACACAATAATCGCTAGCGGTAGTATGAATACAAAATTGGCCGTTGCGATAGCCAGCGGTTTGATGTTTTGCAGGTAGCGCTTGATGATGTTCACATTGCTGGCATAACAGCAACAGGCGATAAGTACAAGGCCAGCAAATAAGTAGTTCTGTTCAGGATTGTTTTCCATACCTGCAAGAACAAGCCCTATGGCACCGCTCAAACCAATGATCACACCCAGTAACTGTCTTTTGGAAAAACTAATCCCGAACAGTACCGCTCCTAGAATCAAGGTGATCAAAGGTACGGTCGAGTTGAGAATCGCACTAACGGCGCTATCGATTTCAGTTTGTGCATATGCAAAAAGGAATGCAGGAAAAAAGGTTCCCAGTAAGCCAGATAAGGCGAGCCATTTCCAGTCCTTACGATTTGTTTTGGCAAAAGAATTCCACCCTATGGAAATCAATATCACTCCAGAAATCATAGTACGCAGCGCGCCCAATTGAAGCGGTTGCAATACGAGATTACCACTCTGGTCCTGGCCTAAGGCTTTTTTGATAAGAATAAATGAGGTACCCCAAATGATGCTTAAAATGACAAGGTAGATGTATTTGAGTCGGGAATTGGGTATGTTGAAAAGCATACCGCAAAGGTCTTACATAATCTGTTAGGAATACACTGGAAAATTATCGCCACTCAAGGCTTTCCATCATCTTGATCATGTCCTTTTTGATATAGTCCACAGCTGGTAGGATGGAATCATAGTTAGGTTCTCTATCAAAATAGAGCGCAGCCGTTAGAAAATGACGTGTACTGTCTGTAGCATAAAACTGCACGTTAGACGCCGCATTCCCTTCAACACCGTACAACATACCATAGACACTTTTTTGGGTGTTCATGAATGGAGTCTCACTTATAGCGTCTGCCATCTGGTTGTGGTTGTAGGATAATTTTTGCCCATCAATAAGCAGCTGTCTCAAGTTGGTATCCACGGCGCGATAGGTCAAGTAGATTTTTGCATCCAGCTCTGGATATGTGATGGATGAAGATTTGTCGTCATTCGCTTTCGCGAAAGCGAACTCATTAAACTCAAAAGTATAAGGTAATGACTTGTCGAGTGACTTATAAATCGGACTGGAATAATTAAGCGCGAGCTGTGCATCTGGTTTAGGTACAGGACCATCGCCACCACAACTTGCGAGTAGGGTCAAAAGGAAGATGGAAATGACAATTTTTATGGTGTCGTACACTTGATTTGTTTGATGCGTTTCTTGTCCATGGACTCTATGATAAACGTGTAGCCTTCAAAGATTATTTTATCCAGCTTTCTAGGAAAATGTCCGGTTTGCTCCAACAGGAATCCCGCAAGCGTTTCAGATTCGCCTTTTGCATCTTCAAACAGTTGGTAGGCGTCCTCTTCCAATTTTAGGATGCGATAGAAATCCTTGATGGATGTCTTGCCTTCAAAGATGTAGTTGCGATCGTCCAGCTTGCTGTAAACGAGATTTTCATCATCAAACTCATCGCTTATATCACCTACAATCTCTTCAATGATGTCTTCCAGCGAGATCAAACCACTGGTACCACCATATTCATCTACCACAATAGCAAGGTGCTTTTTCTGCTCTTGAAAATCCTGCAACAGGTCGTCCAGTTTTTTGTTTTCTGGGACAAAGTAAGCTTCTCGCAGCAGCTTGGTCCACTCAAAATTTTTGCGGTCTATATAAGGTAACAGGTCCTTGACGTATAAAATACCAGTAATGTTGTCGATACTTTCCTTGAATACCGGTATGCGTGAGTATCCATTGGTCACTACTTGAGGTACGATTTCCTTAAAGGTCAAACTTTCATCCAGAGCAAAAACATCAGTGCGGTTGCGCATGACGTTTTTAGTATCTGTCAAACCAAAACTAACGATGCCTTGAAGAAGCTGTTGCTCTTCATCGGTGGTGTCGTTCTCGTCAGTGAGCTCGAGAGCCTGAGATAGTTGCGATACGGTGATATTTGATTTTTTGCTGCCCAAACGGTCTTGAATAAGCAAGGTGATGTACCTCATGGGCAAACTCATAAAACTGAAGAGTTTATCTAACACATTTAGAGGCAGCGCCATAAAATTAGCAAACCCTATGGGATTTCTATTGGCATACACCTTAGGGAAAATCTCCCCAAAAAGCAATATCAAAAAGGTAACAACGCCAACTTCCAGCAAGAATCTAAGCCATTCGGTCTCCAGCCCACCAAACCAAACCTCAGCAAGAATACTAAAGATAAGTACCGATGTAATGTTGATGGCGTTGTTGGCAATAAGTATCGTCGCCAGCAACTTTTTAGGCCGATCCAAAAGTTTGGCGACAATAGCCTGCTTGGGAAAAGAAGGGTTGTCCTCTTCCAGCTCTGTACTGCTTAGCGAAAACAAGGCAACCTCTGCACCACTAATCAGTGCACTAAAAATTAAAAGTAGAATAAAAACTCCTAGATACATCAACTGTTCTGGTTGATATACGAGTAGCAATTGCATTAAGGGCAATGGGTCTGGATCCAAGATCAATAAGTTGTTTTAGTGAAATTTAAAACGGCAGGTCATCATCCTCATCGTCGTCCATGGACTGCGGTGCTGGCGCTTTGGATGGTGCTGGGGCATTGTTGCGAGCAGGCTGCGATGATGACGGCGCGGCATTGTTTGCAGGCGCTGCGTTTTCATTCTTGGGCGTGAGGAATGTAAATTCCTGCACCTGTATCTCAGTCGTGTAGCGTTGCTGGCCGTCCTCGCCAGTCCATTGTCTGGACTTGATGCGACCTTCTATGTACACTTTATCACCTTTGTGCAGGTACTTCTCGCAGACTTCGGCAGCTTTGTTGCGCACCACGCAGTTGTGCCACTCTGTATTAGAAACACGCTCGCCAGTGTTGCGGTTTACGTATTCTTCATTAGTCGCCAGTGGGAAACGGCCTATGCAATTGCCGCCCTCAAAATATTTCATTTTGACCTCATCACCGGTGTGGCCTATAAGCATCACTTTGTTTAACGTTCCTGCCATAATTAGTCTGTATTGATTTTAAAAAAGTCTACAAATATAGAAAAAGCACCTGTGATACACCTAGATAATATCGTGTTAAACAGTAGTTTCCGTTAGCTTTTTAAGGGCCAGAATTGGGTCATAAATCGTTCCATTAGAACGTGTAAGGGTTTGCTTCTAGCTTCTTCAATGGTGATGGCGTTCTCTAGTTCAGATTCTGTGTGGATGATCCAGAAATAGGCGTGGATCTTGCGATGGCTCAACTTGTGTATGATGGGATCGTGATTAAATACGCTTTCGCGAAAGCGAACTCCTTTATATACTTTCTCAAAATCAACCGCTGTGATAAGCTCTGACGGCAGCAAGGCACCTTTTGCTTCTACAAACGGAAACTCGTATAGTCCAGCCCAAATTCCATTTTGCGGCCGCTCCTGAAGAATGGTTTTCCCAGATGGCGTGACGGTCACCATATAATGATGGTGAAGGTTGAGGACTTTAGTCTTCTTGATCTTTACGGGAAGTTCTGTTATGCGTTGATCTTGAAAGGCAACACAATCGTTCTGGAACGGGCAAATGTTACAATCAGGATTTTTAGGAACGCACTGCATCGCACCGAATTCCATGATCGCCTGGTTATGACTCGCGGGATGTTTTGGGTCGATGAGTTCTTGAGCAAGATTTTTAAATTCCTTAATGCCATCTGTAGAATTGATGGGCGTTGAGATCCCAAAGATTCTTGAAAGAACTCGATAAACGTTTCCATCCACTACGGCAACGGCTTCGTCAAAGGCAAAACTGGCGATTGCCGCAGCGGTGTAGTCGCCTATTCCTTTCAATTTGAGCAATTCCTTATAGTTATTAGGGAATGTACCACCGTTATCGACCACTTGCATGGCTGCTGTATGAAGATTTCTTGCCCTGGAATAATAGCCTAGGCCTTGCCATAATTTTAGCACGTCTTCTTGTGGCGCAGCGGCCAGATCCTGCACGCTGGGAAAGGTCTCCACAAAGCGTAAATAGTACGGCAAGCCCTGGTTCACACGGGTTTGCTGCAATATAATCTCACTTAACCAGATGAAATACGGGTCACTGGTATGACGCCACGGCAGGTCTCTTTTATGCAGTTGATACCAAGAAATGAGCTTGTTAGAAAAATTCATAGGGTGCAAAAATGCCTCTTGTGATGATATATCTTCTTAAAATTTAATCAATTAGGGAAATTTAATTTGCAATAATGAACTATATTTGCGCCCTGTTTCAGAAACCCTAATAATAAAATTTAACAGTAAACATGACTAAAGCAGATATCGTATCAAAAATTTCAGATAAACTGGGAATGGAGAAGACCGAGGTGCAAGCAGCGGTTGAATCCTTTATGGATGAAGTGAAAGGATCCCTAGAGACTGGCGAGAACGTCTATTTACGTGGTTTTGGTAGCTTTATAGTGAAAACTAGAGCTGAAAAAACCGGCCGTAACATTTCCAAGAACACAACAATTAAAATACCCGCACACAACATACCGGCATTTAAACCTGCCAAAGTATTTGTTGAAGGTGTAAAATCAAACGTAAAAGTAAAGTAAAATATAAGAGATATGCCAAGCGGTAAAAAGAGAAAAAGACATAAGGTAGCGACCCACAAACGTAAAAAGCGTCGTCGCGCTAATCGTCACAAGAAGAAAAAGTAGTCTAGTACTACTTTTTCTTTTTTTGTTCTTTGACATAGGGCTGCGTCGTACAGCTCGTTCGGGAGATGCACCTATTTAAGGTGTGTCCAACTTAATGTATAATTTATCACGTCTATCTATCCATAGAGGTGATTAAACAATTGGAATCATGGATAAAGAAATTATTATCCGTTCCGGTGCTACAAAAATTGATTATGCCCTAACTAAACAGGGAAGGCTAATTGAATTACATGCAGATGAGGATGAAAACAAGTTTGCGGTAAGCGATATTTTTATCGCCAAAACCCGCAAGGTATTATCCGGTCTTAACGCATCATTTGTTGATGTAGGATATGAAAAAGATGGTTTTTTACACTATCATGATCTAGGCCCAGGATACCTAACCCAACTTAAATTCACCAAACAAGTCATAAGCGGTAGACTCAAAAACTACGCTCTTAAAGACATAAAGATCGAGAAAGAACTCGAGAAAAGCGGCTCTATTACAGATGTCGTCGCTCCCAACCAACCTGTCCTTGTACAGGTAGTAAAAGAACCCATATCCACAAAAGGACCTCGCCTAAGTGCAGAGCTTTCCCTTCCTGGACGTTATGTCGTTCTAGTACCTTTCTCTGACCGAATCTCCATATCCCAGAAAATTGAGGATAGAGAAGAAAAGAGTAGACTTAAAAGACTTGTAAAAAGTATTAAACCTGAAGGATTTGGTGTCATTGTGCGCACCGTTGCCAAAGGTAAATTAGTAGCAGAACTGGATCAGGATCTAACTAATCTAATGACTCGCTGGGAAAACATGTGTAGCAAACTGCATAAAGCAAGCTACCCTACCAAAGTAATGTCAGAAGTTAGTCGTACCAATTCCCTCATGAGAGATGTCTTTAATGACAGCTACACATCCATTGTTGTGGATGACGAGGAAGTATGCAATGAAATCAAGGATTACCTAAAGACCATTGCTCCACATAAAGAAAATATCGTAAAATATCACAACCCACGCGTTCCCATATTTGAGAAATATGGAATCGAGCGTCAGATCAAGACCTCATTTGGCCGTACAGTCTCCATGAGTAAAGGCGCGTATCTCGTTATCGAGCATACAGAAGCCATGCACGTCATAGACGTCAACTCAGGAAACCGTTCCAACAAAGCAGACAGTCAAGAAGACACTGCGCTAGAAACCAACATGATCGCCGCGACAGAGATCGCGCGACAGTTGCGATTGCGCGATATGGGCGGTATCATCGTTGTCGATTTTATCGACATGCGCCAGGCAGGAAACCGCAAAAAGCTCTATGAGCACATGCGTGATGAAATGGCTGACGAGCGTGCCAAACACAAGATTTTACCCGTTTCAAAATTTGGTTTGATACAAATCACACGCCAGCGCGTGCGTCAAGAAGTCAACATCAAAACCCGGGAAGAAAATCCAGATGGCAACGGCGATGGAGAGATACAAGCACCTATTCTCGTAATTCAAAAGATTACTGAAGAACTGGAACGCCACTTAAAAGCAGGAAAGAAAAAGATCACGCTACATGCGCATCCTTTCGTTGCCGCTTTTATAACTAAAGGATACCCATCCGTTAGGTCAAAGTGGTTTGCAAAACACCGCAAGTGGATCAAGGTCATGCCTAGAGATGCCTACACCTATCTAGAATTTCATTTCACAGATAAAGATGGTAAGGAATTGTCCTAACGACTATTAAAACTATAAAACGCCTACAGGCTTGACTTGTAGGCGTTTTTTTGTGGGTGGGTTTTTGTGCTGAAAATCGATACTGACTATTTAGGAAGAGTCGATAGTATTCGCCATCGTCGTTTTTATATCAAGTGGCGACTTCCATTCCATAAAACCTGCTCGCAACAATAGCATATTATTCATCATTAAAAGGAACATTGCTCTTACCATACTGATAAAACCATTCACCGTCAATTTTATGCAAGGTAGTAGCAGAAAACCAATCATTTCCCAAAATTCTGAAATAGATCGCATATGTTCCATTGAATAATATACCGTACGGTTCTCGTTGTAGAGAATACTTTTTGACCACCTTATTTATTTGATCTTCAGACACCTCACAGTCGCTAGAAGCCTTCACAACTTCCTCATAGCAACTACAGCCCACTGGATTCCAAATGGTTTTATCTTTAAGGACGTTCAAATGCTCTGACGACAAATCGTAGAATGGATTTTTCCCGTCTGGATAACCTAAAGCCATTTTTTGATCCTTGAGCATATCGTTCAAAAAATCTTCAAAAAAATCTGTCTTCTTAAATTCATTTGATCGTTTACATATATCCTTACTAAGTAAAAGAAGATCGCACTCTGATTGTACAAAAAATCTTTTCTGAGCTATAGAAAATGCATCGGTAATAAAGTTTGCTTGCCCAAAGCAACTGATAGATAGTAGAAATAAAAGATTATTAATATAAATTCTCATAATTTCATAATTAGTTAAAGTTACGTTCTCCTAAAGCATGAGTATCTATAACCGCACCTAAACTTGTTGGATTTTCAGCACTAGTTAAGATTCTAACACTGTCAATATTTTTGTAGAATGGTAAAGTTTGGACATTAGCATCAGTTAATTGTTTGACAACAAACTTTATTCCATGACCACCATCGTTTTCGAATAAAGCTAAAGTTTGTCCAGCAATATTCAATTGTTTGAGTAAAGCATTATGAAAATCACTAACGTCAAGATTAAAATTATTTGTAGGTTTAATTTTATCTATAATGTTCTTTAACAATCTGGAACGCTAGGGTCGTAGATGGACTTATTATCAAAATTAATCTCAGTATCCTCATCATCCATTTTTGCCCTGATGGCTTCCCTTGCAAAACCATTTGCAGGTTCACTATGCTCTTCTCCTAACAGGAAATCGTCTATTTATCTAGACAACTTGTTTAAAATAGATAAAATATTAAGTCTAACCAAAGCTTATAAATTAACCTACGCACTGAGACGCCTATACCTATCTAGAATTTCATTTCACAGATAAAGATGGTAAGGAATTGTCCTAACGACTATTAAAACTATAAAACGCCTACAGGCTAGACTTGTAGGCGTTTTTTTGTGGGTAGTTTTTACACTTTCGCGAAAGCGAAATAATTTAAAATACTTTTGACATATTGAGCCAGGCTAGATTAGACGATCATATTCAATTGCATTTTGTTGATTACCATCCATTAATACTAATATATTTGCAATGATATCTTCAAACAAATGCCCTATTAAAGCAATAGCACATTTTTATTCCGTTCCCATAGCAGGATCAGTTACCATATTAATTCTAATATATTGGACGTTTTCTTTCTTGAATAGGGTCAAATGCTTTACATGTCCATCTAAAAGCGGGTAATTCAAAACTGCAAAATCATCTAGAAATAATATGCCATCTATTTTAGCCCTATTAAATGTCTGCATTGACACAATATTCCGAGGATCTTTAAAGATTAAATGACTCAGATTTATTCGTTTTTGATCAAAAGAACTGGAAACAAAGTTTGTTTCTTCGCGAGCCCAATTGTTCAAATTTAAGGCTTTCTTTGAGATTGCAAAGCGTCTGTTAGATCCTGCTTCTTGTAGAAGTTTTACTAAAAGCACCTTATTGGTATTTTGAAAGGAGTTGTTTAAATTGTGGTTTGTGTTTATGTATACATTTTCATTGTATGGAGAAGTTTCTTTATGGCGATATATAGAATTCAAAAACTCATAGACTTTGTTTTCGTAAGATAATTGTATTGGTTCGTTCTTTACTTCTTGTTTATATTTCTGTTGACCGCAATTTGCAATAGTCAAAACGAATAAAAATGATAGGATATACTCCATATCAACAATTTTTTTCGCCCAAGAGTGGAAACTCTGCGTTAGGTGCAAATATTCCTGATTCGACTCCTTTTCTGCTGGTAACGTCTGTTTGAAAATCAAATTCCAGTCTTTCAAAAACTTCACTTTCCTTCATATCGTCAGACTAAGCTAGTCGCTCATGTTTAATTGTATCTTATTGATTATCATTCTATTATATAAAATAGGAGCCGTCATCTAACAGTCAGTTGAGAAGTGAGCTATTCTTCTGCGCTACGCGGATAAGATACGCTACCTTGACTCACATAACATTTACCGTCCCATTTAGAAAGAAATGCGGTCGTTACTATCCCGTAAACGTTCCCAACGGAAATTGCAAGATCATTATGGAAAAGTACATAATCAATACTACTAATTATTTCATGATTATTTATATCAACCGTTTTTGGATCTTTTAGTTTAAGATAGGGTAAATCGATTTTGGTGGAATCAAACTTTTCAGGCATATCAATTTCATCTTGTCTCCAGCTATCTTTGTACTCAATTAATTGCTTGTCCGAAATATTATTTCCCAACTTAAACTCTTTTGAAATTAACCTTCGGAAAAGGTCCGTTTCAAGGAAATCATTTGAGCTTCTCAAATTATGGTTAGGGCTAATGTAAGACGTTCTAATTTGATGTTCTGGAACTTTTTGTTCGTATACGCAGTTGATGAGTTTATATACCTGAAGATTATAATTTAAGCTATCTACAACCTTAACAGAATCCAAATCTGTGGGGTTACCAAGGTCACTTTTTTCTTTTGTATTGCAGCAAGTAATACAAATGATAATAGTGTATATTAAAGTTTTCATATTATCAATTTTTTTCTCCTAAAGGTGATAATATAGGGTGGCCTAGACCTGATTCAACTTGACCTCTCGCATCTGTAATTTCTTCATTGTCATCCCAAGAGCTGAAAATTTCACTTTGTTTCATATCACCAGACCAAGATAACCTTTCATATTCAATTGGATCTTGTTGATTATTATCAACAGCAGCAAGCGATGCAGCCATGACATCCACAAACTGTTGCGCCATAAGTTCATGCTGTGCTCAACCGCGTGTAACTCCTGCCTGAATAACTAAGTTATCAATAACTGATCCTATGAAACCATTTGCATTATTGTTTATAGAGTAGCTTATATATGCATGCATTAACTCAAGTATTAATGTTCGAGCAATAGCTAGATCAGTAGCTCGATTAACGTAATCCTGATTAAGAGTTATGGTTGACATTCTACCACCTGATGCCGTAGGTCCAGTTTCCGTAATCGCATTTCTAAATGCTCCATTTGGTGCATCGTCAACGTGTCCTACCTTAAACTTAAGTCCATAATTTTGATCATTGTTAAACATCGCGATGATACCGCCTGGAAAATTAGCTAGCCCATTTGGGTTAAGAGGCAAGTTCAATTGGTTTTTAATGACATCGTCTAAATCGCTTACATTAAAACCAGGATTCCCGTTGGTAGGCTTTAAATCGTTTATAATGTTCTTTACACAATCTGGAATGCTTGAAGTTTCTATCGATTTATTCTCAAAATCAACCTCAGTATCCTCATCCTCCTTTCTTGTCTTAATGGCTTCTATTGCAAAATCTCGGGCATCTAGACTATAATTTTCCCCATGCAAATAAGTTAGGATGTCGCCTAGTTGTTCTCGTTGATCTGAATGAGTAATATATGATCTATCACCTGCGTCTAGCAAAAATAGAAACAACTCAGGCAGTGTGAATGGTTTTTTGACCTTTGTAGGTAGGTTATTTGAGGTAGATCCATCATCATTACCATTACTTCCACCGGGACTCTCACCACCGTTATCAGGTCCTGTTCCGTAATCTGGTTCTTCTGGATTGGTGTAGCTACCGTCTGGAGTACCGCCTCCATTAGTTCCTGATGAGCAGTTACCTTCCTCACCTATTTCAATACCTACTACTTCCGCACCACGACTAGTACATAATCTATGGGATGTTTCTGGTGAATGAGGAAGTCCAGCATCACATTCCCATAAAATCGTAAAAGTTAAAAAGCAGTCTTCTGCACCACTTTTTGAACCTATGGTAAAAGTACCATCAAAAGATTCACGTTGTATCCTGCCTGCAAATGGAGTTATCACCTCATCTGATTCCAACCATTCCTGAGTAGGCATATAGGTGATAAGATCAGCCCTGATATTTTCACCATCAATCTGTCTCACCACTAGGTTCTTGAACGTCTGACCTTCAAACCATTGCTGGATGGCAAAAGTATACGTGGCCACACCATCTACACTCATCATCTCGATGTGATCAACGTCCAGTACATAATGGTCCTGCACGGCAGACTTATGGGATAAACCAGCAGGAGCAAGAGAGCTATTACTTAGTCTAAAAGCTTCAAACAAAGCGCTCTCGCCATTAATTTTACTCTCACTGATAAATTCTTCCCATTTAATCACCCTAGAAACCACACGTTTATAGTTTATGGTATATTCAGGATTAGTTTTATTTGATTCCAACTGTAATAATTCCTCCTCTTCACAACTAAGAAGAAATATGCAGATTGCCATTATAAAAACCTGGCCAATCTGATGGGAACGCAAAACCTTCAGCCCAATTTTGAAAAAGTTTTGTAGACTAGTTGGTGGTTGGTGGTTGGTGGTTGGTGGTTGGTAGTTGGTAGTTGGTGGTTAAACATAGATTTTTTGTTTAAAACATTAGTTACCTGACAAACTTATATTATTGTTTTGGGTGATAACATACCCAATAATAGGTATATTCTTTCTTTATAAAGAATTATTAAATGTCTTTGTGTTGTACAGACGTCACCTTACGATTAGAAAAACACTACTATCCCTAAATTTGTCACGTGAACGACTCTCAAAAATCATATTCCCTAGAAGAAGCCACACGAGCGGTAGAGCGCTTTTGCGCCTATCAGGAGCGTTGCCATCAGGATGTGGAGCGCAAGCTTAAGAAAATGGGAATGATTCAGGATGCAATCGACCAGATCATACCGCATTTGTTGCAGCACAATTTTTTGAATGAAACTAGATTTGCAAAGGTGTTTGCCGGTGGGAAATTCCGTATCAAGAAATGGGGTCGTGTGAGGATCGTGCGTGAGCTTAAGATGCGTGGCCTCAATAAAAAAACCATCGACATCGGGCTTGCAGAGATTCCTGAGGAGCAATACAGATTGACATTTGACACGCTTTCGCGAAAGCGAAACAACCAACTTACAGAAACTGACAAGTACAAGCGCCGCAAGAAACTAGCGGACTATCTGCTCTATCGCGGCTGGGAATCACACCTGGTTTATGCCAAGGCAAAAGAGCTTATACCAGACGATTAAAGTCGATCGTTAGTGCGCGTGATAGCCTTTTCATTCTTATAATCGATCCAGTCCTGACCTTTCCAGCGGCGCATCAAATTATCGTAATGACGCATGATAAAGATGTTGTAAAGCGCCTTGCTCAAATTCTTGATCTTACGTGGGTACGATCGCAAACTTATGGAGAATCCTGGTGTTAGGTAATGCATGTAGTGCCAGTAACCTTCTGGCATGTAGAGCATCTCACCATGATTAAGGTCGCATACAAATCCCTGCACTTTTTTGAGTGCTGGCCATTTTTCAAGATCAGGATTGCTAAAATCGATATCCTCACGAGTGATCAACGCGTTAGGAACCTTGTACATATATTTTGACTGGTCTGGTGCCATTATGATGCATCTCTTTTTCCCATGAAAATGGAAATGCAGGATGTTGGTAAAATCAATATCATAGTGCATGAACACCTTTGAGTCTGTCCCGCCGAAGAACATCATGGGCAATCCCTTGATCAACTTCATGCCCAGGTCTGGATATTTGAAATCGGTTTGCAGCTGTGGCACTTCCTTCATGATATTATAAAGAAAGATCCTGAAGTTAGTCGGTCCTTTTTTGAGCAGGTCGATGTACTCAGACATCTTCATTTCTGCATGTGCCTGGTTAAAGCCCTCATCGTGTTTTACCGGGCGATCATCGTACAACGGCACGGTTTTGTCACCAGCAATTTTGTTGATGTACTCCAGATTCCACTTTTCATAAGCCGGCCAGTCCTCAGTCAACCGCTCGATAACGACCGGTTTTTGTGGTTTTAGGTAATTCTTGACAAACTCTGCTTTAGAGAGTGTTTTGTGTCGCGGTATTTGTGTGAGGTTTAATGAACTCAAGTTACTGTGATAATTTAGTTTGCTTTGGCAGCCTTGGCCATTTCCTTGGCTTGCTCGTTACGCTCAATCTTGTGATCTGGACGTGTCCAGCGTGGCTTTTCACCTTGATCTTTATACTTGGAATATTGCTCTTCTACCGTTTCTGGTTGTGCCTTTTTGACAAATGGCTTCATAGGTTCCAGTCCTAACATCTTGAACATTTCCATGTCCTCGTTTACGTCTGGATTAGGCGTCGTGAGCAGTTTGTCTCCAGCAAAAATAGAGTTGGCGCCCGCAAAGAAACACATGGCTTGTCCTTCACGGCTCATACTGGTTCTTCCAGCACTCAATCGCACTTGGGTTTGTGGCATCACAATTCTTGTAGTCGCCACCATACGGATCATTTCCCAAATGGAAACTGGTTCCTGCTCTTCCAGCGGTGTTCCCTCAACGGCTACCAGTGCGTTGATAGGTGTACTTTCTGGCTGCGGACTCAAACTCGCAAGTGCGACAAGCATTCCTGCGCGATCCTCTACGTTCTCACCCATTCCAATGATTCCACCACTACAAACAGTCACGTTGGTCTTACGTACGTTCCCTATGGTATCCAGACGATCCTGGTAACCACGAGTGGAAATTACTTCCTTGTAATATTCCTCGCTACTGTCAAGGTTGTGGTTGTAAGCGTACAAACCAGCCTCGGCAAGTCTGTGGGCTTGGTTTTCTGTAATCATTCCAAGTGTGCAGCACACTTCCATATCTAGTTTGTTGATGGTACGTACCATTTCAAGAACTTGATCAAATTCAGGACCGTCCTTGACGTTTCTCCATGCTGCTCCCATACAAACTCTGGAACTACCGCTAGATTTGGCACGCAAGGCTTGCGCCTTGACTTGACTTACAGACATTAGATCATTGCCTTCGATATCTGTATGATAGCGAGCGGCCTGTGGACAGTATCCGCAATCTTCTGGACAACCACCAGTTTTTATGGATAGCAAAGTAGAAACCTGCACCTGATTAGGGTTATGATATTCCCTATGTACAGTAGCTGCATCATAAAGCAGTTCCATAATAGGTTTATTATATATAGCCAGAACTTCTTCTTTAGTCCAGTCGTGTCGGGTATTTGTTAGCATAGTTATTTGTTTATCTCAAAAAATTCTTCGAATAGCTTGTAGAACTTTGGGGGTTCCTCAAGATAGGGATTGTGCCCGCTATTCTCAAACATTTCAAATTGTGCCTGTGGCATGAAGGTTTTGTATTGTACTGCAAATTCTGGTGTAGAGACGCCATCATATCTACCGGCTATGATTAGTGTTTTTGCCTTGACGTCTTTCAACATTCTACGGTAATCTTGTTCAATCATACTACCGCTCACATCAAAATCGCCATCAGGACCTATGATCTGTTCATAGACCTCGTTTGCCCAACCACGATAATCGGTATCGGGAACGTTTTGTTGCAAGCTAGTATTGTGGTAATAGATATACTTAGTAGGAAAGGTAGCATAAAGATCTTGTAGCGGCTGGTCTGTCGAGACATAACCTAGCGCTCTCAAAGAATCCACCTTCACCCATTTTTCTGGAAAATGTGTTTTTGAATAGTGGTTATAGCTATCACAATTGGCCTGCCACATGGCGCCACTATGAAAGCCATTGATAAGCATCATTTTTTCTACTTTATCGCCGTACTTGATAGCATAGGCTTGCGCGGGAACGGTACCATAAGAATGTCCTACCAATGATATCTTATCAAGATTGAGATGCTTCCTAATCTTCTCGATCATCTCGACATCAGCTTCAACCGTGTACTCTTCTTTATTGCTGGCATTGTCAGACTTGCCTCTACCCAACCAATCAAAAAATACCACTTTATTGGAAGTGTAGTACTGGCCAAAATTTCCCTTCATATAATCATGCGAGTTTCCAGGACCGCCAGGCAAGAAGAAAATCGGGTCACCTTCGCCTTTGACTTCAAGGTTGATCTTGTACCCATCGATGGTGATAAACTCACTGCTGAATTTATCAAAGATGTTTGGGTCTGTTTGCGCTTTCGCGAAAGCGGAACAGATCAAAATCAATAAAACACATCTCATTTTCATGGGTACACCGCTTGAAAGTTTACCAATTGGGCAAAACCAAAAATAAAACAAAATCAGGCCACTTCTTGATTGCTTACAATTCCTTTTCTACAAGGATACTCACACAGTTGCCGCCAAAACCACTAGCGTTGATCAATATTTTGCGAGGAACCACAGACCTCTCTCGCGGATTCACAAAATTACCTGATACATAAGGGATTGCAGGTATCTGTGCAGTGCTCAACATCTGTACCGCCATGAACAAATTGACCGCAGCACTGGCGCCCAACGTGTGCCCTATTTGCCATTTATTGTTACACAACTGCGGATGAAGTTCCCCAAAAGCAGCCTTTATCGCTGCCAGTTCTGATCGATCGCCCTGAAGCGTTGCCGGTGCATGCGTGATAATTGCATCTATATCCTGCAAATCCTGGCCTTCCATCGCTTGTTTCATGGAATGCTGGAACCCGATGCCATCGTTAGAGACTGAAGTCGCACTGGTTAGGTTCTCAATGGAAGTACCATAACCCGTGATTTTGATCTTGGTAGTAGCTGGTTTTTTGGATAACACAAAACAGGCGGCAGCTTCTCCCAGAATCATTTGATTGCTGTTTTTTTCCATGTCCAGAGCACGGCAAGGATAATCACCACTTTCCTGTGAATAGATGCGTAGCGCCTTCATTTGCGCAATGGTAAAATCGGTTAGAGGCGCTTCGGCACCACCAGCGATAAAAGTGGTGGCCATACCACTTTCCAGCCAAGCAATGGCATTTAAAATGGAATGCGCTGCCGTGGCACAAGTGATGGAATGAGAAAAAGCAGCAGCTCGTGTCCCTAGATCCTGGGCAATCCAACTGCTGATGTTCCCTAAGGTTGTCAATGGTGATGTAGGCACAGGAACCTGACCGGTTTTTACAAAGCCGGCATGAAACTCTTCCCAGATTCCTGTCGCACCGCGACTGGAACCTATATTGATGGCTACATTCTTATCTACCAATTTTAATTGACGTGCCGCCAATATGGCTAGAATCGTTGATCGATCCAGCTTTTGATAATGAGTGTTTTCCTCACGTAAATTAGTTATGGCTTGCTCTGTGGCCTGATCAACCTTTCCTACCGCAGTTCCCTCATGATGACAAAAAAAAGCTCTAGCCGACTCAAAACCGATTTCGCCTAAGGGAGAAACCAGTGATGCATCGTGTATGTAAATGGGGTTTTTCAATGGATAGATTTCGGCTTGCAAAAATGAGGAAAAGCCATGAAAAATGACACCTTGAATGGTCTAAACTAACCGTGAATCCAGAAATTCCATAATGGTTTTGTAAAGAAAATCCAGCTCTGTCGATGTAGTCGTAAAAGGCGGTACTAAGTAGATTGTTTTCCCTAAGGGTCGCAGGAAAACTCCTCGACTCCAAAACCACTGGAAGATCTCGTTGCGCTCATTCCCGTAGCGCTGCATTTCTAGGTCAAGGTCTAAGGCCAGAATCACGCCGCAATGACGCACTTGTGCCACTAGCTTGTGTTTTTCCAAAGTTGGTTTAAAAGCAGCATGTGATTCTTTGATCCTTGCAATTCCTTCCTGGATTTCATTAGAAGTCAATAGGTCAATACTGGCAGCTGCCACCGCACATCCCAACGGATTTCCAGAATAGGTATGCCCGTGAAAAAAGCCGCGACTGGTCTCATCACTTAAAAAGGCATCGTACACCTCTTGTGTACAACTAGTGATCGCCATAGGCATGATGCCACCTGTCAATGCTTTGGATAGACAAATAATATCCGGCTTATTGAGCATCTGGTCACTTGCAAAATAACTTCCGGTTTTTCCAAAACCTGTCATGACCTCATCTGCAATGGAAAGAATTCCGCTTTCGCGAAAGCGTCTTATCAAACGGCACAACGCACTACCATCATTCATTTGCATGGCAGCGGCACCTTGCACGAGCGGCTCATAAATAAAACTGGCAATTTTATGATCATCAATAAGCTGATCCACTTGTTCCAAAACCGAATCCACATTCTCTAATGTTGGCGCTGGTATGCGAATGACCTCAATCAAAAGATCCTCAAAAGGACCGTTGTACACCGACAGTCCCGAGGCGCTCATCGCACCAAAAGTGTCACCGTGAAATCCACCTTCCAGCGCTACCACGGCGAGTCGCTTCTCACCACGATTAAAATGATACTGAAATGCCATTTTAAGAGCAATCTCTACGCTGGTAGATCCATTTTCTGAAAAGAACAGTTTACTTTGATTATGAGGCAAAATGTTGAGTAGTTTCTCCGCTAAAATTACCGCCGGTTCATGCGTCATGCCGGCAAAAACTACATGGTGCAATTGCTCGACTTGCTTTTGTAACGCATTGATCAGTGTAGTGTTACAGTGTCCATAACTGCAGGTGTACCAGCTGGAGATCGCATCAAAATAACGATTACCATCGTGATCGTATAGGAAGTTACCACGCGCATGAGAAATGGCAAGAGGCGGCAATGCTGTCTTATGCTGGGTCAATGGATGCCAGATATGCTGCGCATCTTTTTTTAGAATGTCGCTGGCATTCATAACTGTTCTAGTTTTGCCTTGAATTCTCGAGCGTAATCTTTGATTAATTGCGGTGTAATGGCTTCATGTCTTTCCATATGACCTATGGTAGGAACGCCGCTCATTTTTTCTATGATGTCAATCGTACCGTCTAGATCTACATGGTTATAGATAATACCAGCACATTTTAGTCCTTTGGACTTTAAATAAGAAATACTCAATAATGTGTGATTGATGCTGCCCAGATAACCAGAACTTATCAAAACAATTTTATCTGTAGGCAGCATCAAATCTGCGATAGTATGTTGATCATTGATGGGAACGAGTAAACCTCCAGCACCTTCAATAATCAGGTTTTTTGGGGTTTGCGGTCTTTTGATATTGTCCATCGCGATGCTTACACCATCAATTTCTGCAGCTTTGTGTGGACTCATGGGCGTTTTGAGGCGGTAAGATTCTGGGTGGAACGTACCGGTATGATCAGGCAGTAACTCTTTAATGGTGCCTCGATCGGTTTCGGTGAGGCCGCTTTGTATGGGTTTCCAATAGTCTGCATCCAGCGCGAGGGTTGCAATGGCTGCAGCTACAGTTTTGCCTACATCGGTTCCTATTCCAGTAATAAAATAACTACTCATGTAAATCAAATTCAAAAGCACAGTTCGTGCATTTATACAATTTATGTTTTCTAAGTGGCAGCAGGCTATAGGTAATCGCTTTGATGACCTCAATAAAACCGCTGGCGCTATTGATATCTTGCTGTTCTCGCACTTTGCGCTTCTTACAATTGGGACAGATGATATAATCTGTGATACGCTGCGATAATTCTGGTGAAGATTTCTCAATGATGGCAAGTGCCTTGATAAAATCCTCTATATAAACATCCATTTTGACACCACCTATGGCGTTTGTCGCAAAGGGATCTGATGCAATAGTAAACTCATCACGTAAGAACACTTCTATATTCTCGCTCTCAAGTTTGCTCTTGATCACAGCTGCCTCTGCCGGGTAAGAAAAGGTCGCCACGGTGCGGAATTTGTTCATTGCTTCTTGAGTATTCCAGCTAAGGTATGTAGCATTTGCTCGCATTCCTGAGCGGTATTGAAACTATGCAGGCATATGCGCAATCGTTCCTCGCCAGCAGGAACGGTAGGTGACAAGATCGGTCTTATGTCATAGCCTTTATCCTGTAGTTGCATCGCGGCATTTTTGACCAGTTTATTATCTGGGATGATACAGGTTTGAATAGGTGTTACGCTTTCGCGAAAGCGTAATCTCAACCCACTTTGTATCACTAATCTATTGAATTGCTTCACGAGCATCTGTAGCTTTTCCACCTCTTGGGAATCCTGAATGAGAAGATCGTAGGCATTTGAAATGCAATTCAAAGAATGCTGCGGCAATGCTGTGGTGTACACAAAGCTACGGGCAAAATTGACCAAAAACTGATTGAGGTCAAATCCTCCCAAAACCGCCGCGCCATGAGAACCCATTGATTTGCCGTAGGTAACGATGCGAGCAAAAATCTCGTTTTCAAGTTGTAGGGATTGTGCCAGACCTTCACCATGGTTGCCTACCGTTCCTAGAGCATGAGCCTCGTCCAGAATAAGATGAACGTTATCCTTTTTCTTCACAAGCTCGATCAACTCTACCAGATTGGGCATATCGCCGTCCATGGAAAAGACGCTTTCTGTAATGATATAGACTTCCTGATTTTCTTCTTTGGAAAATTTATCCAGCAAGATAGCCAAGTGACCCAGATCGTTATGACGGAATTTAAGCGATCGTGCGTCGCTTAGCTTCATCGCATCACGTATACTGGCGTGTACGTACTCATCGTACAAAATAAGATCGCCACGTTGTGCCACGCTGCTTATCAATCCTAAGTTAGCATCATATCCAGAATTGAAAATTAAGGCCGATTCTGTTTTATGGTAATCTGCAATTTTTTGTTCCAGATCCTGGAAGTCTTTTGTTTGTCCGGTTAGCAATCGGGAACCGGTTGCGCCGTGGTGTTCGCTTTGGACAGGTTTGAGTTTTTTTGAAAAGCCTAAATAATCGTTTGATGAAAAGTCAATAAGCCCAGTTGTGGTCTTGAGTTCGCGCATGCTTTGATTAGCATGTCGCTGGGCTAATTTTATAAGAAGCTTTTCTGGAATCATGAGTTCAAAAATAACGGAAATAGCTTCTTTAGTTCCCTAAAATAGGGAAAGGTGTAGGAATTGATTGTTCGAGACTCCATATACGTTAAAATATTATTAAAAGTAGGAAAAGACTTCCAACCCTATCTAGTTAATTTAAGATCTTTCTCGCATGCAATTGACCCGTTATCCCAGCAAAACAGATTTAGAAACCTGTGAGCAAGAACCTATCCATCTTATCCCTAAAATCCAGCAACACGGGTTTGTTATTGTTCTTGATAAAGAGGATAAAATCATCCAGGTAAGTGATAACATCAATCGCTTTTTAGAGGTCGAAATTGACGCGGTTTTAAGCAGCCACATTGAAACCATCTGTGAACCATCAACGCTGAGTCTGTTACAAGAGTGGAAAAAAAATAAGCGTTCTCACGTTCCCTTTACATTTTCATCATCTGGTAAGGAATTTACCGCCATACCTCACGCCATCGAGGATATGACGTATATGGATTTGGAACCCATCGCCAGCGATTGGGATTCTTTTGCCTTCCAGCAGGAAATGCTCGATACCTTGAAGCAGCTCAATACCGCTAACAATGAGTCTGAACTAACCGGTATGGCAGCAACCTTACTCAAAGAGTTGCTGGGCTATGATCGTGTGATGATCTATCAATTTGACGAGAACTGGAACGGTACCGTCGTAGCAGAATCCAAGGAAGATCATCTGGAATCATGGAAAGGCCTACACTACCCTGCAGGAGATATTCCAGCCAATGCCCGTAAACTATTCTTAGAGCAAGGCGTGCGTATTTTAAGTGATGTGTCGTCCACTTACAGTGACATCGTTCCTACCGTGAATCCAGTCTTAAAATCTTTGGTTCCTACCGGTCAGTCTCATTTACGTGGATCATCGCCTATACATATTGAGTACCTAAATAACATGAAGGTCGCTGCCACTTTAAATTGCGCTATTGTCAAAGACGAGCAGTTATGGGGTCTCATCGCCTGTCATCATTACTCAGCTAAATTTGTCAATTTTCATAAACGCAAATCTTGTCAATTGCTAGCAGAGATGTTTAGCAATCAACTTACGGTAAAGAATACCAAATGGGTATTGAAGAAAGTTAATGACTCTACAAATACCAGAGCAAAACTGATCAAGCATATCAGTAAAAACTGGGATCTCGTGGCTGGTGTTTGTGATCACAAAATCACGGGAAAGGATCTAATTAACTGCGATGGCTTTGCCATCATTTATAATAATGAATACCGTACCGTTGGTCACTGCCCAACTAGATCTGTTGCAGAGCAACTGATGAATGAACTGGAACATCAATTGTCAAAGAAGCGATGTTATGCATCCAACAGTCTAGTAAAAGATTTTGAATGGATGGAGCCACTTGCAGCTGATTTCTCGGGTCTGTTGTGTCATAAAATAGGTGTGGATGATCAAGAAGCTGTCATGTGGTTTAGAAAAGAACAACGAGCTCATGTTACTTGGGGCGGAAAAAACGACAAGCAGGATCAAAAAGAAAAAAGCGAGCGACTTTCGCCTCGCAAATCCTTTGAAAAATGGACTGAAGAATTGCGATACACCAGCGTGGAATGGCAGGATTTTGAACAAGCTGCCGCCAGCGCTTTTGTAGATGATCTACAAAGTGTTATTGTCTCCAGGTATGGCGAGGTCAATCGCTTGAACAAACAATTGGAAAGCCTCAATCAGGAATTGGAAAGCTTTAGCTATAGCGTGAGTCACGATTTGAGAGGACCTTTACGAGGTATTGATGGATTTGCACAAATCCTTATGGAAGACTATGCAGATACTCTGGATGAATACGGGAAAAACTCCATTAAAATCATCATTCAAAGTGCAGAGAAGATGAACAGACTCATGGATGACATCTTGAGTTACAGCGGTCTAAGCAGTGTAGAGGTTATTAGCGATTATCAAGATGCTGCGAGCTTGTGTGAATCCATCATTGTGGAACATAGATTAAAGGAAAAATATCCCAACACCACAGTTAGCATTCAGGATTCCATGCCATCTATATACGGTGACAAGACCATGGTGCTACAACTATTTTCCAATTTGATAACGAATGCTTTTAAATACTCATCAAAAGTTGATCATCCAAAAATAGAAATAGGCAGTTACAATAAAGACGACAAAACCATTTATTACGTCAAAGACAATGGCATAGGATTTGACCCACAATATCAGGATAAAATATTTGGAGTTTTTACCCGATTATTCACGACCGAATATGAAGGCAGTGGCGTTGGACTAGCAATAGTACAGCGTATTATTTTTAAACACGATGGAAAAATCTGGGTGATTACCGAGGTTGGCAAAGGAGCAACATTTAATTTTTACCTAGCAAATGGACCAGGTCAATAATACATGCAATAGCAAGAACATCTTCATCATAGAAGATAGAGTTGAAGACATGGAACTCATCACCAGAGCCATTTCTAGACAATTTGACAATGTTAATCTAGTGGCCGTTCCAGCTTCTGAAGACCTGCTCAAACAAATCACAAGTGGTGACCTAAAAAAATCCAGGCCACACTTATTGCTCATAGACATCAACATGCCTAAAGTTTCAGGTATTGATTTACTTAAAGCATTGTCAATAAAAGAAGAATATAATAAACTCCCTAGAGTTGTGTTAAGCTCCAGTGACCATCACAAAGATCTTGATGCCGCCTATTCCCATAAAGCCAATAGCTACGTCATCAAACCGGGCAGCTATAGCGATCTAAAAATTAAATTAAAAAGTGTTGTCGATTACTGGCTGTACACAAACACCAACTAACCATGATTAAAGAGCCATTAAAAATATTAATCGTAGAGGATAGCATCACAGATGTTGCCCTATTACAGCGACAAATTAGAAAGTGCGTACAGGATCCAGAAATTGTAGTAAGTGACAAGATCATCCAGACCAGACACGCTGTAAAGACTTTTATTCCAGATGTAGTATTTACTGATTTCCAATTAGTAGGTTTCACGGGAATGGAAGTAATTGAGAACGTTCAGGAAATTTACCCTAACATTCCTATCATTGTCGTGACAGGAACCTTAAACGATGAAGAGCTTGCCGCTAAAGTAGTATTAAGCGGTGCCTCTGGTTTCCTACTTAAAAGCAACATGTCAAAACTTCACGAGCGACTCGAGCCCATGCTTTCAAGGATACTCGATGAGAAAGCCCAGTTATTTGCCAGACTTGAAAAGGAAAGAAGAGAAAGAGAAAAATTAGAAGAAATACAAAGCCTTCTCAAAGAAGCCGCTTTATCAGAAGATAGTGCAGAATCCACCCAAGAATATTACCAAAAGATACTAGCTAACATAGGCGACCGCATCAAGACGATTATCAAATAGCATGACCATACTGGAATTATTGCGCAAAGAAACCCGTGATGCACATATAGAGCTGGAACAGGTGAGCGGTGCCGCCAAAATATTGGATCGCACAATCAACTTAGAACAGTATGTAAAAATTCTGCAGGCAAATTATATCGCTTACGCGAAAGCAGAATCACAACTAGCACCCTTACAAAATGAGTCCATAGCTACATGGATCAAACAAGACTTACAAGCTGCTGGCGCCGAAGTGCCTAATTCAAAAGAAGAAGTCACTGTTCAAGATTCCAATCTAGGTAAACTAGGCGTACAATATGTCATAGAAGGATCACTCCTAGGCGGTGCCATGATCGCCCAACACCTTACTAAATGTCCAGCGCTTGAAAACCTATCACCGCAACAATTCTATGCACCAGGCAGCCCAGAACGGGCGAAACGATGGCGCAACTACGTTGCCCATATGAACTCCATAGATCTCACACCTCAAGAATCAAAGGAAATCGTTGAAGCTGCTAACCAGACCTTCAATATGTTTAAGCAGGCTTTCTTACATAACAGTTAGGTATTAAAGTCAAAGAAAATTTATATTTATTGAAAAACAATAAAGTTTTATTGTTTTGCAATAATTTTTATCTTTGAATATCTTTAATAAGATTTCTAAATGAGGTTTTTAAATTTATTCATATCGTTACTCAAATTTCTTCGAGTTCTTTTAATTGGCGGTTGCGGGTTTGTGATTTTTGCAGCGGTCATGGAATTATTTTTCATGCCTATTGGGGTATCATGGAAAACGGATGCCGTTTTCAATGTTACTGATCCATTCTTTGATAAAATGGTTTGGATTTCAATAATCGCGATAGGTGTGGTTGCTTCCTTGATTTTTAGTCTTAGAGCTTGTGATGCTATTATCCATATCATGCTTTGCTTCAAGTACGAAGAATATTTCACGGATTCAAACGCTCAGAATTTTAAAAAAGCCGGCGTGAATTATTTGATTGCCTTTTTGGTAATTCCTATTGCTTCAGAAATGATTCATCTTATAGAATACTTTTTAAGCGAAGGAAATAGGCTAAAGATTTACGGTACTGAAAATGTCATAAGTCTACTTAAAGTATCGCTATTCGGCCTTTTTCTTTTTGTCATGGGAGAAGTTATTCAAAAAGCGATATCGATGAGAAAAGAAAATGATCTAACTATATAATTATGAGATGGATTAAAATTTTAAATGCAACTCTTGATTTGTTGTTTTACTTCGCGCTCCTTTCTGCATTGGGAGTAACCATGTTCTTTTTCGTTGCTCTTAAAGATCCTAGCTTTCATTTTCAGGTTTCGAATTATGATTTTAAGAACGTTCATTGGAGCTTCTATCTGGTAATCACCTGCGCTATTATATCCCAATATTTATTTTTAGGAATGATCCATCAAATGCGAGGTGCAGCCAGACTCCTTAAAAAACTGAACTTTTTAAGAATTGAGCTATCCAGACTTTTATATCAAGCTGGGATTCTTTGTGTGGTCGGTGTTTTACTAAATCGAGTCCCACCATTTTTTTATAATATGTTTCATATGTTACCCAACAAATCTGTTGGATCGTCTACGACATTAAGCCTATTGTATAGTTTTGATTCGATGTTGATTGTAGTTTGTTTCGGCATCTTTTTAATTATCCCCTCAAAAATTATACAGTATAGTATTGGGATCAAACAAGAAAACGATCTAACAATATGAAGAAGAAAGAAACATATTTCAACAATAGCATGTACTATTTTACCGCTGCATTTGTTTTTTACTTTGCCATGGATATATATGATGTCTCTTCAAATACCACACCTGAAGCTAACACTAATCTAGATTGGTGGAGAGTAATTGCGATAGTAAAACCGGTATTACTTATCATGGTACTTATTTTATTCGCTCGGTTTGTATTCCATGCAAATAAAGGTTTACTGTTTTCTGCCAGTTCATCTAAAATATGGAAATACCAATCTATCTTATTATTGATAGTAGGTATTTTGAGCCTTATTGAATCCAGATTCCATGACGGTGAAACCTTATACTTTGCTGCGAGCATCTTTGTCGCTTCGTTTTGTTTAGCACTGAGTAAAGTCTTTGACGATGCAACATCTCTAAAACAGGAAAACGACCTAACCATATAATATGCCCATCTACATCAATCTTGACGTAGTTCTTGCCCAGAAAGGCATGCGCAGCAATGAACTGGCAGATATTGTTGGGATCACTAATGCAAACCTTTCCATTCTTAAAACAGGTAAGGCAAAAGCGGTACGATTCTCGACTTTAGAAGCTATTTGCGATGCACTAGATTGTCAACCTGGAGATATCTTAGAGTACCGTAAAGAGTAATTTCAGGTGGAAGATTAATATTTGACCTTAATTTTAAAGTAGTTCGCTTTCGCGAAAGCGAACAAAACAAAAAAAGCCTCGATCCATAGAATCGAGGCTTTTTTAAATATTATAATCTCAAGAAACTAGTCCGCTAATACAATGGCTTTATTGTCTTTCATTTCCAGTACACCGCCTTGAATTTTAAAATCAGTAGTTCCATTTCCTTTACTGAATTTATTAGCTACAGATGAATCAAGGGTAATGTTACCATACATTTTGACGGTACCACGAGTCAATAAAGAAACTATAGGTGCGTGATTGTCCAGCATCTGGAAATCACCTTCCATACCTGGAACAGATACAGAGTCTACTTCACCGCTGTAAAGTGTTTCTTCTGGAGTTACTATTTCTAAAAACATCTTTTCTAATTAAGAATGATGAATGATGAATTCAGAATCGAATTGAAGTAATTCAAAACTCTGCATTCTACATTCAGAATTAATTTTAGGCTTCTACCATCATTTTCTCTCCAGCCTCGATCACTTCCTCGATAGTTCCTTTAAGGTTAAAGGCACTTTCTGGAAGGTTGTCAAGCTCACCATCCATGATCATGTTAAATCCTTTGATGGTATCCTTGATATCAACTAGAACTCCTTTAAGACCTGTAAACTGCTCTGCTACGTGGAACGGTTGTGAAAGGAAACGCTGTACTTTACGAGCACGGTAAACCGCTTGTTTGTCTTCTTCAGATAGTTCTTCCATACCTAGAATCGCAATGATATCCTGTAGTTCCTTGTAACGCTGCAACAACTCTTTTACACGTTGTGCACAGTCGTAGTGGTCTTTTCCAAGGATATCTGCTGTAAGAATACGTGATGTAGAATCTAGTGGATCTACCGCTGGGTAGATACCTAGCTCTGCAATCTTACGAGACAATACTGTTGTAGCATCCAGGTGAGCAAAAGTTGTCGCTGGTGCAGGGTCAGTCAAGTCATCTGCAGGTACGTAAACCGCTTGTACAGATGTAATAGATCCTTTTTTAGTAGATGTGATACGCTCTTGCATCGCACCCATTTCAGTCGCTAGTGTTGGTTGGTAACCTACCGCAGATGGCATACGTCCTAGAAGTGCAGACACCTCAGAACCTGCCTGTGTAAAGCGGAATATGTTGTCAACAAAGAACAAAACGTCTTTCCCTTGACCATCTGCACCACCGTCACGGAAGTATTCTGCAATCGTCAATCCAGAAAGTGCCACACGAGCGCGTGCTCCTGGTGGCTCATTCATTTGTCCAAAAACGAATGTCGCTTTAGACTCTTTCATCACTTCTTTATCGACAGACTTCAAATCCCATCCACCTTCTTCCATAGAGTGCATAAATGCATCTCCATATTTTATAATTCCTGATTCCAACATCTCACGCAGAAGGTCGTTCCCTTCACGCGTGCGCTCACCAACTCCTGCAAAAACAGAAAGTCCACCGTGGCCTTTTGCGATGTTGTTAATCAATTCTTGAATCAATACTGTTTTACCTACTCCTGCACCACCAAATAGTCCAATCTTACCACCTTTTGCATAAGGCTCAATCAAGTCGATTACCTTGATACCGGTAAAAAGAACCTCTGTAGAGGTAGATAGGTCTTCAAATGCAGGTGCAGATCTGTGAATGGAAAGTCCATCTTCACCAGTCTTGGGAAGATTTCCCAGACCATCGATCGCATCACCTATAACATTAAATAGACGACCATAAACGTCGTCGCCTATAGGCATTTTGATAGGGTTACCGGTAGCCACTACAGCTGTACCTCTACTCAATCCATCAGTAGAATCCATGGATATGGTTCTAACGGTGCTCTCACCTATGTGTGATTGCACTTCAAGAACTAGTTTATTTCCCTTCAATTCAATCTCTAGTGAATCGTAAATGTTGGGCAACGCACCTTGAGTGCTATCAAACGTTACATCAACCACCGGGCCGATGATTTGTGAAACTTTACCTGTACTTTGAGACATTCTATCCTTTTTTTAAAACTTAAAAGCTTGGCTTATAAAGCCTTTTTTCAGTGGCGCAAAGATACTGCATTCACATTTATTTAATTAATTGATTTTTTACTTTTTTCTGATTGGAAATTTAGGAGCGAGATTGTGGTTGTTTCGCTTTCGCGAAAGCGTAAAAAACAAAAGCCCCATTACTAGAATGAGGCTTTGATAAATTGTATAAATAAGGTTACTCTACCGTCACCGATTTGGCTAGGTTACGCGGTTGATCCACGTTTCTATCCAAAGCAATTGCAATGTGGTAGGACAACAACTGTAACGGAATGGTCGTCAATAGCGGTGTCAAGCACTCAAGTGTATCGGGCACCTCAATGACGTGGTCTGCGAGGTCGCGTACATCCACATCGCCTTCTGTAACGATCCCAATGATCTTGCCCTCACGGGATTTGATCTCTTGAATGTTACTCACTACTTTTTCGTAATGACCTTTTCTTGTAGCAATCACCACCACAGGCATTTGCTCATCGATCAAGGCGATAGGACCGTGCTTCATCTCAGCAGCTGGATAACCTTCCGCATGTATGTAGCTAATCTCTTTAAGTTTCAAAGCGCCTTCCAGAGCCACAGGGAAATTGAAACCTCGACCTAAATAAAGACAGTTTTTCGCGTCTTTATAGATGTGGGCAATCTGCTCGATAAGATCATTGGATTCCAATGCCTTCTTGACTTTGTTGGGAATGCTGTCTAATTCCACTAGATATTCGTGAAACTTACTGCGAGAGATCGACCCTTTTTTCTTGGCTAGTTGAAGTGCGATAAGAGTAAGAACCGTAATTTGGGTTGTGAATGCCTTAGTGGATGCGACGCCTATTTCTGGACCGGCATGTGTGTACGCTCCAGCATGAGCCTCACGAGAAATGGAGCTTCCCACCACGTTACATACACCAAAAACGAAAGCGCCGTTTTCTTTGGCAAGCTTTATAGCCGCCATGGTGTCTGCCGTTTCACCACTTTGAGATATGGCAATTAAAATATCATCCTTATCGATGATAGGATTGCGGTATCTAAACTCTGATGCATACTCAACCTCAACAGGAACTCTCGCAAGTTCTTCAATGATATACTCTGCAACAAGTCCTGCATGCCAACTGGTACCACATGCTACTATGATGATGCGTTTTGCATTCAAAAACTTATTCATGTGCTCGTCAATTCCAGCCATCTTAATGATGCCTTGGTCTGGAAGCATGCGGCCTCTAAAGGTGTCTTTTATCGCCTGTGGCTGCTCATAAATTTCTTTCAACATAAAGTGATCGTAACCACCTTTCTCAATTTCTTCCAGATTCATTTGTAGCTCCTGCACATAAGGGTCTACCAAAGAATCGTCATGAATCTTTCTTACCTTGATTTCTTTGTGTGTACGCACAATGGCCATTTCACCATCCTCGAGATAGATCGCATTCTTTGTAAATTCTAAGAACGGACTGGCGTCAGAGGCTATGAAAAATTCATCTTCGCCTATTCCAATGGCTAGAGGTGAGCCCAATCTTGCAACAATAATCTCATCGGGCTTTCTCTTGTCAAAAACGGCAATTGCATACGCACCTATGGTTTGATTAAGAGCTATTTGTACTGCCTTGCCTAGCTTGACGTCTTGTTGTTTTTGAACATCCTCAATTAGGTTTACCAGTACCTCTGTATCTGTATCTGATTTGAACGTGTAGCCACGTTTGGTAAGTTCCTTTTTTAACGGATCATAGTTCTCAATAATTCCATTGTGGATAATCACTAGATTACCATCATTTGAGTAATGTGGATGAGAGTTGACATCGTTAGGCACACCGTGAGTCGCCCATCTGGTATGACCTATTCCTATGTTGCCAGTAATGGAAATCTCATTTTCCATTTTTTCTTGAAGGTCTGCTACCTTTCCTTTAGTCTTACAAACCTTAAGATCTTCACCATCAAATAGCGCAATTCCGGCACTATCATAACCTCTATATTCCAGTCGCTTTAGACCATTTAGAACGATAGGGTAAGCATCTCTCTTACCTATGTAGCCTACAATTCCACACATGCTTTATTAATTTACTTCAGTATAAAAAATCTTCAATTTAAGGCGTTTTTCTGGATCACTAGAAAGGTTACCGTGTAAAACCGTTCCTTCATGAGAGATTGCGCTACCTACAGGAATACTTTCAATTTGTAATGGCTGGGTTTGATTTTTGACCCTGGAAATACCTGCAGAGGAAAGGTTTTGAGATACAGTAAGACCTAATCTTTTATTTTCAACAACCCCTTCCACTATACTCGAAACATATTGAGTGAGATCTATTACATACTTAATACCTCTACCTGAACTTTGATCCCTTTCTAAAATGCCAAACCCGACAATGGTTCTATCTACAATGTTATATAACAAAATGGTTTCTGGTTCAGCAGATACAGAATAACCTTCCGGAAACTTTTCTTGATCTACAAAAACCTCTAAAGTAGCCTCGTTAATTAAAACCTCCATTCCCATAAAGTTTGCTAGTTCATCTGCAACTCCATCAGAACCTCCATTTATACTACCAATTAAATCAGGCCCGAATAGATCTATGAACGCTATTGCACCTGGTCCTCCTTTGACATAAACTCTTTCAGACCCGATATCTGAATTAAAGGAATCGTTGATTTCCAACTCTACCTCATTTGGAATTTCTTCATCAACGAAGACTGCTCTATTTCCAGAAAAGCTTAGAGAATATTCAGAATCGACTTCTATTATCTCATCCGTATCTCCGTTGTCATTTAGATCATTAATATCTTGGAATTTTGAGATGTATTTAATTATTATTCTCGCTTCCGCTAAATCAAGATAAAACATTTTCCCTTCTTCACTGTCATTATCATCAGTTACCTTAAAATAGAGTCCTCTAAATGCATTCTGAAATTCTGTATTACTATCAAATTTCAACTGTCCATCACTATCAATCAATAAGTTTTTCCAAAAATCCGCATTAAGCTCCAGTTGAAGTCTAGGTGTAAGCCTGTCTCTTACTGTACTAACTCCTTCAACTGACTCTGTAATAACTATCTCCTCATTACTAGGTTTGAAGTTTTCGATCAGCGTATTACCGTTGACTAATTCTATTGCATCTCCTTTTATAGCATCTACCTGCTCTCCTAAATCAGAATAATATGCTGCCGATTGCTCAACATTATTGGGATCAAAACTGTTTAGAAAAAATTTATTTTCGTAAATCTGAAAATTGATATTATCAGTCCCATAAATAGAATCTAATTCATAAGTGGTAGCTTCACCGTCAGTACCTGTTTGTCTTGAAAAGTAAGGAATTTCAAGGGTAACGCTATTAAAGACTGCGTCTTCACTAAAATCAACACCAGTATTGCTAAGGCTCAATTGGGAAACAAAGTCATAGGTAGATTTGCCATAGATGGGGTCCAAATATCTTCCTAGTTGAACAGATCCAAAATTATTGGTCTGCACAGGATTAAGCCTAGCACTATATGCGGTAACCTCAAAGTCCTCTTCTATAATCGTATTGTCAACATCAATTCCTAAAAACTCACCTCCTAATTCGGTTGGGTCTGTATCACAACTAATTAGAACAAAAACGATGGCAATTACCATCGTTCCATACTTCAATAAATTCTTCATTACTAAGCTTCTTCTTTTACGTTAAGGATCTTATCAAGGTAAAATTCCTCATAGGCGTCAGCAAAATCTTCTGGTGATTGATAGTCCAGTACAGGCTTATCTTGAGCATCAATAAAACTTTCCAATTCCTCGTCCAGGGTTTCACTTCCCTTGATGATTCCATCACTGTAGACTACAGCACTGCGCATAAGGTTTAAATAAGAAGGCTCTTTGAACGTACTGATCACCTCATCATCCAACGCGTCAAACTGTAGTTTTTCATACATTTCTTCGTTTAACGTTCCTTCAAAGGATTGATTGTAGACAGATGTGACTATTTTACTTTCCTCAAATAAAGGATCTGTACCGTAATAGTTTCTTAGATACAACGGTAATAAACTTGCCAACCATCCATGAACGTGGATAATATCTGGAGCCCAGTTTAGTTTCTTAACCGTTTCAATTACACCTTTAGCAAAGAACATGGCTCGCTCGTCATTATCGTCGAACAGATCACCATTTTCATCAGTTAAAGTTGCCTTGCGCTTGAAATACTCATCGTTGTCGATAAAGTACACCTGCATGCGCTCCTTAGGTATAGACGCTACCTTTATAATCAATGGCATATCAAGATCATTGATCACCATATTCATCCCACTTAATCGTATCACCTCATGAAGTTGATGACGTCTTTCATTGATATTACCAAATCTCGGCATGAAAATTCTAATCTGTCCACCACGATCATTCACCATCTTTGGTGCAAAATAAGACATGGAGGATGCTTCGGTTTCTGGTAAATAGGGAATAACTTCTGAGGATACGTATAATACTCTTTTTTCCTTCATAGATCGATTTTTGTCGCCTTTCTTCTAGCAGAATGCAAAAATACGTCTTTTCTTGCACATTCACTTGTAAACCTTATGTTTGTAGGCTATTTACCCTATTCTCAAATGGTTTTTACCTCTCATAAAAAGCTCTCCCAATTCCTCAAAGACTTTAGGTCTACTGATAAATCCATAGGATTTGTTCCCACCATGGGCGCGCTCCATGATGGCCATTTGGCTTTGATGAATAAGGCGCTTGAGGAAAATGACTTACTCGTCACTTCCATTTTTGTGAATCCTACCCAATTCAATAATCAGGCAGATCTTGAGAAATATCCAAGGCTTCTAGACGAGGACCTCAAAAAAATCAAGACTCATATTCCAGAAGACCGTTTTGTCCTCTATGCTCCAGCAGTAGAAGATGTTTACGGGTCTAATACCAAGGCAAAAAACTATGAATTCGGAGAGTTGGAAAATGTCATGGAAGGTGCCCAACGACCAGGACATTTTGATGGTGTTGGTACCATTCTGGAGTTTTTGTTCAAGGCGGTTCGCCCAGATCGTGCCTATTTTGGTGAGAAGGATTTTCAGCAATTACAAATCATCAAAAAGTTGGTGGACATTTTGAATCTTGAGCTCGAGATTATAGGCTGTCCCATTCACAGAGAGAAAAGTGGTCTTGCCATGAGTTCTAGGAACGGCTTGCTTACTCCAGAAAATTTTGAAAAGGCTGCCCACATCTATCGCATATTGACCCAGTCAAAAGAACATTTTAAAAACCACGATATTCAGGAAACAGAACAGTTTGTAAAAGAGCAAGTAGAGGCGATATCAGGCTTTACACTGGAATACTACACCATAGCAGACGAGAAAACCCTTGTGCCGGCAAGCGCCAAAGATTCAGAAAAACAGTACCGCGCCTTTATCGTTGTCCACCTACAGGGTGTTCGTCTTATTGACAATATTCCCATGTATTAGTATTTTGATAATATCTACAAATCGTATCTTTGCCGCATGTTAATCACAGTAGTAAAATCTAAGATTCACCGTGTCAAAGTAACTGGCGCAGACCTTAACTATATAGGTAGTATTACCATAGATGAGGACCTCATGGACGGTGCAAATATTGTTGAAGGCGAGAAAGTTCAAATCGTCAATAATAATAACGGTAATAGACTGGAAACCTATGCCATCCCAGGGCCGCGAGGTAGTGGTGAAATTACTCTTAATGGTGCAGCCGCACGCCTGGTTGCGGTAGGCGATGTGCTTATTTTGATCACCTATGCTCAAATGACTATGGAAGAAGCTCGTAACTTCAAACCTAGCCTACTGTTCCCTAACGAGAAGGACAATACACTTACCTAATTTGAGCTTGAAAAAAACGCTCATCAAGATCGCAAAGATTCTACTGCCATTTTTGCTGGGAGCTTTTTTGATTTACATATCCTACTCTCAATTCACGACAGAACAGCTGGATGAAATCAAAGGTTATTTGCGTGATGCAGATTACAGTTTTATTGCTCTAGGCATGGTGCTAGCTATGTTAAGTCATCTCTCCAGAGCCTGGCGGTGGAACTACATGCTTGCAGCACTGGACAAGAAACCCACTTACCTCAACAACATCATCGCCATAGGTTCTGGTTATGCCATGAACCTCATCATACCGCGCAGCGGCGAGGTGACTCGTGCCGTGATCGTGAACCGCACAGATGATATTCCCGTAGATCAAGGCCTGGGAACCATCATTGCAGAGCGTGTACTGGATTTCATCATTTTATTGGCAATCACCGCAACCGCAATGCTTACGGCAAGTGGCGAGATCGTGGAATTTTTTAAGGATGGTATTGAGTTCGCTTTCGCGAAAGCGAACCCCATTAAAATCACCGCATATCTCATCATTCTAGTGATCATCGTTGTCTTGGGAATATACCTTCTCAAAAAACTGCAGCTTTTCCAAAAGGTAAAGGGATTTTTAGCCGGCATCAAGGATGGCTTCACCACGATCTGGACCATGGAAAAAAAGTGGTGGTATCTAGCGCACACGTTGTTCATCTGGTTCATGTACCTCGCGATGTTTTACGTTTGCATTTTTGCCATTCCAGACACAGATTCCATGCCCATAAGTGCCGTTTTATGCTCATTTGTGGCGGGCAGCTTTGCAGTGGCCTTTACTAATGGCGGCTTGGGCGCATATCCTTATTTGATCAGCCAGGTGTTGCTGTTGTTTGGTTACAGTGCCGTGGTGGGAACCGCTTTTGGTTGGATTGTCTGGTTATCGCAAACCCTATTGGTCATCGTTTTTGGACTGCTATGTTTTGTGCTTTTTTCAATGCGCAAGTAAATTTGCACTAGGTTACACCTCTTAATTTTTATCTTTCCAAAAAAGTTCCCATGGCCAAGACCAAAACCACATTCTTTTGTCAAAATTGCGGCGCGCAGCACGCTCGCTGGCAAGGCCAGTGCACGGCCTGCAAGGAATGGAACACGCTGGTAGAAGAGGTCGTTGAGAAATCTACTAAGAAAGACTGGTCGCAAAGTGTGGATGAGAGTACGCTTTCGCGAAAGCGCACTCAAAAACCACAGCGCATCTCTCAAATTGATGCGACTGAAAGTCCACGCATGGACACCACAAATGCCGAATTCAACCGGGTTCTAGGCGGTGGACTCGTGCCGGGATCTGTCACGCTACTAGGTGGAGAGCCGGGAATTGGGAAGTCTACCCTATTGTTACAACTTTGCTTGAACCTGCCTTTTAAAACACTGTATGTTTCTGGAGAGGAAAGTGCACAGCAAATCAAGATGCGGGCAGAGCGCATCAAAAAAGACGTTGACAATTGCTACATCCTAACCGAAACCAAGACGCAAAACATATTTCGTCAGGTGGCAGAAAATCAGCCTAATGCGTTGATCATCGACTCCATTCAAACGCTGCAAACTGATCATATTGAAAGCACCGCTGGTAGCGTTTCACAAATACGGGAATGCACTGGCGAACTGATCAAGTTTGCTAAGGAAACCAACACACCGGTTATTCTGATAGGACATATCACTAAAGACGGAAACATCGCAGGACCCAAAGTCCTAGAACACATGGTGGATACAGTGCTTCAATTTGAGGGCGATCGCAACCATACCTACAGAATTTTGCGGGCACTTAAAAACCGTTTTGGCTCTACCCATGAAATAGGAATCTATGAAATGTTGGGACATGGCCTGCGTGAAGTGACTAATCCCAGCGAGCTGTTGATTTCTCAGCGTGGTTCCAGTTTGAGCGGTACGGCAATTGCTGCCACGATGGAAGGCATGAGACCGCTAATTATTGAGGTGCAGGCTCTAGTGAGTACTGCCGTATATGGCACGCCACAGCGCAGTGCCACTGGTTATAACTTGAAACGTCTCAATATGATTCTGGCGGTGTTGGAAAAGAGAGCCGGTTTCAAATTGGGTCAAAAAGACGTTTTCCTCAACATTACTGGTGGTATCAATGTAGACGATCCTGCGATTGATCTCGCGGTAGTGGTTGCCGTGCTGTCCTCTAATTTTGACATTGAAATCTCCTCGCAACATTGCTTTAGTGCAGAAGTTGGTTTAGGTGGTGAGATACGACCCGTCAGCCGCTTGGAGCAACGCGTTAATGAAGCATCAAAATTGGGCTTTGAAAAGATTTTTGTAGCACCATCAAAGACCGCTTTAAAGGACAAGGGAACGCAAATCCAGGCCGTTTCTCGTATTGAAGAACTTGTAAAATATTTATTTGCTTAGAATCATGAAAAATCTATTGTTTTTGACCTTGTTAGCTTTAATGGTTTCCTGTAAAAAAGAACCACAAAAACCCTTGCGATATGCAGATGTAGACACCTCATCAAAAGATGTTCTACACTTATCAGATCCTGACGATTATTACTACTCGTTGGAAGATCTTATAGAAGCCAGTCAAGGTAAATTGGTTTATGTGAACTTTTGGGCCAGTTATGAGTTTGGATTTAAAGAGTCCATGCGAGCGCTTGAGAAATTGGAAAAAGAGATGCCAAAAGAAGACTTTAAAATCATAAACATCTGTCTGGACGCTGCCATGCGACCATTTGAGGAGCATTTAACGATCACTACACTAGAGCACAATTATATAGCGCGAGGTTTTGAAGATTCTAATTTTGCCGAAGAGTATGACTTTGTCGCACTACCACGTTTCATGCTTTATGACAGAAAAGGTAAGCTCATCGATAACGACGCTATGGCGCCTACCAATGAAAACCTAGAGTCTACGCTTCAACTACTCATTGAGCAATAGGTTGTCGTTCTTTCGTAGAAATATTGTTTCCTTAACGGTCATAGGCTGCATCACTGCAGCAGTACTGACCTATTTCTACAAGCCAGAATATTTTGATTTTATCGTCCAGCCATCCGCGCGCAGCCTGTATGAGCGCTGTTTGAAAAAATATCCAGATCAACTCGAACGTTGGAATAGATTGAGTAAAATGGCGATCAATGATAGCATTTTGATTGGTGATAGCTATAGCGAAATTGCAACATCTACCGATCAAAACTCATTTGCCGCTGGATATGTGGTACATATCGCTCAAGGCGAAAGTTTGCTCGCCACCATCTCCATCGATAGCATCCAGCCATCTTGGATTCTAGAAGCCTATAACAATAATGGAGTATTACTTGAAAGCGCCATAGCAAACGACTCTACTTTAAGTCTCCATATTAAAAATGGCGAGGCACAAAGCTTGAAAATTGTTGTTCAGTCCTTTTTAAATGTCACTGATACTGTTCAGCTAAAAATTTATAAGCAACCCTTATTAGAATTCCCACTGGCTGGCAAAGGAAATAATGCGATCCAGTCCTTTTGGGGTGTGGCTCGTGATGGTGGTCGCAGGTCCCATGAAGGAAACGATATTTTTGCAGACCGCGGCCATCCAGTTATAGCGGCAGCAGATGGCAGGATAAGTTCTGTGCGAGATCGTGGTCTTGGCGGTAAGCAAATCTGGTTGCGGGACAATCTTACCAACTCCAGTCACTACTATGCTCATCTAGATTCACAACTCGTTACTTCTGGACAACGAGTTTCTAGAGGCGATACCATTGGGCTGGTAGGCAATACTGGTAATGCGAGAACCACACCACCGCATTTACATTTTGGTATATATAAAACTGGTGGCGCTGTCGATCCCAAACCCTATATCTGGCAAGTTCCCATTCCTGAAAATTCCCAAACCTTACCTCTAAGTCCTCTAGCCATAGGTTCTGGAACCGGTGCTAACCTGCGATCTCAACCTGATGCTAATGGCGGACTGATTCGCAATATCCAAAATGACACGTTGACCATTTTGGGAAACAGCAACGACTGGTATCATATACGAACCGCAGATAGTCTAGCCGGGTTCGCTCATAAATCTGTAATTAAATTGATTGCAAAATGAAAGTCTTTACTAAATGTTCCAATTGCCAAAATGAAAATAGCGTGCAAACCTCAGCAAATACTAGAGTAGAATTGGCCATGAAGAAAGGAGAGGAAATTGATGTATCCTGCAATACTTGCGGTGCAACTTCAAGAATAACGGTAGATGAATTTTATGCTAAACCTTCTAAAATGGCACAAATACTTGCTGGTGTGCTGTTTCTAGTTGGCACGCCACTGGTCTTTTTTGGTCTTTCATTTATTTTAAGCCGCTCTGTAAATCACTATGTGATATATATCACTGGTCTATTTATTTTAGTACCTGTATTTGCTTATGTGGTCATCAACAAACAAGATGAAACTAGAGTTAGTGATTTCAATAGTAGGAAGTTAAAAGGTAGAACCCATAATATCTGATTCTACTCCACTTCAATCAAGACTGGGCAGTGATCACTATGAACCGCACTGCTTAGTATCACAGAGCGTTTTACATTGGGAACCAACTGAGGAGTGACCATGTGGTAATCTAATCTCCAGCCTTTGTTCCTAGCTCTGGAGCCACCTCGATAACTCCACCAGGTGTATTGGTCAGGTTCATCACTAAAGAGCCTAAAGGTATCAACAAAACCACTTTCAACGAAACGATCAAACCACTCGCGTTCTTCTGGTAAGAATCCAGAGGTGTTTTTCAAACGCACAGGATCGTGAATATCAATGGCCTTATGACAAATATTGTAGTCACCACAGACAAGTAGTTCTGGAATTTCCTTGCGCAACTCCGTGATATATTCTAGAAACTCTTCCATGTATTGAAACTTGAAATCAAGCCTCGCATCGCTGGTACCGCTGGGCAAATACATGCTCATAACGGACAAATTGTCAAAATCGGCTCGCAGGTTGCGGCCTTCCTGATCCATGGTTTCAATCCCAGTACCGTATTCAACGTGATTAGGTTTGATTTTGGAAATTATCGCAGTACCTGAATATCCTTTTTTCTGTGCGCTGTAATAATATTGATATTCATAGCCCGCTTGTTTAAAAGCATCGGTATCGATTTGATCTTCCATAGCCTTGATTTCCTGTAAGCATAGCACATCAGGATCTGCAGCGGTAAGCCACTCTATAAAATCCTTTTTCATGGCGGCACGTATACCGTTAACGTTATAGGATATGATTTTCATAATTTAATGTGGTAATTTATTAATGTGATGATGTGAGAATTGGTCTTCGGACAAAACATATCTCGACTCTCGCTCGATACTGGTTACAAAGATTGGAAAAGCAAGGCATCACGAGCGTTAGCCAATAGTTAGCTTTTTAAATAAGACGAACGTACATTTAGATTCAAGTTCAAGTTTAAACTTAAAATCTAATCCTTATACATCCCAACCACCAACTCACCTTTATCATTCATCATGGCGCGATACATGCCTGGTGTGTTGAAATCCATGGAAATGTTCCCGTAGTGATCTAGAGCCACGACGCCACCGGTACCGCCCAATTTGACCAACTTATCTTGAATGACTTTATCAGTTGCTTCTTTCAGGGTCAAACCGCTGTATTCCATCAATGCGCTTATGTCATAGGCCACTTGAGCTCTAATGAAATACTCGCCGTGACCCGTACTGCTCACTCCACAAGTTGCGTTATTGGCATAAGTTCCACTACCTATAATAGGTGCATCACCTATGCGGCCATATTTTTTGTTGGTCATGCCGCCAGTGCTGGTTCCTGCTGCGATGTTTCCGTTTTTGTCTAGTGCGACGCAGCCTACGGTACCATACTTTGAATCCTTGAAATAGGGATCTTTCAGTTCCAGCTGGCGCATAGCGGTTTTGTTCTCTTCGGTAGCTTGGTTTTCGGTTTCCTTTTCTCTTTCGAGGACGCGTTGCAAACTTTTGAAACGGTTTTCTGTATAAAAATAACTGTTGGATACGATCTCGATGTTTGGATCTTGTAACGCTTTCGCGAAAGCGTCTGCCCCATCACCACTCAACAAAACGTGCTCTGAGTCTGTCATCACCTTACGCGCTAGCGAAATAGGATTTTTTACCGTCGTCACTCCAGCCACAGCGCCAGCATTGAGCGTCTGGCCATCCATAAAACTGGCGTCGAGTGAGTTGATACCATCATGAGTGAAAACAGCGCCTTTACCGCTGTTAAACAGTGGCGAGTCCTCCATCACGCGTATGGTCGCCTCTACTGCATCCATGCTACTGCCACCATTTTTGAGGATCTCGTGGCCGGTCTGGATCGCTTCAGTCAATTTTGCATTGTATTCCTGCTCCAATTCTGGAGTCATATTTTCTTTTAAAATGGTACCTGCACCACCATGAATAACAATGGCAAATTCGTTGACTTGTTCTGGCGCAGCCGTGGTTTCAGCAGTTTCTGGTGTGTCTGCTTTTTTCTCCTGACAGGAATTGATAAGAATCAAGGCGGCTAGAAATAAAAGTTTTTTCATGGTGGTAAATTTTTCTACAATTTACAATAAATAGCAGCAATGATACCGCTCAAATAGAGCGATCTCTATCGTTTTTGCTACCTTTAAAATAAAAATTTGTTATGCCTATAAAAGCTCCTTTCAACCTGAACAAGTGGGTTGAAGAAAATCGCGATAGCCTTAAACCGCCCGTAGGAAATAAAAATCTGTACAAAGATGCCGGTGATTATATTGTGATGGTCGTCGCTGGACCCAACGCTAGAAAGGATTACCACTACAATGAAACGGAAGAGCTGTTTTACCAACTGGAAGGCACTATTGAAATTCACGTACAGGACAATGGTGAGAAGCGCACCATGAAATTAGGTCCAGGCGATATGTACCTACACCCTGGAAAAGTGCCGCATTCTCCAGTGCGTCATGAAAATTCCATAGGACTGGTCATTGAACTGAAACGTGTAAGCGAAGATGCTGTGGATGGTTTGTTATGGTATTGCGATAATTGCAACCACAAACTGCACGAGACCTACTTTAAACTTGATGATATAGAAAAGGATTTCCTGCCCAGATTCAAAGAGTTTTTTGAAAGCGAAGAGCTGCGTACCTGCGATGTTTGCGGTACCGTGATGGAAACCGACAAGCGATTTGTGGGATAAAAAAATCCCGAAACTCGATAAGAGTCTCGGGATCAACATTAGTATTAGGGATTCCTAATGTTTACTTCTTAGGTAGTAATACGGTATCAATAACATGTATGACACCATTGGATTGATTTACATCTGCAATCGTTACTGTTGCTGTGTTTCCATTCTCATCGTCGATTTTCACGTTGCTACCACTTAGGTAAAAAGTTAACGATCCACCTTGAACGGTTGGTACAGTAGCTCTTCCATTGTTCTTTTTAATTAAAGCAATTACATCTGCTGCATTTACTTTACCCGCAATTACGTGGTAGGTAAGGATTCCAGTCAATGTTTCTTTATTTTCTGGCTTCACTAATGTAGCTACTGTTCCTTCTGGAAGAGCATCAAATGCTGCATTAGTTGGAGCAAATACTGTGAATGGGCCTTCACCAGATAGTGTTTCTACTAATCCTGCTGATTTTACAGCTGCTACTAATGTTGTGTGATCTTTAGAGTTCACAGCATTCTCGACAATGTTTTTACTTGGATACATTTCTGCACCACCTACCATTACGGTCTTTTCTTTACCGTACGTTTTTGATTCCTGTGCAAACGCGGTTGATCCAACGACCAGGGCTAGTGCAAGAGCTGCGATACTTGTGATTTTTTGAAAATTCATTGGGTATTGTATTAGGTTATTATTAATTAGGTTACATATACTCGCTTAGTATCTGTGTGGTTTTAAACCTAACTCTGGTTAACAGATTATTAACCTGATATGGCTTTAATTAGGAAACATTAGCTTTTCTCATATAAATCCTACAAAACGTACGGATTTGTACGTTTTTACCTCAGAATATTACAGATAATGTAAATTGAAAAGGGTTACCCAAAAGAGAAAAGAATTGAGTAACCGAAGTAATTTTAAAGAGAAGTAATCAAGAATTGTTGCGGTATTGGATCAATCCAATAACACACCTTGCGCATACATGACCGGTAGGTCCTTAAGATTGGCCTCACTTATAGAATGAGGTGGCGCCATAAAGGTTTTATCATATAATGTAGATCCCAAAAAATAAGTAAGCACAAATTCATTCATAAATGGGAACACATTCTCCATGATCAGTTCTACTTTAATGGAGCTTTTTGCGGGAACTACTTTAAAAGCATGCCTAAACGTTGAAGTCTTGCGACCATCACGATGCTTACCGCGGCTCATGATCATAACAGATTCCAGCGGTTCCTTTAAATTATTAATAAGGTAAATGATCCAGTCGTGTGAAGAGAAATCTGCGTTCCATTCCTTGACAACGGCTAGATGCACATCCTTAACTACTGGTATGACAATATCTTTCTTCAATCTAATTTTTCACTTTTATGTAGATCCATAGGGCAATCGCCGCAATGATACCTATTCCCGTAAGAGCCACGCCAAAAGCGAACTCCAACAGTTCACCAATAATGGAAACGATTCCCGCAAGAATCAGACCTACAAATATTATAAATGCCCAGACGTATTTCATAATGCCTTTAATTTAGATTCTATAGCACTTATCAAGCCGGTAGTGGTTTGTATCTCGTGCATTTCCTGCGCACTCATGAAAACTTCCAGGCCTTGGCTACTGGCCATCAAAATTAGCGGATATTCATACTTAGGCAGCCATTTAGAATTATAATTCTTGTTAAACTCATCCCTATGCAAAAACTCTAATTCCTGCACGTGGTTTTGGATGAGTTCGCTTTCGCGAAAGCGTGCCCATTCCACATTCTCCTTTAAAACACCATAGGTCAACTCGCACAATTTACACTGGTAAGTCGATGGACTCACCACTTTATGGGCGCTATCCAGCCATGCGTTGATGGTGCCAGAATTGGCATTGTAAACAAAAATGAGTTTGTCAATGCGCATTATAGCGCGCTAGAAAATTGCTTTAAGAAACGCACATCGTTCTCAAAAAACATACGAATGTCGCCTATTTGATACAGCAACATTGCGATGCGTTCAATTCCCATCCCAAAGGCAAAACCGCTGTACTCTTCTGGATCGATACCACAATTGGTCAATACGGCTGGATCTACCATACCGCAACCCATGATTTCCAACCAGCCAGTACCTTTTGTGATGCGATAATCGGTTTCGGTTTCAAGACCCCAATAGATATCAACCTCTGCACTAGGTTCTGTAAACGGAAAGTAGGAAGGTCGCAGTCGTATCTTACTCTTCCCGAACATTTCCTGCGTGAAATAGAGCAAGGTCTGTTTCAAGTCAGCAAAACTCACGTCCTTATCAATGTACAAGCCTTCCACCTGGTGGAAAATACAGTGTGCTCTGGCACTTATCGCCTCATTCCTAAACACGCGACCCGGAGAAATAGTCCTGATGGGCGGTTTATTGTTTTCCATGTAGCGCACCTGGACACTTGAAGTGTGCGTGCGCAGCAATACGTCTGGATCTGTCTGGATAAAGAACGTGTCTTGCATATCGCGAGCTGGATGGTGCTCTGGTAAGTTCAATGCGGTAAAGTTGTGCCAGTCGTCCTCGATTTCTGGACCTTCGCTCACGTTAAAGCCTATGCGAGAAAAGACCTCTATAATCTGATTTTTAACCAGCGAGATAGGATGACGTGCGCCTATTTCCATAGGGTAACCGGTTCTGGTTAAATCTCCTAAAATACCGCCTTCTTCTTCCTTATTCTCCAGCTGTTCTTTGAGCTGCTGTACTTTATCGGTTGCCTTTTGCTTGAGCTCGTTTATGGCCTGACCGTATTCTTTCTTTTGGTCGTTGGGAACTTCCTTGAACGCTGCAAAAAGCTCTTTGAGCAATCCTTTGGTTCCCAAATATTGAATACGGAACTGCTCTACGGCATCAGCATTATCAGCAGTGAATGAATCAACCTTGGCAATATGTTCCTTTACGTTCTCCAGCATGGCGTTTCCTTAAATTGAACCTGCAAATTTACGATATTCTCTACTTTTCCAGTTCCTGTTCGTGCTCGATGTCCTCATAGATATAAAGCATGGTCCAGAAGACGGCAATGCCGCCCAGCAAGTGCCATAACCAGTGCGTTCCCATCCATAAAAAATCAATGTCAAACTTCTTGTCCAGTGTCCTGAAGGATACAGCAACAAAAAAGGACAAAAAAGCATATCCCAAGAATCTTGCACGATGCCAATGGGTACGATAGGCATAAATAATAATGGGCAACAAGATCGCCAGCGCACTACCTATATAACCTATGGAGTTGCGATAGCCTATAGGAAAGGAAATCCATCTGGGCAAAATATTAAGTGCCACAATAGCCGCGAGCAATACCAACCTGGCAGGCCAGCGCCGTGTCGCTTTGAACGTAAAATAGAACGCACATACCACACAAAGAATCACGATAGGCACCCAATCCATAAGCAACCAGATTTCTGCACTGCGCGTCGCATGATAAATCGTACCGCCTATATAACCTATAAAAAAAATAGGCAGAATGAACTTGATCAAATAATGATGCTTTGCCGATTTCCAAACCTTGACAAAAAAATAAATGATCACAGCCAAGAAGATGAGGTTGCTCAACGTATTGAAAGGCTCCACTGGGAAACGTTCCATGAGCGTTTCCCTGTAAATAGGACCGCTATCGTTGACCTCCTGTAGAATAAATGCAAGGTTCATCTCATTGACTTTGGGTGGTAAAATTAAGGCAGATTCTTACAATCTTGAAGATTATTATGAGTTCGCTTTCGCGAAAGCGAACCTTTTCAAAATCAAGGGTTCACCCTTCAAACGCATCAATTCTTAATAACTATTGTAGAAGCAGGCTTGATCGTTTTGCCAAAATTTCTATGTTTGTTCTATGCAAATAGCAGCTTACATATCTGATTTGTTGTACCGCCATGAATGTGTCGTGGTGCCCAATTTTGGCGCGTTTATTTCACGACGGGTTCCCGCACAACATTTTGCGAGCACGCACACGCTGTATCCGCCTAAAAAGGGTCTTTCGTTTAATGCGCAGATCCAGCAAAATGATGGGTTGCTGGTCAATTATATCTCTACGGTAGAAAAGCTGCCGTATGAGGATGCCATTCAGGAAATACGCAACTATGTGCGATTTCTAGATCATGAGATTGATGAAAAAGGTGAGGTCACGATTCATAAGGTAGGTCGCTTTACTAGAAATGCAGAAAAGGCACTGTCATTCACTCCTATGTATCTGGTGAACTATTTGCCAGAAGCTTTTGGACTGAGTATGCAGGAAGTTTATGCCGTCGATCGCACAGCGATAGAAACGGCAGCTGTCGCTCCACAACCTGCAACGGCAATTACAACCGAGGAATCTGTAGCAACTAAAACCGCCGAGCCTGTGGATACTCCGGTAATCCAATTGGAAACTCCAGCGAGCAAATCTGCTGCTTGGGTACGTGCTGCTGCCGCTGTTGCCATTTTGGTCGCTGGAAGTTATTTAGGTGTTAACAGCTACCAAACACAACAATTCAACGATGCCGTGGCCGTAGAAGAAATGGCTAATGAGCAATTGAAATCCAAAATACAGGAAGCCAGCTTCTTTATTCCAACGCCGCTGCCCAGCGTCACCATGGAAGTCGCTCCTGTCGTGAAGAACCACCATGTGGTGGCAGGTGCTTTTAGAGACCCAGCCAACGCAGATAAAAAAGTGGCTCAACTTAAGGCTCAAGGATTTGATGCCCAACGCATTGGGGTCAACAAATATGGCTTGCACAATGTTGCTTACGCCAGCTTTGCAGATCGCAACGACGCCATCAATGAGCTATACCGTGTACGCAAGCTAGGTAATGATGGAGCCTGGTTGTTCAGTGGGACTTTGAAGTAGTGGTTTTTTTTCGTTCTATATCCATCCTACCCAAAACAGAGCGATGAGCTTATGAAAATATCTACACTTGCCATTTTGCTTTTTTTGATGACCTCTTCGAGTTTAATGGCTCAAAATGAAGTCAGATTTGGAGGAAAAGCTGGTGCTAACTTATCAGGTTTTCATACTGGAAAAAGTGCAAATACAGATAGAGTGTCATTTAATATAGGTGGGTTTGCTCAATTTGACTTATCAGAATCATTTTCATTACAGGCGGAACTGCTCTACAACAAAAAAGGTGGATTGTTTAGAGTTGATAACAATAATGTTTCTCAGTCCTTCTCCATCGATACTCAACTTGATTACATTGATGTGCCTGTTCTAGCAGAATTTGAGTTTTTAGAAAATTTGAGTTTTGAATTTGGTCCTCAAATAGGATTTTTGATCAGTAGTAAAGGAAAGATTGTAAACTCTCTGAACAACAACGGTGAAGAGGTTGAAATTTCTAACACAAATACAGTTGACGTTGCTGTCAACGCGGGTTTTTCCTATGAATTTAATGAAGAACTATTTCTACAAGCAAGATATAGCTATGGTCTCGCTGAGGTTTTCGAGAATGAGCGTTATAAAAATTCTGTTGTAAGTCTTTCCCTAGGCTATTTCATTAAGTAATATGTAATGAAATAGTGACAATTAGATTTATTCCATTTACTATTAAATCGTGTTTTTAGGGTTAAACACCTTTTTTTGAGATGTCAACAACGAGCAGTTCCATGGACACGGATAAACACGGTGCGATATAGGAAGGAAGCGTTAAATAAAACCTAGATCCTACTCGCGATCACAGTAAATCTACTTTGCAGCGTACCTTTGCAAAAAAAATCGACCATGGATAAATTAACGCCTAGACAATCCTTTACGACCGTAACTGATCTTGTATTGCCCAGCGAGACCAACCCGCTGAACAATCTCTTTGGTGGTGAATTACTGGCTCGTATGGACCGTGCGGCAAGTATTGCAGCCAGACGCCACTGTCGTCGTATTGTGGTGACCGCATCTGTCAATCACGTAGCGTTTAACCGCAGTGTACCTTTAGGAAGTGTGGTGACGATTGAGGCGCAAGTTTCCAGAGCGTTCAAATCGTCCATGGAAGTGTATATGGATGTGTGGATCGAGGATCGCGAGAGCGGCGATCGCGCCAAAGCCAATGAAGCGATCTATTCCTTTGTGGCCGTTGACGATACCGGTAGACCGGTAACCATTCCGCCGATTCATCCAGAAACAGAAGTTGAAAAAGAGCGCTATGACGCTGCCTTGAGACGCAAGCAGTTAAGCCTTGTTCTAGCGGGTAAAATGAAAGCCAAAGACGCTACAGAATTAGCAGCTTTATTTGAGTAATTTTTTGATTTTCACGACGTGCATTTTCAGATAGGTTCTACAAGCTCTATCTGGCATTGAGGAAAATATATTCTAGTCATCTAAACTTCAGATGCTCATCTCTTCCAATGCGTTAGGGATTGTAATGGAAATCCTTTTTAAAAGATCACATGTCATGTGAGGTTTTAAAAAGATTGAAATGGAAAGCCCGACCAACATCTTAAGCGATAGCGAAAGATGGCGGGAACACCCTAATCAGCATTATAAAATCCTATTTATTTACTCAACAACCAGCGTGCTGGGTCTTGAGTTTTGGTCTCTTCCAAAATGGCAAAGTGAAGTTCTGTAATGCCATCGCGGTCTGTGAAGATCTCGCCCAGCTCCGTCAATGTGTTGATCTTTTGGCCTTTGCGAACACTCACGTTTTTGAGGTTTCCATAGCTGGTGGTAAAGTTACCATGGCGCACGTGTACCATGAGAATACCGTTGTTAGCCTTTACAATCTGAACGACCTCGCCATCAAAAACGGCTCTGGCTCTAGCGCCATTAGGTGTCTGGAACCTGTAACCGCTGCTCTGTATAGGTAGGTTTTTCAATACGGGATGCGGCTGTACGCCATAGCGTCTGGTGATCACACCTTCTGCCACTGGCCACGGTAATTTACCGCGATTGTTTTGAAAGCTTCTTGCTAGTTCCTTAGCCTCTGGAGTCAGGAAGAATTTACCTTTAGTCGCTCCTACTTTTCCTTTGTTGGAAGCCGCGATATCTGCCTCGATGATCTTGCGTATCTCGCGGTCGATTTTATCACGCTCTCGAGCTTTGGTGCGAATCTCTGCAGCGTATTGCTTCTCGTTTTTCTTCACTTCTTCCAGCAGGACCACTTGTTCTGATTTGTCCTTTTTGAGTTCGTTACGCAGCTTCTCATTGGCCGCTAGGATTTCTTTCTTTTGAGCCTTTTCCTCTTCCAACTCGGCATTCTTCTTTGCGAGCGTATTGCTTTTTACCGTGATCTCGTCTGCCTGCTTTTTACGGTAATCAGCATAGGCATTGAGGTATTGTACACGCTTATAGGCCTGAAGAAAATTCTCTGAGGACAATAGAAACATCAAACGGCTTTGATCGTTTTTGGCCTTGTAGGACTTGACGATCATAGCGGCGTAATCCTTTTTGAGCTCTTTGATCTCTGCATTGAGTTTTTTGATCTCTTCTGCATTTGTATTGATGCTGCGAGTGATCAGGTTTGCTTGCTTGTTGGTAATGTTGATGATTTCCTGGGTTTTGGAAATTTTGGCATCGATGGTTTGAACTTGAGAAAGGACAGATCGCTCTTCTTTTTTGGCACCTGTCAATAGCTTATCAAACTGATTGATTTGTGCCTGAATAGCGGCACGTTGTTGTTCTAATCTAGCTTTTTCTGACTGAGCGCTAACGGCTAAACAACTTAAGAAAAGACCTATGTATAAAAATGACTTCATTACAGCTCCATTTGTGTGTATCCCGATGGTATTTCAAACGGGAAACTTAATTCCTGATCAAATTCCACATTCTTAAGATCCAATTCTACCTGTACTAATTTCCCTTGAGCATTTGCGTTTATCGTAATATCTTCTGGCAAGATGCGGTTCTCTACCGTTTGATAGTTCAGGTATTTCACGTCCAGCGTAGTATTTTCTGATGGTTTTCTAATGGATTGTTGCGCCATTTTGAAATCGGCAGGTCGTAGGGAGAAAAGTCTTGCGATCACGCCTTCTTTTCTAAACTGATACTGATTGTCCACCACGGCATAATCCAGACCGTTCAAAGGCTCGATGGCTTGACCTAATAGAAGGTTTTCCAACTGGGCATAATTGAGTTCTTCTCCCAAAAATCTAGAAATCAATTTAAAATCGCCGTCGAATGATCGTTTATTTATTAGGTCATAAAATTGAACTCTATCATTCGTTATCAATACTTTAGCCAAGGTAACACCTAAAAACCGAGCGCTCATCCAGATTTTTTTCCCTTTTTCAATTCTTAAATCTACAGGTAACGACCTGGATTGATCTTCATCAATATATTTGACGCTCAACCTTGATTGCATCGTTTTAAAATCAATGGCTGCTGCGTTATGTGATTTAATAATCTTAGTTGCCGCTGCCGTGGCGACAGCGGTTTCTGTGGCCTTTTGGGAGCCACCACAAGAGATGAGTATCATCGCCAGCGCCAGTCCATATATTCTTTTCATCATCTTGTTTTAGTTTGAGATCGCGTTCATTTTTGCGGTAGCATCTGCTGCTTTTTTGTTGTCGCCCAGTTTTTCATAGGCAATGGCGAGTTGACCGTACAAATCGCGTTCCAATTGTGGCTCGTCCAATAAGTAGGATAATCCAGCGTCCAGTTGTGCGACCGCCTTTTTAGGATTGCCGGTCTGGTTAAGAGCCGCACCATTGATGAGATACAATAAAGGTTGTGCTGGGTAACTTTCTAGAGCGTTGCTGGATAGCTGTTCCGCTTTCGCGAAAGCGCCCGTATCCAGATACAATAATGCCGTGTTCTTAATCAATTCAAAATCCTGGTCGTTAAGTTCCATACCCAATTCATAAAATTTTAGTGCTGCGGCAAGTTGCTTCTCTTGCCTAAAATAACTTGCCAAAACCTTGTAGGCTTCCAGATCTTCTACTTGACTTGAAAAATCATCGATGACACTTTCCAGTAATGGTTGCAAGGAAGTATTAGTAGTCGATGTCTGGATAAAATCCTTAAGAACCTCAGTTTTTGAGACTGTTTCTAATTGACTGGAAGCAAACACTTTACTCATGCTTTCCAAACCCTTTTCTACATCGCCCGTGTCCAAATAAATCTTGTAAAGCGCTAACTGTGCCTTGTCGCTTCCAGGAATTTCTTCTTCCAGTTTTTCGGCAAATTCTAGTGTTTTTTCCAGGTTATCCTGACGGCTGTAACCATAGATCAACTGGATGTAGAGCTGCTCATTTTTTGGGTCTGCAGCGAGCTGTTGTTCCAGTTCTTCCAGGTTATCAGCAATGATTTCTTGTTGCTCGCTGTTGCGTTCCAAACGGTTTTTAAGTGCAGTGCGCTGTGTGTTTCTTCCCAGCTTACGATCCAGCGTTTTAATGGTTTCCAACGCCTTGGCCGTATCGTTGACGCGCAAATAGGCAACCGGTAACAGCTCCTCATAATCTTCATTGATGCGCGATAGTTTTTCCAGAACGCTTACCGCTTTGTCAAATTCCTGCTGCTGGTTGTAGTTTTCCAACAAGGTGTCCAACAGCCATTCCTTATCGCCAGAGATTTTAAGAGCATTGAGCAGATGGGTTTCCGCTTTCGCGAAAGCGTTACTCGCCATATAATTCTTTGCTAGTTCAAACTGTACCGCACCATTATCTGGTTGCAAGCGCTCACAAATGAGCAGTTTCTCGATGGCCCGATCGTAGTTCTCGCGTGCCTTCTCTGACAAGGCATCAAAAAAGTTCTCTTTGAAGCCGTCAGAAACCTCGCCCAGATCATCTTGATTGACCTCCATAGCGGCCACTTCTTCCTGTGCCCAAAGGCCAGAAAAACTAAGCAACATCGCCAGGATCAAAAAGTGTTTCATAAAGGTCTGAGGCTTCAACAATTATTCCATTACAGAATAATCACCAATGCTGATGTATTTAAAGTTGCCGTTGTACTTGACGTGATTACCTATCATCGCCTCGTCCAAAGTGGCGTTTTTAATCACGGAATTATTCTGTATCAAACTATTGCTGATCTTACAATTAGTGATCGTGGTACCAGCACCTATGCTCACATGCGGTCCAACGGTAGAGTTTTTAATGACTACATCGTCTGCAATCACGCAAGGCTCAATGATGTTTGAGTTTTCTAGTGTTGCCTTAGTTGTAAGTTCATCGCTACCATCCTTAACCATGAATTTCATGATGCGTGTATTGGTATCGATGGCCACTTCTTTATTCCCACAATCCATCCACTCATCAACGGTTCCTGTCTTGAAGATATTGCCGCTGGCCATCAATCTCTTGATGCCATCGTTGATTTGATACTCGCCACCGTTGATAATCTCGTTATCGATCACGTATTGCAATTCCTTTTTGAGGTCTGCAATTTCTTTAAAGTAGTAAATACCTATCACGGCCTGATTGCTCACAAACTCTTTCGGCTTCTCTACCAGCTCTATGATTTCTTCCTTATCGTTGAGTTTTACCACGCCGTAGGCTTCAGGCTGGTCAACTTCCTTAGTCCAGATCACGGCATCTGCAGCTGGGTCCAGTTCAAAATCGGCTCGAATCAAGGTGTCTGCATAAGCTACCACAGCAGGCCCTGAAAGTGATGGCTCTGCACACATAATGGCGTGTCCTGTTCCTAATGGCTCCAGCTGGCGATAGATGCTGGCTTTGGCACCAAGGCTTTGAGCCAACTCTTCCAGACTTTTTACATCCTCATCACCAAAAAACGCTGGATCTCCCAAAATAAAAGCGATCTCTTCTACCGGTTCGCTTAAAATACGCGCAATGTCACGCACCAATCGGTGTACGATAGGTTTGTTAGCAATAGGAATTAAAGGCTTAGGAACCGTAAGGGAATGAGGTCTTAATCTGGAGCCGCGACCGGCCATGGGTACGATGATTTTCATAGGCACTTTTCCACGCAGGTGGAAATCTTGTTTATTTGATTACTAAGCCGCTAAGGTAAAAACTTTAGTTCTTAATGATTGAATAAATAAACGGATGTGGCATCACCAACTCGTATGGTTTTTGACGTCCTTGAGTTTAGATAAAAATTGTGGCTCTTGCGGACGGTAGAATGCTGGATCAATAATATTCATGTTTTTATCCATCAATAGATATCGTGGTATAGTCTTCATTTGTATAAAATCGATGAATTTTTGACTGTTCTCACCTTTGATTTTCATTAGGTAATTCAATTCAAGGTCTAGCCCTGGTGATTGTTCTTGCCATAAGGCCGTGTCCTTTTCATAGTCTATACTAATGCTTATGACAGTTACATTTTCAGGAAAATTCATTTTTTTCATGAGTTTCATTCCATTTAAACAAGGTGCGCACCAGGTCGCCCATAGATCAATGAGGTAGTATGGAGACGGATTTTCTCTAATGATTTGGCTCATGGTTACCTTGTCCAAATTCAAATCAACCAGTTCTATGTTGCTCAGTACTTTTTTGAACTCGGTGTTATCCATTTGTTCAATCTGACTATCAATTTGTTCTTTATTATCTTGATAGAACTTGGTTCTTTTGAGCCAATTTCTTGCTTCTGGATAGAGGTTGTTGCCTTTATTGTCTTTATATCTTAAATACCTCAAAACTCCATAAGCTAGGTTTCTTTCATAAATAATATCGGTTTTATTAGATGCCTCGCTGCTACCAGAAGGATTCATCAATTCAAAACCGATAGAATCCATATTGTTATCGATGTATTGGAATACCAAGGAAGGTCCAGCAGATCTGGCAATCATTAAGTCAGTAGAGCGCAATAATGAATCTAGCGGAACTAATTCTGGATCTATTCCATGTAATTTATCAAAGTACTCGAACTCATTCAACGTTCTGTTTAAACCTGCCGACTCTTTACTATACATAGAATCGTAATAGTTACTAAGGCTGTCTAGCGGTTTTATGAATTTAGTATCATCACCTTTCCATTTGTAAATTTGAGCTCGTAGGTCTTCGTACGCATTTTCCATTTCTGAAATGTCCATCGTTGATTTTTGATCAACTAATTCAATTTTTCGGTCTAAGACTTTTAAGTGAACGAGGTCTGTAATGCTATCAATTATAAAGTCCTGATTGATAAAGCTTGCTTTCTTCTGGATAGAATCCCACATACCATAGCCATAATCTATCTTTTGAACTTTATGATATCTTGGAATCGTTATTGTAAAAACAGAGTCCTTATCAGATTCATTTTCCCATTCTAATAAAAAATGGTCAAAGTATTGGTCTTCTAGATTTAAAAGCAGGCTTTCTTCTGGCGCTAACTCAACTTTAAACGTGATACTGTCGCTCATTACCCATTCGGGCTCTGATTGCTTTACTTCTTCAGGAATTTCGGGATGATCATTTTTACAGGATGAAAAGAATACAATGGTTATTAGAAGTAGAACAACAAATCTCATAATCAATGGGTTTGATCTAAAGTTATGTAATTATGAGATCAAATAAAGATGATTGTTTCGCTTTCGCGAAAGCGAAATAAAGACGAATAGTTAAATGAGGTTATTTTCTCAAACAGATTCCTGCTTGCGCCGGAATTTGTTACTTCACTCCAGTACTGCCAAAACCTCCAGCACCACGAGCAGTTTCATTTAGAACCTCAACTTCTTCCCATGTGGGTTGTTCATGTTTTGCGATGACTAATTGTGCGATGCGCTCACCGTTTTCTATGGTGAAATCTTCGTTAGATAAATTCACTAAAATCACGCCTATCTCACCGCGATAATCGGCATCAATGGTGCCTGGTGCATTGAGTACGGTGATTCCCTTTTTGGCAGCCAGGCCGCTACGCGGACGCACTTGAGCTTCAGTTCCTACAGGTAATTCTATGAACAAACCTGTTTTTACAATGGCGCGTTCCAGTGGTTTTAATGTGATAGCTTCCTTGATTGAAGCGCGAATATCCATTCCTGCACTACCAACGGTTTCATAAGCAGGTAAGTCGTGAGCAGATTTGTTGATGATTTTAACGGTCATGATTTTTTGAGTAATGATTTGATAAAGGTCCTTTCACGGCCCAAAATGAATAAGGAAACAAGTGCAGCCAGTGCGATACCGCTAGCGTACATAAGCCATGTGTTGGGTCCAAAGTAATCTCTAACTACGTAAAAGAAGAAAAATGTTGCGCCAATAGAAATTGCGAGATACAAGAGCATGTTCCCAACTTCATAAGGTATATGATAATGTTTTCTTCCTAATAAGTAAGACACCACCATCATCAATCCATAAGCGGTGCAGGTAGTGAGCGCACTTGCCATGTAACCTATGATGGGAATGAGCCAGATGTTGAATCCTATGGTAACGGCAGCTCCCAAAACGGAAATCCACGCGCCGTAGCTGGTACGATCGGTTACTTTATACCAAACCGAAAGCGTTTGATAAATACCAAAAAACAGATAAGCGACCAGAACGATGGGTACAATATCGAGCGCTTCCCAGTATTCCTCGGCTATGATGGCGCGTTTGATCAGATCAATAAATACGGTGTAGGTGATTAAAGCAATGGAGCCTAGTACCACAAACATTTTGGTAATCATGGCATAGGTTGCGGTGGCATTTTTGCTTTTGGACTCGCTAAAAAAGAAAGGCTCAATACCTAATTTAAACGCCGTTGCAAACAGGGTCATTCCAACTGCAACTCGATAACAAGCGGTGTAGACACCAACTTGGGCTGTGGCGTCATCGACTAAGAGCCATTCCAGTAAAATCTTGTCAAAAGTCTCGTTAATGGCAAATGCGATTCCCGCAATTAAAATAGGAAAGCCGTACTTCAACATTTGCTTCCACAATCCGGCATCAAATTCCCATTTACGGAAGTAAATTTTACAAACCACCAAAAGCGTTACGGCACTTGCAGCCATGAGCGCCATAAAATACAATTCAACTTTATCTGCTGGTAAATACTGGGCCAGCGCTGGAAAATCTGGCAACCATATCAAAAATATCGCTGTCATCCCAACGGATATGATCACGTTGACCATCTTGATTATCGCATATTTCATCGCTTTTCCCTGCGCACGCATCCACGCAAAAGGTATCACCATCAAAGTGTCAAAAGCTAGAATTCCGATCACCCATTTCCAATAGTCGGCTGACTTGTCAGACCATTCGGCTATTTGATCCAAGCCTAGAAAAGCAAGCACAACAAATACAATCGTTGTTCCTAATAAGGACAAAAGTCCTGTGCTAATGACTTTGTTGTCGTCCTCGCTTTCGCGAAAGCGAAAAAAGGCAGTCTCCATGCCGTACGTCAAAAACACATTTGCCAAAATAATCCAGGAAAATATGATGGACACCTGACCAAATGCTGATTTACTAGGTAAATACTCGGTAAGAAGTAATGTGAGCAAAACCGTTAAAAGCCTAGGCAAGACAGTCGCCAGACCATACACAAAGGTGTGTTTAAAAAGACGGTTGATGGAACTCAAAGACAGTTGGTTTTGAGGTTCAAAGGTACAATTAAGGCTGCATTTCTAGGTTAAGAATTGCAGCCTTGTGTATGTAGATGTTTCTAGTTTATTGAGGTCTGGACGGTAGGTCCATAGAAGGTCGCATCTGTATTCCCGTAATTAAGGTATAGGTGGTTTTACTATCACGCGAGAACTTCACTACCGCTTCACTGTCCTCAAGCTCAAAGGGGAATTTTTGATTTTTGGGTGGTTTATTGCCGTATTCCGCTTTGGAATCTAGATTCATATTCATGTCTGGCTTGTTGTTAAAGTCGGTTTTGAACCTTGCGATAATGTAGCCGTTGGGATCCTTGATGTCAAAGGATTGAGTGATCATGCCCTTAAAATAAATGGCTTCCATTTGCTGCATTTCGGTAGGGTCTAATGGTAAAAATAGGTTTATTCCACTACCAGATCCTGGTATGCCGCCAGTCCAGGATTGCGCATAGGGTTGATAGCCTTCTTCAAAACTGCTGAGTGTGTTGTCAATTTTTTGGGAAGAACAACTAGAGGCCATAATGACCAAAGCAAAAAGGCTTACAATTTTCATAAACAACATTTTCAAATAAGATTCAACGATTGTGCCGTTCTATAAAAGTAGGGCTTTCTGCTATCTTTGTAGCAAACCAACGCCATGAAACTCTATCTGGTCCCAACGCCTATAGGCAATCTTGCAGACATGACCTATCGTGCCGTAGAAGTCCTCAATAGTGTGGATTTAATCCTTGCCGAAGATACCAGAACCAGCGGTAAACTGCTCAACCATTACGGCATCAAGACAAGCATGCTGTCCTACCACATGCACAATGAGCACAAGATTTCAGACAACATCGTTTCCAGAATTCAAGGCGGTGAGACCATGGCACTCATCACAGATGCCGGTTCGCCGGGTATCAGTGATCCTGGGTTTTTGCTTACGCGAAAGTTGCTCGCCGCAAACATCGCGGTAGAATCCTTGCCTGGTGCTACAGCCTTTGTCCCAGCGCTTACCAGTAGTGGGCTGCCATCTGATAAATTCGTATTTGAGGGTTTTTTACCCGTCAAAAAAGGCCGCCAAACCCGACTCAAAGAACTCGCCGAAGAAAGCAGAACCATCATTTTTTACGAGTCGCCACACAAACTGCTCAAAACACTTGAAGATTTTAAAACGCATTACGGCGCTGATCGCCAAATCTCCATTTCTCGAGAAATCACCAAAATGTTTGAAGAGCATTATCGAGGCGCTGTTGACGAGGCCATCCAGCATTTTACAGAAAACAAGCCTAGAGGAGAGTTTGTAGTGGTGTTAGGTGGAGCTTAAATGTTCTTTTTTTGAAGAAATGTATTTCACCTTACAAATAATGGAAAATGAATAATTACATTGAAAAGATATTTCACAAGAACCGTCAAGAAGTTACATTAGAAAATATAAAAAATTATTTTCAGTCACCTCAAGAGGAAACTTCAATTGTAGAATTTAAGAGCGGTGGTGTTGAAATTATTGATATCTATAAAGAAATAACTGCTTTCTTAAATACAGAAGGTGGTCTATTAATGATTGGTGCGCCTAGGGAAACAAAGGATAAAGTTGGTAAGAATTACCGGACGGTATGCCAAGGAGAGTTAACATATTCTTCTTTCAAGAATAAAGACTGGCTTTATCAAAAAATAGCTTCCAACATTGTCCCTACTCCTACAAACATTAAAATAAATGAGTACTTAACGGTAGAAGGTTCAATTTTCCTATTGGATATTCCGCAAAGTTCCAATCCGCCACATCAAAGTTCATCAGATGGAAAATACTATATCAGACTTGAATGCGAAGCAAAGCCAGCACCACATGGCTTAGTACAGGCATTATTCGAAAAAAGGAAAAGACCACAGCTGACTGCAGAAATTGATATAAATAGAGTTGATTTTCAGAGCAACGAAATCTCCATACAAATTAAAAATAAATCAACAATACCTGCTGATAGTGTTTCAGTTATAATCGATATCTATAATGTTTCCAAAGTGTCCAGTAATCATAGGTTTGATCTTATTGAAGATTCCTTAGGGGATAAATATTCAATGTCACAGTCGACAAATCAAGTACTCGTGAGAGTTATAAGTTTACCTTATAATTTAGTTGTTACCCATTTTAAAAATGAATATCTAGTATTTGTAGCGTTTTGGTCCAAGCAAACAGATTTTGATTTTAGATTTTTTACAATCAATCCTTTAAATAATGAAGTTACTGCTGAAGGAACATTTATGGATGGAAGTGATTTGACAGAAGAGCTAGAGAGAATTAAAAAAGTAAGTTGATTCTCTAATTTGACAAAACCGTCATCTCGCCTGAGAGGATGATTCGCGTATCACCAGTAATTAAAATCTGTTCTTCACTCAACACTTCAACCTCTAAAACGCCAGTCCTAGCAGAACATTGAAAAGCGCGCAATTTGGTTTTGCCTAATTTTTTAGTCCAATACCCAGTTAAAAAAGTGTGCGTAGCTCCAGTCACTGGATCTTCATTGCCGCCGCTCCAAGGCCAGAAATATCGGGATTCAAAATCAAAGTCGGGTTGATTTGATTTTGAGGTGACTACAACACCATTGATGTCGTTGATGGAGGCTTTCATGGCAGCAAAATCAGGATCCAGATTTCTAAGCTTGTCGGCATCCTCGAGTTCGATCATCAACTCTAGGTTTTCATGATTGTAAGCCGAATTCAAAATACTATCGATTCCCATAGCATCTAGCAATGCTTTTGGTGCATCGCGGTCTATAATTCCATAGTTTGGGAACTTCAAGGAAACTTTTTCACCGTTACGGTAAGCTTGTAATTCTAAACCTTCAGCAGTTTTGAAATGGATCTCGTTTACATCTTGATTTTGATCAAACAACACTCTGGCGCTCGCCAGGGTCGCGTGACCGCACAATGGTATTTCCATGATGGGCGAGAAATACCTTATAGAAAAATAATCGCCTTGATCCTGCACAAAAGCAGTTTCTGATAAATTGACTTCAATCGCGATGGATTGCATGAAGTCATTGGATAATGGCTTGTCCAGCAAGCAAACACCAGCAGGATTCCCTTTGAACGGCTCGCTGGTAAACGAGTCCACCATAAAATAGGGAATGCTTCTACTCAACCTTGTGCTTTTTGAATTCTAGTTTCTCTGATCTTCCTTTTTTGAAAATGTTGTTACTGTTGTACTTACCGGCACGTAATGCTTTTTGCTCTTCATAGGGCAGCTGGATGATCTCATGACATTCTGTGCTGCAGGTATTCTCATATTTAGATTTACAATCCTCGCACTGGATAAACAATAAATGACATGCTTCATTCGCACAGTTGGTATGCGTATCGCAAGGATTACCGCACTGGTGACAGTTGGATATCACCTCATCGCTGATTTTCTCTGACAACCTGTGGTCAAACACAAAATTCTTCCCACGGAATTTATTCTCTAAACCTTGCTCGGTTACCTGTCGATGATACTCGATGATACCACCTTCCAGCTGGTACACATCTTCAAAACCACGGTGTTTGTAGTAGGCACTTGCCTTTTCACAGCGTATGCCGCCAGTACAGTACATCACCAGTTTTTTGTCCTTTTTATGCTCCTTGATTTCTTCTTCAATAATCGGCAAGCTGTCGCGGAAGGTATCCACATCTGGCGTCCAGGCATTCTGGAAATGGCCTATCTCGCTCTCGTAATGATTGCGCATATCGACCAGAATGGTATCTGGATCTGATATAAGCTCGTTAAACCTCGCCGCGTCCACATGAACGCCTTTATTGGTGACATCAAAAGTCTCATCTTCCAGTCCATCGGCAACAATTTTGTGGCGCACTTTGACTTTTAGTTTTAGAAAGCTCTCATTATCGTGTTCCCTAGCGATGTTGAGTCGGACATTTTCCAAGAAATAAATGCCATCAAGGAATTCTTTAAACTCATCAAACCGATCTGCTGGAATGGAAAGCTGGGCATTGATCCCTTCATGGGCGACATAAATGCGACCCAGCACTTCTTGGGCGTCAAACGCAACAAATAAATGGTTTCTAAATAAATGTGGGTTCCCTATGCGGGCATACTGATAGAAAGAAATCGTGAGCCGTTCCTTACCGGCCTCACGTATCAATTCGCGTCTTTCTTCAGCACTTAATTTGTTATACAGTTGCATGCTATAAACATTTGAGTGTTGAAGTTGCAAAGGTAGTTAGATTATAGATAATAGATCGCTGCGCTGGTAGACTATGGATATTGCGATTACTGCGTTAGGGATTGAAGTGAAAATCCTTTTGAAGCTTATTACGCTTCAAAAGATTGCAACGAAAAGCCCGACCGAAAACAGGAGCGATAGCGACGGTTAGAGGGAACGCCCAAATGATTGTGATAAAAGTTTTCTCGCTTTCGCGCCTTGCCTGCCGGCAGGCAGGAAAGCTTAATTCCCAACCATCCTATCGTTAATAACCATTGCATCACGCTATTGGAAACGGCGCTTTCAAAGCCTATTTTTACAGAAAATATTTACAATGGCAGAAGATAAAGAAAAAGCAGCAAAGGAGAAAGCGCTCAAATTGACGCTGGACAAGCTGGATAAGGCATACGGGAAAGGTACGGTAATGAAAATGGGCGACCGCCAGGTGGTGGATGTAGAGGCGATCTCTACAGGTTCACTGGCGTTGAATGCAGCTCTAGGTGTAGGCGGCTATCCACGTGGCCGTGTGATTGAAATCTATGGACCAGAATCTTCTGGTAAAACAACATTGACGCTACACGCTATTGCCGAGGCACAAAAGGCTGGTGGTATCGCCGCGTTTATTGACGCAGAACACGCTTTTGACCGATTCTATGCAGAAAAGCTGGGCGTTGATCTAGAAAACCTCATCATTTCACAGCCAGATCATGGGGAACAGGCTCTTGAAATTACTGAAAACCTGATACGTTCTGGAGCGATTGATATTATTGTTATTGACTCGGTTGCGGCATTGACGCCTAAAAGTGAGATTGAAGGTGAGATGGGTGATTCTAAAATGGGACTGCACGCTCGTTTGATGTCTCAGGCCTTGAGAAAATTGACGGGTACCATTTCTAAGACAAACTGTACCGTGATTTTCATCAACCAGTTGCGTGAGAAGATAGGTGTGATGTTCGGTAATCCAGAGACGACTACTGGTGGTAACGCCTTGAAGTTTTATGCATCGGTACGACTGGACATAAGAAGATCCACGCAAATCAAAAACACAGATGGATCTGTTCAAGGAAACAAGACTCGTGTTAAGGTGGTGAAGAATAAGGTGGCGCCGCCATTCCGTACGGCAGAGTTTGATATCTTGTACGGTGAAGGAATTTCCAAAATAGGTGAGGTCATCGATCTAGGTGTTGATTATGAAATCATCAACAAAGCTGGTAGCTGGTTCTCTTATGGAGATACTAAACTAGGTCAAGGTCGTGATAGTGTAAAGTCTATATTGCAGGATAATCCAGACTTGATGGACGAATTGGAAGTGAAAATCATGGAATCCATTAAGCTCGCAAGCAGCTAGATTTCAATAGATTGGAATAATAAAAAATCGCTTTGATGAATTCAAAGCGATTTTTTTGTGTTTTGGACGCAACCTTTTCAAGGATATCGCATCTAGAAAGTAAAGAAAAAGATTATGAAAATTAAATTTATTGCGTTGCTGGCATTTATTGCCCTTGGTATAAGCTCCTGCGACATAGGTGATGATGATCAGCCTAGAGTATTTTACAGTACTCTTTTTATTACAGATGTAGAAATTCCTGATCCCTTTGTATTTGGTGAGGTAAACGAGATCATTGTTCGTTACAACAATCCATCAGATTGTTATCGGTTTGACCAGTTTGCTGTTAATTATGATTTGAATATAAGAGAGGTTGCAGTTATATCAAGCTACATCGATTCAGAAAATTGCGTTGAAGGTGACATCCCGACAGAGCAAGTTTTAAGATTCAGACCCACCAGTAATGGCACTATTGTGTTTAAGTTCTTAACTGGAATCGATGAAAATGGAGTTAAAGAATTTTTAGAAATTGAAGTAGAAGTACAGGAATAGGATATTTTTAAATGTGGTACAACAACAAATTCTTGAGGGATGTAGAAAAGGAGATCGTAAGGCGCAGCGGGCGCTTTACGATCAATATGCTGCTTCCCTATATGGATGTTGTTTAAAATATGCTTCTAACGAGCAGGAAGCTCAAGATATATTACAAGATAGCTTTATAACCATTTTTGAAAAGATCCAGCAATTCAAGAATGAAGGATCTCTGGAAGGATGGTGTAAACGAATTGCTATCAATACTGCTTTGCAGCGCTATCGAGGCGCCAAAGTATACTTATTGGAAGACGAGCAGCAATTAGTGGAAGAAGTACCCGTGGTGGAATACATGGAACAATTAGGGCTGGAAGACTTATTAGCGATGGTACAACAGCTGCCTGATAGATATAGAATGGTTTTTTCTCTTTATGCATTAGATGGATTTAGTCATCAGGAAATTGCAGAGTTAATGGATATAAGGGAAGGAACCTCCAAGTCCAATTTGTCCAGAGCTAGGGTTAGCTTACAACAAATGATACAGGCGTGGCGCAGAAAAATGAATAGCGACGCCATATAATACAATGGAAGAAGAAAAGAACATAGACCGATTGTTCCAGGAGAAATTCCAGGATTTCAAACCAGCTGCTCCAGCTGGATCTTGGGATGCCATTGAGTCAAAACTGGATCAAGCTAAAAAGCGACCAGCGGTGCTACCTTTATGGTGGAAACTTGCCGGCGTCGCTGCAGTTCTAGCAGTTCTTATATCTGTATTTGTGTGGAATCCTGACGATGTTACTCCTGTTGAAAATATGGTTGTGGAAGAGGCACCATCTTCTGAAGAAACAGAACTTCATCAGGGAATTGCTAATGAGGAAAAGCAACCTGCTAACATAACAGATCAACAGTCTAACTCCATTGATTCCAATCCAAATCAAACCAAACAGTCTCAAGAAAGTGTTGTAGAGAATTCTAGTGAAGCTGCAGCCGCCATGCCCAGTAGTAGTAAGTCAAAAAATGGTACCTCTTTTAAAACCAAAGAATCCACGCCACAGAATAAGGTCACTAGTCAGGCGCAAAAAGATTTTATAGCTCAAAGCGAGCAAACTAGAGAACCATTGGATTCAAGGGCAAATGGTAATGATGTTGATCCACAAAATGCTGCTGATTCAAAATCGTCAAGTGATCCATTCCAGAATTCGGTAAATGAAAATGTTGGAGATGCCATGGCGATGAACCAAGAAACTAAAGCCGATGAAATTCAAGAAAAGGAAGAAACTGAATTAGAAAGTCTGGAAGATATTGCTGCCGCAACTGCTGTGACCCGCCAGGATGAACCTATGCCTAGAAAAAAATGGAGTGCTGCCACCGTTGTCGCACCTGTTTATGCAAGTAGCTTGAGTGGTTCATCTATTAGTGATCGCGTTTCTAGAGAAAATCAAAATACCCAAACCGACATAAGTTACGGAGTAGCCATCTCTTATGCGATCGATTCCCGTTGGAGTGTTCGTACCGGCTTACATCAAGTCAACATGAACTACAACAACCAGGATATCAATTATGGTTTGAATGGAAATACCCTAATTCTTAATAATGCAGAAGCCATGGCCATCTTTGATCCTAGCGCCGTCAACGCGCCAGCGCCGGCGATGTTCTCGAGTGCAAGTAGTTTTGATCAAGAATTGAGAAATGCCCGCATTCTGTCCAATTTTAAGGGCGAGATGAGTCAGCAATTGGGTTATCTGGAAATGCCCTTTGAAGTGACATATAGGCTGGTAGACAAAAAATTGGGAGTGAATGTTTTGGGTGGTTTTAGCGCGCTGTTTCTCACTGATAATAATGTAAGTATTGTAAACGATAGCCGCAGGTTGGATCTGGGCAGTGATGAAAATTTCAACAGCTTTAACCAGAGTGCCAATTTTGGTATAGGTCTGGACTATCAGTTTTCCAAAAATATCGGACTAACTCTAGAGCCTACGTTTAAATATCAGTTGAACTCGTTAAAAGAAAACACAAGTGACTTCAGACCTTACACCGTTGGTGTATATACCGGTTTGATGTATAGATTTTAACCACAAATTGTTGTCATTGCAGGCGTTTGTGGGTATATGAAAAAGAGATTGAGGTTGGTTAATCATTGAACTCAATTAAATGCAATGAAAAAGAGTGGAACCGTCCTGTTTGCTATGCAGGACGGTTTTTTTATGCGTCGTGATGAAGGATAGGTTAGGAATTCTGTTGCCTGACAAGATCTTCATAGATGATATTTCTTACGCTTTCGCGAAAGCGAACTTTATCTCCAGGCAACTGCAAGCCAGCAGTTTGTTGGATCTCATGGGTTCTTGCACGCATGCGTCCCGGCGATCCATGAAAAAAGGAGAACGGAAAACGTTTTTTATTGTCATAAAAACTCATGGGAACCACGGGAATTTGATGCTCTATGGCCAGTCTAAAGGCACCATCCTTGAAGTTATCCAGCAGTATCGACCGGTCTGATGGTACACCACCTTCAGGAAAAATACATATTCCAACACCATCATCCAGTCTGCGGCTGGCGCTTTCAAAAACGGCCTTGCGGCTTTGCGGGTCACCGCGATCTACAAGAATACACGTGCGCTTATAGAAAAAACCAAAAATGGGAATTTTGGAAAGCTCTGCTTTACCTACAAAAACAAACGGGTTTTTTGCTACCAGTAGCATGAGCATGATGTCTGCCATGCTCGTATGGTTGGCCACCAGCATATAGCTTTGTCCCTTCTGCATGTGAGCATCTCTATATATCTGTGGCCACCAGAACATCCCGTAGATAACAAACGCTGCCCAGGCTTGAGCCATCTTGAAAAAGATACCATAGGTTTTCTCTGAAATTGTCGCCAACACAAGAAACGGAAACATGACCAAAATAGGAATGGCGAGTAGCACATAAAACCAAACCCTATAAATAGGCATTACAATATATCGTATCCATTTCATGAGTTCCAAAAATAGCAGAATTAAAACAGGCCACAACACCTTGATCTGCTTCTTGTGGTTTAAGCTCCTAAGGAATTATCTTTGTCCCCTAAATTATACCAATGGCTAGAGTACTTACGGGAATACAATCTACGGGAATACCACATTTAGGGAATTTATTGGGCGCCATCTTGCCAGCGATAGAAATGGCCTCACAACCTGATAATGATTCCTTCCTGTTCATTGCAGATTTTCATTCCTTGACGCAAATCAAGGATGGCGAAACTTTACGAGAAAACACGTATGCAACAGCTGCTGCCTGGATGGCTTGTGGACTGGATTCTAGTCGTACTACTTTTTATAGACAAAGCGATGTCCCGCAAGTCACAGAGCTTAACTGGTATCTCAATTGCTTTTATCCATATCAACGGTTGACACTGGCTCACAGTTTCAAGGATAAATCAGACCGATTGAATGATGTGAATGCCGGATTATTCACCTATCCTATGTTAATGGCAGCAGACATCTTGTTGTACGACGCGCAAGTTGTGCCTGTGGGAAAAGACCAACTGCAGCATCTTGAAATGGCACGTGATGTGGCAGGACGTTTTAATAATCAAATGGGCGATACGCTTATAGAGCCTCAAGCCAAAATCCAGGAAAATACGATGTATGTTCCAGGAACAGATGGTGAGAAAATGAGTAAATCCCGTGGTAATTTGATCAATATCTTTTTACCGGAAAAGCAGTTGAAAAAACAAGTCATGTCCATAGAAACGGACAGTACGCCGCTGGAAGAGCCTAAAGATCCCGACACCTGTAACGTTTTTGCGATTTACAAACTGATTGCTACTGCCCAGCAAACCGCAGAAATGCGTGAAAAATATGAAGCTGGAAATTACGGTTATGGACATGCTAAAAAAGCACTGTTTGAATTGATCTTGTTCAAATTTGGAAAAAATCGGGAACGTTTTGAGCACTATATGTCCAATAAACATGAAATAGATGCTGCTCTCAAAGAAGGTGCGGCAAAAGCTAAACTTGTTGCAGACGACGTCCTTTCTAGAGTTCGTGAAAAGCTGGGCTATTAACTAGAAGCTTTAAAAAACTTCCTTCTTATTGTTTTGAACGCAAAAGTCTACTGAATTTACCTTTCAAGTGGACAATTCTTTTTGTGTGCTCTTAATTTATAATAGTTTGACCTAAATCCTCGGCGCAAACTTCTCATTAGTTTTTCCATAGCAACATTCGGATACCCTATTTCGCACCTAAAGTTTCTACTATTTCTTGGTGTTAGAATCACTGATGGTAGTTTACCACCTGCCTTTTATCTCGTTCAAATACACGATTATCTGTTTAAAAGTATATTAAGATATTTTTAAGATGATATTATAACGTTCTGTAATACAATTTATTAGATGTATTTAATGCATTTTATCGATGTTTTCAGTTTGTTTATCGTGTTCAAACCTCCCATATTTGAACCATCATTAAAACGATAACAATCAAAAACCTCTACAAAATGAAAAAATTTACCCTAACAGCAGCTATCCTATTTACCGCAGCGACATTTGTTTCCTGCTCCACAGATTCTGAAGGTATCGACGATACCAGTGCACCGGTAAACGGTCCCAAAGTGACCTTGTTTACAGGCAGCAACACATCTGGTAAGATCAACATGTTCGACCTTACCGATTCCAACAACATCACCAACAAGTCTTTCCAGAGCGCCAGTACCGATGGTAACGGCATCCACTACGATCCACTCAATGACTGTCTTTTTGAGGCATCAAGATCAGAGAGTAACGTATTGGTCTTTGAAAACCTAAACAACAACGAGTCCGGATCGGCACTCGCTCCATCTCTTAGATCTGACGTACAGGTGGAGAACCCAAGAGATATTGCCATCTCTGGAAACCGCATCGTGGTATCTGCAGATGCAGTGGGACCACGCGACAGCAACAAGTTCTATGTATATGAGTCGACACCCAACTCTGTAAGATTGGTCAACATCTACGAGACGGGTAACCAGCACTGGGGAATCTTCCTTGCTGGGAACACTCTTTATGCAGCCGTGGACAACAGTGGTAGAATAGCCGTCTATAACGACTTCTTCTCCAACAACAGCGGTGAGCTTACCGCAGACGACCAGATCACCATTGAAGGTGCACAGTCCCTAAGAGGAATCACCTATGACGAGGTAGAGGACCAACTATTCCTTGCCGATGTCAGAAACCCATTGAACGACAGCGACGGAGCGATCCACACGATCAAGAACTTCTCAGTGATCTACAGCGGTCTTGAGGCTTACGGTACCATCACAGATGTGACCACGGTAAGCGGTTCAGAGACCATGTTGGGCAACCCGGTAGACCTTGAGTACGACAATGTAGGAAAGGTACTCTATGCGGCAGAGCGCAGCACCAACGGTGGCATGGCTTTATCCTTTGACACCACTACCGTAGGCAACGCAAGACCAAAGATGCAGCAGTCCGTTTCAGGAATCTCAAGCATCTACCTTAACGTAGAATAACATACAACGATTTTTCAAGTGCAATTTGTAGAGTAGATTGTAGAAAAGAGAAGAGACCCATCTAGGGTCTCTTTTTTTGTTCCATAGTATTGAGGATTGTTACGCTTTCGCGAAAGCGACATTATCCATTCTAATTACCTATTAAATATTTCAGGTCAACATAAACAGTTTGCCCGGCAATGGCTTCACCACACCTTTAAGCTCCATGGACATCAGCAAAGAGGCTACTTTGTGAACCGGCATGTGCACCTGTAGCGCAATAATATCCAGCAATTCCTTTTCTTGTTCTTTGAGTACGGTATAGATGGCTCTTTCATCTTTGTCCAGCTCCACAAATAATTGCTTTTGAACGGCCACTTCATTTTGTTGCCAGCCTAGTATATATGGAATATCTGCTGCGGTGGTAAGTAAATGTGCCTTGCTTTGTTTGATCAGACTATTACAACCTGAGGCATATTTATCATTCACTCGACCTGGAACAGCAAAAACCTCTCGATTGTATCCACTGGCCAGGTCTGCAGTGACCAGAGAGCCTCCTTTTTCTGCACTTTCAATGACCACAGTCGCTTCACTCAATCCAGCAATAACACGATTGCGACCCAAAAAGTTTTTACGATCAAAGGTGTCTGTGCTCCAAAAATCAGTAACAAAACCGCCGTTTTTCTTGACGTCATTATTATGTGCGGCGTGGTTGCGAGGATAGGTCTGATTCAGCCCATGCGCCATGACTGCTACAGTTTGCAGGCCATGCTCGATAGAAAGTTTGTGTGCCAGTATATCCACACCATACGCATAACCGCTAATAATGGTAGGATTGAGCAGAGCAATATCTGCCATGAATTTTTCCAAAAAAGCGCTGCCTTGACTGGTAATCTGGCGTGTGCCAACAATACTTAAGGTGTATGGATTGTTCCAGTTGATGTTTCCGTTTTCGAAGAAGATGATAGGTCCATCAACGCAATACTGCAATCGCTCTGGATAGTCATCATTATAGTAAACCCTATACTTGAGCTTGTTTTCTTCAATAAACTTGAGCTCGTTTTCGGCCTTTTGGAAAAGGTCTTTTGCCTTAATGAATTGGGCTTTCTTCTCACCTATGCCTTCAATGGCTGCAATTTCGCGATAAGGTTGTTCAAAGACTGCTGCTGCACTGCCAAAAGTCCTGATCAACTTTTTGGCCATGATATCGCCTATAAGCGGTGCCTTTTTTAAGGCAAGAAGTGAGAGCAGCTCTTGTTTATCCATTACCCAAAAATAAAAGGATTGGGGTTCAAAATGATGGTTTCAAAAGCCTTGAGATCACCTTCGGCAAGGACTCCAGGAAAATCACCACGATACTCCTGCATGGTAGTCATCAATTGAAAATGTAGATGTGGCGAGTAACCACCGTTTTCTTGTGGTGTGCCTAGAGTTGCAATTTGTTCGCTTTCGCGAAAGCGAACTCCAATTTCCCACGCTTGCATATCAGATCTAGAAAGGTGGCCATAAAGGCTGTACAACTTGCCATCATTGTAATCGTGCTCTAAAATTAGTGTTGGTCCATAATTCCCAGCGTCGTCATTGTCTGAAAAAGAATGAATTTTTCCATCCATAATCGCGTGAACACTGGTGCCAGCTGGCGCCCATAGGTCAATTCCCATATGGACGTCGCGCACCGCTCCATCCTGAAATCTCGCAGATTTGCGATACAACGCTCGCTGTTCTTTGTAGCCGCCGTGGGCAACAAATCTGCCTGTTTGATGGCGATGATCCTTAAGATATTTTTCCATCACGGCAATATCACTCACATCATTTTCATCCCAATACGGATTGTGGATGGAGAGATCCATAGGGAAATAGTCCTGAGATGCATATCGTGGATCGAGAAGGTTTTTGAATGCCATTAGATGACCATTTCTGGGATGTCGCCTTCTACGATAAGTGTACCTTCGGTAGCTGCTTGAATCTCCTGAACGGTGACGCCAGGTGCTCTTTCTAGCAGTTTGAAACCTTGGTCTGTTATTTCAATGACGGCCATGTTAGAAACAACTTTAGTGATGCAATTGACACCTGTAAGCGGTAAACTGCATTTTTTAAGCAGCTTTGACTCGCCGGCGCGATTGGTATGCATCATGGCAACAATGATATTTTCTGCGCTGGCGACAAGATCCATGGCGCCGCCCATTCCCTTGACAATTTTACCTGGGATTTTCCAATTGGCGATATCACCATTTTCGGCTACCTCCATGGCGCCCAAAATGGTGAGGTCAACATGCTGACCACGTATCATCCCAAAACTGGTTGCGCTATCAAAGAAACTTGCGCCTGGCAATGTGGTGATGGTTTGCTTTCCTGCGTTGATGACATCTGCATCTTCCTCACCTTCAAAGGGAAAAGGTCCCATTCCCAACACGCCGTTTTCTGACTGGAACTCTACATCGATACCTTCTGGAACATAGTTTGCCACTAGAGTTGGTATACCAATACCTAGATTGACGTAGTAACCGTCTTTCACTTCTTGCGCGATTCTTTTTGCGATGCCTATTTTATCTAACATGATTTTTTTTTAAACTGTTCTATACTGCTCTTTCTATAATAAAGGGAAGACAGATAGATCTGATATTTAATTTTTGCTTCTAACCGTTCTCTGTTCAATACGCTTTTCATACTTCTCACCTTGAAAAATGCGTTTGACAAAAATTCCGGGAATGTGGATCTGGTTGGGATCAAGCGCACCTGCGGGAACTAGTTCTTCTACCTCAGCCACGGTAATGCTGGCAGCGCCACACATGACTGGATTGAAGTTTCTAGCGGTTCCTTTAAAAATTAGGTTTCCTGCGGTGTCTCCTTTCCATGCTTTGACAAAAGCAAAATCTGCCTTAAAAGCGTACTCTAGAATATGAGGTTTGTTATTAAAGACTCGCTCTTCTTTTCCTTCGGCTACTTCTGTTCTGTAGCCTGCTGGTGTGTAGAAGGCAGGAATTCCTGATTGTGCGGCGCGGCAACGCTCGGCCAGCGTTCCTTGTGGGATCAATTCTACTTCCAGTTCACCGCTAAGCATCTGGCGCTCAAACTCGTCGTTCTCGCCCACGTAAGACGAGATCATTTTCTTGATTTGTTTGCCCTGCAATAACAACCCTAGTCCAAAATCATCGACTCCAGCATTGTTGGAAATGCAGGTCAGATCACTGACTCCCAACTCCACTAATTGAGCAATGCTGTTCTCTGGAATTCCTGATAAACCAAATCCACCAACCATCAATGTCATACCACTCTTTACGCCAGCTAGTGCTTCTTTCACACTTGCTACTGTTCTATAAATCATGCAAATTTTCTTTGCTATGAAAATACGAAATACTTGAGAGTTTTAGTGAACGGTGGTCCAAAGCGTGAAAAAGCCACGCATTACACATGAAGTCTTACACTTATTGAAAATAAGGCACAGTGATTCACTAACTAACCCTTTGAGGGCCAGCCAAAGATGATCAAGCAAGGCTTTTTACTTAAACCTCGTCAAAGTTTACATTGACTTTTGCGCTGGTAGGACAAGCCTGACAAGTGAGCGTAAAGCCATCGCTGATTTCCTCATCTGTCAAAATGGAGTTCTTGCGCATTTTGACGTCTCCTTCTTCAATGAGAGCTATACAGCTGGAACAGATACCACCTTGACACGAGTATGGTGCATCAATATCATTTTTTAGCATCACGTCCAGCATGACCTCATCGCGTCGCATGGTAAACGTATGCGTCTCGTCATCCAGGATGACGGTAATTTCAGATAGGTGACTGTCCTCGGTAATTTCCACATCACTTTCGGTTGATGTGAATAGTTCAAATTTGATGTTCTCCTCAGCGAGCAATCCCTTTTCTATGAGGTTGAGTTGGGTCATTTGGATCATCTCTTCAGGGCCGCATAAGTACGCTTTCGCGAAAGCGAACCCTTCACAATCATTCTTCAGGAAATAGTTCAAGTTGCCTTTAGTTATTCTACCAAACAAGGCATCCTGACGCTCCTCACGACTGAAACAGTATTTCAACGTAAATCGCTCGCCGTACTGATCTTTAAGGTCATTGAGCTGTTCCAGATAAATGGCCTGACTTTCTGATTGATTCCCATAAATCAATGCCACTTTATTGTCAGCATCGCCAGCGAGTGCGGTCTTCAATATAGACATGATAGGTGTAATGCCGCTACCGGCAGCAACCATCAAAAAGATTCCCTTTTCCTGCTTCTCATGAATGAACAACCCATCTGGCGGCGCTACTTCTAAGGTATCGCCAGCACGCAGTTTCATGGCGTAATTTGAGAAAACACCCAAATCTACCGTCTTGACCACCACCTTTAATTGGTCGTCGTCTGGAGCACTGCTTATGGAGTAGGCGCGACGCACCTCATTGCCATCAATCGTGGCTTTAAGCGTCAAATACTGACCTGCCTGATATTGGAATTCTTCCTGGAGACTGCCAGGGATTTCAAAAATAATTTCAACGGCTCTAGAAGTAACCTTAGTGACTTGTTCAATGCGTAATTCGTGAAAAACCATGTGTCGATTAATTGGGCTGCAAAAGTAAGAAACAGAGAAAGAGTTGTAACATTTTTAATTTTATCTTCACTAATCCAGCAACTAACCTTACTACCATGTTCAAACTCTTTGCTAGTCTAGAATGGAAAAGTTTCTTTAGATCTGCTGCCTTCAAGCAAAATCTTTTCTTCAAGATATTTATCGGTTTTTTTGCTGTTCTCTTTTTGCTGGAATTTGCCGCTTTGGGCGCTGGAAGCTTCTATATCCTGGAAAATTTTATTGAGGACGGCAACATCCTGGCATCTGATCCTTTAGCGGTAATTAATCAATTTTTGATCTACTGGTTTGCGGTGGATCTCATATTTAGATATTTCTTCCAAAAAATGCCGGTGGCTAATATCAAGCCACTTCTCTATTTACCTTTTACTAAAGGAAAGATTGTTCAATACGCCATGGGAAAAACGGTGATCTCATTTTTTAATATTCTACCAGCATTCTTTTTTATACCATTTTCCATTGTCCTATTAATAGAAGGCTATGACCCTTTAGGCGTGATAGGCTGGCATCTTGCGATGTTGTCCATCACATTACTGCTCAATTTCTTGAATATTTTTCTCAATAATCTAGATAAGGTATTCTATCCAGTAGTGATCCTTATAGCGGGTCTTGCCACGATACAATACTACGGCTACTTTGATATCACCAGTTACACACAACCTATGTTTGACTTTTTCTACAGTCAGCCATGGAGTTTTGTCTTGCCGCTGGCGCTGGCCGTTTTTAGTGGTCAATATGCCTATGTCTACTTTAAAAAACAGCTGTATCTGGATGCCGGACTTAAAACCAAACATGAAACCGCTACCACAGAAAATCTGGATTTTCTCAATCGGTTCGGGAAAATGTCAACTTACCTTAAGAATGATGTGAAGCTCATACGCCGCAACAAACGAGCTAGGACCACTTTTATCATGGGATTCCTATTTATGTTCTATGGCCTTTATTTTATTGCTGTAGGTCAAGGCGAATGGATGAAGGTTTTTGCGGCCTTGTTTTGTACCGGTGGTTTCCTGTTCAGTTTTGGTGGGTTGGTGCCGTCATGGGATAGCAGCTACTATAAATTGATGATGGCGCAAAATATTCCCTATCGTGAGTTTTTGCTGAGCAAATGGTGGCTCATGGTGGTTGTGACTGGCTTTAGCACCTTGCTTAGTTGCTTCTATGTTTATTTTGGGCTCGAGTGGCTTTATGCCATTCTTGCCGGCGCCGTTTACAACATTGGACTCAACGCATCCATCACACTGCTGGGTGGTGCATATGTAAAAACGCCCATTGATTTGACGAGCAACAAGAAAGCCTTTGGCGACAGTAAGGCCTTCAATGTCAAAACGCTTTTGCTTACCATTCCTAAAATGATCTTGCCCGTGATTATATACTATGCATTTTCTCTGACCATCAGTAGCGAGGCTGGATTTATTGCCATTGCGGCAACTGGGCTGCTGGGATTGCTTTTCCGAGATAAGATCTTGACTATTGTAGAGAATGTTTATAAGAACGAGAAATACGATACGATTGCTGCCTATGCGCAAAAGGATTGATGTGAAAATGGCTTGAACTATTTCGCTTTCGCGAAAGCGAAATCCTACCAAAACTCTTAACCAACACTAAAACATTTGAAATGATCCACATACAGAACCTTTCCAAAAAATATAACGACACCACCGTTCTTGATATCGAAAGCCTACAAATTCCTAGAGGACAGTCCGTCGGGCTGGTAGGAAATAACGGTGCTGGTAAGACCACGTTGTTTTCCCTATTGCTGGACTTGATAGAACCTACCACGGGACATATCATGTCCAATGATATTCAGGTCAATGAAAGCGAAGGATGGAAGCCTTTCACTAGCGCTTTTGTTGATGAGAGTTTCTTGATAGGCTACTTGACGCCAGAAGAATATTTCTATTTCATAGGCGAGCTGCGCGGACAAAACAAAGCAGATATCGATGCTCTTATGGAAAAGCACGCCGATTTTTTCAACGGTGAGGCGATAGGCCAAAAAAAATACCTGCGTGACCTTTCTAAGGGTAACCAGAAAAAAGTTGGGATTATCGCTGCTCTTATAGGCAATCCTGAAGTGATCATTCTAGATGAGCCGTTTGCCAATCTGGACCCATCAACACAGATAAGGCTTAAAGCGATCATAAAGGATCTGTCTAACGACCCTAATGTCACCATGCTTATCTCAAGCCATGATTTGATTCACGTGACTGAGGTGGCGCAACGCGTTGTACTGTTAGAAAAGGGTAAAGTCGTGATGGATCAAGTGAAGGATGCAGCTACCTTTGGCCAGCTGGAAAAGTATTTCATGGGAATTAGTGAATTACACGCTGTCCCTGTGGAGGATACTACCATCACCACTAACCTTGAAGAAGAAGAATAGACATGTCACCTAAAATTAAAGTGTTCCTTATCTACGGCATTAGCTTCATGCTCGTGTTTCTTATTACGCGGTTTATTCTGGTACAGTTTTATCCAGAACCTAGTATGTGGCTCACTTTTATTCCGCTAGGTGTAGGAATGGTGCTGGCGCCCAAGCCACACATTGAAGAAACCCAATCTGGACGGCAATATGGTTTGAAGAGTATTTTCTTTAAGAGGATCATTCACATCAAATAGAAATGTAATGAATGCAAAATTCAAGACCTTCTTTATTTATTTTCTGATCGCATTTTCCCTTTTGACGTTAAGCTTGGTCGCGTTACAGTATTTTAATACGTCAACCTATTTCAGAATCCTCTTCCCTGTTGCTGTGGTGATGCTGTTGACTCCTAGGCCTCATATCATAAAAAGCCAATCTGGAAATCAGTATGGATTGAAAAGTATCTTTTTTAAGAAGATTATTAAGATCACATAAGCCCTGCATTACCATTGTTTGCTCTTTACTTAATTCCTTATTTTTGAACGATATCACAATATCATAACCCTACAACAGTTATGATAGCTAGAAAAAAGAGCTCGTTTGAAAAATCTTTTTGCTTTTACTGCCATCATTTTTTGCCTGCTGCTGGTTCTCGCCAGTTGTAGCCGTAAGAATGATTCTTTTATTAGCCGCAACCTGCATGCGGTTGGTACAGAGTATAATATACTCTATAATGGAAATCTCGCCTTACAGGCTGGACTGGATAATATAGAGGCAAATTATAGGGACAACTACTGGGATATCCTGCCCGTAGAGCGCCTGACAGTCAAGGACGAAATAAGAGTTAGCGCAGACGACCAGTCTGATCCCAACTTTTCACTAGCCGAAGAAAAGGCCGTCAAGGCAGTTCAAAAACACAGCATGCTTATCGATGGTGAAGAAGTGAATCCACAAATCGACGAGGCCTACATGCTACTTGGAAAAGCCCGTTATTATGACCAGCGCTTTATTCCATCGCTAGAGGCTTTCAATTATGTATTGCAATTCATGCCAGAATCTGATGAGATTAGAATGGCAAAAATCTGGCGCGAGAAGACCAACATGCGCCTGGAGAACAATGAGATTGCCATTGAGAATTTACAGCAGCTTATCAAAGAAGACAGCCTTGAGATTGAGCGTGAAGAATTGATTCTTGCTAATGCTACTTTGGCTCAGGCTTATCTTAATGTGGATAAAGTCGACAGTGCGCTTATTTATATGAATCGCGCTGCCCAAAAAACAAAGGATCGAGCAACTGAAGGCCGTTACAAATTCATTGCCGGACAGCTTTTTGCAAAGGCAGGTCAAAGAGACAGTGCCATTGCACATTTTGACGAGGTCATTGAATTACATAGGAAAATACCTCGCAACTACTACGTCAACGCCTTCATAGAGAAAATCAAACTTAGAGATACGGTAGAACAGTCTGATGATGAGTTTCTAGAAGTGCTCAATGAGCTGGAAGAAAACAGGGAAAATAGACCGTGGCTGGATATCATCAATTATCGCAAGGCCATATATCTGGAAACTATAGACAGTGTAGACGGCGCCGTGGCTTATTACAACAAGTCCTTGAAAGCCGGCGATAGAGATCCCTATTTGCAGGGAAACACCTATGATGCTTTGGGCCGCATTAGTTTTGACGATGCCCGTTTTGAAACAGCTGGAAAATATTTTGATAGCGCATCAACCAGATATGAAGATAAATCCAGAGAACAGCGTGCGGTTATCAAGAAGAGAGAAAATCTGGCAGACATTATTCTTTACGAGAGCAATCGCCGCAGTGCTGACAGTCTATTGAGTATCGTTGCCATGAGCGATGGTGAACGAGTAGAGTATTACAACAACTACATAGAAGAACTAAAAGAGCGCGAGGCACAACTAGCCGAACAGGCAGCTATAGAAGAGGCAAATCTTGCCCAGCAAAAAACAGCCCTTGCGACAATACAGACCAATAATTCCGTTAATAATAGATTAGGGCCGCCTAGTGGTGCTACCATAAATGATTCAGGTCCAACAAGCACCAACAGTGGTTTCTATTTTTATATACCGGCAACGGTGGCAAGAGGCAAGTTGCAGTTTAGGGCTATTTGGGGAAATCGTGCCCTCAAGGATAATTGGAATCTAGCGAGCGTGAATAGCAACTTGATCGATGAGGCGACAGACGGTAGTGTCACCGCCATAGAAAACGGCGATCTAGCTCCAGAATATCAAGCCGCCTATTACATTGACCGCTTACCACAAGGTCAGGTGGCATTTGATAGCATTGCGGGAGCTCGCGATTTTGCCTACTATCAGCTGGGTGTTTTATATAAGGAAAAATTCAAGCGCAATGACCTTGCGATCGATAGGTTTGAAACGCTTTTGACCTTTGAGCCAGAAGAAAAGTTACTGCTTCCTACCTTGTACAATCTATACTTAATGGGTCGTGACGGTTCAAATGACGGTAATGATATCGCTTTCGCGAAAGCGGAACAATACAAATCCACCATCATATCCCAATATCCTGAAACCAGATACGCACAAATCCTGCAAAATCCTGACGGCAAACTAGACACCAGTGAAACTGCCGAAGGTGTCTATAACCGTATCTTCAAACAGTACGAGCAAGAAAACTATGCTGCTGTTATTGAACAGGCAAACAATCAAATCATCCGTTTTGCGGGCGATCCCATCATTCCAAAGTTGGAACTTTTAAAGACCTATGCATCGGGTAGACTGTATGGATTCAAGGCCTATAAAGAAGGTCTTGATTTTATTGCGTTGAACTATCCCAGTACAGAAGTAGGTAAGGAAGCCGCAGTTCTAGCGGCAGATGCAGAAAAACTAGTGATCCCAAGTGAGTTTGCACCAGAGGATAACAGCAATAACTTCAAGCTGGTCTATACCGTCGATGCCGCAAATGAGCAGCTTATCAACGATTTAAAACTCAATCTGGAACAACCAGCGAAAGCATTAGGTAGCGACATCACCTATTCCATCGATGTTTACACACCGCAACAGTCACTGCTCGTCATTCATGGTATGAAAACCAAAGATAGAGCTGCACAAGTGGCCACCTATCTGGATGAAAATGTGAAAGGCGTCGAGCTGCCTTCCATGCCGGTGGCCATATCGTCAGAAAACTACAAGATCGTACAGGTTTACAAAAGCCTTAACGATTACATGATACAGATCCCATAACCATTCCCCATATGAAATCAAACAAAGCAACAGAGCTAATGGGCAACTCTCAAAACAGAATTGCCAAAGGAACCGTCATTAAAGGTGATATCAATAGCGAGGCCGGTTTTAGAATCGATGGTGAGATCATAGGTACGTTAACCACGCCTGCAAAAGTGGTGATTGGGAAAGATGGGAAAATTGACGGCACGCTTGAATGTTCCAATGCAGATATTGAAGGTGCCTTTTCTGGTAACCTTAAAGTAAGTAGTCTGTTGTCTTTAAAATCCACGGCACATATTGAAGGCGATGTAAGCACCGGCAAATTATCTGTAGAACCTGGCGCGACCTTTAACGCATCCTGTTCCATGGATAGTGGTGTGAAGTCCATTGCAAATGGCCAGCAGGGAAAATCTGCTTAGGACTTATCAGGTCTTTTTAGGGATTGCAATCCAGATCCAGGTGATCATAGCTGTTCTGGCAAGGTTGTAATGCTTATGGCTCTAATAAAATCTTTACCATTAAAGGCGTATTATCAGGTGTCAGCCTTTCTATATATGTCGTGTTCATTCCATTAAAACATATCAACATTCACAATGGCTACACATCATAGCTATTTAAAACCAGTCTGCTTATTTTGAAATTCTACCTCAAGACTTTTCTCATCGTCGCCTTTTTAACGGTCGCTGCTTATTTCTTGCATAGCTGGTGGATTGTCGATCCCGCAATCCCACTTGCGAGAACGTACATCTTTCTAGGGACCGCAACGTTTGTTACGGTAAGTGCGCTGCGCTTTGTACACTTTTATGTTCCAGAGAAATTAGGGTATGCATTCATGGCCGCAATCTTTGTGAAATGTGGTTTGGCGATCGTTTGTTTTCCAGAATTGATCGTGAAAAACTCTGGATTGAATTTGATGGAGGTTTTGGGGTTTCTGGTGCCTTATTTCATATTCCTGTTCATTGAAGTAGTGATCGTCATCAAATGGCTCAATGATAATTGATTGAGTTCGCTTTCGCGAAAGCGAACCCACAACAGTTTCAAGAAATTAATCTAAATAAAAGGACTATTTTAAGATTGTTTTTTGTCATACATTTGCACCCGAATTAAAAGACCCAACTTTTTAAGGTGTTTCACATGTCAAAAGTGTACGTTATAACAGCATTGCTATCCTTGGTATTTTTCACTTCCATGGGCGTGAATGCTCAAGAAGTTTCAGAAACCGAACACGGTCCTGCGCATGAAGAAGTCATGGATAACGATGGCGGCCGCATCAATACGTCTGAAGAAATTAATGAGTACATCCAGCATCACCTAAAAGATGCGCATGATTTTCATGTCTTTTCTTATACCAGTGATGATGGCGAGAGAAAACACGTAGGTTTCCCGTTACCAGTAATGGTTTGGACTACGGAAGGTCTTCAGGTTTTTATGTCCTCTAAATTTCACCACGACGATGCTGGTGAGGTGATTGTTGAGTCTGGTGGCGCGAGATTGGTAAAACTACACAGCAAGATTTACGAACTGGATGCTGGAGCAAACGCCTTGAGTTTTGATGAAGAGCACCACCCAACGAACGCACACAAAGTACTGGACTTTTCTATTACCAAATCGGTTTTTGGAACCTTGTTCATAGGTTTACTGTTGGTGATTTTCTTTGGTAGACTTGCAAAACAATACAAGAAAAAGAGTATCCCAACTGGATTTAGCCGTGTGTTGGAGCCATTGGTTATCTACATAAGAGACGAGATTGCTAGACCTAACATAGGTGAGCAGAAGCATAAGAAGTTTATGCCATATCTACTTACCGTATTCTTCCTTATCTGGATTGCCAACCTTTTAGGATTGACGCCTTTTGGATTCAATATTACTGGTCAACTGGCTGTGACCGCATGTCTAGCGATATTTACTTTAGTGATCTATCTAGTAAGTGGTAACAAAGACTTCTGGATGCACATGTTGTGGATGCCAGGTATTCCCGTGATTTTCAAGCCTATTCTTGCTGTTATTGAATTAGTAGGTTTCTTGTTGATCAAGCCTTTCTCACTCTTGATGCGTCTGTTTGCAAACATTACAGCAGGTCACTTTGTATTGATGAGTCTTATTGCTTTGATGATTACACTTAAAGCACAGTTTGGACCTATAGGTTCTACTGGAGTATCCTTGTTTTTAGCCTTATTTATCATGGTTATAGAATTGCTGGTTGCTTTTCTACAAGCCTTTATATTCACGATGTTGTCTGCCTTATTTATAGGAATGGCTGTTGCAGAGCATGATCATGCAGAACATGCACACACACCAGAGGATGATATTGATGAAGTAAGAGAACGTTTTATCTAGTAGAGTTTTTTATTAATTTTTAAATCGATTGTTATGTACAATTTAATTGGAGCAGGTCTTGTCGTTATCGGTGGTGGTATCGGTCTTGGTCAAATAGGTGGAAAAGCGATGGAAGCTATCGCTCGTCAACCTGAAGCAGCTGGAAAAATCCAAACTGCAATGATCATTATCGCAGCACTTCTTGAAGGACTTGGTTTTGGTGCACTTATCTTGGGTCAAGTACTCTAGGTAGCAAACCAGAAAATTTATGGCACAACTTGTAACGGTTGGTTGCAAGTTGTGTTTTTAAAACAGCAATCAGAATTAATTTAGACAGAAGATTATGTTAGAAGATTTTTCGCCAGGCTTGTTTATCATGCAGGCCATTATATTGATTATACTGGTATTACTTCTAGGAAAATATGCCTGGAAGCCTATCCTAGCTGCTTTAAGTGAGCGTGAAGAAGGAATCGCAAATGCACTTAACGCTGCCGCAAAGGCTAAAGCTGAAATGGCACTACTACAAGAATCCAACAAGGTCGCCGCTCAAGAAGCTCGCGCAGAACGTGATGCGATCATCAAGGAAGCTCGTGAGATCAAGGAGAAAATGCTTGTGGACGCTGCAGCAACCGCACAGGAAAAAGCAGACAAGATTATTGCAAGCGCTCAAGAAGCTATTCAAGCAGAGAAGAAAGCAGCTCTAGCAGACATCAAGTCGCAAGTAGCAGACCTATCTGTGGCCATTGCAGAGAAAGTAACCCGCAAGGAACTTTCTGAAAAAGAGGCACAGTTTGCTCTCATTGACAAAATGCTAGCTGACGCAAACATCTAGAAAACAACTATGAAACTTTCAAGAGCAGCATCCCGATATGCCAAAGCCATCTTAGATCTAACGATCGACAAGAAGGAAGCGGCTGCCGTGAATGAAGACATGAAATCTGTCCTTACGACGGTTCATAAAAACAAAGAGCTTCAGGATTTCTTGAAAAGTCCTGTGGTAAAGACAGAACAAAAGCGCGGTGCATTGCGTCAAGTTTTTAGCCAGGTAGGTGGTATCACCATGGGAGCTTTTGACTTGATCGTTGACAATCAACGTGCAGATATCTTGAGTGATATTGCTACTAAGTACATTCTGCTTTTTGATGAAATGAACAAGCGTGAGGTAGCTACTGTTACCACGGCTGTAGAGATTTCAAAAGAGTTGGAAGCTAAAATTCTTGCTAAGGCTACAGAACTGGCAGGCAAGGAAATAACTCTTGAAAAGAAAATTGACCCTAGTATCGTTGGTGGATTCATCCTGCGCGTTGGTGATAAAGAAATCAATGCCAGTATTCACAGCACCTTGGGTGATCTCAAAAGAGAGTTTGCATACAAGTACTCAATAGAGTAAAACAAATTTTGAATAGTACGCTTTCGCGAAAGCGAAAACAACAATAATATATTAGGTCTTAAAAAGCCGAAGCAATAGTATAAATAGAACAACATGGCAGAAGTAAATCCAGCAGAAGTATCTGCAATACTTAAGCAACAATTATCAGGTTTTGATGCTACGGCATCCCTTGATGAAGTGGGAACCGTTCTTACCGTAGGTGATGGTATCGCACGTGTTTATGGTCTTTCAAACGCACAATATGGAGAACTTGTTTCTTTTGAGAGCGGTATGGAAGGTATCGTATTGAACCTTGAAGAAGATAACGTTGGTGTGGTACTTTTAGGTCCATCCATCGAGATCAAAGAAGGTGATACAGTAAAAAGAACCGAGCGTATTGCTTCCCTAAGAGTTGGTGAAGGAATTGTAGGTCGCGTTGTAAATACTCTAGGCCAGCCTATCGACGGTAAAGGTCCTATTGAAGGTGATCTTTATGAGATGCCTCTTGAGCGTAAAGCTCCAGGAGTTATCTACCGTGAGCCGGTAACTGAGCCTATGCAAACCGGTATCAAGTCCATCGACGCCATGATTCCTGTAGGACGTGGACAGCGTGAGTTGGTTATTGGTGACCGTCAGACGGGTAAGTCTACCGTGTGTATCGATACCATCATCAACCAGAAGGAATTCTATGATGCTGGTGAGCCCGTTTATTGTATCTATGTGGCCATAGGTCAAAAAGCTTCTACCGTTGCATTAATTGCAAAGGTTCTTGAAGAGGCTGGAGCTCTTGCCTATACTACTATTGTTGCTGCAAATGCATCAGACCCTGCACCTATGCAGGTGTACGCACCATTTGCTGGAGCTGCGATTGGAGAGTACTTCCGTGATACAGGTCGTCCTGCATTGATTATTTATGATGATTTATCTAAGCAAGCGGTAGCCTACCGTGAGGTGTCCCTATTGCTACGTCGTCCACCAGGACGTGAGGCGTATCCAGGTGACGTTTTCTTCTTGCACTCAAGATTATTGGAGCGCGCGGCAAAAGTCATTAACGATGACAAAATTGCTGCAGAGATGAACGACTTGCCTGATAGCTTAAGACCTATCGTTAAAGGTGGTGGATCATTAACGGCACTACCTATTATCGAAACTCAGGCTGGTGACGTATCTGCCTATATCCCAACTAACGTGATCTCGATTACGGATGGACAAATATTCCTAGACGGTGACTTGTTCAACTCTGGTGTACGTCCAGCGATTAACGTAGGTATTTCGGTATCTCGTGTTGGTGGTAACGCACAGATCAAATCGATGAAGAAGGTAGCTGGTACCTTGAAACTGGATCAAGCGGCTTTCCGTGAATTGGAAGCTTTCGCAAAATTTGGTTCTGACCTAGATGCTGCGACTTTAAGTGTTATCGAGAAAGGAAAGAGAAACGTGGAGATCTTGAAACAAGCTCAAAACAATCCTTATCCAGTAGAAAATCAAATCGCAATTATCTATGCAGGTTCAAAAAACTTGTTGAGAAATGTACCGATTGAAAAAGTAAAAGAATTTGAAAGAGATTATCTAGAACTCCTTAATGCTAAGCATAGAGGTACACTAGATACGCTTAAGGCAGGTAAGTTGACAGACGAGGTGATCGATACGTTGACAGCTGTGGCTAAGGATCTTTCTTCTCGTTACTAAGAATATAGATTTTAGAGTATAGAGTATGGACATCCATATTCTATACTCCATACTCTAACCTCATAAACTATGGCGAATCTTAAGGAAATACGTAATAGAATAACCTCAGTATCTTCAACGATGCAGATTACATCTGCTATGAAGATGGTGAGCGCAGCAAAGCTCAAAAAGGCACAGGATGCCATTACAGCAATGCGTCCTTATTCTGATAAGCTAACAGAGTTGCTTCAAAACCTGAGCGCTTCCATGGAAGGTGACGCTGGTAGCAAGTATGCAGAACAGCGTGAAGTAAAAAGAGCATTAGTGGTAGCCATTACCTCTAACCGTGGTCTTGCAGGAGCGTTCAACTCAAATATCATTAAGGAGTTGATCAGACTCAATAAGGAAGATTTGAAAGGAGTTGCTGTTTCTTATATGACTATTGGTAAAAAAGCCAATGACTTTGCTAAGAAAGGATCAACGATTCAATCCAACAAAAGTGATTTGTTTGACGACATTTCCTTTGATAAGGTTTCTGCCATCGCAGAAGAATTGATGGAGCTATTTGTTACTGGTGAGTTTGACAAAATTGTTTTGGTTTACAACAGTTTTAAAAACGCAGCCACACAGGTAGTCATGAGTGAAGATTTCCTGCCTTTGAAACCTCTTGATCAGGTGGAAGGTGAAGCGCCAGCAAATGCGACAGAATACATCTATGAGCCATCTAAGGAAGAAATCATAGAGCAGCTGATTCCTAAGTCTTTGAAAATGCAATTGTACAAAGGTGTACGTGATTCATGGGCCAGCGAGCACGGTGCGCGTATGACAGCCATGCACAAAGCGACCGACAACGCCACAGAATTGAGAGATCAATTGAAATTGACTTACAATAAAGCGCGTCAAGCCGCCATTACCAACGAGATTCTTGAAATCGTAGGTGGTGCCGAGGCTTTGAATAACTAAACTAAAATTTTCTTTTCATGCTGAACTCGTTTCAGCATCTGAATAAGAAAACAAATCAGCTTATTGGATCTCCATAAAAAACCTTCTAGAGTTCCTAGAAGGTTTTTTTGTGCATTAAAATTTGAAGTGTTTTCGCTTTCGCGAAAGCGAACTACCCCAAAGGCCTCACTTTCTTACCCAGAAAATAAGAAGTCATCAACATGAATAGTGCTACAACAGCGGTCCATTGCCCACCATCTGCAATGGTCAAATGGGCAATGGCTGCGAGTAGAATATCAAAGAATAATCCAGCATAAGCCCATTCCGTTAATGATCTATTTTTTCTAAAAAGAATCACCAAAACAGCGGCAACCTTTGCAAAGGCTAATGGATAAATGACCCAAGTGGGAAAACCCAGCTTCACAAACTCTGAAGAAACCTGAGCGTTTTTAAAAACATAAAATCCAGCGGAAGCTAATAGAATCAGGCTCACAAGTCCCGTGACGATCCAGTAGGCATATTTCATAATGGCAACCCTACTGGTACTTGCGCTCGATAAGCTCTAAAAACCGATTCTCAAAACTCTCCTTTCCTTCCCAGTTATTATAGTCTGGCTTGATCATGGTATGGATAAAGTTTTGAGCCTGATCAAAATTGTCAATGGTGTTCAACTGCGAGATCACTCTGTTGAAATCTTGGTTGTTCCCATTAAAAAGATGCTTCACAAAACCCATGCGATCGTTCACTCCTATCTTGAGTCCTGTGTTCAACTTTGAATTGAGGGATTGAGGCTTATCGCTTTCTTGAGAAGCAGACTTGCGCTCAAAAACCGGCATCGTTTGAAAATCTACGGTGAGCTGCTCAAGGTCGGTTTTGGAATGAGGACTAGGTTGTTTAGGCTTGGGCTCGATGAGCTCATCGTCTGGCATTTCAGTAACCATTTTGTTGATAGTCGCGATTCCCGGTAGGTCCATCTCTTCACGATCATCATCTTCTGGGACTTCTAGATCGTTCAAGCTGTTGGTAGTAAACGAGTCTCTGTAACGGTTAGGTAATTTGCCTGTAGCTCGGTAGTCTTCATTCTCAGATGGGTCTAGTTTTGGTGTTTGTGGAGCGCTTTCTGGCATTTCTGTAACCATTTTACTTATGGTAGAAATTCCAGGCAGGTCCATTTCTTCACGAGTATCTTCTTCTGGAACAAACAGGTCGCTCAAATCATTGGTAGAAAAGGTTTCGCGAGCTTGCTGTTGCGCTTCTTCCATCACTTGTTCCACATCGTCTGCCACATTTTTAACGTCTTGCTGTGCCTCTTCAAAGGCACGCTTGAGCTTGTCTTCTACCTCGCGGTTTCCTGCAGTAGGTTGTATGTCAGAAAAGTGCTTTTCAGTAAATACCAGCACTGTTAGTTTCTCGTATAATTCTTTGGCGATGGCTTGCAACTCCACTACATTTTCCTTGTCTTTGATCTGTAGTACACGATGTGCGAGGCTGGTAAGGTCTGCCGCTATTTTCTTTTTCATATTGGGTTTCTATGCCGTGTGTTTCTTTGTATTTTTGGAATCAAGGCAGGAACGATACGGCATCCTGCTAGAGCCTGTAAATTACAAAATGTTTCTAGAAAATACAGTTAATCATGAGGAGCAATTCGGCTGGATCGAGGTGATTTGCGGCTCCATGTTTTCTGGAAAAACAGAAGAATTGATTCGCAGGTTAAAACGCGCCAAATTTGCCAATCAAAAAGTTGAAATCTTCAAGCCCGCTATAGACGTGCGGTATGATGAAGAAAAAGTGGTCTCTCACGATTCCAATGAGATTCATTCCACTCCAGTTCCCGCGGCAGCAAACATACCATTGCTCGCTACCGGTTGCCAAGTAGTAGGAATAGATGAGGCACAATTTTTTGATGATGAGATCGTCGCCGTTTGCAACAACCTGGCAAATCGAGGCATACGCGTGATTGTGGCCGGCCTGGATATGGATTTTAAAGGCAATCCCTTTGGCCCTATGCCTGCGCTAATGGCTACGGCAGAGTATGTGACTAAGGTCCATGCCGTTTGCACTCGCACCGGTAATCTTGCACAATATAGCTACCGCAAATCAAGTGACGAGAGCGTTGTGGTTCTAGGTGAACATCAAGAATATGAACCCTTGAGCCGTGGCGCATATTACAAGGCCATGCTTTCTAGCAAGGTCAAGGATATTCCTGTCAAAGATGCACAGGAAATCAAAAACAAAACAGGATCCTAAATGGAATCAAAAGGCACCAGACTGGAAGTAGATCTGGCGGCGCTCGCCCATAATTTTCAGTATTTAAAATCAAAAATTCCCGCCGAAACTCTTTTTATGAGCGTGGTCAAGGCAAACGCCTACGGCCATGGTATCACAACCGTTGCCCGTAAACTTCAAGATTTGGGAACCGATTATTTTGCGGTTGCTTATGTAGAAGAAGGTGTTGAGATGCGTGATGCCGGCATTACAAAGCCTATTCTGGTGCTGCACGCGCAGGTACACACCTTGCAGCAATGCATTGATCGCTGTCTGGAGCCGGTGATTTATAGCGTTGAGATGCTGAAAGCTTTTATCGCTTTCGCGAAAGCGAGTTCCCAAAAATCCTATCCTATTCATTTAGAATTCAATACGGGACTTAATCGTATAGGAATAGATCCTGACGACCTTGATAAAGCGATTGCTATTGTCAAAGCTACCGATGTAATAAAAGTTCGCGGACTGCAATCCCATCTTGCCGCCAGTGAAGATTTGAGCGAGAAAGATTTTACCCTCAAACAAATCGAGACCTTTGAAGATCTGTGCCATAAAGTAGAGGATCAAATAGGTTATCAATGCCTGCGACATACCGATAATACTAGCGGTATTCTCAATTATGACCACTCACATTACAGTATGGTACGTTCTGGAATAGGCCTCTATGGTTACGGGAATGACCTCAAGTTTGACGCTCACTTGAAACCAGTGGCTTCCCTTAAATCCAACATTTCCCAGATCAGACATATCAAAAAAGGAGAAAGCGTAAGTTACAATCGCAGCCACAAAGCTTCTCAGGACATGGACTATGCCGTTATCGCATTAGGCCACGGCGATGGTATCAACCGTATTTATGGTTATGGTAAATCAAGCATGTTGGTCAATGGTCAATGGGCGCCTACGCTAGGAATTATTTGTATGGATATGTTTATGGTAGACGTCACTGGAGTGGATTGTAAGCCAGGTGACGAGGTCATTATTTTTGATCAAACCCATCCGGCAAGAGACATGGCAGAAAAAGCAGGAACCATTTCCTACGAACTTTTAACAGGAATACAAAAACGAGTTCCTAGAATTTATTTAAACGACTAATCGTCTGATTTTTAAACAAATTGATCGAAAGACGTTTTTTTTCCTGTTCCCTTTGATTCTTAAATTCCTGTTAATCTAGTAAGTTTACCGTTCAATATTTTAAATCTAACCATTATGCTTAAAGAGTTCAAAAACTTTATTATGACAGGAAATGTCATAGATCTAGCCGTTGCCGTATTGCTTGCTGGCGCGACCGCACTTGTCGTAAACGGATTTGTAAAGCTTATCATGATGCCTATCGTTGGGCACTTTACGGGTGGAACCGACTTTTCAGAATTCAAAGTAGTCCTAAGTGAAGCTGTGGTAGCTGCAGACGGTACTATTGAGGTGCCAGAAAACGCCATTCTTTATGGAGAATGGATCAATACAATCATCAACTTGATCATTGTAGGCTTTGTTTTATTTATGATCGTGAAGGCTTATAACAAAACCAAAAAGAAAGAAGAGCCAGCTCCTGAGGCACCAAAAGGTCCTACTCAAGAAGAATTGCTTATAGAAATAAGAGATGCCATCAAGGCGCAAAACTAATTCTGTAAATTGCTCAAAATTGATAAGCCGTTTCTATGATAGAAGCGGCTTTTTCTATTCTTAACTTTTGTAAGAGTTGGGTTTATAAATACTTGACGCTTACATTTGCTAACTTAAATTTTACGACAATGAAAATAGCTGTTGTGGGCGTTACCGGCATGGTAGGTCAAGTGATGCTCAAGGTTCTAGAAGAACGCAATCTTGAAATAACGGAATTGATTCCTGTAGCATCAGAGAAATCTGTAGGTACTGAAATTGTTTTTAAGGGCAAACCCTATAAGGTGGTGAGCATGCAGGATGCTATTGACATGAAACCAGCTATTGCATTATTTTCTGCTGGTGGTGGCGTGAGTCTAGAAAACGCTCCCAAATTTGCAGCAGTAGGTACGACCGTTATCGATAACTCCAGCGCATGGCGCATGGAAGCAGATAAGAAATTGGTTGTTCCTGAAATCAACGCAGACCAGCTTACCACAAACGACAAGATCATTGCAAACCCTAACTGTTCAACCATACAACTGGTAATGGCACTTGCGCCTTTGCACAAAAAGTATGGTATTAAAAGATTGGTGATATCTACCTATCAGTCTATTACGGGTACAGGTGTCAAAGCCGTGGAACAATTGGAAAATGAATACACCAATACTAAAGGTGCCATGGCATATCCATACCAGATCCACAGGAATGCACTACCGCATTGTGATGTTTTTGAAGAAAATGGATATACTAAAGAAGAACTCAAACTGGTACGAGAAACACAAAAGATTCTAGACGATAAAACCATTGCCGTGACAGCAACTGCAGTAAGAATACCAGTAGTTGGTGGTCATTCAGAATCTGTGAATGTAGAATTTCACAACGACTTTACAGAATCTGAAGTACGCGCCATCCTCGCAGATACTGACGGTGTTACTGTACAGGACAATACAGATGTCAACTTATATCCTATGCCACTCATGGCACACGGGAAAGATGACGTTTTTGTGGGACGAATAAGACGAGACCATTCTGCGCCTAACGCGCTCAATATGTGGATCGTTGCAGATAACCTGAGAAAAGGTGCTGCTACCAATGCTGTGCAGATAGCCGAGTATTTGATCAAAAACGAACTAGTAAGCGCCTAATTTTGAGTGCCACCGCTGGATTTTCTCTACATTTATCGTTCTAGAGAAATCCTTATGAATAAATTTTTACTTGCAAGCATTGCTGCTCTTTTCACTTGGAACCTGCAGGCACAGTTCTGGAGTGAAGTCGATTCTGACTTCCCAACAGAATCCACCGGTATTTCAAGATTTAGCATCGTTGATGAAAATGTGGCTTGGGGAATAGGCTACAACGGCATTAATCCAGAAAACAACATCCAGCAGTTCTCTAAAACTACAGATGCTGGTTCCACCTGGAACGCGGGTTCCATCGGCATAGGAAATACCAATTTGGGAATAGGTGACATTGCTGCCATCGATGGCCAAACCGCTTTTATAGCGGTCTATCCCAGAATCGCTGGACAAAATGGTGGTATCTGGAAAACGGAAGATGGCGGCGGTAGCTGGGCTAAAATAAGCCAGACAGAGTTTACCTCTAGTGGCAGTTTTCCCAATACGATCCATTTTTTTGATACAGATAATGGCGTTGTCACTGGCGATCCTGTAAATGGCAATTGGGAGATTTACACCACTGCAGATGGTGGGTCGACCTTTACACCAGTTCCGGCCGCCAATATTCCTGCACCGCAAACTAATGAAACCGGATATCTGGCACAAAACACCGCCAGCGGCGACTCCATATGGTTTACGACGAGTACAGGCCGGATATTTCACTCCACAAACCGTGGTTTGAACTGGAATGTGTATCAGTCGCCCATTAGTGATTTTGGCGGCAGTGAAGTTTCTGGAGACATCAGTTTTGCAGATGCTTCAAAAGGGATTCTACAAACCAATGCCGCAATTTTATACAGTACGACAAATGCAGGCCAGACTTGGACACAGATAGTGACCAGCGGCACGGGAACGCCTTACGGCGACAACATTGCCTACCTTCCATTCACTTCCTATATTGTGAGTGTAGGCTCTGATCCTAATTTTGCAGGTAGCTCCTACTCTGTTAACGATGGCGTGACTTGGGTGAATATTGACACTAAACAGCACGTGGACGTTGCCTTTTTGAATACTTCGGCAGGTTATAGTGGTGGTTTTACCAGTGATACAAATACGACTGGTGTTTTCAAATATGTTGGAGATGTACTTAGTGCTGGTGATGAGTTCGCTTTCGCGAAAGCGATATCCCTTTATCCCAACCCTACAAGAAATGAGCTTAACATCTCTGGTACAGACCGTGTTTTGAATCTGGAATTGTTTAATTTAAGCGGTCAAAGCCTCAAGGTTTTCCAGCCTTCTCACAGCTTATCGCTGGAAGGTTTGCCTACAGGCTTATATCTATTGAAAATCACGACACCACTGGGAATGCAATCAATACCAGTCCTTAAAAATTAATTATGAGATTTAATAACATCTATATGGCAGCTTTGGGTTTTGTGGCCCTAGCAGCTTGTAAGCAGGAAAACAATGAAGAAACGGCTATGGCAATGACCTATCCCGAAACTAAGAAAGTGGATACGACTGATGTGTATTTTGGCAATGAGGTAGCAGATCATTATCGCTGGTTGGAAGATGACCGTAGCGAGGAAACCGGTGAATGGGTCAAGGCACAAAATAAGGTCACACAGGATTATCTCTCACAAATTCCCTATCGCGACAAGATCAATAAGCGTCTTACTGAGTTGTGGAACTATGAGAAAATAGGCGCACCATTTATTGAAGGTGACTATGCCTATTATTATAAGAATGATGGTTTGCAAAACCAATCTGTTTTATACAGGTATGAAAAAGATGCAGACCCATCAACGGCGAGCGTTTTTCTTGATCCCAATAGTTTTGCAGCAGATGGTACCATATCATTGGGCGGCATGAGTTTTACTGAAAATGGCTCTAAACTTGCTTATGCCATCTCTACCGGCGGTAGTGACTGGCGCAAGATTATTGTGATGGATGCAGCAACTAAAGAAATTATAGGCGATACGATTCAGGATGTGAAGTTTTCTGGTCTTTCCTGGTATAAGGATGAAGGCATCTATTATTCCAGTTATGACAAGCCTAAAGGAAGTGAACTAAGCGCTATGACAGACCAGCACAAGCTGTATTACCATAAACTGGGAACCCCACAAAGTGAAGATAAAGTGATCTTTGGTGGTACTCCAGATCAAAAATACCGTTACATAGGTGGTAATGTTACAGACGATCAAAAGCTGCTGATTATTTCGGCAAGCACGAGTACAAATGGCGGTAAGCTGTTCATGAAACGTTTGGACCAGCCTAATGCGCCGCTGGTGACAATACTGGACAATTTTGATACAAACACTTATGTATTGCATAATGACGGTGATTTGCTATGGTTGGTAACTGACTACAATGCTCCCAACAAGCGCGTGGTCACGACGAATATCTCCAACCCAACTCCAGACAACTGGGTCGATTTGATTCCAGAAACAGATAATGTACTATCACCTTCTACCGGTGGCGGCTACATATTTGCAGAATATATGGTCGACGCGGTATCACAGATCAAGCAATTCAATCTGGACGGCACCTTAGTTCGCGATGTAGAGTTGCCTGGAGTAGGAAATGTAGGCGGTTTTGGTGCTAAGGATGAGGACAAGACTCTTTATTATTCCTTCACTAACTATGTGACACCTGGCAGCACTTACATCTATAATATAGAAAAAGGGACTTCAGAGTTATATCGCAAACCAGATATAAAATTCAACCCAGAAGAATATGAAAGCAAGCAGGTTTTCTATACTTCAAAGGACGGTACACAAATCCCTATGATCATCTCTTACAAAAAAGGAATGCAGAAGGATGGTACCAATCCTACCATTCTTTATGGCTATGGTGGCTTTAATATTTCACTCAATCCTGGTTTCTCTGTAACCCGAGCTGCATGGATGGAAATGGGCGGCATTTATGCCGTAGCCAACTTGCGTGGCGGTGGTGAATACGGTAAAAAATGGCACGATGCAGGTACTAAAATGCAAAAGCAAAATGTCTTTGATGACTTTATCGCTGCTGCAGAATACCTAAAAGCCGAAAAGTATACAAGCACAGAAAAGCTGGCCATTCAAGGTGGATCTAATGGTGGTTTGCTGGTCGGAGCAACTATGACGCAACGTCCGGACCTAGCTGCCGTTGCCATTCCACAAGTAGGTGTATTGGATATGTTACGCTATAATAAGTTCACCGCTGGTGCTGGTTGGGCTTATGACTATGGAACGGCAGAGGATAATACAGAAATGTTTAACTACCTTAAAGGCTACTCGCCTTTGCATAACGTTAAAGAAGGTACCCAGTACCCAGCAACCTTGATTACTACTGGTGATCATGACGATCGTGTGGTACCTGCACACTCCTTCAAGTTTGCGGCAGAGCTTCAAGCAAAACAAGCAGGCAACAACCCAACGCTAATACGCATTGAGACTGATGCTGGTCATGGCGCGGGAAAACCTACCAGTAAAATCATTGAAGAACAAACAGACATCTACGGTTTCACGCTCTACAACATGGGTTATAAGGAGTTACCACAACCTGTTGATGATGTAAAAATGTAAGAATAACAGATCACTTTTTATGAACCGCCTAGCCTCAATGCTTGGCGGTTTTTTTGTGGGGAAATTTCGCTTTCGCGAAAGCGAAAAAATCTTAAATAGGGTTTTAACAGCAACTATAGATCTGGAAGCAAGGCAAACAGCCATTTTGATTCTCCTAATATTTTATTAATTTGGATGATTTACAGCTATCCCTATGCCTGAAAAATTATCTCTACCATTGAAGGTCTTCCTTCTATTCCTCGCCAGTAGTCTACCAATGACCCTAGTGGGCCAAGATGCAAAAATAGAATCTCTCAAAAACGATATAAGAACCCATACGCAGGACAGCAAGGCGGTTCTAGCATATGCCGACCAACTTATCGAAATGAACGATAGCCTAGCTAAAACAGAAGGGTATCTCGCAAAAGGATCTGTTCTTTTGAGGTTTAGGGATTTTGAAAGGGCGATTTCTAACTACCAACTGGCCTTGTCGTGGTCACCTGAAGAACCGAAGTTATTGAAAGGTCGCTCGTATAACGGTCTCGCAATGGCTTATATGATGTCCAGGGATTTTGAAAAAACTCTTGAGTATGCCGCTCAGGCCGAAGCCTTTGGAAAAAAAATAAATGATGACCGCACCATAGTGGGTTCGTTGTCAAAAAAAGGTTCTGCGTTGCTTAATCTAGGTAGGTATGAAGAAGCCGTGGAAACTTATATCGAAGCTGCGCGCATAGAAGAAGGATTCTCACCCAATGGTCTAGAGAACACCTACCAAAGTATTGCAAAGGCATACGAGCGTTTACAAAGACCAGAAATGGTTTTAAAGTGGTATCACAAATCCCTGTCGGTAGCTCGGCAAAAATCAAATTCGCCATTTTTATATGGCCTTTCCTATAACCTTGCCAATTTCCATAAGAATATTGGTCGATTAGATAGCAGTCAGTACTATGTGGAGCAACTCATTGACGTGGATAATATTGACCCTTTGAGAAAAAAAGGAAGTTTACTTCTACTGGCAGACATCAATATAGAGCAGGGAAAACTTATTGAGGCCTCTAAAAGAATCGAAGAAGCGAGGCAGATCGATTGGCGTGGAAAAAAGGACCCAACAGCAATCAATACTCTCATGATTGAACAAAAGCTCTTTAGAGAAATGGGAGAATTTGAAAAAGCCGAAAAGATTCTGGATAACATGAAAACAGAATCAATTTCCCAGCCCGTTAGTACCCATTTACCACTATATCTTGAATATGTAGAGCTCTATCAATCTTGGGGGAAATATAAGCAGGCTTATGAGGTCTTTGAAACCTATACCCGAGCAAAAGATAGCCTAAAGGATTTAACGGATCTGGCCGTCATTCAAAACTCTCTAGATGCCTATGATCTTGAAAAAAAGGAGGCTTCCTTGAAGGAGACTATGGCTCAAAACGAGAGGTCGCGATATACGATAATTTGGCTTTCCATCATGGGAGCACTCATCATTATTGCCTTGTTGTTTGTCTATATGCGCTATCGTAAAAGCAAGAACAAAGCCTCACAATTAGAAGCACAAAACGCACAAATTAAGGCCTCGTTTAAAAAGTTACAGGAACAGCTCGCCAAGAAACAACAAGACGCTACAGCAGGAAGCATTCTTGTAAATTCTAAGCAAGTGGTAAAACTGGATCAACTGGAATATGTAAAAAGTGAAGGTCATTATCTTGACTATTTTGTATCAGATAATGAGAAGCCTATTACTGAAAGAAATACTTTAAAGGATAGGATCACAGAGCTGGAAACTAGTGGCTTCCTGCAGGTACATCGCTCCTTTGTCATCAATATTGAAAAAGTAAGATCTATTCAGTCTGGACTAGTCGTGATGGAAACTGGAAATCAGATTCCGCTATCGCGAACTTTTAAACAACGCCTTAAAGAAGAGCAGCATCCACTTTTTGCCTAGATAAGAAAGTAAATTTTTTATATAAGGATCTGTTTTCTAAGGTCCATAAACTCATAAAACATCATGTCATTCATGACGATAATGATGTCACTCACGACAAACCCCTTTATTTATAGGTAATTAGCACGTCTTTTTTTCATTTTTGAATTGACAATTAGTTTAAGGTCTCCATTCAAAAGTTTTGAAAATGACACAACTTTACCAATCAGATCATCTTATGATCCATTCGATAAACGAAATCCTCGTACAAGAATGGACTGATAAGCAATTGACTGTGGATCACTTTAAAAAAGAGCTGAGAAGCTTTCTTTGTCTGTTCAAAAAACTGAAACCGAAGGGTGTTTTATGGCTGCAAGAAAAGTTCACGCTGGATATTCCCAACGAATTGCATAATTGGATCGAGAGAGAAATTCTTGAACCCCAATACAAATACGGTCTACGCAGGCTTGCCTTTACCATTCCCAAGGATCAAGAGGCACATATCTCCATCATCGATTCCTTTAATAAGGTAAACAGCATCATGCAGCCCAGGTATTTCGTTTGCAGGGAAAAAGCCATGCGATTCCTGTTAGAAGGTAATTATCCCGAGGATAAAGAGAAGATCGCCTATGAAATCAATAGAACGATTGACGCCACCCAAATCACCTTAGAGGTGCATCACAGACAGTTGCCGCACGCCATTAGGCACCTGGATAAACTTAAAGAGCAGTTTCAGTTTAGGATAGAGCATTCAGAGAAGTTTGAGCAGTTGACCTTGAGGGAATTTGAAATCCTAAAGGCGATTTGCAGCGGCGAGGTGAACCGTGAGATCGCAGAGCGTCTCTTCTTATCAGAGTCCACTATAGCCACCCATAGGAAGTCCATCATTAAAAAGCTGGGCATCAAGTCCAGTAATGACTGGCATCAATTTGGCAGTGCTTTCTTGTAGGACAAGCTCTATGGGCAGTACCTTTGCTGGATGCTGCAACTAGTTGATATTGATTTCGCTTTCGCGAAAGCGAAAACCCTCAAAAACATCTCCCTACAGTTGGAGCAAGGTGCTGTTGTTGCCGTCATGGGCGAGAGCGGCTGCGGGAAAAGCACTCTACTCAATCTCATTTATGGGCTCTTGCAGCCTGATATTGGTAAAATCCTGTGGAATGGCAAAGAATTACTGGGTCCAGACCATCATCTCGTTCCCGGTCATCCCATGATGAAATACGTACCGCAAGAGTTTAACCTTATGCCCTATACCACGGTATTTGAGAACGTGGGCGAGCACCTTTCCATACAACTGGATGATCGTGGACAAACTATCCACAGACTTTTAGAGGTCGTTGAAATGGAAACCTATGCAGACCGTAAGGTCAAAACTCTTTCTGGTGGTCAAAAGCAACGTGTCGCCATTGCCAAAGCACTGGCGCAACAACCACAGCTACTATTGCTTGACGAACCCTTCAGCCACGTGGATAATTTTAGGAAAAACACTTTAAGACGCAGACTTTTCAAATACTTGAAGGAAGAAAAAATTAGTGCTCTTATCGCGACACATGATCGCGATGATGTGCTTTCATTTACTGATGAAACCATCATTATGAGAGCTGGTCACATCGTAGATCATCGATCTACCAGGGAAGTGTACCATAACCCAAAAGACGTTTACGGAGCTACTTTGTTTGATGATATCAACGTGTTGCCATCTGGTGTGATGTCAAATACAAAAGATCTTTTGTTATATCCATATCAATTAGAGATCGCAAATGCTGGATATGAAACCGTAGTGGTCAATTCCTATTTCAAAGGCGATTCTTATTTGATTGAATGCAAGTCTGCAGAGCGTACATTTTGGGTAAAATCACAGAAGGAGCTCTCCAATTCTTCAATAGTTTATTTAAAAATCAAGTAGTAAAATCATTTCAGGAACTGGATTCTACAGTTGGGTAGCTTAAAATTGAGCACAGTATAAAACCGCCGCATGTTTGTCACATCAAACCGACAACCATGAAAAAGCTACTACTATTTATACTTCTTATTTCAGCTGCTACGACTGCGCAAACAACAATTTCTGGGACCATTACGGATTCAAAGAAGCAGCCATTGATGGGCGTGAACGTCTATCTAGAAGGAACCTATGATGGAGCTATGTCTGATGTTGATGGGAATTTTACCTTCACGACTTCAGAAACTGAAATGGTGATTCTTCTCGCCAGTTTTGTAGGTTATGAGGAGTTTAGACGTGAGGCAGATGTTTCTACCTTAAACAAGGTGACCATTTCACTTAGGGAAAGCATGAATGAACTCAATACCGTTGTATTAAGTGCCGGTAGTTTTAGCGCTGGCGACAGTTCAAAAGCTAGCGCTCTAAAGCCTCTTGACATCGTCACAACCGCTGGTGCCGTTGGAGATGTTCTGGGCGCATTGCAAACATTACCGGGAACCACGGCAAATCCAGAAGATGGTCGCCTGTTCGTTCGAGGTGGCACCGCAGATGAAACTCAGATTTTCATTGACGGGAATCGAGTATTTAGTCCATACATTCCTACGACTGGAAATATACCTACACGAGGCAGGTTTTCGCCATTTTTATTTGATGGTATCACCTTTTCTACCGGTGGCTACAGCGCAGAATATGGAGACGCTTTGTCCTCTATTTTACTGCTCAACACCACCAATTTCCCAACCCAAGAAGAAACCGAAGTACAATTGATGAGTGTAGGCTTTGGTGGCGGTAATACTCAAATCTGGGATGACAATAGCTTGAGCGTCAATGCCACGTATATCAATCTAGCGCCTTACAACGATCTTGTACCACAAAACAATCAATTCATTGATCCATATCAAAGCTTCAATGGCGAGGCTGTTTATAGGCACAAAACAGATAAGGGTCTGTTTAAAGCCTACGGCGCCTTTTCATACAGTGATTTTAGCTTGATTCAAGAAGATATTGATATTGAGGATGGATTCTTCTTAGGGTTGCGCAACCGCAATTATTACGGCAATCTCAACTATAACGGCGAACTTTCACAAAGTTGGGATGTGCAGGCGGCCTTGAGTGTTTCAAGAGATCATACCGATTTGAACATTAAAACAACTACATTAGAAAATGCAGAAACTGCAGCTCATGCAAAGCTTAAACTTTCCAAGCGCTATAATAATTATTTCAAACTATTCTTTGGAGCAGAACAGTTTGCCATCCATAGTAATGAAAAAGTTTTATTTGAAAATCAACCTTTCCAGACAAGGATCAACCAATACAATACCGGTGCTTTTGCAGAAGCTGAAATCTTTGCGTCTAAAGAACTAGCTTTTAAAATAGGTGGTCGTGCTGATTATTTTAATACGACACAAAAAGCAACCCTATCACCTAGATTGAGTGCCGCTATAAGCTTGAGCGAGAGTTCGCAATTATCGGCAGCCTATGGGATGTTTCACCAGCAAATTGATAATAGTATTCTTCAATACGATTCTAGTTTAGAAACAGAAACAGCCCAACACTACATCCTTAATTTTCTGCACAAGAAAAACAATCGCATGCTACGTGCCGAGGCTTACTATAAAAAGTACGATCACCTATTGACCTACGACTCTGCCATGCCTAGCTTTGACAGCTCCTACTCCAACGACGGCAATGGATATGCAGCAGGCTTGGATCTTTTCTGGAGAGATGAGCAGTCCATTAAAAACTTAGAATACTGGATAAGCTATTCCTGTCTGGATACAGAGCGACTTTATCGCAATTATCCTGAAACCGCAACGCCTGCCTTTGCGACAGACCACAATTTGAGCATCGTGACAAAATACTGGATGGAAGATCTACAGTCACAAGTAGGGTTCACTTACAACTATTCCAGCGGTAGACCCTTTACAAATGCCAATGAGAACGGATTCCTAAACGACACGACAGCATCATTCCAAAGCCTAGATTTTAACTGGGCATACCTTATCGATGACCAAAAGATTCTTTACCTATCCATTAGTAATGTATTGGGTCGTGACAACGTCTTTGGGTATCAATACAGCAACACACCAGATGTTCAGGGTCAATTTGATAGACGCACGATAGGTCAGGCCGCAGACCGGTTCATTTTCGTGGGCTTCTTCTGGACTATTGGCGGTAAGGACAATCAGCTGGACAATTTGTAATACAGTTCAGATAGGTAAAATGACAGTTGGGTTTGTTTCGCTTTCGCGAAAGCGAAATTACCTAGACATTTGAACTAAACCTATAACAATCAAAGCATTATGAAGACTATAGCCACTACTCTATTATTACTATTCACAGCATTAATCATGGCACAGACACCCTATGAAAAAGCGATGGGCAACGCCCTAGAACTACTAAAAACGGACAATAAGGCGGCAGCTCAACAATTTGAACGCATCTCAAAAGCCGAAAAGGAGAACTGGTTGCCTGCCTATTATGTCGCTCTGGCAAACATCAATAGCTCCTGGGGACAATACGGTCCAGAAGAAACGCTCGCAACCATGAAACACGCTCAAGAATACATCACCCTAACCGATCAATTATCTCCCAACAATCCAGAGGTTATGGTGCTTCAAGGACTGCTCAATACGTGCTGGATCAACTATGATGGATCTATTTATGGAATGAAGCTTTCTGCAGCCACGAGCGCCCTCTATGAAAAGGCCTATGCCATGGCGCCAGACAATCCAAGAGTAGTGAGCAATCGTGCACAGTGGTTGATGGGCAGTGCCCGTTATTTTAATAAGGATGTAACGCCCTATTGCAGTGGCCTAGAAAAAGCTGTTGCTCTATTTAAAAAAGAAACTGTAACTGGATTTGAACCTTCTTGGGGACTCAAGGGCACCATCGACGCGCAAAAGGATTGTCAATAATCCCAAAAACAAAAGCGCCACATGAATCATGTGGCGCTTACTTATTTCTGTATAGATTGTTAGTCCTCTAACGGCTTCATGACAAATGTGTCCATGAATGCAGTGGTGTAATCACCTTTTACATAAGCAGGCTCATCCATCAATTGTCTGTGAAATGGAATGGTCGTTTTCACACCTTCTATCACAAACTCATCTAGGGCGCGCTTCATTTTATCAATCGCCTCTTGACGTGTACGTGCAGTTGTAATCAACTTAGCAATCATACTATCATAGTTAGGCGGAATGGAATAGCCCGCGTAAACGTGAGTGTCCAATCGTACTCCATGACCACCAGGCGCATGAAGTGTGGTGATTTTACCTGGAGATGGTCTAAAGCCATTATATGGATCCTCTGCATTTATACGACATTCAATCGAGTGCAATGCAGGCTCATAATTCTTACCAGAGATTTTGACGCCGCTAGCCACTAAAATTTGCTCGCGTATCAAGTCAAAATCGATCACTTGTTCCGTAATAGGGTGCTCTACCTGGATACGGGTATTCATTTCCATAAAGTAGAAGTTGCGGTGTTTATCCACAAGAAACTCAACGGTTCCAGCACCTTCATATGCGATATATTCCGCGGCGCGGACTGCTGCTTCTCCCATGTCCTTACGCAACTTTTTAGTCATGAAAGGCGATGGTACTTCTTCAGTCAGCTTCTGGTGACGTCGTTGAACACTACAGTCGCGTTCACTCAAGTGACATGCCTTACCAAAGCTGTCTCCCACGATTTGGATCTCGATATGTCGTGGCTCTTCAATGAGTTTTTCCATGTACATGTCATCATTGCCAAACGCGGCCTTACTTTCCTGGCGTGCACTTTCCCATGCGGCTTGCAGTTTATCTTCTGACCAGACCGCTCTCATCCCTTTACCACCGCCACCGGCAGTAGCTTTGAGCATGACAGGATAACCTGTTTCAAGTGCGATTTTCTTACAGGTCTCAAAGTCTGGAATGATACCTTCAGATCCTGGTACGCAAGGTACTCCAGCAGCCTTCATGGTAGCTTTGGCAGTTGCCTTATCTCCCATTTTGGCGATCATGTCTGGACTCGCGCCTATGAATTTGATTTTATGCTCATCGCAAATGCGAGAAAAATCTGCATTTTCTGACAAGAAACCGTATCCTGGATGTATCGCGTCTGCATTTGTAATCTCTGCAGCGCTTATAATGTTGGACATCTTAAGATAGGATAGGTTGCTGGGTGGTGGTCCAATACAAACGGCCTCGTCTGCAAATTTTACGTGGAGACTGTCAGCATCTGCCGTAGAATAAACCGCTACGGTCTTGATACCCATTTCTTTACAGGTACGTATAACACGTAATGCGATCTCACCACGATTTGCAATCAATATTTTTTTAAACATAATGTTTGTTTTTAGTGAGTGTGTTTATGGAGATATCGCTTTCGCGAAAGCGTCATCACCACAACATTTACAATCTAGTCTAGCTGTAGAACTAGGATGGGTCTACTAAAAATAATGGCTGGTCAAATTCTACTGGCGACATATCGTCGATAAGAACTTTGACGATCGTTCCCGATACCTCACTTTCAATCTCGTTGAAGAGTTTCATGGCCTCGATGATACACAAGGTGTCACCAACCTTAACGCTATCGCCTACCTCAACAAAAGTATCCTTTTCTGGAGAAGGTTTTCTATAGAACGTTCCTATGATAGGAGATTTGACGGTAATATACTTGTCATCACTTGATGCAGATGCAGCTGGTGCGGCGCTCTCGTTAGACGCTGCTGGAGCAGCTGGAGCTGCGGCTGGTGCTGGAGCGGCCTGCTGTGCCATGGGCTGTTGCATGTAGGTGATGTTAGGCTCGTCAGATCCTGTTTTGATGGTGATCTTGATGTCATCCATTTCTAGCTTGACCTCACTGGCGCCTGACTTTGCCACAAATTTGATTAGATTCTGTATTTCCTTAAGTTCCATAGTTAATGGTTATTATTAATTAGTATTATAGGCCCATTTCAAGAGAATGGATCCCCAAGTAAAACCACCACCAAAGGCAGCAAATACAAGGTTATCTCCTTTTTTGAGTTGTTTTTCGTAATCGTTTAGACAAAGTGGTAAGGTGGCACTGGTCGTATTCCCATATTTATGGATGTTCACCATTACCTGTTCTTCTGGAAGCTGTACACGTCTGGCCGTGGCATCTATGATGCGCTTATTTGCTTGATGAGGTACAAGCCAGTCAATATCATTATTAGTAAGGTTGTTTCTTTTTACAATCTGTTCAGACACATCTGCCATATTAGAAACAGCGTGTTTGAAAACATTCTTACCATCTTGGTACACAAAGTGTTGGTTGTTCTTTACCGTATCCAGGCTTGCAGGCATTAGTGAGCCACCGGCCTCGATACGCAAGAAATCCCTACCGCTACCGTCTGTACGTAAGATCTCATCTTGAAGCCCATATCCTTCCTCATTGGGTTCAAAAAGAACCGCGCCACCTGCATCTCCAAAAATGATACACGTGGCGCGGTCTTTATAGTCGATGATGCTGGACATTTTGTCTGCACCAATCAATAACACCTTTTTATATCGCCCAGATTGAATGTAAGCTGCGGCATTGCTCATACCGTATAGGAAACTGGAGCAGGCAGCCATCAAGTCGTAGGAAAAAGCATTGATAGCACCTATTTCTGTAGCTACATAAGCCGCCGTTGATGCCACTGGCATATCTGGAGTCGCGGTTGCAACTATCACCAAGTCTATGGTGGAAGGATCTGTGTTAGATTTTCCTAAAAGATCCTGTGCTGCTTTAATAGCGAGAAATGAAGATCCTTTATCTGGATCTTTGAGTATGCGACGTTCTTTAATACCGGTGCGAGTGGTGATCCACTCATCATTGGTATCTACCATGGTTTCCAGGATGGAATTGGTAAGTCTATATTCAGGGACATAAGCGCCTACGGCAGTTATGGCCGCTTTCATATCTATCATACCTTAATTACTAGAAGGATTACTTCAACTTTGAAAGCTACTAAAAAACAAGAAAAAATGACACATTTTCTCGTAAAAACGTGTCATTTTTTATCAAATTCGATATAAAACTGCTAGAAAGCAGTGTTATCTAAGGTTTTATGTTATGCCTCGGCAACCTCAGTTTTGTCTATAAGGACATTACCTCTATAGTACAATTTACCTTCATGCCAGTGAGCACGGTGGTATAAGTGAGCCTCACCAGTTGTGCTATCAGTTGCGATTTGTGGAACTGATGCTTTGTAGTGCGTTCTTCTTTTGTCTCTTCTCGTTTTCGAGATTTTTCTCTTAGGATGCGCCATGGCTATTAATTATTATCCGTTTTTAATTTTTTTAATGCGTCCCATCTGGGATCAATGTCAATTCCTTCTTCTGACTCGTCTGGATTTGACAGTTTTAATTCTTCTAATTTTTCCAAAACATCTGATTCTAAAGAACCATCTTCCAGTCCTGGATGTGTTTTTTTAAGTGGTATGGATAAAACAACCATTTCATAAAGGTATTGAGCCACGTTCAACTCATATTCCCCATGAGGTAAGATCAAAATATCCTCATTGTCATCATTGAAGCGCTCTCCAAATTTTACCACAATGTCCATTGTGGCTTCGACAGGCATATCAAAAGGCTCATTGGTAACATCGCAGTTGACATTAACGCTACCTGAACCTACTAAATGAAGGTCCATGAGTGTTGATCTTTTATCCAATTCTACATCAGCAATTACTGCAGCAGAATTAAACTCATCGTATCCAAAACTTTCAAAAAACTCATTATCAAGCTCAAAGGAAAACTCATGTTTACCTTGCTTAAGTCCAGCAAAGGCGATTTTGAATTCTTTGAGTTCCATAATATTCTCTTTTCAAAGAGCGGGCAAAGATAATAAAAGTTATTAAAAAAGCCCTGTTAATATTCTCTGCGTTTTCTAGAGCTAGATTTTAATGGATTTGAGGTCAGTTTGTCATAGCTCATTCTGTTGCGGTATATCGCAACCGCAGCATGTATCGCAGCGATCATAGAACTAGGTTTTGCTTCATTTTTTCCAGCAATATCAAACCCAGTACCATGATCTGGGCTGGTTCTAACATGGCTCAAACCAGCAGTGTAATTAACTCCAGATCCAAAGCTCAAGGTCTTAAAAGGCACCAAGCCTTGGTCGTGGTAACTTGCTAAAATAGCGTCGAAGTTTTTATAGTTGCCGCTGCCAAAAAAGGCATCTGCAGCATATGGGCCAAAAATAATATTACCATCTTCCCTCAATTCTTCCAGCGCAGGAATCAGTTTTTCTTGATCGTCCCTTCCAATGACACCATTATCACCCACATGTGGATTAATTCCCAAAACCGCAATTTTTGGTTTTGTAATACCGAAATCTCTCTTCAACGATTTTTTAATCGTTCCGATTTTGGATTTTATAAGCTTACCCGTTATTTGGTTAGCTACTTCACTGATGGGAACATGGTCTGTGATCAATCCTACACGCAGGCTCTCAGAAATCATAAACATCAAGCTCTCGCCTTCCAGTTCTTGATTCAAAAAATCTGTATGTCCAGGAAATTTAAAGTCATCTGACTGAATAGCTTCTTTATGTATCGGTGCAGTGACCAAGACATTGATTTGATTCTCCTTTAAGGCTTCAACCGCAGCTCGCAGACTTTTAATGGCAACCTCGCCAGCCTTTGGGCTAACGGTTCCCCATTCAACACTAAAATCATCTTCCAGCAATCTTACCACATTGATTTTACCTAGAACAACATCATCCAAAGATTTAATACCGTGAATCTTGTTAGACAAATCAAATTCTTTAAGGTAAAAAGAGAAGAGTCTGGTACTTGCAAAAATGACAGGTGTGTATAGTTCAAGCATCATAGGATCCTCAAATGCTTTTAATATAATCTCACCGCCTATTCCATTGGGGTCACCAATACTAATACCTACCTTAATGTTCTTTTGCTTTGCCATGAAGTGAGCGCTTTTCGCTGTATTTTTGAAAGTCTAAAAATAACGGTTTTCAACTACTTATGTTCACAGGAATCATAGAGTCTACTTCAAAAATTATACAGATTGATCAAGATCAGTCTAACGTGCATTTCACGCTTGAAAATGACCTCGCGTCAGAATTGAAAGTTGACCAAAGTGTCAGTCATGATGGTGTCTGCCTAACTGTTGTGGAATTGTCGGGCAAGCAATATAAGGTAACAGCGATCAATGAAACCTTGAAAAAAACCAATTTAGGCGCTTGGAAGGTTGGTGATCTGGTGAATATGGAAAGAGCCATGCTTATGAATGCCCGGCTTGATGGTCATATCGTGCAGGGTCATGTCGACCAAATAGCTACCTGCATTGAAAAAAGTGAAGAAAATGGTTCGTGGATTTTCTCATTTGAGTATGATCCTAGTTCAAATAATGTCACTATTGAGAAAGGCAGTATTTGTATCAACGGTGTTAGCTTAACCGTTGTTAACTCAAGAGAGTCTTCGTTTTCCGTAGCCATCATTCCTTACACCTATGAACATACCGGCTTTAAACGATTAGAGGTAAGAGATACGGTGAATTTAGAATTTGATGTTATAGGTAAATATGTCAAGAGGTTGATGTCTCTTTAATTTCCTTTGAAATCTTTTACCCTGCCGGAGTAAAGATGCCAAACTCCAATACAAATAGCGAGTAATACTAATACCAAAATAGACTCATCAATTGGAACAGGATCACCTACTGGTGGGGCTGGACCTCCCATTTTAGGCACCGGCGGAGAATCTGCAGAACCTTGCAGCACCAAAGCTGTGGTGAAGATGTAGAGTTGTATTAGCATTGATTATTAACTAGTAGCAAAAATAGGGGGTTCTGATAGTTAAATACGTAAAAACGGTCTTTTTAGTTCTTATATCGTTTTTTTCATGCTATACGTCGTATAAGTTAACTTATGTTATTAACAATTTACGAACATTCGCGTTTGAACGGCAAATTAACAAATAATGTGAAACCCCAAAACGCAAAAAACCTCGAAATATTACATTTCGAGGTTTATCTTACAAATTGAGACGTTATCTACATTTTAGAAGCTAGAATCAAGGCATTGTAAAGGTTTGCCATTTTTCCAGAAACAGTAATCTCATCAAAGCCTTTTTTACTCTCGTCACCTAAAACTACATCAATACTGGTTGTCAAACCGCTGTCCAAAATGACTTGCTTAGTCTGTGCCGCTGTTAATTTTGGGAACTGAGATCTTATCACCGCCGCCACTCCTGCTACTGCTGGTGAGGCCATACTAGTACCACCTGCATTTCTGTACTCGTTTAATGGTGCCGTAGAATATATAGCGACGCCTGGAGCGAAGATGTCAACAGAAGATCTTCCATAGTTGGAGAAGTTAGCAACCATCTTTGGACCGTAAGTAGGTGCAAGTGCGCCAACGGTCAAGAAGTTATCAGAAATGTTGGCTCCTGTTCCTTCTTGGTCTTGTGGGTATACCTGAGTGAAATCCGTATCTATAGACTCATTACCGGCTGCATTTACAATAAGCACATCCTTGCTTGCGGCATATTTTATCGCATCCCATACCCATTCTGGATTAGGAGAATGATACTTTCCAAAGCTTGTATTAATGACTTTAGCGCCATTGTCTGCTGCATAGCGTATTGCTTTAGCAACATCCTTGTCGTACTCATCTGCTTGAGAAACGGCTCTCAATACCATAATCTGTGCATTGTTGGCGACGCCATTAACGCCTAAGCCATTATTACGCTCTGCCGCAACGATACCTGCAACGTGAGTCCCATGAAAAGCATCGGCTTTTTTAGGATCTGGTCCAGAATATTCATTATTACCATAAACACCCGTATCCCAAACATAAGGGTCATCACCTAATATATCTCTACGATAATTGGTTTTAAGCTTATCACCGTTCATAAGACTTGTAGCGCTGTTGATCAATTTAGTCAACTCTTCTTTAGCTTGGTCTGCAGATTCTAGTCCTTGCGCCATATAGGCTTTCAAGGTAGCAGCTGCCTGCTGCACTTGAGGATCATCAGATTTGGCAGCCTTTTCTATATCCTCGTTGGTATAGTCATCTTTACCAGAGAATTTCTCAAGCGTTGCATCAACCTGATTGATTTGCTGTAGGATTTGCTCATAAACCATTTTGGTCTGGCTCGCCTCGGCAACCTTCTCATCGTATTCAGCTTGAGCTTTTGCAACGATATCTGCAGGTAATTTTGCCTTGTCTCTTACGATTCTCTCGTACTCAAGGTTTTCATCCACGATGTCTCCCAAAAAGTTCCAGCCGTGAATGTCATCCACATAACCATTCTTGTCATCGTCAATGCCGTTTCCAGGGATTTCATCCTCATTAGTCCAGATAACACCATCCAGATCTTCATGCTCAATGTCTACACCAGAGTCAATAATGGCTACAATAACAGGCTCACCTTTACGCACTACTGTTTTACCGTTTACGGTAGTAGTCAACAGTTCATTATAAGCTCTATCAACAGACATTCCAGGAACAGTGTCCATGGCAAGATCCAGATCCTTCCAGTTTTTTGCCTCAGCTTCAGAAAGCTCTCCAACTTTTAGTGGTCGTTGATCTATATTTTCAATAGGTGGTGAAGCAATATTCAAGCTGCTACCTCCACAACCAGCAAGTGTACTAGCTGCTACTACGGCAAGAAAAGTGTATTTAAAAAAGTTTTTATTCATTAGTATAGGATTAAATTAATTGTCAAATAATTCTTTGAAGGTAAAGACTTTATCCAGTCGCACACCTTTATCAGTATGTTTTACAGTGATAATTTCATGAAAAGGATCGTGTTCCAGGATCAAATAGTAGTTATGTGTAGCTGCTCTGTCCAGGAATTTTGCCTTTTCATCAAGAGTTAACAATGGTCTTGTATCATAGCCCATTACATATGGTAAAGGAATATGACCTGCGGTAGGCAAAAGGTCTGCCATATAAACAAGGGTTTTACCGTCAACTTCCAGGTGTGGGATCATCATCTTTTCAGTGTGACCATCCACAAACAAAATGCCAAAATCCATCTCATCACGCTCTTGAAATTCTGAGGTTTGGTCTATAAAATGGAGCTGGCCACTTTCTTCAATGGGTAGAATATTTTCTTTAAGGAAGCTTGCTTTTTCTCTTTCGTTAGGTTCTGTAGCCCATTTCCAGTGGTTGTGGTTGGTGTGGAATTTCGCTTTCGCGAAAGCGGGCTCATAAATCTTCTTTTCCTTATTATAAACTATTGCACCACCAGAATGATCAAAATGTAGATGAGTAAGGAACACGTCTGTGATATCATCCCTAGAAAAACCTAATTTGTTGAGGGAGCTATCCAGATCATATTTATGATCCATGTAATAGTAGCCGAAGAACTTTTCAGACTGTTTATTACCCATTCCCGTATCCAGCAGCGTGAGTCTGTCGCCATTCTCAATCAACAGGCAGCGCGCCGCCATATCGATCATGTTGTTGGAGTCTGCCGGGTTAGTGCGAGACCATAAAGACTTAGGCACCACGCCAAACATAGCACCGCCATCCAATTTGAAATTTCCAGCTTCTACAGGATATATTTTCATATACCTGCAAAATACAAAATAGGTCAGGTTGACGTTAAACTGGCCCTTAATATTATGACTTGTTTAATACTCTAGCGGTTATACAGACTGCTTATTGCAAATGTATTTGCGCTTCTCAAAACTTGACCGTCATTACAGCCATCTTTGCTAGGCCATGTTTCCTTAGACTTGTCCCTTCTAAAGAAAGTGACATTATTAAGCTTGAGCTTATCAAGGCTGGCCGTGCCAAATGAAAAAGTGTAGATATAATCCTCTCCATTGACAAATTTTGAAGTAACATCTTGAAAAACAGACTTTTCCTTACCATTGAAAGTATAGCAGATCATTACTGCATAAACTCCAGAGGTCTTGGTGGTTTCTGAAACGTTCCCATCAAAAGTATTGGGTGTTATTCTAAGCCAGTGATCGTTTGTCGTTTTCTCAAACAAAGAATATTTTACTGCTGTAATGTTTTGTGCTGTGGTGATAGTGACCGTAAACAGCACTGTGATTACGAATAGGAAAGTTGCTTTTTGCATCTGGTTGGATTTTGAGCTTAAAGCTATTGTCCATGAGATTAAAAACCTATACCCTATTCAGGGTATATTTGAATTGATACATAATTGCAGTTATGTTTTTACAGGTCAAATTATACCCGATGTTATATGCTTATCACGCTTACACTCGAACTTACTACTTTTCAACCTCATCAAAAGGTTGTAATTTCAGCCCTTATAACTAGCCCATGTTAGAACTTTCTGGAATTATCATATTGGGAATACTGGCACAATGGACCGCCTGGAGATTCAAGATTCCCGCCATTTTACCATTGATCATCATAGGACTTTTAGTAGGTCCACTGGCGACACTTTTTACTGCAGAACATACCAAGCTTATCCAACCTGTTTTTGACCTAGAGTCTGAGTTGGGTCTTTTCCCTGGCGACAGCCTGTATTACTTTGTTTCTCTGGCGATTAGCATCATCCTTTTTGAAGGTGGATTGACCCTTAAACGCGCCGAGATCTTGAACACTGGACCTGTGATAGGTAAATTGATTTCTGTTGCGGTGATCATCACATTTTTAGGTGCTGGTGTGGCAACACATTTCATTTTTGGATTGTCCTGGGAAATTTCTTTGCTGTTTAGTGCGCTTATCATTGTGACTGGTCCAACGGTAATCACGCCTATCTTGCGCAACATACCGCTCAAAAAGGACATAAGTTCCATTCTTAAATGGGAAGGAATATTGATAGACCCAATTGGGGCGCTTTTTGCCGTTTTGGTTTTTGAATTTATCAGTGCAAATGCTGGAGGCGAGTTTACCGTGGTCGCGCTTCAAGAGTTTGGTAAAATTGTATTGTTTGGGTTCTCTTTTGGATTCTCTTTTGCTCACGGCCTTGCTTTTATCATAAAGGCGAAACAGGTACCTCACTACCTTTTAAATGTTTTTACACTGGCAACGGTTCTGGGTGTTTTTGTTTTGAGCGACTCTTTTGCTCACGAGTCTGGACTTCTTGCGGTTGTAGTTATGGGAATGGTGTTAGGTAATATCAATTTACCTAATATTAAAGAGCTGCTTTATTTTAAGGAGTCGCTTAGTGTCCTTCTTATCTCTATTCTATTTATTCTGCTTGCGGCCAATATTGACATGGCAAACCTAGAATTACTTTATAATTGGAGAACTGCCTTGTTGTTTGGTGTGGTCGTATTGGTCATCAGGCCATTGGGAGTTTTTGCGAGTAGCATCAATAGTGGGCTCAACCTGAATGAGAAGTTGTTTATTTCTTGGGTAGGACCGCGTGGTATCGTTGCCGCTGGTATCGCCTCACTTTTCGGATCCAAATTGGTGAGCCAAGGTATTCCTGGAGCAGAGTACATCACGCCATTAGTTTTCATGATCGTTCTGGGAACGGTTCTTTTGAATGCAACTACAGCCAGATTATTTGCCAAAATCGTAGGCGTATTCCTCAAGCAATCTGAAGGTATCATGATCGTGGGCGCTTCTAAGTTCTCAAGGCTTATCGCCCAATATCTTAAAGAACACGGTAGAAGTGTCGTTCTCATAGATACCAACAATAATAACATACGCGCCGCAAAAGAAAGGGGCCTTGATGCCCAGGTTGCCGATATCTACAGCGATGCCTTGACGGACGATATTGAATTCAACAATATAGGATACCTGCTGGCGCTTACTGGTAACTCGCAAATCAATGATTATGCGATAGAGAGGTTTGGTAAACTATATGGAGAAAATGGCGCCTTTAGATTGGTGCACTCCAGCGAAATAAGCAATCCGAATGAGAATCCAGATGCTGGATTATTTTCTGCTACAGACGATTATGTCAACCTGATGGAAGTTGCCCGTCATTACGGCGATATTCATGAGATCGAACTGAATAGCACAGAGCATTTCCGTGGGTTGATTGAGATCACTAAAACCGATACCGACATCGTTCCATTATTTATTAGAACCGGCAAAAAGATCGATTTGATTCCTTCTAATTCTTTAGAAATTGAGATTGAAGAAGGCAGCCTACTCGTTTACATGGGTAAACAAATTGTAGAACAAGCCAGTGGCGAGGTGACCATGGAAAATGTGGAAGAATAAATCATTCCTCCTAAAATGACTATGGTAAAGGCGTGGTAAAAGCTTCAGGTTTTTAGCAAGTTCGCTTTCGCGAAAGCGAACTCCTCACAAACTTAATCGTTCAATTTGAGAACCGCCATAAACGCCTGTTGTGGGATTTCCACATTTCCTACCTGGCGCATGCGCTTCTTACCCTTCTTTTGCTTTTCAAGAAGTTTACGTTTACGCGAGATATCACCACCATAACATTTTGCGGTTACGTCCTTACGCAGGGCTTTGATCGTTTCACGAGCGATGATCTTTGCTCCAATTGCTGCCTGTACTGGAATATCAAATTGCTGGCGTGGTATGAGTTCCTTGAGTTTTTCCACCATTTTCTTACCTATGGTATAGGCATTGTCAAAGTGAATCAAAGCGCTTAACGCATCGACCGTTTGGGCATTCAATAAAATATCTACTCTAACCAGTTTTGAAGCGCGCATACCTATAGGTGCGTAATCAAACGATGCGTAACCTTTTGAAACGGTTTTCAAACGATCGTAGAAGTCAAAGACGATCTCAGCAAGTGGCATGTCAAATGTCAACTCCACACGCTCTGTAGTAAGATAGGTCTGATTGGTCACGATTCCTCGTTTCTCGATACACAAGGACATCACGTTACCAACAAAGTCAGATTTTGTGATGATTGTGGCTTTGATGTAAGGCTCTTCTACCCTATTGAGTGTGGACGGTTCTGGAAGGTCTGACGGGTTGTTCACGATAAGTGGCACGTCGGGCTCCTTGTTAGTGTAGGCAAAATAGGAAACGTTAGGTACCGTGGTGATCACGGTCATATCAAACTCACGCTCCAGTCGCTCCTGGATGATTTCTAGGTGCAGCATTCCCAGGAATCCACATCTAAAACCAAATCCCAGCGCCGCACTACTCTCTGCTTGAAATACTAATGAAGCATCATTGAGTTGCAATTTTTCCATACTGGACCGCAGGTCTTCATAGTCCTCAGTATCTACCGGATAGATTCCTGCAAAAACCATAGGCTTTACATCTTCAAATCCGCCAATGGGGTTTGTAGTTGGGTGTTCATGGTCTGTGATCGTATCACCTACTTTAACTTCCTTGGCTTCTTTGATACCGGTAATAAGGTATCCTACATCACCAGCTTTAATTTCTTGTTTGGGAACTTGATTCAGTTTCAAGGTTCCTATCTCGTCTGCATAATAGCTCTCGCCCGTTGCAACAAACTTGATGTGTTGGCCTTTTTTGATCGAACCGTTGATAACTCTAAAGATGGTCTCAACACCTCTAAACTGGTTGTACTGTGAATCAAAAACTAGAGCCTGCAAAGGCTCATCCACATTACCTTTAGGTGCGGGAACGCGTTCAATAATCGCATCTAATATATCTTGAATTCCTTGGCCAGTTTTGGCACTTGCGGGAATCACCTCGCTAGGGTCGCAACCCAATAGGTCCACGATATCATCTGTAACTTCCTCTACGTTAGCAGATGGTAGATCCACCTTATTCAGTACTGGGATGATCTCTAGATCATTTTCCAGCGCTAGGTAAAGATTTGAAATCGTTTGTGCCTGTATGCTTTGTGCCGCGTCCACGATTAAAAGAGCGCCTTCACAAGCCGCAATGGAACGGGAAACCTCATAGGAGAAATCCACGTGTCCAGGCGTGTCAATCAAGTTTAGGATATACTTCTCGCCGTCAGGTGCGATATAGTCCATCTGGATCGCATGGGATTTGATAGTGATACCACGCTCACGTTCCAGATCCATATTATCAAGCAACTGCGCCTTTGACTCTCGTGCGGTAACCGTTTGGGTGGCATCCAGCAGGCGATCTGCCAGCGTGCTTTTACCGTGGTCAATATGGGCGATAATACAAAAGTTGCGTATGTTTTTCATAGAAATTTTATCGGTACAAATATAATCTAAAAGGTTAAGCGCTATAATCTTCCTTTAAACAGGTGGGTTTTATTATTTTTACGAATTACAACTTTCCTGTATGAAAATTATTACGCTTATGGTGCTGCTCGTGAGCCTTCAAATCACAGCTCAACATTCCATACAAGGAAACCTGGTAGATGAACAGAACCAGCCGGTAGCCTATGCCAATGCACTCTTGTTCAAAATGCCTGACAGCACTTATTACAAAGGCACTACTACAGATGAGAATGGTCGGTTTAAGATGGAAAACATTGCAACGGGCGACTATACTTTTGCAGCGAGTTATGTAGGATATGTAACGCTTTCGCGAAAGCTGACCATCAACAACACCACGAACTTAAACGATCTCATTCTTTCCACATCAACAGAATCGCTAGACGGCGTCACCGTCACCGCAAGGCGTCCCACGATTGAAAAACGTCCCGACCGATTGATTTTCAACGTAGAAAACACCTCATTAAGCACCAGTAATGCCGCTAATATTTTGAAGAACACACCTGGTGTTTTTGAAATGAACGGTTCCTACATGGTACAAAACGCTACGGCAGTAATCTACATTAATGACAGGCGCGTGTACATCACACAAGACGAGCTCAACGATTTTTTAAGAAGCCAGAGCGGTGATAACATCAAGAGCGTAGAGGTCATCACAAACCCGTCAGCCAATTATGATGCAGAAGGTGTTGCCGTGATCAACATCAACACCAGTAAAGGCGTGTCTCTAGGTTACAAAGGTTCCATAAACGGTAGTTATTCTATTGATGAACTTGCCAAGTATCAAATAGGAACCTCACAATTTTACAAGAACAACTGGGTAAACATCTATGCGAACTACAGTTACAATCCACGTAAAGACTTAAAACTGGACGAGGCTCAAGTAGGCTTTTTCAATCCTGACGGCTCTCGCAGCTCGCGATGGTTTACAGATTTTGAAAAGGTGACAGAAAGTGATGCGCACAACCTCAACACGGCGATCGATTTTACACTTGACGACAGCAACGACATCAGCATTTCCGCAAATTACAGTGCCAACAATAATCAAGACGTAAGAACAGATGTGGAAACTTTCATTTTACCCAGCGGCTCCATGAGTTTTGACGGCTTTGATACCAACAGCGACCTAGCTATTGACCGTACCACAGGTTTTGTAAACGCGGCCTGGAACAACTCTTTTAATGAAGGCGCTGGTCGTTTCTCTCTTGAAGGAAACTACATTTTTACAGATCGTGACAAAACACAAGATTTGTTGAGCACGTTTTTTGACCAAAACGGTGCCACTACTTCTACCAACAGCTTCTTTACAGATGCTGCACAGACTATTGATATCGCTGTCGCGAAAGCAGATTACGAAAACACCGTCGGGAATTACCTGCTTAAAGCTGGTGCCAAATTCTCTGATGTAAGCTCTACCAGCCAGCTGGACTTCTTTGATACAAACACAGGCTCACGGCAGTTCAACGCCGCTCTGTCTGATCGTTTTATATATGACGAAAATATCTATGCCGCCTATTTCCAGGTAGATCGAGATTGGGATAGGTGGGCCATGGCTCTAGGCCTACGTGCAGAACAAACAGATGTGGAAGGCGACAGCCGCTCTTTGGGTCAGGTCAATACACAGGAATATTTTGAGCTATTCCCTAACCTTTCTGTGACTAACCAAGTAAGCGACAACCACTCCTTGACCTTGAGTTATAGACGCTCTATCGAGCGACCGCGGTATGAGAGTTTGAATCCGTTCACGTATTTTATAAATGATAATAATGTGAACACAGGAAATCCTAACCTGCGACCAGCGTTTACCAATAAAGTCAATCTTAATTGGAATATTAAAAATCAGTATTTCTTTGATGCTTACTATACAAGAACTGACAATGCCTTGGCCATTTTGCCCTTTCAGAACAATCAGACTAATGTCGTGAATTCACAGAATTTCAATATGGATTATGAGCTACAGTACAGTCTTGATTTCCAGTTCTACCAATTTCTTGGTAACAGCATCATTTTTCAGGCACAGACCAGCTTGTTTTATATGGAAAATGAGTTTACCGCAATCCAGTCAGGCGGCGTAAAGCAAAAGAACGACGTCACTGGTCTTTACGTGAGCACCTTGAGTAGCATCAACCTATCTGACGATAGAACATTTAGCGCAACACTAGATCTGGGCTATCTTTCTAATATTCTTATAGGTTCCTATGAATTCAAAAACCAGATAACTTCTGGAATAGGATTGCGTAAAAGCATCTGGAACAACCGTGCCGTGATAACACTGGATTATGATGATATATTTTTGAGTCAGAACCAGCCATTAAAATCACGATACTTGAATCAGGATAATGAGTATCTGGCACTACCTGAAACCAATCTAATCACCATAGGCTTTACCTACAACTTTGGAAACTTTAGATTGAATAATAATGAGGTTTCCACTCCAGAAGATCAGGAGCGCACCAATGCTCGTGACAATAGCTTTTAGAAAATTACGCTTTCGCGAAAGCGAACTTCCACAAATTTCTACGCATCATAAATTGTCAAGCAACTGCCCTATCTTTGCAGCATGGTTAAGATAGGCGACATTCAATTACCCGATTTCCCATTACTTCTCGCACCTATGGAAGATGTGAGTGATCCACCATTCCGTACGTTATGTAAGGAAAATGGTGCAGATGTCGTTTTTACAGAGTTCATTTCTAGCGAAGGCCTCATAAGAGACGCCGCAAAAAGCACCATGAAGCTGGACATTTATGAGACGGAGCGCCCAGTTGGCATCCAGATTTTTGGCGCCAATATGGAATCCATGCTACAGTCTGTAGAGATCGTGGAGCGCACCAAGCCAGACATGATTGACATCAACTTTGGTTGTCCCGTGAAAAAGGTAGTTTCTAAAGGTGCCGGCGCAGGAATTCTAAAAGATATTGACCTGATGGTGCAACTTTCTGCCGCCATGGTCAAGCATACTAATTTGCCTATTACCGTAAAAACACGATTGGGTTGGGACCACGACTCCATCAAGATTGTTGAAGTAGCAGAGCGTTTGCAAGACGTAGGTATCAAGGCCATTAGTATTCACGGTCGCACGCGAGCCCAGATGTATAAAGGCGATGCCGACTGGAAACCCATTGCTGCGGTAAAGAACAACCCACGAATGCATATCCCGGTTTTTGGAAACGGTGATGTCAACACACCAGAACGCGCTGTAGAAATGCGTGATGAATATGGACTTGACGGCGCTATGATAGGTCGCGCCAGTATAGGTTATCCATGGTTTTTTAGAGAAGTCAAGCACTTTTTTAAAACTGGCGAGCACTTGGATCCACCTACCATGCAAGAACGTGTGGAAGTAGCGAGACGCCATCTGGAAATGGCCATTGCCTGGAAAGGAGAAAAACTGGGCGTTTTTGAAACCCGTCGCCACTATACTAACTATTTCAAAGGCATTCCCAACTTCAAAGAACACCGCATGAAAATGGTCACTAGCGATGATAGTGCTTCAGTTTTTGCCGCTTTTGAAGAGGTGTTGCAGGAGTTTGGGGATTATAGTTTTGCCTGAGAAGCAAGTGTTATAATGATAAAAGTGAAAATAGAATGAGTACGGAAGGAATTATATCGATAGCTATTACGCTAATTATAGGCATACCAAGTATCATTACTTTTTTTAGAATAAATCAAACTAAGCTAATTCATTTAGAGAAGCGAATCATTAATTTAAAAGATGATTTACTTAAAAATTTTGAAGAGCTTTCTATAAAATATAAAGGAATTGAAGTTCAAAAAAACATTTATTTTATTAATGGCTTTATTGTTTGTCAAGGAAAGAAGGATATTTCAAATGACGAAAATAGTCTTCAGATAAATCTGCCGACGAATTGGAAATGGCTTGATTACAAAATAGTCTCTAATTCTAAGGGAATGATATTTCAAAAAAAGCTTAATGATGAGTCAGTATTCTTAAATTTCGATTTAATAAAAAGTAAAGAATTCGTTGAGTATGAGGGAATAATCGAAATTAATGAGGATATTAAAAAGGAAAATATCGGAGAAAGATTAGATTTTCATCATCGAATACCCAATGTTCCTTCAATAAAGAAGTTTAGTATAGATATGTTGAAGTCTGGTTTTGGTATATTAATCGTTTGTGCTTTTCTCGCTTTTACACCAATTTACTTGACATTAGAATACAACGATATTGAAACATACAATCTGGAAGCATATAATGCCAATACAAATGCAATATTACCCTCTTCAATTGTTTACCTAAATGATGACTTAGGGCAGTTGGAGAAGAAAATAGCAGAAGAAAATTCCGGGTATAATCTTGTTTTTGAAAGGAAAAACAAAAAATTTTCCTGTGGAGGTTTTTGATATTGCTGGGAAAAAGAATAAAGAATTAACTTCCGTTTATTTCAAAATGAAAGACTGGTACGTAGTCAGTTGGATAGGCACTATATTTTTGGCTATTGTATTTATAATTTCAGTTATAGGAATCATATATTCAATAAGCTTATTATATTATAGAAAAAAATACTTAAACCTTATAAGAAATTAGTTCAGCTACGTTAATTTTTTTTTAATTATAGAATAATTACTGTTCTTGATTTAGTTTTTTTAAGTTCAATTTTCAATCGCGATTAAATCGTTTACCTGAAACATATTGTTCAAATAGTGTTGTGGCGGGTGTTAGTTTAGCAGCGATTGAAGACATACTAAAGGAGTTTGGTGATTACAACTTCGCCTGAGAAAGCAACCGGTCGTTGATCCTGCGACTACCTACGTAACTGGCGATAATTCCCAGTACGGCAATCGTCAATAAAGAAACCAAGACATTCAACAGCTCCATGGCAAAAGGATAAGGAATGCCAGGAGCAATGTAGATCCAGTTATAATGGATCTGGCCATACACAAAACCTACACCTATCAACAAACCAATGATGCCGCCAGACAGCGTCATTAGGGTTCCCTGTAAAAAGAATATGAGGCGTAGTTGACCTACCTCAGCGCCTAGATCTGCCAGGGTTTTGAGGTTTTTCTTTTTGTCTAGAATCATCATGATGATCGAACCTACCACATTAAACAGCGCAATGATCAACACCAGTGTAAAGATCAAATACACCGCCAGGTTCTCACTGTTCAACATCTTGTAGAGCGCACCGTTAAGCTGCAGCTTGTTTTTAATCTCGAGATCCACATCAAAAAGAGCAGTGATCTCTTCACGCACCTCATCTTCCATCTCAGGATCGGTAAGCTTGATCTCAAGCGCCGTGACCGTGGAATCACTATAACTAAGCAACGTTCGTGCAGCACTTAGCCGCATGAAGATATATTTGTTGTCCAGATCCTCATTAACGCTAAATTGTCCCGTGGCAATCGCATCCAGCGTGCTAAAAGAACGGCTTAAATTCATCGCATTGATCGCATTGGTACCTGGTCGCGGCACCATGATTTGCATAAAGGTCGAGTAATCGTTGACAGATATGGAAAGGTCGTCTGCAATTCCTGCACCCATGACCACTTGGGGATCATTGTCAGTAAGCCAGCTACCGTAAATTAGAATGGAATCTGGCGACACGATTTGATCATAATTCTCTGGCACACCTTTAATGTAGGCGATGTCATTTTTTTCAGAATAGCTTAAAAAGGCCTTTTCTTCAATGACTTCAGAGAGCACTTGGATACCAGTTATGTTTTCGAGAGCACGCTTTCGCGAAAGCGGAACATTCAACGTCTTTCCCTGTACCGCTGTGACCTGCAGGTCTGGATCAAAATAACCGCTAAAACTGGTGCTAAACTCCTTCAACCCGCTAAAACCAGAAAGCACGATAAACAATGCCGTGGTCCCCACGATTGTGATAATAAAACTGAGAATATTAATGATGTTGATGGCATTCTTGCCATTCTTGGAAATCAGGTAACGTCGCGCTATGTAAAACGAAAAGTTCACTTATGACTTCTTGCGTCGTGGCAGGATATCAGGATTTTCAATAGGGTTGTTCTCGCCCTTCAACTCCTTATCGATCTGGTCCATATATTCCAGGCTATCGTCATTGTAGAATTGCAGCTCTGGCATACGACGAAACTGGTGGCGCACCTTTGCCGCAACCTCATACCGTATATCGCTCGTCATCTCCTTGATCTCATTCACCACGGCATCTGCCTTTTCTGGCGGGAAAACTGAGATAAAAGCCTTGGCATAACCCAGGTCTGGCGTGACCGTCACCTTAGTAACAGACACCAGCAGGTTTTTAACGGCATTCTCCCGCATTTTCTCCTGCAACACATTCGAGATATCCTCTTGCAGGATACCGGCGATTTTCTTCTGACGTTGAGTTTCTTCCATGCTACAAAGGTAACTAGATTCTATAATTATAATGATTAGGGCGTTACGGCAAACTTTCCCTGGCGCTCAAGGTTGCCGTCGGGCTATGCGCTACAATCTTTTCAAGCCCAGCTTGACTATGAAGATGGCTTGAAAAGGATTTACGCTACTATCCCTAACGCAGGTTTGATGTTTTAATTACCACTTAAAGTTCATGAGTTGAACAATGAGTATTTTGGATTCCATCAAGGATAAATCGAGAGCTGCCAATTTCTGAAATCATTATTTTTGATCAAAACAATACCATGCTGGGAAAAATTGAACATCTAGGAATTGCCGTCAAGGATTTAGAGGCTTCCAATAATCTATACGAAAAGCTGCTGGGAACCGCATCCTATAAAATGGAAGAAGTCAAAACTGAAAACGTGATCACCAGCTTTTTCAAAGCTGGTGAGAATAAGATAGAACTACTAGCCGCCACAGATCCTGAAAGCGCCATTGCAAAGTTTATCGACAAGCGAGGTGAAGGCATTCATCACGTCGCCTTTGCGGTAGAGGATATTAAAAAAGAGTTGGCCCGACTGGAAAAAGAAGGCTTCACCATACTGAACAAAGAGCCCAAAAAAGGAGCTGACAACAAACTCGTTGCCTTTTTGCATCCTAAAGGGACTAATGGCGTACTGGTAGAACTATGTCAGGAAATCAATGAATAGTTTGGTGAAACGAGCGGATAGTGTAAATTTGCAGACTTTTAAATCAGTATATCGCGCTGCGATATTTTGAGGGCCTATAACTCAGCTGGTTAGAGTATCTGACTCATAATCAGAAAGTCCCTGGTTCGAGCCCAGGTGGGCCCACAACAAAGACCTCAGCTTTTTAGCTGAGGTTTTTTATTTTTAGGAATGGCTTGTATTTATTTACAGCGAGATCTTGAAAAAGAACTACATAGGCGCTTGTCAAGCAAGTCTTGAAGATAGAATTAGCGCTCACAACTCTGGTGCATATGGATCGCATCGCTTTACAGCCAAAGCCAATGATTGGAAACTTATTTTGAAACTTGAGTGTCATGATTACAACCATGCGCTAAGACTCGAGAAGAAGATAAAACGAATGAAGAGTAGTACGTACATTAAAAATCTTATTCGGTACGAGGAAATGCGAGAAAAAGTCATCAATGAAACTAAAAATATCTGACTCTCCCGATAGCTATCGGGACAGAAAGTCCCTGGTTCGAGCCCAGGTGGGCCCACAACAAAGACCTTAGCAATCGCTAGGGTCTTTTTTTTGCTCATACTTCTCGAATTAAAAGATGCTCTTAGCTTTTGAGCCTAATTAAACAAATCTTGATTTTCAGATATCATTTTTATCATCAAGCCGTCTAACCGCAGTAACGATAAAATAGCAATCAAATGTTTGAAACATCGTTGCGCGTTAAGGATTGAAGCGTACATCCTTTTTGAGCCTCTGCCGTGTTGCATTTGGGCTCAAAAAGATGGCAGCGTAAAGCCTGACCGTAGGGAACGCCCACTAAATGACGCGTATCTTTTGTGCCTTAAAACAGTGCTTTCAAATTTGTATCTTTATCTCTTACTAAAAATTATACATGAAAAGGATTTTTTTAATGTTCACCGTTGGTGTTTTTCTGGCCAGCTGTAGCTCTACCCAAAACACGAAACCTTCAAATACAACAGACTCTTCTGTACCTGGTTACTGGCAGCAACATGTTGACTACACCATGGATGTGGATATGAATGTTGACAATTATCAATATACTGGTAAGCAAAAATTGGTGTATACCAACAACTCACCTGAAACTCTGGACCGTGTGTATTACCATTTGTTCTTCAACGCGTTCCAGCCAGGCAGCCAGATGGATGTGCGTTCCCGTACCATCGCAGATCCTGATCGTCGTGTAGGTTCTAGAATTGCAGGTTTACAACCTAACGAGCAAGGACAACTACATGTGAAAAATATGATGCAGGATGGCGTACCGCTTAACCCAATAGAAGAAGGTACCATTCTTATTGTACCGCTCGCGAAAGCTTTGAAGCCTGGACAGTCCACGACTTTTGAACTGGATTTTAACGGTCAGGTACCCGTACAAATACGCCGCAGCGGTCGTAATAATGCAGAAGGTGTGGCACTTTCCATGACACAATGGTTCCCTAAAATGGCCGAATTTGATCGTGATGGATGGAATGCAACGCCGTACGTAGGTCGTGAGTTTCATGGCGTTTGGGGAGATTTTGATGTAAAACTTACTATCGATAAGGATTACACTATTGGTGGTACAGGCTACCTCCAAAACCCTAAAGAAATAGGACATGGTTATGATCGCCCTAATTCTGGCCCTGCAGAAGGTAAGGATGGTAAATTGACCTGGCACTTTAAGGCGCCTATGGTACATGATTTCGCCTGGGGCGCAGATCCTGATTACATACATGATATCTACAAAGGAGCTAATGGAGTCGACCTTCACTTCTTTTACAAAGACAACGAGGCGATTAAGGCCAACTGGAAAAAACTACAGCCAGATACCAACAAGATGTTGGAGTTCTACAATGAAAATGTAGGGTTGTATCCTTACAAACAATATTCTGTGATTCAAGGTGGTGATGGTGGTATGGAATATGCCATGGCAACGTTAATTACAGGCGAGCGCAGCTACGGCAGCCTTGCCGGCGTTACGGCACACGAGTTCGCACACTCATGGTTCAACCATATCCTTGCGACTAACGAGGCAAAACATGAATGGATGGATGAAGGCTTTACCACCTATATTTCAAATCTTGCCATGAACGAGATCTACAACGAGGGCAAGGAAAATCCAAATGCAGGCTCTTTTAGAGGTTATGCACAGCTGGCAAACTCTGGTGTAGAGCAGCCCCAAACCACACATGCAGATCGCTACAACCTCAACGGCGCCTATGGAACCAGCGCCTATTCTAAAGGTGCGGTTTTCATGTCACAACTAGGTTATATCGTGGGCGAAGACGTCCGTGACCAGATCATCAAAGAGTATTTCAACACCTGGAAATTCAAGCACCCTAATCCTAATGATTTCAAACGCGTGGCAGAGCGTGTGAGCGGTTTTGAATTGGACTGGTACCTCATAGACTGGACGCAAACTACAAACACCATTGATTATGCGATTGATGATTTGAAAGATGTGAATGGCGTGGCCACTGTATCGCTTTCGCGAAAGGGTCTTATGCCTATGCCACTTGATATTCAAGTGACCATGAATGATGGCACTAGCAAAATGTACTATGTACCACTGGAATTCATGTATAATCAGAAAAAAGTGCCTGCAGACTGGACTGTGGCAGCAGATTGGGCTTGGGCTTACCCAACTTATGAACTTCAATTAAGTGGATTGAGCAAAAAAGACATTAGTAATGTAACTATCGACCCTAAGAATATGATGGCAGATGTTGACAGAGAAAACAACAAATACCAAGTGTTCACACTGATGCAGAATAACTAAGCGTATTTAATTTATTATGGAATAGGCGTCTCAACTGGGGCGCCTATTTTTTATTGCTGGTTTCAAATATGCCTCCAGTATCTTTGTCACATGCGCTACACACTAGGCAAAGACAAAAAACTAAAAAGTAAAAAAGCTATTACAGAGCTTTTTACGCAGGGTACTACCATCAGGAAAGGTGCGTTGTTGCTTAAATATGCCTTAAAAGAAGAACCTGGTGTACATAGATCGGGTTTCAGTGTGCCTAAGCGGTTCTTCAAACTTGCCGTAGATCGCAACAGAGTGAAAAGATTGTTGCGGGAAGCGTACCGTTTGGAGCAGCACAATTTACCTCAGTTAGAAGACAGGCACTTCCATTTTATGTGGATCTATCAATCCCACAAACTTCCAGATCAGGACCATGTCAAGCAGCTTTTGCAGGGAATTATCAAGCAATTGCATAAATCCCATACCTGCACAACTACGGAATCATAATTGCACTAAAATTAGTGTAAGCTCGTTTTGAGTATATTAGTATAACATTTTAGCACACAATCCTTTATGGCATCTACTTCTCACAAGATCAAAAGACAAATTCTGGTTCCGGTTTTAGGGGCTGTATTTTTTCTATCACTAGCCAGTTTCAAAAATGACTTTTTTGAAATCGCCAAGCAGATCGAAATCTTTACAGAGATGTATAAGCAGCTCAACATGAACTATGTAGATGAAACCAATCCTGCGCAACTCATGGATGACGCGATAGAAGGAATGTTATCAGATCTAGATCCGTACACCACTTTCTGGACAGAGCAAGAAGTAGAACGTGCCAAGATCAATTCGCGTGGCGAGTTTACCGGTATAGGTGCTAACGTGAGTTCCAGAGCAGACAAACTCATTATAGTGGAGCCCTGGAAAGATTATCCAGCAGATAAAGCTGGTCTTAAAGCTGGTGACGAAATCATCGTCATTGACGGTGTCAAGGTTTCGGATTATGACGAGAACGCAGGCCAATTGTTAGAAGGATCTGCAGATACTCAAGTGGAAGTAACTTATTTAAGACAAGGCAAGGAGATGAAGGCCACCCTCAAAAGGGCTGCGGTAGAAATAAAAGCAGTGCCGTTTTTTGAGATGGCTACACCTAGCATAGGCTATGTTGTGCTTTCCAAATTCAACGAAAAAGCTTCCAGAGAGACTAAAGAGGCCATCAAACAGCTTAAAGAACAGGGCGCGACTAAAATTATCCTGGACTTAAGAGGTAATCCAGGCGGCTTGCTGAGCGAAGCGGTCAATGTTTCCAATCTTTTTATTGAAAAGGACAAGCTCATCACCAGCACGCAATCCAGTATAGAGAAATTCAACAGGACGTACCTCACAAAACGCAACGCCTTTGATGCAGACATACCGCTAGCTGTTTTGATCAATGGCCGCAGTGCGAGTGCCAGTGAGATCGTGAGTGGTAGCGTCCAGGATTATGATCGTGGAGTGGTGATAGGTGCGCGCAGTTTTGGAAAAGGTCTCGTCCAGCGTCCCAAAGAATTGAGTTATGGAACGCAAGTGAAAATTACCATTTCTAGATATTACACGCCCAGCGGTCGTTGCATACAGGCTTTGGATTACTGGAACCGCGATGCAGATGGCAATGCGGTAAGAACTAAAAAAGAAGACTACAAAGCTTTTAAAACGGTCAACAGCGGTCGTACCGTTTATGATGGTGGTGGCGTGGATCCAGATATCAAATTAGCAAGTGCCGCCTATTCACCTATTACCACATCCTTACTGCGTGAAAATGCCATTTTTGACTACGCCACACAGTATTATTACGCTCATCAATACGATGATCTTGAAAAGATCCAACTTACTGATGCAGATTTCAATGATTTTATCGCTTGGGTAGAAGCTCGTGGATTTGACTTTGAGACGGTTACGGAGTCCGCTTTCGCGAAAGCGTACAAAACAGCTGTCAATGAAGAACTTGATGACGACATTGCCACCAGTTATAAAGGCATGATGCAGGCCATTCAAAACGCCAAAAAGAAAGACATGCGTGACAAAAAAGAAGAGCTCATGTCCCTTCTTACCGATGAAATCGTGAAGCGCTATTTCTATCGTGAAGGATTGTACAACTACCAGTTAAAATTTAGTCCAGAGATTCAAGAGGCCATTAAAGTATTGAATGACGAGACCAGATACCGCAAGATTTTGAGCTAATGAAACACCTTGCCACATATCTATTTACCATATGTTTTGTGGCAACCACTGCGGCTCAACTCACCGTGCAGCACAGCATTTATTTTGATCTTGATAAATATGATTTCAAGAGCAGCGAGCTTCAAGCATTTGAATCCTTTTTCAATGATTTGATCTATCTGCCTATTCTAGAGGTAGAGATTCTAGGCTATTGTGACGATCGCGGCACACTGGAATACAATCAAAAGCTATCAGAAAATAGAGTGGAAACCGTAGCCATGTGGCTGCTGGATCACGATATCAACATGATGAACATCTACAAGCAGGTGGCTGGAAAAGGTGAGGTAGCGCTGGCAGATGCCAGCAATCGCATGGAAATCATCCAGACCAGAGCTCGCAACAGGCGAGTAGATGTAACTTTTACACTTCAAGAGCCTGCAGCCAGTAGGCTTGCCATGCGTACCCTTCAAAAGAGCCAACTCACACCAGATCAAAAAGCCGTGATTGATGAATATGAGGAAAAAGTAATTTATCAAGTGCGCAAGAAAAAGAGTAGTGCTGACTTGATCACCATTGACGATCTGGAAGAATACATTGAGGTTCCCACAAGTATAAGTCCGCCAGTGAATGGTAGGGAAGAACCTTTTAGGTCATTATTACGCAAGAACATTGAGACTGACGAGGTCATCATTCTTAAAGACATTCATTTCTTGAGAGGTAGATCCACATTGAATCCAGAATCCATCCCATTGATGAAGAGAGTGATTGAGATACTTGTAGCGCGTCCAAACATCCATTTTGAGATACGCGGCCATGTGTGCTGCATCAATCCCATGTTTGACGACGCACTGGATCGCAACACCATGAGATCAGACTTGTCATATGCTAGGGCAAAATTAATTTACAATATTCTGTCAGAATATGGAGTCGATCCCAGTCGCATGTCATTTGCGGGTTATGGCCGCACAAAACCTTTAGGTGGTAGCGATAAGGACGACCGTCGTGTAGAATTGTATATCACAAAAGTGGACTAAAACCCTTTTTTTAGAATTATTCATCGTAATATTACGATCAATATGGGAACTACCAAAACATCCGTTTTTTCTAAAGAGCTTAATGAGGTGGCCGCTTTCGCGAAAGCGATATCACATCCAGCTCGTGTAGCTATTATTCAGCATTTATTAAGTCGACAGACCTGCGTTTGTGGCGATCTTGTGGATGAGATTGATCTTGCTCAAGCTACCATCTCGCAACACCTCAAGGCGCTTAAGGAAATAGGCATCATTAAAGGAAGCGTAGAAGGTACCAGCACTTGTTATTGCATGAATATGGAACGCTGGAACGCTTTAAAAAGTCAGCTGGAGTCCCAATTATTAAGCGTCGAGCATTGCTCTATTGATTGTTGTTAAAGACAAAAACCATGAAACTATCCCAATTTACAGAACAACTTAGTAATCTTAACCGTATCAGCTTTCAGCTGGAAGATGGAACAGAAGTTCCTGGTCATTTTCATGTAACCGAAGTTGGTAAAGTGCACCGTCATTTTATCGATTGTGGTGGCAAGGAACGTGAGGAAACGGTGGTGAATTTCCAATTATGGAACGCTAATGATTATGATCATAGATTACATCCAGAGAAGCTGGCTCAAATTGTAGCATTGTCAAAAGAGCGTTTGAACCTACCAGATGCCGAAATAGAAGTAGAGTATCAAGCTGGTACCATAGGCAAATACGGTCTTGAATTTAAAGAAGGTCGTTTTGTTCTTACCAACAAACAAACAGCTTGCCTTGCCGAGGATGCCTGCGGAATTCCAAATCAAAAAACAGCAGTCACTGAGCCAGGCCGAAGTGAAAAACCAAAAATCAAATTCTCTGAATTACAAGCCAACTCCTGCGCACCAGGCTCTGGTTGTTGCTAAGATCCTACCTATGTTTCCAACATTAAAACAGTATATCGATCAGATTGGTGCGAATACAGTTCCAGAAAACCGTAAAGAGGTTCTAGACCAACTGGCGGCCTACATAATCTATCAACAGAAGGAAGATAAACCTATCAACCTCAATTTTATATGCACCCACAACTCCAGACGCAGTCATTTGGGACAAGTCTGGGCTCAAGTCATGGCTTCATATTATAAAATTCCGGACGTGCTTACCTTCTCTGGAGGAACCGAAACTACCGCAGTTTTCCCTATGATTATTAAAACGCTCGAGTCTCAGCACTTTAAGGTTACCATGGTGGACGAATCTGAGAATCCTTTATACGAAGCGGCCTATGGCAAGGACGATGCTTTATACCTTTTTTCTAAAGCGTACGATGATGAAAGTAATCCCACCGAAGATTTTGCAGCCATCATGACCTGTTCACAAGCCGATGAAGATTGCCCGCTTATTGTAGGAGCAGACCAAAGGATCGCGATTACCTATGATGATCCAAAAGTCTCTGATGGCACAGATCATCAAAAGCAAACCTATCTGGAACGTAGCCTTCAAATCGCTACCGAAATGAAATACGTCTTCTCTCAGATCAAATAAGAAATGGCGCAATTAAAAAAGCTGGACTTTTTAAGCAGGTATTTGACCCTATGGATCTTTGTCGCGATGGTGATGGGCGTCCTACTGGGCAATATCATTCCAGAAATCGAAGCATCTATTAACCAGTTCACCTATGGAACGACCAATATTCCAATTGCCATTGGTTTGATATTGATGATGTATCCACCACTGGCCAAAGTGAATTATGCACTGCTTCCTAAAGTATTTACCAACTTCAAGATACTCGGCATATCTCTCGTGCTCAACTGGATTGTAGGTCCTGTCTTAATGTTTATTCTCGCGATGATCTTCCTTCAAGATCACCCAGAATACTTGATAGGCTTGATCCTGATAGGCCTTGCCCGTTGCATTGCCATGGTGCTCGTCTGGAACGATCTTGCAGATGGTAACAAGGAATATGGCGCAGCGCTGGTGGCGCTCAACAGTATTTTTCAGGTGTTTGCCTATTCCTTTTATGCATGGCTGTTTATAACGGTGTTGCCGCCCTATTTTGGAATGGAAGGAGCAATTGTGGATATAGAACTTTCTACCATCGCCATGAGTGTTCTCATTTATTTAGGGATACCTTTTGCATTAGGTTTTTTAAGCCGATTAATTTTGGTGCCCGCATTTTCAAAAACCTGGTATGAGGAGAAATTCCTGCCATTTATTAGTCCTATCACTTTGATCGCTTTATTGTTTACCATCATTGTAATGTTCTCCTTGAAGGGAAAAATGATGGTGGAAATTCCGTTTGATGTGTTGTTGATTGCCATACCGTTGATGATCTACTTTGCGATCATGTTCCTGATTGGCTTTTTTGTGAGTAAATGGAACGGCGCTACTTATGATGAAAATGCTGCCATTTCCTTTACCGCAGCCGGCAATAATTTTGAGCTGGCCATTGCTGTAGCGATTGCCGTTTTTGGGATCAACTCTGGGCAAGCGTTTACAGGCGTGATAGGACCTTTAGTAGAGGTTCCTGCGCTAATTTTATTGGTAAGGTTTTCATTTTGGTTGAAAGGGAAATATTACCCCATAAGCAAAACTTAAATTAAGTTTAGAATCCATTTTGCGTACAAATGTTACCTTTAAACAATGGGTCACAACCACGCGCACGATCACAATTCTACCGGCAACATACGCTTTGCTTTTTTCCTCAATTTAGGCTTTACCATTTTAGAAATTATTGGTGGTATTTATACCAATAGCATCGCTATAGTAAGTGATGCGGTTCACGATCTGGGCGATACCCTATCGCTGGGCAGCAGTTGGTATCTACAACATAAAAGCGAGAAGAAATCTGACCAAAAATTCAGTTATGGATATCGCAGATTGTCCCTTTTAGGAGCTTTTATCAATGGTGTAGTACTGATTTTAGGTAGCGCTTATGTTATTTATGAAGCTGTCAAACGCCTGCAAAATCCAGAACCTAGTGATGCCCAAGGCATGATCATTTTTGCCTTAATAGGAGTTGTCGTCAATGGATATGCCGCATATAAATTGACTCACGGTACATCCATGAATGAGAAAGTTATGTCATGGCACATGATCGAGGATGTACTGGGTTGGGCTGCGATACTCATAGCAGCAATCGTTCTTTATTTCTATGAAAATCAATACATAGATCCTGTTTTATCCTTGTTAATCACGGCCTATATCTTGTTCAATGCCTTTAAAAGACTGCGAGAAACGGTGTACCTATTTCTACAAGGAATACCACTGGATGTGGATCTGGAACAAATAAAATCTGGGTTGCTTAATCTTGATCACGTATGCTCTTTACACCACACACATATCTGGTCCCAAGATGGCCAGCATCACGTTTTTAGCACACACGTGATTTTAGAAAACGTGGAAACGCTTGAGCAGATGTCAAGCGTGAAGAAAAAGATTTTAGAATCTTTGGACGCTTACGACTTTGAACATCTCACCATTGAAATAGAAGTAAATCAACAGGATTGTAGTGTGCGAATCTTAGAAAAGTAATTATACTGGTATCAAAACTACTCAGGATTTGCAATCATTTGCATGTGTGGGATGCCGTCTTCCAGGTATCTTTTCCCAGTTTCTTCAAAGCCTAGATCTTCATAGAATTTCTTGAGATAGACCTGTGCAGATATCTTTATGGGTTGTTTCGCTTTCGCGAAAGCGAACTCCATACTAGCCTTCATAATCTCTTTGCCATAGTCCTTGCGTCGATGTTGTGGGCTCACCACCACGCGACCTATACTCGCCATATTAAAATAATCGCCTGCCTTGAAAACGCGCGTGTATGCAGCAAGCTGATCACCTTCATGACCCAAGATGTGTATGGCTTTTTGATCCTTTCCATCCACATCCTGATAGACACAGTCTTGTTCTACCACAAAAACCTCGCTGCGCAATCGCAAGAGATCGTATAATTCTGTGGTGTTGAGTTGGTCAAAAGATTTAATGGATATGTCCATGTCTAGAAGCGTTTTGGGACATTTTTAGGCTGCGGCGGCTTGATGCCTATTCTTATATCAGTGATGATCTTTTCCAGCATATTACCAAATTCCTCATCGCCTTGCGCCATGAATTCCTGGCGTTTCGTGTCCAGATCGGCTAGAGTTTCCTCTTTCTCATCATCTTCATAGAGCTCCAATTCTCGCCAGATTTCCATGAGTTTTTTTTCAGGATGTACAGCCGTGCGCAGCTGGTGTATAATGATGGAGGCTTCTTTTTTCATCTTTGGCAGCCGCGGTAGCGGCGATTTTCATTTATAAAGTGTGGTGTGTCTATTTTCTATGCTGGACCGGCATGTCAAGATCTATAATTTTCCACGCCATTTTAAACTGTCGCGATTATGCTGGTCAAGCAGCTTCTCATCCTGCTGATAGCTTTTCAAATGACTTACCACATCTTCCAATTGTTGATCACTCAAATTCTTATAAGCTGGACTGGAAATATGCCGGTTCCATTGGTCACCTACTGCCTGATCTAGCGCGATGCGCCAGTAGCAATGGTTTTTGAAGTTAAGGTCTGGATACTGCATTGGGAGCTGGTTGCCCAACTCCTTGTATTGTTGCTCCAGATCCTTTCGCTTCATGACACTAGCAGCTTATCTTTTTCACACGGCGATCGTGTCTTCCACCTTCAAATGGAGTGTTGATAAAGGTTTCTACCAGGCCTACTGCTTGTGGTATGGATGTAAATCGCGCTGGAATACAAATGATGTTAGCATCATTATGTTGTCTGGCTAGAAATGCTATTTCCTTAGACCAGCATACCGCGCCACGTACTTCTGCATACTTATTCACTGTCATGGATACACCTTGTGCACTACCGCAAATAACTACGGCAAGATCTGCTTTACCATTAACGATATCTTGAGCTACTGGATGTGCAAAGTCTGGATAATCGACGCTGTCTGATGAGTCTGTACCGTGATTTGTTACCACATGGCCTTTCTCTTCAAGAAATGCCACAATAGCCTTTTTATAGTCTGGTCCTGCGTGATCGTTACCTATGGATATATTCATGTCTTGTTCATTTTAAGCCACAAAAATAAGGGCTGGCCAACGTTTTACAGTTATTAACAACGAATGATTAACAGGATGCAACAACCCTTGCATTACTTGTTAAGAAAAACTAAAAGAAAGTTCTTGCTTTATCCAATTAAAAAAGCATATGAAAATTTACATCCAGATAACCTTAAGATAACCTTGGTTTTTTCTAGTGAGTTTTCAGCGGTAAAATGATCGTAGTTAACAACGGTATTTTTTCAGATTTGTAAACAATAAACAGTGAATAGCAGTTATTGACAACTGTGGATGAAAATGAGTAATCTACTGAAAATTATAAGTGTATGCGTCTTATAAACTGTGTATAACTGCTCATAAACTCATATGAAAGACTAAAGCAAAAATTAGGGCACAAACTTATACCGCTATCCACACTACATCATCATCATCATTTTTATTTTGAAAAATTAGAAAAAGAAAATATGATATATATAAATGTTGAAAACAAAAAAGTCCCCTTGATAAGGAGACTGTATCGTATTGAATAATGGATGAGTGTCTAGCTAGATAGATTTCAGGCTCACAAAATAGAACGCGAGTACTCCTAGAATCAAAATGGATACAAATAAGACTATCGCTAGATTAGATATGCTAAATAGATTCTTGGTTCTCATGGTTGGTGCTCGCCTTTGAGGCTTTAAACAAAAGCTTAACAAAATTAAGATAATTTCCTAAAATAAAGTTAATTAAAGGTAAACAATACTTTACCAAAATGCTTTAATATCTTCTTATTAACTATGCCAGTTTGAATAGATTAACTTTGCTATCGTATGAATAACAAGAAGAAGAAAAAAAGCGGTAAGACTAAGTTTCAAAATCTTACGCAGTCCATCATCAACGTTTTGAAGTCTGATGAGAATACTACCTATAACTACAAGCAGATTTGCTCAAGGCTGGGAATTACAGATAGCAGCACACGCAATCAAGTCATAAAGAAATTACACCAACTCAAGTCCAAAGGTAAGATTGAAGAAATCGACCGTGGTAAGTTCAAGCTTATCAAGGCCATCGATCACTATACTGGTAAGATTGATGTGAGTTCTAGAGGTACTGGCTATGTCGTTACCAACGAGCTACAGGAAGATATCATGGTACCACGCAAGTCGTTGGGACAAGCACTTAACGGTGATGAAGTAGAAGTCTTTGTTTATCATAGACGTCGCGGTCAACAACCAGAAGGTGAGATTACCAGAATTATAAAACGTGCCAAAACCGAGTTTGTAGGAACCATTCAAATCCATGAAAAGTTTGCTTTTGTAAACGTTACGGACCATAAAATCCAAACTGATTTCTTCGTACCCAAAAAGTATATCAATGGTGCCAAAGACGGTCAAGTAGTCCTGGTAGAATTCCTGGACTGGAACGATAAACAAGATTCACCAACAGGAAAAGTCAAATCCATTCTAGGTGATCCTGGCGAGCACGACACAGAGATCCACGCCATCCTAGCACAATATGGCTTACCGTATGAATTCCCACCAGAAGTAGAGAAATATGCAGAAAAACTGGATACTTCTATTTCCGATCAAGAAATTTCCAAGCGTCGCGATATGCGTGATACACTCACATATACGATTGATCCAGCAGATGCAAAGGATTTTGACGATGCCCTTTCTTTCAAACGAATGGAAGACGGTAAGTACGAGATAGGAATTCACATCGCAGACGTTTCGCATTATGTAGATAAGGACTCTGTGTTGGATCAAGAGGCCTACGATCGCGCTACATCGGTTTATCTGGTAGATCGTGTGGTGCCCATGTTGCCAGAGGTACTCTCAAATGGTGTTTGTTCGTTGAACCCGCATGAGGATAAATTGACCTTTTCGGCCGTGTTTATTATGGACGATAATGGCAAGGTGTATAAAGAATGGTTTGGTCGTACGATCATCCATTCAGACCAGCGATTTGCCTATGAAGAAGCGCAGCACATCATTGAAACCGGTAAAGGAGAAATACCTGAGGATATATCGCTTTCGCGAAAGCGAACTACCATCAAACCTGAAATCGTCGATGCGACTTTAACGCTAGATTCTATTGCCAAGAAAATGCGCAACCAGCGCATGCGTGATGGAGCCTTAAGTTTTGATAAGACGGAAGTCAAATTTGAGCTCAATGACAATGCGGTGCCTACTGGCGTGTATTTTAAAACGTCAAAAGATGCCAATAAACTCATTGAAGAATTTATGTTGCTGGCCAATAGAAAAGTAGCGGCATTTATCGGTAAACGTAATCCTAAACAAACCTTCATTTACAGGATTCACGACGAGCCTAATGATGAAAAACTAGGTGCGTTATCAAAGTTTGTAACCCGATTTGGCCACCGTTTGGACCTGCGCGATCGCAAGACAATAACCTCATCCTTAAATAAATTATTGGATGATGTCAAAGGTCAAAAAGAGCAAAACATGATCGATACACTTGCGATCAGGACGATGTCTAAAGCCGTGTATTCTACAGATAACATAGGCCACTACGGTCTTGCCTTTGATTACTATTCACATTTTACCAGTCCTATACGACGTTATCCTGATGTGATGGTGCACCGTTTGTTGCAGCACTACTTGGATGGTGGGAAATCGGTGAGTGAAGAGCAGTATGAAGAGAAATGCCAGCATTCTACTGAGATGGAAATTCTTGCCACTAAGGCAGAACGCGACAGCATCAAATACATGCAGGTCAAGTTCATGAAAGACCATGCCGATGAGGAATTCCTAGGCGTTATTTCTGGCGTGACTGATTGGGGAATTTACGTAGAAATTCTTTCCAACAAATGTGAAGGAATGATACGTCTGGGCGATCTAGACGATGATTCCTATGAGTTTGTAGAAGATGAATATGCCGTGATAGGTCGACGTACCAAGAACGCTTACCGTCTAGGTGATGAAGTCTATGTAAAAGTCAAGAATGCAGATCTTGTGAAGAAGCATCTGGATTTCTGGATGGTAGGATCAAGAGCTGAGGTGGAGAAGTAGTGTGAAAACTAAAACCTGCCATACCTGTCATCAAGAGCATACTACTTTGTATCGCATCCAGATCATCAAAGGTGGCGAGTGGATTTTTTGTTGCAAGTTGTGTACAGAGCGCCATCAGGCATTACCAGATTATAGATATGGCGGCACCTGGAAAGGTTATAGGCATTGAGATATGAAGTATTATATATTTCTACTATTCATAGTAGTTACTGCGTGTAAAGTTAGTAATCAACCAATGAAGAAATACTCTTACGACTGGTTGCTAGGTTCATGGGAAAGAACTAACGACCGTAGCGGAAAACGAACTTTTGAGGTTTGGCAAAAATGGAATAGTAATTTTTACCATGGCAAAAGTTATACATTGTCTCAGAACGACACGATATACAAGGAAATAAAGCGATTGTTTTACTACGATGGTAAGTGGAATATAGAAGTCAATGATAAAAATGGCTTAACACTTTTCAAAGCTCAAAAAAATATACCAAACTCATTTTCAGTCTACAATCCTGATCATGATTTTCCAAAAGAAATCCATTATTGGATTCAAAATGATACTCTTAGGGCTTCTGTTGGTAATGATGGAGAGAAAAACGAATTTAGCTTTGTGAAGCTATAGTTCAAATTTCCCATGAATTTATAGCGTTGACTGTAACAACTTTCCAGGAGTTACATCTTTAATAAAACACCTATCATGAAAAACATACTTGCCATACTAGCATTAACCATCTCATTTGCGGTTAACGCTCAAGGCGAAAGAGAAATCAACATCGACAACTTTCACACAATTAAAGCCTTTGATCTTATCAATGTTCAATTGATAAAATCTGATGTCAATAAGTTGGAAATAAAAGGAAAGGATTCAGAGAATGTGACCTATGTTTTTAAGGATGGATTGCTCAAACTACGCATGGATACAGACAAGATATTTGATGGTAACAATACCTACGTGACGGTTTATTACACTAACATCAAAACCATTGATGCTAATGAAGGTGCAGAGATCTATGCTAAAGATATTTCTGGACAGGACGCAGTAGAAATCAGAACTCAAGAAGGCGCACGAGTAGTGGCAGGTATCGATCTCAATAAGGTAGATGTACGTGCGGTAACTGGTGGTATTGTCGAGCTTTCAGGAAAAGTCATCAAGCAAAATGTAGTCGTCAATACTGGTGGTATTGTAGAGAATAGAGATCTCAAATCAGAAACTACAGATGTTAAGGTACAAGCTGGTGGTGAGGTTGAAGTTTATGCCAGTGCATCCATAGATGCTGTGGTTCGTGCTGGTGGTGATATTATTGTGTATGGCAATCCTACAAACGTCAACAAGAAGACCACATTTGGTGGTGATATCGTTATCAAATAGATAAGCACACATAGCTTTCTTCATTTTAAGCGCTATTGCATACCTTTGGTAGTCTAGCCTTATGACTACATGGTAGAAGATATTATTAGCGCTATACCGTTAGGATTTGTTATCGCATTCCTGATAGGTCCGGTATTTTTTGCATTGTTGGAAACAAGCGCCATAAAAGGTTTTAGGGCTGCGCTTGCCTTTGATATAGGCGTCATCGTTGCAGACATCATCTTTTTGATGGTCGCTTATTTCATGACATCTTCCATATTGGAAAAACTCAAGGATGACCCTAGTCTATTCATATTTGGTGGCGGTATACTCGCTGCCTATGGTGTAATCTCCTTTGCCCAAACCCGTAAATCCTATCTCAAAGAAGTAGATCCCAATGTTCTCATTGTGCAGAACAACAACTATTTCAAATTAGCGATGAAAGGGTTTTTACTCAACTTTATCAACGTTGGTGTGTTGGGTTTCTGGTTGGGATTGATTGTGGTATTTAGTCCGCAGTTGGAAGGTGATGGTGATAGAATTTTGATCTTCTTTTCAACGACATTGATTGTCTATTTCATTGTGGACATCTTCAAGATTTTACTCGCCAAAAGTCTAAATAGATACCTCACTCCATTGCGCATTTTTTGGTTAAAGCGCATCATTGCCATCATTATGATGGTTTGCGGTGCCGTATTGATATTCAAAGGTGTTTTTCCTAAAACCACAGAACAATTTGAAGATCGCATTCACATCATGCCAGATATTGTGGATCCTGAAAAATTGAATGATATCGAGGACGCCATGAAAGAAGAACTAGAACAAAAGCAAGAGGTTAAAAAACCAGCTTCCAAAGTCCCAGAAACCAAGACAGATCAAGAATCTGTTTTTGATCCTAGTTCTCAAGGCAATAAACCAGAAATCCCGCTGGAGGAAGAGGACGATATCCTAAAACTCATAGATAGTACAAAACAAAATCCCCAGCCGTAAGACTAGGGATTTTTGTAGAGGCGTCAAGCGGATTCGAACCGCTGTACAAGGTTTTGCAGACCTTTGCCTAGCCACTCGGCCATGACGCCCTAAATTATTGGGACTGCAAAAGTAGTAAATTATATAGATGTACCGTGATGGCTTGAGATAGATATTTTTAAATACCTCAAATATCTAACGCGATTGCTCCATTTGTATGGTGACCATCTCCACATCACCGCCTAGTGGTGGATTCAATTTTGAGACCTTTACCTGTATTTCCTTCACCATGTTTTCATCCGTAAAGATTCGATCAATGATGCGTTGGGCCACGTGTTCCAGTAGTTTGGAACGCACCGCCATTTCTTCTTTGATGACTTTATTGAGGTATACATAATCCACGGTATCGTTCAAGTCGTCTGTTTGCGAGCTTTTGGTAAGATCTGTGGTAACTTCAAGATCTACTCGATATTCACTGCCTATCAGTTCTTCTTCGGTCAGACAGCCGTGATTGGTATAGACGCGAACGTTGTTCAGGATAATTTTATGCATGTGGTAAAGATAGAATCAAGAAATGAGAATCAATAGCCTTACAAGAATGGAAATAGGGTAGAAGTGGTCCGCTTTCGCGAAAGCGAACTATTTCTCCATCAACCACACACGAGAAAAGATATAGTTTTCTCTGAAACTTACGTACATTTTATAAAAATGAACCTCAAAAAGAGTCGCTGAAGTGATGGTTGAAACGCTCTAATATCAATGTGCTAATCCTTAACTTTGTAAGTTAAACGTCACGGTTATGAGCGATACGGTAAAGCGCAACAATTTTATAGAAGACATCATTGACGAGGACCTAGAAAATGGCCTTGAAAAAGAAAAATTACGGTTTAGATTCCCACCAGAACCTAACGGTTTTCTTCACATAGGACATGCCAGTGCCATCTGCCTCAACTTTGGGTTGGGAGAAAAATATGGCCAGCCAGTCAATTTGCGTTTTGACGATACCAATCCTGCAAAGGAAGAAGCCAAATTTGTCGACGCCATCAAGAATGACGTGGAATGGTTGGGTTACAAATGGGACAATCTATGCTATGCTTCAGATTACTTTCAGCAGTTATATGATTGGGCGATACAGCTTATCAAGGATGGAAAAGCCTATGTAGATTCCCAATCCAGCGCCACCATTGCAGAACAAAAAGGAACGCCTACAGAACCTGGTGTGGACAGCCCATATAGAAACCGTAGCGTAGAAGAAAACCTGGAGCTATTTGAAGGCATGAAGAATGGCGAGTATGGTGAGTCAGAACACGTGCTGCGTGCCAAAATCGATATGAAATCCACCAACATGCTCATGCGGGATCCCATCATGTATCGTGTGGTAGACCGTGCACATCATCGTACGGGAACAGATTGGAAAATCTATCCTATGTATGACTGGACGCATGGTGAGAGCGACTACATAGAGCAGATCACACATTCCTTTTGTACCCTAGAGTTTTTACCACATAGAGAATTGTATAATTGGTTTCTCGATCAATTGGTAGATCCTAATAAAATAAGACCTAAGCAGCGTGAGTTTGCCAGACGCAACGTATCGCATACGGTAACGAGCAAGCGCAAGTTGCAGCAGTTGGTAGAGCAAGGCGTTGTCAATGGATGGGACGACCCTAGAATGACCACTATTAGTGGATTGCGAAGACGTGGCTACACGGCAGATGCCATCAAGAACTTTGCAGAATCTGTTGGTATTGCAAGAAGAGAGAACCTTGTAGATATGAATCACCTAGAGTTTCATTTGCGGGAAGACCTTAACAAAAAAGCAGATCGCGTGATGTGTGTGCTGGATCCCGTAAAATTGGTCATTACCAACTATCCAGATGGACAAACTGAAATGCTGGACGCAGAGAACAGCCAGGAAGATGAGTCTCGCGGTTACCGCGAAGTCCCTTTTTCCAAAGAGCTCTACATCGAGCGTGAGGACTTTAAAGAAAGTGCCAACAAGAAATATTTTAGACTCTCCATAGGTAAAGAGGTCAGGCTCAAAAATGCCTACATTATCAAGGGAGAATCCTGTGTCAAGGATGCTGATGGTAACATCACAGAAATCCATGCTACCTATGATCCAGATTCTAAAAGCGGTAGCGGTACTGAGGCTAGCATGCGCCGTGTGAAAGGAACTTTACACTGGGTAAGTAAAGAACATGCCGTGCCAGTAGAGGTTCGCTTGTATGATCGATTATTCACCGTTCCGTCACCAGATACCGATAAGGAAAAGGATTTTATGGAATTTGTCAATAAGGATTCTCTAGAAACGATCACCGCAATGGCAGAACCTGCCATGAAGAACCTCAAAGTAGGAGAAACGGTCCAGTTCCAGCGTTTGGGATACTTCTGTGTGGATCCAGACACCACTGCAGACCATATGGTATTTAACCGTACGGTGACCTTGCGGGATACTTGGGCAAAAGTCGAGAACGCTGATTAATGTAGCTATTGTTGAAAGTGAGTTCGCTTTCGCGAAAGCGAAACATACTCAAACATTTCACGATTTAAAAGCGTTGAATTCTTCATTCTGTCATTCTCTAGCTCTTGCGGTACAAGGCTTTTGATGATAACCTGTGATAAAATCCGCTGGGTTTTAACAAGAATTTTAGGTAATTCTGAATTTTGGGATTGATTTAATAGTTTTTGCCTGTAAGGTTAACGACCCATTAACGAACCTCGCATTTGTCTGCTTTATCTTTGTAATCAACAATTAATCAATTTAATATTACAAAAATGGCAAAGTCAGGAAACGCAATTATAGCATTAGCAGCAGGTGCTGCAATAGGAGCAGTAGCAGCTTTATTATACGCACCAGATAGTGGTGAGAAAACCAGAAAAAAATTAACGAGACAAGCAAAAAAGACTCAATCTGACATTGAGAAGAAAACTCGTGAGACTTACAACAGTTTGACCCACAAGGCAACTGAATTGAAAGGAACCGTAAGCGAGCGCATCGACAGTGCTTTATCTAGCGCTAGTTACAAAGCAGATGATGCTATTGTTGCTCTAGAAGACAAACTAGAACAATTAAGAGCAAAAAACGCTAAGTTGCAAAAGCCAGGTACTGTACAAGAAGCAGTAGACAAGGTAAAAGCTAACGTATAAGCCATCGATTTGAGCAAAAGCATTAAAGAAAATTTTGAGGATTTAACAACGACGGCTCAAACTTATATTGAGTCGTCGATTGCTTATTACAGGCTGGACTTTTTTAAGAAAAGCATGAAGTTTGCAATTGATGGTGCTCACAAGTTTGTACTAGCATTTTTCCTATTGATCGCACTTTTATTCATGAGTGTGGCTGGAGCATTATATCTAGGTGTATTACTCAACAGTCAGGCCTTAGGGTATTTGATTATTGGGATCTTGTATGTAGGTATTATGATACTTTGTGCCATTTTCCTTAAACCAGTTCTTAGAAAACTAATTTTAACGAGAGCAAGTATCGCTTACTTCAACGATAAGAAAGAAGTAGGTATTGACGATATTTCTCCATTTCCAAAACCAACGAATGAGCTTGAAGATCTACGATAATTTTGAACAGATTGATAGGGATTTACAAATTCTTGAACTTGAACGTAAGATCGATTTTGAGAAGATGAAGATGGATATTGATGACGTTAAAAGGAGTTTTTCACCTATTACCATGGTCACAAATGCTTTGGGAAGCATAGGTAAAAATGCTTTGATTCTTAAGTTGACCAATAAGCTTATTGGTAAATAGGACTTTTAATTACTATAAAATTAAAAACCGCTGATCGAGAGATCAGCGGTTTTTTGTTTATAAGAAATGACCATATTTATTTAGTCATCATATCCAGATTCCTCAGCTGGTGGTTGCTGCTTGCGTTTCGGCTTGGCCTCAATTCCCTTGTTGCTGTTCTCTTTCTTCATTTCTTCACCTATACGGGCACTTGCTGTAAAGCTGGCGATCATGTTGTTTAACATGTCACTACCGGCTTGTGGCGAGTTGGGTAATAGGATAAGATTGGAATTCGTATGCTCACCGATTGATTGTAGCGTATCATAATGTTGGGTAACAACGATAAGCGCACTGGCTTCTTGAGAATTGATACCAACATTGTTCAGTACATCTACGGACTCTTCAAGACCACGAGCGATCTCGCGACGCTGGTCTGCGATACCTTGACCTTGTAGACGCTTGGATTCTGCTTCGGCGCGAGCTTTTGCAACGATTTTGATACGTTCTGCTTCTGCCTCATATTCTGCAGCTGTTTTTTCACGTTCTGAGGCATTAATACGGTTCATGGCAGCCTTAACCTGTACATCAGGATCAATGTCTGTTACAAGCGTTTTAATGATGTCATAACCATAATCCATCATGGCTTCGTTCAATTCACGTTTTACGGCAATCGCAATATCATCCTTCTTTTCAAAAACATAATCCAGTTTCATCTTAGGAACCTCGGCACGTACCACGTCAAATACATAAGCTGTGATTTGATCGTGTGGATTTTGTAGTCTATAGAAGGCATCATAAACCTTCTCGCGACGTACCTGGAATTGTACAGAAATCTTCAAACGGACGAATACGTCATCCTTAGTTTTGGTTTCTACAATAACATCCAGTTGCTGAATTTTTAAATTGATGCGTCCAGCTACCTTGTCAATGAGTGGTACTTTTAACTGCAGTCCAGAATTACGAATGCTAGTAAATCTTCCAAAACGTTCAATGATGGCAGACGTCTGCTGCTTCACCGTGAAAAACACGCTGAATAATAAAAAAATACCGATGACGACAATGACCGGTAAAATAAATAAGTCCATAGAAATTAGATTTGATTAGCGTTAATATACATACGATTAGTCTTATGTTTACCCAAATAGTAACACTTTATGAAGCCCTATTTAGTCCTGATCATCGCGTTTCTTGCTTTAAATCAAAGCAATGCCCAACGCTTTTCTAGTAAAATCAACCGTCTAGGTTTAGGTGCAGATGCGACCTTTTTACAATTGGATAGCGATCAGGTAGCCAGTCAAACTCAAGTAGGCTACTCGGGTTATTTTGATACTCGTGGGGAATTCAACAGGTTTTTTGATGTGGTGTATTCCATCGGGATCTTCAATCATAATATCGATTTTGAAGAATTTGGCACTGGCCAGACGATTTCGTCCAGCATGCTAGGCGCAGAAGTCAAACTTTTAGCTGCTTTTAGGCCTTTTCAAACCGAATATTTCACACTTGAAGCTGGTCCAGCATTGATGCTTAATGGTGAGTTCAAATTTGACGATGTCGATAGCTCTAGGTTAGTAGGAACAGATGTACCAGTAATACTGGAAGAATTTGAGAAAACCAATCCTATCAATCTTAATGGTGTCGTTGGTTTTAGTGCAGGAACGAACGGCATAAGACTTACCGCACATTACCATTACGCTTTTTTTGACGCGTTGGATAGTGTGGATACCTTAGGGAACGAGCTTGAGGGTAATTTAGGTTACTTAAGCGCTGGTGTAAGGGTTTACTTCTAAATCTTCCTATTTAAAAAAGGACAGAAGTTTACCCAAGCTTTTCAATAGCATAGGAAATTCTAGAAACGGTTTCCTGCTTTCCTATCAGACTTGCGATTTCAAAAACATCAGGTCCAATAAGACTTCCCACAAGGGATAGACGCAACGGCATCATCACTTTGCCAAAACCCATTTCTTGTTCCTTGATCCATCCTTTTACGGCATCACTCAATCCTACCGCGCTATCGTCGTCTGTATTAATGATTACTTCGATGACATTTTTCATGATTCCTGAAGTGTCTTCTTTCCAAGATTTAGAAGCGGCTTTCTCATCAAATTCTTTGGGAGCAATAAAGAAAAATCCGGCCAGTTCAAAAAGATCTTCCACAAACACGGCTCGCTCTTTTACCAGCCCAACGACGATGTTGACATAATCTTGCGAACCGTAATCAATGTTTTTGGATTGTAACGCTTTCGCGAAAGCGTCACCCACAACAGCATCATCCTGCTGTACAAACCACTGCTGCTGGAACCATTTGGTTTTCTCTGGATCAAACTTTGCTCCAGAATTATTGACATGTTCGAGGGAAAACGCTTGTACCAGCTCTTCCAAAGAGAAAATCTCTTGTTCTGTTCCAGGATTCCAACCTAAAAAGGCCAGCATGTTCACGACGGCTTCTGGTAGGTAGCCGTCCTCACGATAACCGCTGCTCTTCTCACCGTTTTCTGGATTCCATTCCAATGGGAATACGGGAAAGCCCATTTTATCACCGTCGCGCTTGCTTAGTTTTCCTTTACCGGTAGGTTTAAGGATCAATGGTAAATGCGCAAACTTAGGAGCTTCCCATTTTAGGCTCTCGTAAAGCAAAACGTGTAGCGCCATGCTAGGCAACCATTCTTCTCCACGAATCACATGCGAGATTTCCATCTCATGATCGTCTACAATATTAGCCAGGTGATAGGTAGGCATGCCGTCACTTTTGAACAACACTTTGTCATCCAACAAGCTGGTATCGATCTCAATGCCCTTACGTATCTCGTCAAACATAAAGAGCGTCTTGATCTCTGGCTTGAACCTTATCACATAATCATCACCACGATCTATTCTTTCCTGTACTTCACCTTCGGTAAGTGTTAGGGAATTTTTGAATTGTAGTCTATTGTGATGGTTATAGATAAAGGTCTCTTTGTTCGCTTCAGCAGTGGTTCTGGCATCTGCGAGTTCTTCTGCAGTGTCAAAGGCATAATAAGCAGCGCCATTTTCAATGAGTTGCAGGGCATATTTTTTATAGCGGTCCTTGCGCTCACTTTGACGATACGGTCCGTGGCCACCATCTTTTCCTGGTCCTTCATCATAAGGGATGTTGCACCAGTTAAGAGATTCAACGATATAATCTTCGGCTCCTTCAACATATCTATTCTGGTCGGTATCTTCAATACGTAGTATGAAGGTTCCGTTATGTTTTTTCGCGAACAAATAGTTGAATAGGGCAGTGCGTACACCACCTATATGTAAAGGTCCGGTTGGACTAGGAGCAAATCTTACACGTACATTGGTACTCATAACTTAGGCAATTTTTGAGGTTGCAAAGATAGGCAGTAGAGATGGAAAGGAATCAAACTTCATGGCGTGTAAAGAACGGTCGGTGCAAATGCATAATCGGTAAGATATTTGAAGCTATCCATGTGGTAGCTCAAATAGATGAAAGATTAATAGCATTTAAGTAATTCACTACTAAAACGACTGTAATAGCGTATTGTATGCCAGCTAGATATGCGCTATACTTGTGTAACACTGGCACCAACAGAAAATCGAATTAAGGAATGACCAATTTCCAGATCATAGAACAAAAACTCAACCGCTTCATACGCAAGTATTATGTGAATGAATTGATACGTGGTGTGATCTTGTTTCTAGCGATAGGTTTGTTGTATTTCATTACTGTTGCGGTAGTAGAATATTTTTTCTGGTTGAATAAGTTGGGACGTACCATTTTGTTTTGGTCGTTTATCCTGGTAGAGTTGGGACTGCTCTTCAAGTTTGTTGCGATTCCTATTGCGCGATTGGTCAAGCTTTTCTCAGGTATAGATTTCCGGGACGCTAGCGAGATGATAGGCAATCATTTTCCCGAAGTTTCTGATAAGCTGGTTAATGTATTACAGCTGCATGCCAATGGTGGCGATGACGAACTCACATGGGCAAGTATCAATCAAAAAAGCGAGGATCTTAAGCCCATTCCTTTTAGCCTCGCGATCGATTTTAATAATAACAAGCAGTATCTCAAATATCTAGCTGTTCCCATTATCATCATAGGCGCGCTTATCGCCACGGGAAACAATGATGTGATTACAAGTGCCTCGAGAGTGGCAGATTATAAAACCGATTACATACCGCCAGCACCTTTTCGCTTTGAAGTAACTAATGAGAACCTAGATGCTCTGGAAAACGCTCCTTTTATATTAAACGTAAAGGTTGCCGGTACTCGATTGCCAGAAAACGCATCTATCGTAGTAGATGGTCAGAGCTTTTATTTGAATCAGCAGGATTTAGAAACATATTCATTCACATTTGAGCGACCGACTTCCAACACATCGTTTTACTTGATGGCTAATGAGTTGCGTAGTACAGATTATGTCCTCAATGTAGATAAGGTGCCTACCATACAAGGATTTGAGCTGCAAATGGACTATCCATCTTACACGGGTAAGAAAGATGAGATTTTAAAAAGTACCGGAAATGCGCTGGTGCCTCAAGGTACCAATATAATCTGGCGTGTTAACACTACTGCCACAGATCTAGTGCAGTTTAGAACAGCAGACAAAAACTCCAATTTTGAAAATGAGGCTGGTGGTTTGTTCGCTTTCGCGAAAGCGATATCACAACCGCTATCATACTCCATTGTGACTTCAAACAACAAAGTACGAGATCATGAACAATTGGATTTCAAGATCGAGGTGGTTGCAGACGAGTATCCAGAACTTTCCATGGAAATGAAGCGCGATTCCCTAGACGACCGCATCATGTACTTTAAAGGTCAAGCTGCCGACGATTATGGAATTCGATTCTTGCAACTAGTGTATTATAAGAATAACGAAGCCAATGACAAGAAGGTGATTGCCTTGCCTAACTCCGGCGGTACGTACCAGCAATTTGTGCAATCTTTTCCTGGGAATCTCGCTTTAGAACCAGGCAACACCTATAACTTTTATTTTGAAGTCATTGATAATGACGCTGTTAATCGTTTTAAATCCACGAAATCAGAGGTTTATAGCTTTAATAAAGCCACTATGGACCAAGAAGAGGACTTGCAGCTTCAAGAACAAAAGGAATCTTTGTCCAATCTTGAGAAGGCGCTAAAAGAACAACAAAAGGAACAAGATGTTATCAAAGAGTTGTCTCAAGACCAGATTGAAAAGGACGATCGCAGCTTTAATGATAAGCGTAAATTAGATCAAGCGGTCAAGAACCAGCAAAAGAAGGAACAGGACATTCAAAAACAGCTCAATCGTCTGGAGAATCAATTGGATAAGACAGCTCCCAAGGATGATCCCAAAAAGGCAAAACTGCAGGAACGACTTCAAGAAACCGCCGCAGAATCCAAGAAGAATGAAGAGTTACTCAAACAAATAGAGGAGTATCAAGACAAGCTTTCTAAAGAGGAGCTTCAAGAGCAATTAGAAAAATCCCAAAAGAAAACCAGGGAACAACAACGAAGCTTAAAACAGTTGCTGGAATTGACCAAACGTTATTACGTAGCCCAAAAGTATGAGCAATTGGGTCGCAAACTTATGGAGATGGCTGAACGTCAAGAAGAACAATCCAAGAAGGATGCTGCTGGCAATACCAAGCAAGATCAAGACAAACTTAATCAAGAATATGAACAATGGGAGAAAGAGCTGCGTGAATTAGAGAAAGAGAATAACGACTTACAGAAGCCTATGGACCTAGAATTTGATCCACAGGAATCTGATGATATAAAGTCTGATCAAAAAGATGCCTCAGAATCTTTGAAAAATAAGAACGCGCAACAAGCCAAGCCTAAACAAAAAAGTGCAGCAGATAAGATGAAAAAGCAAGCCGCTGCCATGGAACAGGACATGAATTCCATGGAAGGCGAGCAAATGGAAGAGGATCTGGAAATGTTAAGACAAATATTGGATAATTTGGTGTTGTTTTCTCAGTCCCAAGAGACCGTTTTAGAGGATGTAAAATCTTTGAAATCCAACAGTCCAAGATTGGGCAAGAGCCTTAGATCTCAAAAGGAGTTGGAGCTCGCTTTCAAACACGTCGATGATAGTCTTTTCACCCTTTCATCACGCAACGCAGATCTTGGTAAGGAAATTAACGAAGAAGTCGTAGATATCTATTATTACATGGATAAGTCCATGGAACAGCTCGCAGAGTTTGACCTTAATCAAGGTCAGGTTTCCCAGCAGTTCACCTTAGGAAGCGCTAATACGCTAGCTGTCTTACTTAGTGATGTTCTGGATAGTGCCAACAATCCTAATATTGGCCCTGGAAAACCAGGTAAATCTGGTCAAGGAGCAGGATTCCAGTTACCCGATTTGATTCGTCAACAGGAAAGTCTCCAAAAGGAAGGTGAAGAGGGCAAGGAAGGAAACAAAGGAAAGGAAGGTCAACAAGGAAAGGAAAGAAAGCAAGGCAACAAGGGAGAACAAGGTAATAAACCGGGTCAAGGAAAAGCAGGTGAGTCTGGGCAGGAAGGTCAATCGGGTAAAGCTGGGCAGCAAGGTTCAAGCGGAACGACAGGAACTAACGGCAAATCTGGTGAAGGTTCTACCAGTGAAGGTAAGTCTGGTGAATCTAAAGGTAAAGGTCGCGAAGGTCAAAATGGAACTGGAGCTAAAGGCGACGGAAAGGAAGGTGATGGAAAAGGGTCAGGAAATGGATCCAATGATGGTGATGAGGAAGAAAATTCTTATAGAGAAAGCGAGGAGGAAAGCCAACGTATTTATGAAATCTACAAGCAGCAACAGGATTTGCGCAATCAGCTTGAGGACATGATCATTCATGAAGGTCTTCAAAAGAAGGTAGATGAGATTACAGGCGCCATGAAAGGTGTTGAACGAAAGTTACTGGATCAAGGCTTTAATAGAGAAGTTCAACAACAAATGAGTGAAATCATTCATGATCTTTTGAAGTTGAAGGATGCCAATGCAGAACAAGGTGAGGAGAATCAACGC